>NZ_BAAAQD010000045.1:0-75927 GCF_039531485.1 Dactylosporangium maewongense | reverse complement strand
CCCGCGCCGCCCGAGCCGCGGCCGCCGCCCGAGCCGCCGGGTCCGCCGCCGCCCTGGCCGCCGCGGCCGCCGGGTGCTCCCGCGCCGCGCTGGCCGCCGGAAGGGCCGCCGCCGGGGGCGCCGGACTGCTGGGCCTCGTCGTCGAGGCGCAGGGTGAGGGAGATGCGCTTGCGGGGGATGTCGACGTCGAGGACCTTGACGCGCACGATGTCGCCGGGCTTGACGACCTCGCGGGGGTCCTTCACGAACGTGTAGGACAGGGCCGACACGTGGACCAGGCCGTCCTGGTGGACGCCGACGTCGACGAAGGCGCCGAAGGCCGCCACGTTGGTGACCACGCCTTCCAGCAGCATGCCGGGGGTGAGGTCGGAGATCTTCTCGACGCCGTCGGCGAAGGTGGCGGTCTTGAAGGCGGGGCGGGGGTCGCGGCCCGGCTTCTCCAGCTCCTTGAGGATGTCGGTGACGGTCGGCAGGCCGAAGGTGTCGTCGACGAAGTCGGCCGGCTTCAATCGGGCCAGGGCCGTGCCGTTGCCGATGAGGGCCTTCATGTCGGTGCCGGTCGCGGCCAGGATGCGGCGGACCACCGGATACGCCTCGGGGTGGACGCTGGAGGAGTCCAGGGGGTCGTCGCCGTCGGGGATGCGCAGGAAGCCCGCGCACTGCTCGAACGCCTTCGGGCCGAGCCGGGCCACGTCCTTGAGGGACTTGCGGGAGCGGAAGGGCCCGTTCGCGTCGCGGTGCGCGACGATCGCGTCGGCCAGGCTGCCGCCGATGCCCGAGACGCGGGTCAGCAGGGGCGCGGAGGCCGTGTTGACGTCGACACCGACGCCGTTGACGCAGTCCTCGACCACCGCGTCGAGGGAGCGGGACAGCTTCGACTCGGACAGGTCGTGCTGGTACTGCCCGACGCCGATGGACTTGGGGTCGATCTTCACCAGCTCGGCGAGGGGGTCCTGCAGGCGGCGGGCGATGGAGACGGCGCCGCGCAGCGACACGTCCATGCCGGGCAGCTCCTGCGCGGCGAAGGCCGACGCCGAATACACCGACGCGCCGGCCTCGGAGACCATCACCTTGGTGACGTTGAGCTGCGGGAACTGCTTGACCAGGTCGGCGGCGAGCTTGTCGGTCTCGCGGGAGGCGGTGCCGTTGCCGATCGAGATCAGCTGGACGTCGTGCTTCTGGCAGAGGGCGGCGAGGATCGCGAGCGACTCGTTCCACTTGTTCTGCGGCACGTGCGGGTAGATCGTGTGCGTGTCGACGACCTTGCCGGTGGCGTCGACGACGGCGACCTTCACGCCGGTGCGGAAGCCCGGGTCGAGGCCCATCGTGGCGCGGGTGCCGGCCGGCGCGGCGAGCAGCAGGTCGCGGAGGTTGGCGGCGAAGACCCGGACCGCCTCCTCCTCGGCCGCCTGCCACAGCCGCATCCGCAGGTCGATCCCGAGGTGGACGAGGATGCGGGTGCGCCAGGCCCAGCGGACCGTGTCGTTGAGCCACTTGTCGCCGGCCCGGCCCTCGTCGCGGATGCCGAACTTCGAGGCGATCGTCGGCTCGTACAGCGATGGGAGATCGGGATCCTGGGTGGGCTCCAGCACCAGGTCCAGCATCTCCTCCTTCTCGCCGCGGAACATGGCGAGGATGCGGTGCGAGGGCAGCTTGGTGAAGGGCTCGCTGAAGTCGAAGTAGTCGGAGAACTTCGCCCCGTCGGCCTCCTTGCCGTCGCGCATCTTCGACACGAGGCGGCCCTGCCCCCACATCGTCTCGCGCAGCGAGCCGATGAGGTCGGCGTCCTCGGAGAAGCGCTCGACCAGGATCGCCCGCGCCCCGTCGAGGGCCGCGGCGGCGTCGGCGACGCCTTTGTCGGCGTCGACGAAGACCGCGGCGGCGGCGAGCGGCTCGACGGTGGGGTCGGCGAGCAGCCCGTCGGCGAGCGGCTCCAGGCCGGCCTCGCGGGCGATCATCGCCTTGGTCCGCCGCTTCGGCTTGTACGGCAGGTAGATGTCCTCGAGCCTGGCCTTGGAGTCCGCGGCCATGATCTGCGCCAGCAGGGCGTCGTCGAGCTTGCCCTGGGTGCGGATCGACTCGATGATCGCCGTCCGGCGCTCCTCCATCTCCCGGAGGTAGCGCAGCCGCTCCTCCAGGGTGCGCAGCTGGGTGTCGTCGAGCATCTCGGTCGCTTCTTTGCGATACCGGGCGATGAAGGGCACGGTCGCGCCGCCGTCGAGCAGCTCGACCGCGGCGGCCACCTGCCGCTCCCTGACACCGAGCTCTTCGGCGATCCGCGCCTGAATGGAGGTCGTCACGATCCTGCATTCTGCCCCACCCGCCACGCCGGTCGCGAAGGCAGCGCGCCGGTGAAGCCGAACGGGGACCGAACGTAGCGGGAAAGAAGCCCAACGTGACCTGGAAAAAGTCGGAGAGAAAGCGTTATTGACCCTGAGCCGCTTCGTCTCCTGAATAGTTCGACAGGAGGATGCGGATGGGCACGGCCACGGTGATCGCGGCGCGGGACGGTGACCAGCGGGCGCTTGACGCCCTGGTCGCCGAGTACCTGCCGCTGATCTACAACATCGTCGGGCGGGCGTTGCAGGGGCACGCCGACGTCGACGACGTGGTGCAGGAGACCATGCTCCGGATCGTCGACGGGCTGCCGCGACTGCGCGAGCCGGAGAGCTTCCGGTCGTGGGCCGTCGCCATCGCGATGCACCAGGTCAGGGACCGGCACCGGAAGCAGACGCAGGCGCCGCTGGTCGGTGACTGGGCCGACCCGACCGACACCGCGGACCCGGGCGCCGACTTCGCCGACCTCGCGATCACCAGGCTGCGCCTGTCGGGGCAGCGCCAGGAGGTCGCCGAGGCGACCCGGTGGCTCGACCACGACGACCGGGAGCTGCTGTCGCTGTGGTGGCTGGAGGCCGCCGGGCAGCTGGAGCGCGACGAGGTCGTCGAGGCGCTGCACATCACCAGGCAGCACGCGGCGGTGCGGATCCAGCGGATGAAGGCGCAGCTCGACGCGGCCCGCGCGGTCGTGCGGGCGCTGGCCGTGCGGCCCCGCTGCCCGGAGCTGCAGGCGATCGTGACCAGCTGGGACGGGCGGCCGAGCGCGCTGTGGCGCAAGCGGCTGGCCCGCCACACCCGCGAGTGCCAGCGGTGCGACCGGGCGTGGACCGACATGGTCGCCGCGGAGCGCCTCCTCGCCGGGATCTCGCTGGTGCCGGTCCCGTTCGTGTTCAGCGCGGCGGCGGCGAAGACCGGCGCCCTGGCGACCGGGGCGATCGGCGTCAAAGGGATCAAGGGGCTGATCCTGGGCTGGTTCGGCGCCGCGAAGCCGGCCCTGGCGGGCGTCGCCGCGACCGTCGCGATCGCGGGGGCGGCCGGCGCCGTCTACGTGGCCACCAGCGGCGAGCAGAAGCCTGCGGTCGTGTCCCAGCCGGGGGAGTCGCCGTCCGCACAGCAGAGCCAGAGCGCGAGCCCCGCCGTACAAAGTCCGAGCAGCGCTCCACCGTCGAGCGCGACCCCCTCGAAACAAGCGCTGCCGCCGGCGGTGAAGAGCCCGAAGAAGGGCATCAGCACCAACGGCAAGGTCAACTTCAACCAGGCGGCCGTCAAGGACATGAAGGCCGGCTGGTACTACAACTGGTCGCCGGCGCCGAGCTTCGGCGCGACCAGCGGCGTCGAGTTCGTGCCGATGGTGTGGGGCACCGCGAACGTCGACGCCGACGTCGCCAAGGCCAAGCAGAACGGCAAGGTGCTGCTCGGGTTCAACGAGCCCGACCTCAAAGAGCAGTCGAACATGAGCCCCGAGCAGGTCCTCGACCTGTGGCCGAAGCTGCAGGCGTCCGGCCTGCGGCTCGGCAGCCCGTCCGTCGCGTACGGCGGCGACACCCCCGGCGGCTGGCTCGACCGCTTCATGAGCGGGGCGAAGCAGCGCGGCTACCGGGTCGACTTCATCACGCTGCACTGGTACGGCGGCGACTTCGGACCGGACGCGCCGAACCAGCTCAAGCGCTACCTGCAGAACGTGTACAACCGGTACAAGCTGCCCATCTGGCTGACCGAGTACGCGCTGATGCGGTTCGAGAACGGCACCGTCTACCCGACCGTGGACCAGCAGGTCAGCTTCGTGAAGAGCTCCACGGCGATGCTCGAAGGACTGTCGTTCGTCGAACGGTATGCCTGGTTCATCCTGTACAGCTCGAAAGCGGGCGACACCGGTCTCTACAGCAACGGCACCACCCCGACCGGGGTGGGCGCCGCCTATCGCGCAGCAGGAGGATGATCATGGACGCGAGGTCGGGTGGGGCCGCCACACTGCTCGGTGCGCTCAACGACGCCTGTGAGGATTTCCAGCGGTACGGGCAGCAGGTCGCCGCCACGCACGGCCCCATGCACTGGGAGCTGATCGGTCGCATCGGACCCGGTGAGGCGCCGTTCGCCCTGGTCGGCGTGGTGCTGCGGTACGACCGGACCACCGTCGACCTCGGCGTCGACCTATGGGTGCGGGAGGGCGCGTTCGAGGTCAGCGGCTACGGCACGGTCGACGGCCGGCGGCTGCTCATCGACCTGCCCGACGTGCTGACCGAGGACCTCGACGAGGCGATCGACGTGCTCCGCGAGTACACCCGGCGGCTGTGCTCCTACCGCAACGTGCTGGACGACGTCGCGTAACCGCCGCCGCCCCCGCAGCAGCGTGGCGAGCGCGAGCAGGCCCACCGCCGTGGTCGCCGCGCCGCAGGCGGCGAACGTGGCCGGTGCCCCGACGGCCTGCACCAGCGGGGCGCCCAGCAGCGTGCCGAGGGGCGTGGCCACGACGAGCACCGCCCCGCGGGCCGCCAGCACCGGCGGCAGCCGCCCGGCCGGCACCGTGCGCTGGACCAGGGACATGCTGGTCGTCGGGTACGGCGCCCACACGAGCCCGGCCAGCCCGAGCGCGATCATGTGTCCCCACAACGGGAGCGGGAGGCCGAGCGGCATGAGCAGCAGGCCGAAGGCGATCACCACGCCGATCATGACCGGCCACAGCGCCAGCCGCCGCAGGTGGCCGGTGACGACGGCGCCGATGACCGCGCCGACGCCGAACGCCATGTACACCAGCCCGATCTCGTCCACGGAGGACACGAACAGCGGCATCGCGACCGGCAGCGGGCCGAACAGCAGGAAGAACCAGAACGTCAGCACCATCGGCCCGCGCAGGCGGGGATCCCGGCGGATCGCCGCGAAGCCCTCGCTGCGTCCGTCCGCCGTCCGACCGGCCGCCTCGGCGCCCGGCGTGTCGGCCTTGATCTGCAGGAACGACACGGCCAGGACGGCGAACGTGGCGGCGTCGACCGCGAGGACCGCCGGCGCGCCGAGGAAGGCGATCAGCAGCCCGGCGATCGCCGGCCCGGCCACCGTCGAGGCCTCCACGATGGCGGTGAGCAGCGCGTTCGCCGGCAGGTGCAGCGGGGCCGGCAGGACCTGCGCGATCACGGCGTACCGCCCGGCCGAGCCCCACGCCGACAGCAGCGCGGACAGGGCGAGCAGCGTCATGTACCGGCCGATCGACAGCCCGCCGCAGGTGGACAACAGCGCGACGGTGCCCAGCAGCGCCGCCCGCAGGGCGCCGTCCCACGCGACGAGCAGCGCGGCACCACGGTTGCGCAGCAGTGGCGCGAACACGACCGTGCCGACGGCGCCGGGCAGCGTGAACGCGGCGACGGCGAGCCCGACCCACAGTCCCCGCGCGTCCGCGGGCGCCAGCTGCAGCGCCAGCCACCCGACGGCGACCGCGCTCATGCCGTCACCCAGGGCCGAGAGCACCAGCCCCGGCAGGACCCGGTTGAGTACAGGGTGCCGGATCACCTGTAGATAGGGAGACATCGATTGATTCTCGCCCATGCGCTGGGCATTCTCCAAGAATGATGGTTGGGCGCGTAACGCTCGCCACACGGGGTATCCGGAGGCCATGGTCAACTTCGGTTACACACTGATGTGTGAGCAGACCGGGCCCAGCGAACTCGTCGACGACGCGGTGCGCGCGGAGGAGGCGGGGTACGACTTCGCGGCCGTCTCGGACCACTTCAACCCGTGGCTCGTCGAGCAGGGGCACTCGCCGTTCGCCTGGTCGGTGCTCGGCGCCGCGGCGTACGCCACCCAGAACCTCGAACTGATGACCATGGTGACCTGCCCGACCCGCCGCTACCACCCCGCGGTCGTGGCCCAGCAGGCGGCGACGGTCGGCGCGATGTCACAGGGCCGCTTCACGCTCGGCCTCGGCTCGGGGGAGAACCTCAACGAGCACATCGCCGGCGCGTGGCCGCACCGCACCCAGCGGCACGAGATGCTCGCCGAGGCCATCGAGATCATCAGGCCGCTGCTGGCCGGCGAGACCGTGCACCACGGCGGCACGTACTTCGACGTGCCCGAGGCGCGGCTGTGGGACCGCCCCGACGAGGGCGTGCCGGTCGTCCTGGCCGTCTCCGGCGACGGGTCGATGCACCTGGCGGAGCCGCTCGACGGCACCGTCGCCGTCACGCCCGACGCGTCGCTGCGGCTGCCGGGCCGGCCCGCCTACGGGCAGGTCGCGCTCTGCTACGGGCCCGACGAGTCGGAGTGCCGCAAGCGGGCCCTGGACCAGTGGCGCTGGTTCGGCCTGCAGTGGCCGGTCCTCGCCGAGCTGCCGGACCAGCGCGCGTTCGACGACGCCGCCGCGTTCGTGACGGAGGACGACGTCGCCGCGGCCGTGCCGTGCGGCCCCGACGTGGACCGGCATGTCGCGGCGGTCCGCAAGTACGTCGACGCCGGCTTCACCCACGTCGCGCTGGTCCAGATCGGCGGCGGCAACCAGGAGGAGTTCCTGACCTGGTCGCGGTCCGAACTCCTCCCGGCGCTGCACGCGGAAGCCGGCACGTAGAACCCGCCCCGGGCCGTGGCCGCCCCTACACGCCGCCGGGGCGCAGCCGCGGAAGCCTGGAGTCGACGTCCGGCACCGAGTAACCCAGCGCGCGCAGGCGGCTCGACACGTCCTCGATCGGCTTGCGGATCTTCTGCGCCGCGGCGAGGAGATGGTTGAGCGGCACCGGCTGGCTCGCGTCCAGCCACGGGCGGGAGCCGTCCAGGTCGGTGCTGGCGAGGAGGAGGTCGTTGGGCTTCACCGAGTCGACCTGGATGCTGCTGAGGTCGACGTCGACGTTGTAGCCCAGCGTCTCCAGCCGCGCCGCGATCTCGTGCACCGGCCGGCGCACCCGGCGGGCCGCCTGCAGCAGGTGCGGCAGCGGCACCTGCTCGTCGAGGTCAAGCCACGGCTGCGAGCCGTCCAGGTCCCGGCTGGTGATCAGCAGGTCGTCGGGCTCCACCTGGTCCAGCGACGGGCCCGCGCCGTGCAGGCTCACCGCGTAGCCGAGGAACGTCAGCCGGGCCGCGATGTCGTGCACGCTGCGCCGGGTCCGCTGCGCCGCCCGCAGGATGCGGATCGTCGGGACCGGCTTCATCGGGTCCAGCCACGGGTCCGAGCCGTCGAGGTCCTCGCTGGTGATCGTCAGGTCGTCGGGCTCCAGGTGGTCGATGAGGATCGCGTCCGGGTCGACGTCGACGCGGTACCCGACGGCGGCGAGCCTGGTGGCCACGTCGGCGACGTCGCGGCCGGTCGCCTCCGTCGCGCGCAGCAGGTGGATCAGCGGCACCGGCCGCGCCGGGTCCAGCCACGGCTGCGAGCTGTCCAGGTCGCGGCTGGCCAGCTGCAGGTCCTCCGGCTCCAGCTTCACGGTCTCCAGGGCGTCGAGGTTGCCCCCGAGCGTGAACCCGAAGGCGCGCAGCCGCGCCACCACCTCCGCCACCGGCCGGCCGGTCCGCTCGGCGGCGCGCAGCACGTGCACCGGCGCCACCTCCTCGTGCAGGTCCAGCCACGGTGACGTGCTGTCCAGGTCGCGGGAGATGAGCACCAGGTCGTCGGGCTCGACGGTCAGCGCCTCCCAGCCGGGCTCCAGCGGGTAGCCGAGCAGCGCCAGCCGCGCCGCGGTCTCGTCGGCCGGCAGGTCGACCTTGTGCGCGGCGCGCAGTATGTGCAGCCGCGTCACCGGCTCCCGCGGGTCGAGCCACGGGTGCGAGCCGTCGAGGTCCCGGCTGGCGATCGTCAGGTCCTTCGGGCCGAACTGCTCGATCGGCAGCATGTCCACGTCGACGTCCACATCGAAGCCCAGCTGCCGCAGCCTCGCCACGATCTCCTGGATGGGGCGGCCCGTCTTGTGTGCCGCCCGCAGCAGGTGTACGAGATGCACCGGCTGGTCCGGGTGCATCCAGGGACGGGTCCCGTCGACGTCGCGGCTGGTGAACACCAGGTCGTCGGGGTCGACACCCACCTGCGCGGCGCCCACCGACGGCTCGTAGCCCAGCTGGTCGAGCCGGGCCGCGATCTCCGGCGCGCTCCGCCCGGTCTTGCGCGCCGCCCGCACCAGGTGCACCAGCGGCACGATGTCGACCGGGTCCAGCCAGGGGCCGGTGCCGTCGACGTCGACGCTGAGCAGCAGCGCGTCCGACGGCCGGGAGCGCAGCGCCCGCTTCCAGTCCGCGCCCGGCTTGAGCACCTTGCGGTAGCGCCCGCCGGCGGCGAGGGCGGTCAGCCGCCACTCGACCAGCTCGTCGGGGCCGCCGACCGGCCCGTCGTTGGCCACGAAGCAGCCGGTGACGGACGCGTCGACGGTCTCGCCGTCCATGTCCCACCTGCCGTGGCCGCGCTCGATCGCCTGCTCGAAGATGAGGTCCGCGACCAGCGGCCGGATCGGCGCCAGGCGGCACAGCCACTCGTAGCCGAGCAGCGTCGTGCCCGGCGCGGTCAGGGCCGGCACCGCCTCCCACAGCAGCCGGTCGACGTCGTCCTCGCGGTACGCCAGGATCTTCGTCCGGTCGACCGACAGCCGCGGCGCGAGGTCCCGGTTCAGGTTGACCACCGCGCCGAAGATCTCCTTGCCGGCGTAGAGGCCGTCGGCGAGCAGCGCGCCGGTGCCCTTGCACCACCACACCCGCGACCCCTCGGCCGCGACCACGCCGACGCCGACGCCCTCCTCGTCCTCGTCCTCGTCGTCGAGGGCGGTCGCCGCCTCCGACAGCTCCCCGGGCGCCCACTGCTGGGTCTCGACGCCGTCGGTCGCGTCGGTGCCGAACTCGGCCACCCACAGCAGCTTGCGCAGCTCCTCCACCGACGCGACGGTCACGCCGTCGCGCAGGTGCAGCCGCACCGTCGTGCCCGAGTCGGTGCCCGGCCCCAGGTCCTGGATGCGGAACAGGCTGCCCGGCCCCGCGATCGACACCCGCAGCCGCTCGCCGGCCTGCCCGTCGCGGCCCATCCGGCAGGTCTCGACGGTCAGCTCGTCGGCGAGCATGAAGTAGCTGAGCACGCCGATGCCGAACCGGCTGTTGGGGAACAGCTGCACCGGCGGGTCGAGCCGGGCCCACTCGGCCTGCTCCTCGAGGAACTCCGGCAGGTCCGCCAGCCGCACGCCGGCCTGCGAGAACACCTCGCTCAGCTCGCGGACGCCCATGCCGATGCCGTTGTCCACGCAGTCCAGGAACGGCCGGCCGGACTCGTCGACGCCCTGCTCGAAGCGGATCCGGCCGCTCCACGCGTCGGGGGCCGCGGCGGTGGTGCGGGCCAGGAACTCGGTGCGCGCCTCCCGGTAGCGGCACGCGTCGAGGGCGTTCTGGTACAGCTCCCGGATCGCCAGGGCAGGGTCGCCGTAGAGCTGCTCGCCCATCAGCAGCTCCCGCACCCGGTCCTCGGCGAGCCGGAACCGCACGCCCGCGGACTGGTAGGCCGGGACACCGCCGACGACCGCCGGGCGCACCTCGTCGGTCGCGGCCCGGTTGGGCAGGTGCCGCAGCGCGGCCAGGGAGTCGTCCCGGGCCGCCGCCCGCTGGGCCTCGGCGAGCAGCTGGTTGAGCGTCTCGATGTGGACGCGCAGCGCCACCTCGATCGAGGGGTGGGCACAGTCGGCGGCGAGCACCAGCGTCGCGCCGCGCAGGTCCCAGCGGGCCGCGTGCACCGTCTCGATCACCTGGCCCGGCGTGACCGGGTCGCCGATGCCGAGGTGCTCGCCGATGACCTCCGGCAGGACCGTCGCCTCGATCGCCAGCCAGCGGGCGATCGTCAGCAGGAACGCGACCAGCCGCTCCCGCGTGCCGTGCCGGTCCTGCGAGACCAGCGCCTCGGGCCGGTCGTGCCGGTTGAGGAACGCCGGGTCGGCGCGGATCGCCCGCAGCAGCTCCGCCAGGCGCTTCTGCGGCTCGTCGTCCAGCGCGCCCGCCAGGTCCTGCGTCTGGCCCTCCGGCCCCCTGATCAGCGCCTCGATCGTCGCCGGCTGGTACGCGGCGGGCCGCCGGCCGATCCACCGGTGCAGCAGCCACCAGCCGAGCTCCGCGGCCGCCTCCCGCCGGCCCGCGCGGATCGCGGCGAGGGCGCGGCGGTGCGGCTGCGCGTAGGTCTGGGAGAACCGCTCGAACGCGGCCCGGTCGCTGGACGCGTCCTGGGACGGCTCGAGGTCGCCCGGGTGCACCCCGCGCTCGGCGGCGGCGATGCCGGCCCACAGCGCGTCGTGCAGGAACGGGGTCGTCACCAGCAGGGCCGCCTCGGCGCCGCTGAGCCGCTCGCCCTCCGGCAGGAAGCCGACGAGGCTCTTCACCTGCTCCGACATGCGCAGCGCGAAGTCGCCGTCCTGCCACGGGTCGTCGGGCAGCGCGGCCGCGGACCGTCTGCGCGCCGCGGCGAGCTGGCGCACGAGCGTCACCGCGCGGTCACGGTGGGCCGCGCCGTCGGTCACCCGCCCCCACACCTCGTGCTGTGCAGCGAACGTTTCCCAGCCGTCAGGAGCCATGCGGGAAAACTTACCGGCCAATCGCAACGGACCGCTCCTGTTGGGGCCGAACGGCCGGTCGCGCGTTGTTGCTTTCGCAGGCTACGGTGCAGCGGGCAGTGATGGTCGTTGGAAGGAGCACGTCGGGTATGTCCATCGCTGAAGACGGCAACGAGCAGGAACAGCGTGTGGACCGGGCGGCGCGGCATCGCATCCCGCCGACGGCCTCCGCGACCGCGAAGGTCCCCCTCCTGCCGGAGCCGTTCAACCCGGCGAAGCCGACGTTTCCGGCCGGCGCGGCGATCCCCCGCCAGCGGCGCGGCGGCCCCACGGCGATCGCGACCGCCTCGATCCCGGTCACTCCCGTCGAGGACGACCGGCCGGACTTCGACGCCCTCTTCGCGGACGCCCTGGGCGACGAGCCCGAACCCGAGCCCGAACCCGCTCCGGCCCCGTCTTCCGAGGCGCCGTCCCCTGACACCGCCGCCCCTGACACCGTCGCTCCTGACGCGGCCGGTCCGGAGACCGATGATCCTGAACAGGGGGACGACCCGGCGACCGTCGGGACGCTCGCCGGTGAGCTCAGGGCGAGCGCCGCGGAGTCGCTGCCGCCGGTCGACGACGAGCCCGCCGAGCCCCTCGTGCCCGCTGTGCCCGCTGTGCCCGCTGCGCTGGTCAAGCCCGCCGCCGAGGCCCCGGCGCTCGTGGACCCGGCCGCCTTCGATCCGGCCGAGCTCGACCCGGCCGCCGATGAGCCGGAGGATGCCGCTGTACCGGCGGCGCCGCCGGTCGGGGTGGCGCCGGTCCTGCTGGCCCCCGACGACTCGCCGACCGTGGCCGACTACGTGCCGCCGGCCATCGCGATCGTCACCGACGACCCCGCCGACACCGACGACGGCCCCGACTACCGCGGCGCCCGCCGCCGGAACGCCGCCTGGCGCCGGTACCCGGTCGGTGCCGTCGCCGTCGCCGTCCTGATCCTGCTGGTCACCGCCGCCGTCGTCCTGCAGCTGGTCAGCAGCGGCGACCACGGCACCCCGGTCTCCGCCGACGCCAGCCCGCAGCGCTACCCGGGCATCGGCGGCCTGCCGGAGCTGACCCGCGACGCCGGCGCGTCATCGTCCGCGACACCGTCGGGCACCCGGTCGGCGAGCCCGACGCCGAGCAGGTCGAAGTCCTCGGCACCCGCCGTCCAGCCGCCGAGCGCCTCGGTGTCCCCGTCGAAGCCGGCCAGCTCCGCCCCGCCGCCACCGCCGCAGGTGACGACGGGCCAGCTCGTCGGCGCCGGCTCGCGCATGTGCCTCGAGTACCGCTCCGGCCAGAACAACCAGGCCGTCATCGACGCCTGCGACCGCGCCGGCTCGCGCAACACCAACCAGCGCTGGACGATCCGGCCGGACGGCAGCATCCGCGCCGACGGCGGCTGCCTCGACGTCGCCAACGCCGGCAAGGGCAACGGCAACGCCGTCCAGCTCTACTCCTGCAACGGCACCGTCGCCCAGCAGTGGACCTTCCGCGGGGACGGCACGCTGGTCAACCCCAACTCGGGCCGCTGCCTCGACGTCGCCAACGGCGGCACCGGCGCCGGCACCCAGGTCATCATCTGGGACTGCACCGGCGCCGCCAACCAGCGGTGGACCCGCCAGCCCTTCTGACGCGCCTTCCGTCACCGGGACGGTCTGGGGATGACGGTCTGGGGATCAGGAGGCTCGCCGCCGTGGCCACGAGGGTGGCGACGGCGAGGGTCAGGTCGGTGGTCGCGGCCGCCGACGGGGACGGGACCAGGGACAGGTAGACGCTGCCGAAGGTGGCGACGCCCAGGACGGCGGCGAGCTGGGTGACGGTGGCGACGACACCGCTGGCGTCGCCGGCGAGCGCCGGCGGGACGTGGGTCAGGGCGACCCCGATCAACGGGCTGAAGGCGGCGCCCAGGCACAGGCCGTAGAGGGCGCTCACCGAGAGGTAGGCGACGCCCAGCGGGCGGCCGTCGCGGATGGTCCAGGCCATCCAGGCGTACGTGACGGTGACGACGACCAGGGCCACGGTGATCGCGGGGCGGTGCCAGGACGCCGGGAGGCGGCGCCAGTTCAGGCTGCTGAGACCGAAGGCCAGGGCGGCGGGGACCAGGACCAGGCCGGCCTTCGCGGGACCGTAGCCCAGGTCCGACTGGGTGTGCAGGCCGAGCGTGAAGAGGAAGCCGGCGTAGGAGGCCATCACGGCCAGGATGGCCAGGGCCGCCGGCACCAGGCCCGGTGAGCGCAGGACCACGCCCGAGATGAGCGGCGCCGGGCTGCGGCGCTGGACGAGCGCGAACGCGGCGAAGAGGGCGGCGCTCAGGGCGAGACTGGCCCAGGTCCACGGCGGCCAGCCGGACCCGTGGCCCAGGACGAGCGGCAGGACCAGGGTGAACACCGCCGCGGCGAGGGCCAGCACGCCGAGCGGGTCCAGGCGGCGGGTGTCGGTGCCGGGGTCGGTGGGCAGGTGGCGGCGGCCGAGCAGGAGCAGGGTCACGCCGATCGGGACGTTGACCAGGAAGACGGGACGCCAGGCGGTGCCGAAGAGGTCGGCGCCGGTGAGGAAGCCGCCGGCGGACTGGCCGACGACGGCCGCGCCGGCGAGGACGGCGCCGTAGAGGCCGAGGGCGCGGGTGCGGGCGGGGCCGGCGAAGGTGCGCTGGATGATGCTGAACACCTGCGGCACCATCAGGGCGGCCGCGAGCCCCTGCAGCAGGCGGCAGGCGATCAGCGTGCCGGTCGACGGGGCGAGGCCGCACAGCAGCGACGCGGCGGTGAAGCCGGCCAGGCCGGCCCGGAAGGTGCGGCCGTGGCCGTGGCGGCCACCGAGGCGGGCGCCGGTGACGAGCAGGACGGCGTAGGCGATGGCGTAGCCGGCGACGACCAGCTGCAGGCCGGCGCCGGAGGCGCCGAGGTCGGTGCGGATCGACGGCACCGCCACGTTGACGATCGAGACGTCGAGGACGGCCATGAACTGCCCGCCGAGGATGGTCGCCAGGAGCACGCCACCGGTCCGTGCGGTGGCCGGCGGGCTGTCGGTCAGAACGGTCATGGAGCCACCCTCCGGCGGCGCCGGTGCCGGCGGGGAGAGCCCGCTCATCCTGGTACCGGCAGCACCTGGCACCGGGATGGGCACCGCCCGAAGATGGAGGCATGACGACGTCCCGCGCCGAGCTGGCCGCGTTCCTGCGCTCGCGACGGGCCAGGATCAGCCCCGCCGACGTGGGCCTGCCGCCGGGCTTGCGGCGCAGGACACCGGGGCTGCGCCGGGAGGAGCTGGCGCAGCTCGCCGGGGTGGGCGTCACCTGGTACACGTGGCTGGAGCAGGGCCGCCCGATCAACGCGAGCGTGCAGGTCCTGGACGCGATCGCGCGCACGCTGCGGCTCGACGAGGCCGAGCGGGAGCACCTGTACCGGCTGGCCGACGTCCCCGCGTTCACCGCGCAGCCCGCCGGCTGCCCCCTCGAGCCGCAGGTGCAGCTGATCCTGGACAGCCTGACGCTGCCCGCCTGTGTCTACAACGGACGGTACGACCTGCTCGCCTGGAATCCCGTCTACGCCGATCTATTTCCGGATCTCGTGCGCCGGAAAGGAACCGGGCGAAATGCCTTATGGCATTTGTACATGACGCCGAAATGCTGCATGCCGTTCGTGAACCTGGCGGATGAGTTGCCGTTGATGACGGCGACGATGCGGGCCAACTTCGCCCGGCATATCGGCGAGCCGGCCTGGGAGAATTTCGTGCGCGACCTGTCCGCGGCCAGCCCGGCGTTCGCTGCGGCGTGGCAGTCGCACGACGTGGCGGTGCCCGGCAGCCGGTTGAAGATCTTCCGCCACGGGGACGTCGGTGACCTGCGGCTTTCCACCCAGAGCATGCTGCTCGCGGGGACGCCCGAGGCGCGGCTCATCGTCTACACCCCGGCCGACGAGGCGACCGCGGCCGGGCTGGCGAGGCTTCCCGGACTGCGTCCGTTGACCGGCGCGTGCACCGGGCATGGTGTGGCTCTTCCCCGGGACGCCCTGCGCGGCTAGTTTGTTAGGTAACACAACGAACCACCGCACGGGCCGGTCGACTCCTCGGCGGGATGACCCCGGTCCCATTACGCGCAGCGGTTTCGGCGAACCGTTGCGCGCAGCGACCTGTGTCCACCCCGCACAAGGAGCTCCGTGTTCACCCAACGCCGGCGCGCGGCACGCGCGCTATTCAGCCTTGCCTGTTTATCCCTGACCACGACCGCGGCCGTCACAATTCCGGCTGCCGCAGCCTCCGCTGAAACCGTCCCCGTCCAGGCGCCCCAGGTGCCGCAGGCGCAGGCCGTCGAACCGTTCGACGTGCTCGTCTTCTCCAAGACCGCCGGGTTCCGGCACGATGCCATCCCCGCCGGCATCACCGCCATCCAGCAGCTCGGTGCCGCCAACGGCTTCACCGTCGACACCACCGAGGACGCCGGCGCGTTCACCGACGCCAACCTCGCCAAGTACGAGGTCGTCGTCTGGCTGTCCACCACCGGCGACGTGCTCGACGCCACCCAGCAGGCCGCGTTCGAGCGCTACATCAAGGCCGGCGGCGGCTACGCCGGCGTCCACGCCGCGAGCGACACCGAGTACGACTGGCCCTGGTACGGCGAGCTCGTCGGCTCGTACTTCACCAGCCACCCGGCGCAGCAGCAGGCGACCATCAAGGTCGAGGACCCGGCGCACCCGTCCACAAAGGACCTGCCGGACCGCTGGAGCCGCTACGACGAGTGGTACAACTTCCGCGCCAACCCCCGCGGCAAGGTGCACGTCCTGGCCAGCCTCGACGAGACCAGCTACACGCCGGGGACCGGGGCCATGGGCGCGGACCACCCGTTCTCGTGGTGCCGCGACTACGACGGCGGGCGCTCCTGGTACACCGGCGCCGGCCACACCCAGGAGTCCTACAGCGACCCGCTGTTCCTCTCGCACCTGCTCGGCGGCATCGAGACCGCCGCGGGCGTGCTGAAGTCGGACTGCAGCGCCACGCTGACCAGCAGCTTCGAGAAGGTCACGCTGGACAGCAACACCAACAACCCGATGGAGCTCGCGATCGCACCCGACGGTCGCGTGTTCTACATCGAGCGGGACGGCCGGGTGCAGATCGTCAAGCCCGACACCCACACCACCGTCACGGCCGCCACGATCCCGGTGTTCACCGGCAACGAGGACGGCCTGCTCGGCATCACCCTGGACCCGGGCTTCGCCCAGAACCACTGGGTCTACCTGTACTACGCGCCCAACGGCGGCGGCCCGCGCAACGTGCTGAGCCGCTTCACGGCCGTCGGTGACACGCTCGACCTGAGCAGCGAGAAGCAGCTGCTGCAGGTCGACACGCAGCGCAACACGTGCTGCCACGCCGGCGGGACCATGACGTTCGACAGCGCCGGCAACCTGTACCTCGCGACCGGCGACAACACGAACCCGTTCGAGTCCGACGGCTACGCCCCGATCGACGAGCGGGCCGGCCGGCAGGACTACGACGCGCAGCGCACCTCCGGCAACACCAACGACCTGCGCGGCAAGGTCATCCGGATCAAGCCGCAGGCCGACGGCACCTACACGGTCCCGCAGGGCAACCTGTTCCCGGCCGGCACGGCCAAGACCCGGCCCGAGATCTACGCGATGGGCTTCCGTAACCCGTTCCGTATCGGCGTCGACCCGAAGACCAACACGCTCTACGTCGGCGACTACGGCCCCGACGCCGGCCAGCCCAACCCGAACCGCGGCCCCGGCAACACCGTCGAGTGGAACATCGTCGGGCAGCCCGGCAACTACGGCTGGCCGTACTGCACCGGCGCGAACGCGCCCTACCGCGACTGGACGTTCCCGTCCGGCCCGGCCGGCCCCGCGTTCGACTGCGCCGCACCGGTCAACAACTCGCCCAACAACACCGGCCTGACGAACCTGCCGCCGGCCATCGCGGCGACCGTCGACTACGACTACGACGCCAACCCGCGCTTCCCGGAGATCGGTGGCGGCGGCGCGCCGATGGGCGGCCCCGTCTACCGCTACAACGCCGACTCCACCTCCGAGACGAAGTGGCCGGCGTACTACGACGGCAAGGCGATCTTCGGCGAGTGGAACCAGAACAAGCTGTACACGATGCAGGTCAGCGCCGACGGCAAGTCCCTTGTGGACATCAACCAGCTGCTGGCCGGCATGAGCACGATCCGGCCGATGGACATGGAGTTCGGCCCCGACGGCTCGCTCTACCTCATCGAGTGGGGCACCGGCTTCGGCGGCAACAACGACGACTCCGGCGTCTACCGCATCGACTACACCGCCGGTGACCGGGCCCCGATCGCCCAGGCGGCGGCCGACCCGACCAGCGGCCTCGCGCCCCTGGCGGTGCACTTCTCCAGCGCCGGCTCCCGCGACCCCGACGGGCAGCAGATCACGTTCGCGTGGGCGTTCGGCGACGGCGGCACGTCCACCGAGGCCAACCCGGTCCACACGTACACGAGCAACGGCAACTTCACCGCCCAGCTGACGGTCACCGACTCGGAGGGCCGCAGCGCCACCGCGAACGTGCCCGTCACCGTCGGCAACACCGCGCCGAAGGTCACCATCACGCTGCCGCCCAACGGCGGCTTCTACGAGTGGGGCGACCAGGTCGCGTTCACCGTCACCGTCACCGACCCGGAGGACGGCACGGTCGACTGCTCGAAGGTCCAGGTCCAGTACCTGCTGGGCCACGACGAGCACGCCCACCCGCTCAACCAGCTGACCGGTTGCAGCGGCACCATCCAGACGTCCCTGGCCAGCGGGCACGGCGCCGACGCGAACGTGTTCGCCGTCATCGAGGCGTCCTATGTGGACAAGGGTGGCGTCGGCGGTGCCGCCCCGCTCACCGGGCGGTCGCTGGTGCAGCTGCAGCCGAAGCGCAAGCAGGCCGAGTACTTCGCGGCCACCGGGCGGGTGCCGGGCTCGACCGCCGGCGGCGACCCGGGCGTGCGCACCGAGACGACCGGTGACCCGCAGGGCGGCTTCCAGAACATCGGCTTCGTCGAGGAGGGCGACTGGTTCTCCTTCGCCCCGGCCAACCTCACCGGCATCACCCAGATGCGGATCCGCGCCGCCTCCAACAACGCCAGCGGCGGCACGATCCAGGTCCGCACCGGCGCGCTCGACGGTCCCGTGGTGGGCTCCGTCGCGGTGCCGGGCACGGGTGGCTGGCAGACCTATGTGGACCTGACCCTCGACGTCACCCCGAGCACCTCCAGTGGGCCGCTGTACTTCATCGCCACCGGATCGGGCGCGGGCTACAACGTGAACTGGGTCGACTTCATCGGTCGCGGCGTGACGGACAACGCGCCGCCGGTGGTCACCGCGACCGCCACCCCGCCGACCGGGACCGCGCCGTTCAACGTCGCGTTCACGGGCTCCGCCACCGACGCCGAGGGCGACACGCCGCTGACCTACGCGTGGGACTTCGGTGACGGCGGCTCGGCCACGACGGCGAACGCGAGCCACACCTACACGGCACCGGGCACCTTCACCGCGACGCTGACGGTCACCGACTCGCGCGGAGCGAAGGGCTACAAGAGCGTCACCGTCAAGGCGGAGGCGCCGAACACGTCCTGCTTCGGCGCGAAGTCCGACGACTTCCTCGGGTCCACGCTGGACCGTGCGAAGTGGACGGTCGTCCGGGAGAACCAGACGTTCTCCGTCGCGGGCGGCTCGCTGATCCTGCCGACCGCCTCCGGTGACCTCTACGGCAGCCGCAACGACGCGACCAACCTGGTGCTGCAGCCGGCACCCAGTGGCGCGTGGCAGGCCACCACGAAGATCACCCTGGCCACGTCGGCGAACTACCAGCAGGCGGGCCTGATCGTCTACGGCGACGACGACAACTACGCCAAGGTCGACCTGCTCTACGCCGACTCGCGCAAGGTCGAGTTCATCCGTGAGACCGCCGGCACCCCGCGCAACGAGGGCGCCGACGCGATCCCGGCCCAGCCCGGCGACACGTACTACGTGCGGATCGCCTCCGACGGCACCAACCTGACCGCGTCCTACTCCACCGACGGCACCACGTTCACCCCGGTCGGACGGTCCGCGGCGCTCGCCGGGATCGCCAACCCGAAGGTCGGCCTGTTCGCGCTCAACGGCGGCACCACCGCGCCGGTCGTCAACGCGAGCTTCGACTACTTCCAGCTGGTCCCGGACGAGCCGGCCGGCGCGGTCAACCCGAATGACGAGTTCACCGGGTCCACTCTGGACCACTGCCGGTGGAACGCCATCCTGCGGGAGGACTCCACGAAGTACCGGGTGAGCAACGGCGCGTTGCAGATCGACGTCCCCAACGGCGACATCTACGGCGCCGACAACTCCAACCCGTCCAACTTCATCCTGCAGAAGGCGCCCACGGGTGACTTCACGCTGGACACGAAGGTCGACGGCTCGCTGTTCAACGAGCAGTACCAGCAGGGCGGCCTGATCGTCTACGGCGACGACGACAACTACGTCAAGTTCGACTTCGTCGCGGACAACCAGGCGGGTCAGACGGTCACGCGGCGCATCGAGTTCCGCAGCGAGATCGCCGGCGCCGTGCAGAACCCGCAGCCCGGGGCGAGCAACCTGACCGCCGCGGTCTGGTACCTGCGGCTGGCCAAGGCCGGTAACGTCTACACCGCCTCGTACTCGGCGGACGGCGTCACCTACACCGCGCTGGAGAAGCTCACCAACGCCGCGGTGGCGACCAACGCCAAGGTGGGCCTGTACACCCTCGGTGCCGGGCAGAAGGCGTCGAAGCCGGCGTCGTTCGACTACTTCCGGATCAGCACCGCCTCGGTGGACACGACGGCACCCGTCGCCACGTCCACTGTGGATGGTCCGCAGTCGAACGGCTGGTACACCGGGCCGGTCACCGTGACCCTCGCGGCGACCGACAACGCCGGCGGCTCGGGTGTCGACAAGGTTGAGTACCAGGTCGACGCCGACAGCACCTGGACGGCCTACACCGCCCCGGTCGCCGTCAGCGGCGACGGCACGCACAGCGTCAAGTTCCGCGCGTCCGACAAGGCCGGCAACGTCTCCGCCGTGCAGACGGCGACCGTGAAGATCGACGCGACCGCGCCGGTCACCACGGCGGCGTTCGCGCCGGCGTCCGACGCCGGCTGGCACAACGGGGCCACCCCGGTGACCCTCGCGGCCACCGACGCCGGCTCCGGCGTGACCAAGGTGGAGTGGTCCCTGGACGGCGGCCCCTGGACGCCGTACACGACGCCGGTCAACGTCACCGGCAACGGCCAGCACGAGCTGCTCTACAAGGCCACCGACGCGGCCGGCAACGCGGAGACGCTCAAGTCGGCGATCCTGAAGATCGACGGCACCGCGCCGACGGTCATCGTCGCCGGCCTCGCCGACGGCCAGCTCTACGGCGACAGCCAGGACGTCCGCGTCACCTGGCAGGCCATCGACCCGGTCTCCGGGATCAGGTCCGTCACCGGCTCGCTGGACGGCGGCGCCTACCAGACCGGCACCCTGCAGGCGATGTACGAGCTCGACCTCGGCCTGCACGAGCTGGTCGTCGTCGGCACCGACAACGCCGGCAACGCCACCACCAGCACCGTCCGGTTCTTCGTCACCACCTCGTTCCGGGACATGCAGAACCTGCTGGACCGGTTCAAGGCGACGAGCCGCCTGACCAGCAAGGCGTACACCCAGCTGTCGGACCAGCTCGCGAAGGCCCGCAAGGCCGAGGCGAGCGGGAACGACAAGAAGGCCCTGAAGGAGCTCGCGTCCTTCCGTGACCTGCTGACCGCCAAGCTGGTGCCCGAGGCCGAGGTCCGCGACACGCTGATCCGCGACGCGGACGCGATGACGTTGCGGCTCGGCGGCACCCCGCCCAGCAACGCCGGTGTGAAGGCCAACACCGGTAAGTCCCTGCAGGGCACGGGCCGGCTCGACGAGGACCCGAGCCGGGTGAAGAAGAACGGCAAGCTGTGAAGGTTGTGCTCGCGCTGCTGATGATGGCGGCGTTGACGTTCGCCCCCGGCGACCTCAGTCTCGAGGTCGCCGGGGACGGCGCCGAGGGGGTGACCGTCCGCGCGTTGAGTGCGGACGGCCGCCCCGCCGAGGGCGACATCCGTCTGGTGCTGACCGCCTCGGCGGACGGCGGCCGGACGGTGGGTCCGCTGCAGCTGAACGCTGCGGCGGAGGGGCGTGGCTTCTACACCTCGGGCCCGGTGCTCTCACCGGGCACGTGGACCGTCAAGGTCACGGGGCCGGGTGCGAACCCGGTCTCCGCCACGGCGGTGGTGACGTCGCGCCTCGCACAGTCGCCGCCACCCGCGTCCGCAGCGGCTGCCGCCGCTCCGGAACGGGAGTCCTCCCACCTCTGGTGGTGGGGGCTGGCGGCGGCCGTGGCGGCGGGGGCGTTCGCGGTGACGGCCGTCGTGCGGCTGCGGCGCTCCAACTGACCACCGATCACCACCGACAGCAACAACAGTCCGGCACCTGCCGCTGACCAGCCCGTCAGCGGCTCGTGCAGGACCAGCACGCCGAGGGCGACCGCGGCGAGCGGCTCGACGAGGGCCACGACCGCCGCGGTCGTGGCCCTCACGACCGTCAGGCCCGCGAAGAACAGCGCGTAGGCGAGGGCGGTCGGCACCGCCCCGAGAAACGCCAGCAGCGCCACCGTCTCTCCCGTCCCGCCCCTGGTCGGCAGCAGGCCCTCCAGCAGCGCCAGGGGCAGCAGCACCACGGTGCCGACCGCGAAGCCGCCGAGCGCCGAGTCGAACGGGTCCTCCTTGCCCGCCCGGTTGAGCAGCGTGACGCCGGCGTAGCCGGCCGCGGACACGAACGCCACGGCGAGGCCCGCCGCGTCGACGGTGTCGACGCCCACCAGCAGCACGAGGCCGGTCACCGCGAGGGCGACGGTCGGGACGCTGGCGCGCTCCTTGAAGAGGATCCGGTCGCCGATCGCGACCAGCACCGGCCCCGATCCGAGCACGACGACCGTGGCGACGGCGACGCCGGTGAGGTCGATCGCCACGTAGTACGCCGTCTGGTAGAGCGCCATGCCCAGCCCGTTGAGGACCAGCCGGCGCTTGTTAAGTGGTTTTTGTCCGTTTTTCTGGAATGGCCGAATGGCCGCGAGCAATGCGATGCCGCCGAGGTACCGCCAGAACGTGACCGCGATCGGGCCGAGTCCGCTGTGGTCGTACAGAACGGCGGCGACAAACCCGCCGACACCCCAGGCCAATCCCGCGAATGCGATACAGAACAGTCCTCTGTTATGTCCCATTTATGTCTTACTCCCGAATTGTCGTGACGCTGCCAGAGCTGGGGATTCGGGCAGCCGTCACCGGCGCCGCGGCGCGAGGCCGTGACGCTTCTCCGGGTCGTTCGCCTGCCCGCTAGCGGATGGGCGGCGAAAGCACGACACGCAAGCACATGGCGGGCACGTTAGCGATCACCCGCCGGCGGGACACCTGATTTACCAGCCACGATCACGTTCTGGTGACAACTGGCCGCCTGCGCCGTGGTGATCATCACTGTCCGTCGCCGGGTTACCCCTGCTGACCGGCCCTTTTACGCGTGGGCGTGACAATTCGTGTCCGGGTTTTCATTGGATTGTCACCCTTCGATGGGTCGCTCTGCCTGGGTCATGACCTTTACGCTGTAGCGACACGCACAGCCGGAGGTCGCGCCGTGGCTCTTTCCGCACCCGCCACGCACGGGTCATCCTCGGGTCAGGGCCTGCCCTGGACCCTCGACGGCGGCAGAGGCATCCTCGGTCTCGACCCCGTCACCGGCGCCCTCGTGGTCTGGGCCGCACTGATGGGCGTCATCGTGCTGTTCATCCTCTTCGCCGCGATCCTGTCCCGCTGGAGCCTGGCCCGCATCGACCGGGCCGAGCGCCGGGCCGAGGTCGCCGAGGCCGACGCCAGCCTCAGCCCCGCCGAGCGCGCCCGCCTCCGCGTCGAGGCCGGCGAGCTGATCCGCCAGGCCGCCGCGACCGCCGCCGCCGCGAAGCGCGCCCAGCTCGAGGTCGGCGAGGCCCAGGCCCGCGCCCTCGCCGCGCAGCAGGCCCGCGAGGTGGCCTGGACGACGTTCGACGTGGCGCAGAAGGCCTACGAGGAGGCCCTGAACGCGGCCGCAGCGGCCACCTCCGGCGACGCCGGCGACGAGGACGAGGAGAGCAAGCGCGAGGTGTCCCGCGCCGCCCTCGCCGCCTTCAAGCGCGGCGACATCACCGTCGACGCCCTGGAGTCCGTGTTCAAGGGCGCGTCCGGCTGGGACCCGCTGCACGAGCTGCAGGCCCGCGAGATCGAGCTGCGCCGCTCCGCCGAGAGCCGCGCCCGCCGCCTGTACGACGCGGCCGCCGCGGCCGAGCGCGCCGCCGTGAAGGCCGCGGACGTGGCGGTCGTCGCCGCCCAGGCCCTGGCCGAGGAGGCCGCGGGGGTCGCCGAGGAGGCGGCCGAGCTGCGCGACACGCTCGACGCCGCCCGCCAGTCCGCGATCACCGCCTCCACCGTCACCCGCAAGCAGCGCCGCGTCCCGCAGCAGCGCACGAAGAATGCCCGCGCCACCGACACCGCCCGCCCCGGCGCCGACCCCGCGGCCACCTCCGACCCCGACCGCACCCAGGACATCCGTGCCGTCCTCGAGGCCCGCAACGCCTCGCTGACCGAGGCCGCCTGAGACCCAGCCCGCGGCGGCGGATGCCCGCCTCCATCCGGCGCGATGCGCCCTCGTGGCGAGCGAGGGAGCGGCCGGGGACCGTGCGGTCGGCGCTGCGGCGGATGACGCGGTGGGGGAGAAGCCGTCCGGAGGCTTGTAGAACGAGCGTTCAGTGTCGCAGCATGGAGGACATGGGTGAGCTGGTTGCGCTGCCCAAGTCGGGCGACGTGTTTGAGGACGTGCGGGGAGACGACCGCACCATGCGGGTGACGTGCCATCCGATGCGCGGCACGGTGGTGGTGTCGCTGTGGGTGGACAAGATCTGCCGGGCGTCGTTTCAGCTGGCCGAGGGCGACCTGCCCAGGTTGCGGGCCGCCCTCGACGCCATGGAGTTCAACGCCGCGCCGATGGTGGTCAAAGAGGCGAGCGCCTGAGGCAGACGTCAGCGCAGGTGCAGGACCATGCTCGGGGACGGGTGCTCCAGGACCGTCCGGCCGGGCTGCGGGACGCCGGTGGCGGGGTCCAGCTCCAGCAGCGTGACGGTGTCCGAGTGCTGGTTGGCCACGGCGAGGGCGCCGTCGAGCAGGGCGAAGTGGCGGGGCCAGGTGCCGCCGGTGGAGACCTCGTCGAGCGGTGACAGGCCGCCGGCGGTCACGGCGAACGTGGTGATGGTGTCGTTGCCCCGGTTGGCGACGTAGAGGCGCGTGCCGTCGGCCGACAGCAGCAGCTCGCTGGGGAAGTTGTCGCCCGCGGGCGGGACCAGCACCGACGGCTGGACGTCGAGGACCTCGAACCCGCGGTCCAGCACGGCGACCGTCGAGGTGAGCTCGTTGGCGACGAAGACCCGGCCGTCGGGGTGCAGGACCAGGTGCCGCGGCCCGCTGCCCAGCGGGGTGACGGACGTGGCGCGCTGCCGCTCCAGGACGCCCGAGGACGTCAGGCGGTAGTGGACGATCTCGTCGAGGCCGAGGTCCACCACGTACACCATGGAATCGCGGGGATCGCGGGAATCGCGCACGGTCACCTGATGGGCGTGCGGCGCGCTCTGCCGGTCCGGGTTCACGCTGCTGCCGGTGTGCTGCACGAGATCGGTGCGTGAGGCCAGGCCGCCGCCGGCGTCGAGGGCGAAGACGGAGACGCTGCCGCCCTGGTAGTTCGCGGACAGGACGAACCCGCCGGCGACCGCGAGGTGGCACGGGGAGGCACCGCCCGTCGGCAGCGAGCCCAGCGGGGTGCCGTCGAGGCGGAACGCGGCGACGTGACCCTCGTCCAGCTCGGCCACCGTGTAGATGACACCGCCGTCGGCGGAGGCGGCCAGGTATGAGGGCGACGACGCGCGGATCGGCGGGGCCGACGGCTTGAAGTCGTCGTCGAAGAACGAGATCTGGTCGGCGTAGGAGCCGATGAGCACTGGCACCTTTCCAACCCTAACGGGGCCTGAGGGTAGGGGCAGCACCACCACAAACAGCGGGGCTGCCCGGCTCGTTCCGGAGGCCCGCGATCGCGAGGCTTGACGCATGACGCTGCTGGCCGACCGCACCTCAGACTTCACGACACTGTCCCGCCACATCCGTGCGGCCGGTCTGCTCGACCGCCGCCCCGGCTACTACGCCCTGCGGTTCACCCTGGTGGGTGCCCTCTACGCCGGCGGGTGGGCCGCACTCGCCCTCATCGGCTCGTCCTGGTGGGCGCTGCTGGCCGCCGCGCTGCTCGCCGTCGCGTTCGCCCAGGTGGCCTTGGTCGCCCACGACCTGGCGCACAAGCAGGTGTTCCGCACGTCCCGGATCTCGGAGATCCTCGGCATGCTGGTGGGCAACCTCGGCATCGGGATGAGCTACGGCTGGTGGATGAACAAGCACACCCGCCACCACGCCAACCCCAACCACGAGGAGCACGACCCCGACGTCGCGCCCGACATCCTGGTCTGGTCGACCCGCCAGGCGAGCGAGGCGAAGGGCCTGGCCCGGCTCATCGGCGGCTGGCAGGCGGTGCTGTTCTTCCCGCTGCTCCTGCTGGAAGGGTTCAACCTGCACGTGTCCAGCGCCCGCGCGATCGGCAGGATCAAGCGCTCCAAGCTCGAGGGTTTCCTGCTGTACGGCCACTTCGCCGCCTACCTGGTGGCCGTCTTCGCACTGCTGTCGCCCGGGATCGCGGTCGCGTTCATCGCGGTCCACCAGGGGCTGTTCGGCCTGTACCTGGGGCTGACCTTCGCGCCGAACCACAAGGGCATGCCGACCCTGACCGGCGACGACGAGCTGGACTTCCTGCGCAAGCAGGTGCTCACCTCCCGCAACGTGCGCGGCGGGGTCCTGGTCGACGTGCTGCTCGGCGGCCTGAACTACCAGATCGAGCACCACCTGTTCCCCAACATGCCGACCCCGAACCTGCGCAAGGCGCAGCCGATCGTGGAGCGGCACTGCGCGGAGATCGGCGTGCCGTACCTGTCGGCGACGTTCGTCGACTCCTACTCGCAGGCGCTGCGCCACCTGCACGACGCCGGGGCGCCGCTACGGAAGTGAGGAAGGGCCGGCGGATGACCGCCGGCCCTTCTCATGTGGACGGTCGGCGGGTGACCGCCGGCCTTTCTGTATGACGGTCGGCGACCGCCGGCCGTTCCTTGTGCGAGGACGGTCAGCGGCCGCCGAGCAGCCCGCCGACCAGCGGGAGGTTGCCGCCGGCGATGCCGTTGAGCAGCGGCAGCCCGCCGACCACCGGCAGCGCCTCCTCCGAAGCACCCGCCGAGGCCGAGGCCGAGGCGGAAGCGCCGGCGGAGTGCCGCGGGGAGTACGCCGAGGCGTGCCGCGGCGCGTAGGTCTTCTCGGTGACGAGCGGCAGCTGGCTCGCGGCCTGCGGCAGCGCGCCGGTCGTGGGCACGAGACGGTTCGCGACCGCGGTGGTGCTGACGCCCGGGGTCGGGCCGACGCCGCCGATCACCGGGACGCCGGTGATCGAGTCGTTCTTCAGCACGTCGCTGCCGCCGAGCGGGAGCTCGCCGATGGGCAGGCCCGAGTCCGCCTCCGTGCCCGAGATCCGCTGGACCCGCTGGTTGCCCGAGCGCTTGCCGCCGGTGCCGACCGGGATGGCGAAGTCGTCGACGGGCTTGAGCGTGCCCTGCACCGGCAGCCCGCCGACCAGCGGGAGGCCGCCCGTGCCGCCGCCGAGACCGCCGACCAGCGGCAGCCCGCCGCCGGCGGTGTTGCCCAGCGGGAGGCTCGTCGCCTCGCCCGGGACGCCGGGGAACGCGGTGCGGGTGTCGGCGATCGACGTGCCGTGCAGCGTGTCACCGGCGGCGACCGGTACACCGGAAACCCCCGGCAGACCGAACTGCTGCAGCGAACCGACCAGCGGCAGCGCCGCCACCGAGCCCTCGGCCGGCAGCTGGTTCGGCACCGACTGCAGGTTGGAGACCTTGCTCGACGTCGCGCGGGGCAGCCCCAGCATCTCGGTCGGGATCATGTCCAGCACGCTGGGCAGCCGGGGGCTGCTCATCTGCGTCGAGGTGGTGCGGCGGCCCGCCTGCGTGCTGCTGTCCGCGCTCGTGTCGATGCGGGAGCCGTGCGCCTCGAGCTGCAGCGACTGGTTGTTGGGGCCGCCGGCGGGCGACAAGAGATCGTCCAGCTGGCCGGGCACCAGGGCGTCATCGGCGTGTGCGGCACCGGCACCGAGCAGCAAAATGCCGCCGGCCACACCGACGGTGCCGACCGCCCGGCGAAACCACGTGTTCATCCTCGTAAACCAATCTGGTCGACAAATCCGATCGCCTGTTCAACGACCAACCCGGACAAAGTGACGCGGCAGTTGTCGATCGAGCGGGCCCCCGGGCGTTGGTGATCTTCGTTAGGATCGCCCTGTGGAGTCCGAATCATGGTTGATGCGCCGGCTCCGCAGCGGCCTTCCCAACGCTCAGGCGATCACCCGTCCGTGGTGGGTCGAGCCCTTCTCGGATCCGCGCCGCCCCCCTCGGCTCGCGGCCACGAAACACATCGTCGTCTGTGGTGACGATCCCCTCGCGTATCGCCTGATCGAGGAGCTGATCCACCAGTACGGGGTGCACGTCACGGCGATCCTGCCGAGCGTCGACCAGCGCTACGGGCCCGGCATCGCCCGCCTGCTGCGCGAGCGCGGCGGCCGGGTCATCGAGGCCGCGAACCCCGACCGGGACGCGTTCGAGCTCGCGGGGCTGGCGACCGCCGACGCGCTCGCGCTGGTCAAGCAGGACGACATCGGCAACCTCGACGCGGCGCTGCAGGCCCAGGAGATCAATCCCGGGCTGCGGTTCGTCATCCGGATGTTCAACCTGCGCCTCGGGCAGAGCGTCCGGCGCAACTTCGCGGACCTCCGCGTCCTGTCCGACGCGCAGATGGCGGCGCCCGCGTTCGTGTCGGAGGCGCTCGGCGAGGTCGCCCCGGTGCACGTCCGCGTCGCGCGCCGCACCCTCTTCGTCGCGCGCCGCCCGGAGGTGCGGGCGGAGGACGTGATCTGCGGGCTGGCGGTGACCGAGGGCGACGGCGAGCCGGTGCTGCTCCCCGCCGACCAGGGCGCCGCGGACCTCGTGCTGGCCGTCGCGACCGGCGAGCCCGTCAGCACCGTCGTCGCCCGTGAGGACGACATCCGCCAGGTGCACCGGCGGCGCCGCTGGCGGTGGCTGCGCGACCCGTTCCGCGCGTACCAGGGACTCGTCGGCCGCCGGCTCTGGACGACCTCACTGATCATGGCCGGCCTGCTCGCCGCGGGCACCGCGATCATCGCGAGCTTCAGGGACGTCCCGTGGTGGGACGCGGCCTACGTGACGCTGCTGTCCGAGCTCGTCGGCGCCGGCCCCGACCTGGAGGCGCGCTGGCCCGAGAAGCTCGTCACGGTCCTGCTGAGCCTGGTCAGCATCGCGCTGGTGCCGGTCATCACCGCGGCGGTCGTCGAGACGATCGTCAACGCGAAGCTGGCCATCGCGCTCGGCCGGCTGCGGGAGCCGCTGTCGGACCACGTCGTGCTCGTCGGGCTCGGCAACGTCGGCACCCGCGTCATGCACGCGTTCGTCGACCTGGGCGTGCCCGTCGTCGTCATCGACCGCAACGAGAACGCCCGGGGCGCGCAGTCCGCCCGCGACCGCGGCGTGCCGTTCATCGTCGGCGACGCCAGCCGCGTCGCGACGCTGCGCGCCGCGTCGGTGGACACCAGCCGGGCGCTGGTCGTGGTCTCCACCGACGACCAGGCCAACCTGGAGGCGGCCCTGGAGAGCCGCGAGCTCAAGCCCGACCTGCGGGTCGTGCTGCGGCTCTTCGACGGCGCGTTCGCGCACCGGGTGCAGCAGGCGTTCGGCATCACCGCCTCGCGGAGCGTGTCGTTCCTCGCGGCCCCGGCCTTCGCGGCGGCGCTGCTGGAGCGCGAGGTGATCGGCACCATCCCCGTCGACCGCAAGGTGCTGCTGCTGGCCGAGGTGCCGGTGGTCGCCGCCTCCGACCTCGACGGCGGGCCGGTCGGCTCCGCGGAGGACGTCGGCGAGGTCCGGGTGCTGGCGGTCACCACCGACGACGGGCGGCAGACCGTCTGGAGCCCGCCGCCGAACTACGTGCTGTGCGCCGGTGACCTGCTCATCGTGGTGGCGACCCGGGTGGGGCTGGGCAACCTTTTGGCTCAGACCGGCGGGACGGTCGACCCAACTCCCTGACTTCCCGCCTCCTCCGCACCGGATCCGTCGTTGAATGAGGCGGATCGCCCGATTTACCCCTAACAGTCCGGGCGGTTCCTTCATGCGGACCATCGGGAGGATCGCGCTCATGCGCCGTAGGGTTTTGCTGGTCACCGGGGCGTGCGCCATCGTGGCGCTCGCCGGGGCGGGCGTCGCGGCCGCGACCTCGTTCGTCCCCGCACGACAGCCGGCGACGGCGTCCGCGTTCGCGGCGCCCGCGCACGACAATCCCGCCGCCACGGTGTCGGGCGTCATCGAGCCGATCACCGGCGACGCGTCGACGTTCCGCTACCCCGGCGCCGACTACGTGAAGGTCCACTTCTCCCGGCTGCAGCTCAAGCCCGGCGACACGGTCAAGGTCAGCGACGCGACCGGCGACGAGGTCCACCGGTACAGCGCGGCCCAGCTGCGCGACGCGGACAACTGGACGATGTCCGTCTCGGGGGAGTCGGCCACGGTCAGCGTCGAGCGGGCCGGCGACCCGCTGGGCATCAAGTCGAAGCTCGCCGGCCTCGGCCTGAGCGTGGACAAGATCGCCCGCGGCCAGACCCCCGCCGAGCAGGCCGCCGCCGAGCGGCTGGCCGCCGCGGCGCCGCACACGGAGAGCATCTGCGACAGCGACGAGAAGGAGAACGCCGCCTGCTACAAGTCGGCCGACCCCGTCGCGTACGCCAACTCCAAGCCGGTCGCGCGCATCCTCATCCAGGGCGTCGAGCTGTGCACCGCGTGGCGCGTCGGCACGAAGAACCGCATGATGACCAACGCGCACTGCTTCACCACCACCCGCGAGGCCCGCAACACCGAGGTGTGGTTCAACTATGAGTGCGCGCAGTGCGGCGGCGGCCCCACCCTGCGCCCGGTCAAGGTCATGGCCGACCAGGTCCTCGCCACCGACGACGTCCTGGACTACACCCTCTTCACGGTCCGCAACTTCGACGCGATCGCGCGCTTCGGCTACCTCCAGATGGACGACCGCGCCCCCGTCCGCGGCGAGGAGCTCTACATCCCGCAGCACCCGCGCGGCATGCCGACCGTGATCACCACGTACGACAGCAGCGAGCGCTCCGGCAACTGCGCGGTCGCCAACCCCGCGTACAACGGCTACGACGTCGACACCGACATGTCGTACTACTGCGACACCGACGGCGGCTCGTCCGGCTCGCCCGTCATCTCCCGCCGCACCAACAAGGTCATCGCCCTGCACCACTTCGGCGGCTGCCCCAACTCCGGCGTCCGCATGGACCGCATCGCGGCGGACATCAGGAACCTCGTGTAAAGGTCCTGTGCAGGGTCCGGGCGCCGTTCCCGCTGTCGGGTAGCGTCTTGCGACATGCGGAACGTGCGCCCGGCCCTATGGTTCGACCTGGTGCTTCTGGCACTCTTCGCCGCGATCACCGTCGCGCTCGCGCTCCGGACGCCGCTGCTGTCACTCGACCTCGCCGTCCGCGACCTCGTCGACGCGCACCGCCCCTCATGGGCCTACTGGACCGCCCGCGTCTTCAACTACCTCGGCCAGGGCGGCCAGGTCCTCACCCCCCTGGCCGTGCTGACCGCGCTGGTCGTCGGCCGGCGCACCCACTCCGTGCGCCCCGCGCTGCCGGTCATCGGCGGTTTCGTCATCACGTACCTGACGATCGGCCCGCTGAAGGTGTGGACCGACCGGACCGCCGCGAGCGACCACAAGGTCGTGCACCCGGAGTACCTCTTCCACGTGCCCACCGGCATGTCGTATCCGTCCGGGCACGTGGTCAACGCGATCGTCTGGTACGGCGTCCTGGCCATCCTCCTCGGCGGCCTGCTCCGCCCGGGCCAGCTGCGCGCCATCCGCTACGGCGCCCCGGCGATCGTGCTCTTCACCACGACGTACCTGAGCTTCCACTGGGTCACCGACGGCCTCGCCGCCATCTGCCTCGGCCTCGTCCTCGACCGCATCCTGCAACGGGTCCCGTGGGACACGATCCCGCTGCCCTGGATCTCGCCAAAATTTGCTGGATCATCGAGTTTGCAGGAGCAGCAAACTCGATGATCTGGCAAACTTGATGCATGTTCGCGGCGGACGTCCTGGAGTGCGCGCAGCGCCTTCTGCATGACCTGCTGCCGGTTTACCTGCGGCCGGCCGGCGTCGACGTCTGGACGTTTCCCGGTGGCGGCCGGCTTCGGGTCGCGGTCCGCGAGTCGTTGACGCCACGCGAGGCGACCCGGCTCGACAGTGATGCGGCGACGCTCGTGATCGCGCCGTGGATCAGCCCCCGCTCGAGGGAGGTGCTCGACCGGCGCGGATGCTCGTATGTCGATCTCACCGGCAACGTCCGTCTGTCCATCCAGCGCCCGCCGATGTACGTGCGGCTGCAAGGCGCGGACCGGGATCCGGCCCCCGCCCCTCGGACGTCGGTCCGCCTCAACGGGCCGCGTGCCCGCCGCCTCGTCCGGATCCTCGTTGACACCGTGCCGCCGTACCGGCTGACCGAACTCGCGAGCGTTGCAGGGCTCAGCAAGGGCTACGTCTCCACCCTGCTGGAGGCCATGGCGGAGGCGGCGTTGATCGAGCGTGACCGGCGCGGCAGCGTCCGCGACGTCGATTGGCCGGCGCTGCTCGCGGCCGGTGCCGACGGCTATCGGCTGTTGCGGAACAACGCCGCCGGATCGTTCGTCGCTCCGGGTGGTCCGCGAGCGCTGTTCGAGCGCCTGTCCGCCCCCGGCGCACCTCGCGCCGTGGTGACCGGCTCGTTCGCCGCGGTTGCCGTCGCGCCGATCGCGGCGCCGGTTCAGCTCGTCGTCTACGCGTGCGATCCCGCGGCGGTGCGCCGGTTCGGCGGCCTGCTCCCCGCCGAGCGCGGTGCCGATGTGGTGATCCTCGAGGCGGAGGACGAGACGTCACAGCTCGCCGGCACCCGCACGCTCGACGGCGTCGAGCATGTGTCGCTGAGCCAGTTGGTCATGGACTGCCTCGGCGGCAACGGACGCCTGCCGGAGGAGGCTGCCGCCGTCCTCGACGTCATGCGCGCCACCCCGGAAACCTGGCGGCTTTCCAGCCTGCCGACAACCTAGATACCATGTGGCCCTATGGCTATCGAACATGCGCCGCTGTACGTAGCTGCCCGGCGGGTGCTGCTGGATGCACTCGACGCGCTCGCCGGGCACAGGTCCGCGGTTGTGCTGGCTGGAGCGCAGGCCATCTACGCACGCACCGGCGCGGCGGAGATCGACGCCAGTGTCGCCCCGTTCACGTCCGACGCCGACCTGGCGCTCGATCCGCGGCTTCTCGGCCCGGATCCGCGGATCGACGAGGCGATGACGGCGGCCGGCTTCCGCCTCTGCGGGGAGCCCGGCATCTGGGTGACCCAGACCTTGATGGGCGACGCGACCGTGGAGATACCGGTCGATCTGCTTGTGCCCGCGTCGCTTGCCGGTCCGGGACGCCGGTCGGCTCGGCTGCCGGAGCACGGACGCAACGCGGCCCGGCGGACGCCTGGACTGGAGGCTGCGGTGGCCGACCACGGCGTTCTCGAGATCGCCAGTCTGGAGCCTCACGTCGACCAGCGTGTCAGAGCGGTGTCGGTCGCTGGGGTGCCGGCGCTCTTCGTCGCCAAGGCGCAGAAGATTGCCGAGCGGCTGGCGGATGCGCGGTGCGGCCGACCTGAGCGGCTGAAGCCGAAGGACGCCAGTGACGTGATCCGCCTGATGCAGGGCGCACCGCCCGACATGGTCGGCGACCGGCTGGGAGCGATCGCGCACGATCCCGTCGCCGGTGCCAGCGTCCGTGAGGGGGTCGAGCATCTGCGCCGGTTGTTCGGGCGCCGCAGGTCTCCGGGTGTGGATCTGGCGGTGGCGGCGCTGGCCGGGGCAATGCCGGAGCTCTCGGTCCGAGAGCTCGCGGTGTCGTACGTCGGAGTGCTCCTCGAGGCCTACTCGACCCAGGCGCCGGAGCGCATGACGCGGGTGACGTGAAGGGCGTCGTCCAGGAGGACGAGGTCGGCGCGCCGGCCGGGGCGTAGGGTGCCCAGGTCGTCGGCGAGGCCGATGGCGGCGGCGGGGGTGGCCGAGGCCATCCGGGAGGCGTCGACGAGGGACAGGCCGGCGCCCGCGGCGCGGCGGAAGGCGGCGTCCATCGTCAGCGTGCTGCCGGCGATCGAGCCGTCGCGGGTGAGGCGGGCCACGCCGTCGGCGACGGCGACGCTCTGGCCGCCCAGCTCGTACTCGCCGTCGGGCATGCCGGCGGCGGCCATCGCGTCGGTGATGAGGGCGGCGCGGGCGGGGCCGGTGACGGAGGCGGCGAACGCGAGGGTGCCGTCGTGGAGGTGTACGCCGTCCGCCACGAACTCGCACGTGACCGGCGCGGCGCCGAGGAGGGCGAAGACCGGCCCGGGCTGGCGGTGGTGCGGCGGGCGCATGCCGTTGAAGACGTGGGTGCCGACCGTCGCGCCGGCATCGACGCCCGCGAGGGTCTCCTCCCAGGTGGCGTCCGTGTGGCCGAGGGCGGCGACGACGCCGCGGGAGACCAGGAGCTTGATGGCGTCCAGGGCGCCGGGCAGCTCGGGGGCGACGGTGACCATGCGCACGGCGCCCTCGCCCGCGTCGATGAGCGAGTTGAGCTCGTCCAGCGACGGGTGGCGCAGGTGCGCCGGGTTCTGCGCGCCGCACCGCGCCTGCGACAGGTACGGGCCCTCGAAGTGCACGCCGGCCAGGACGCCCTCGCCGACCAGCGGCGCGAACGCCTTCGTGGCGGACAGCATCAGGTCGGGGGGCGAGGTGACGAGGCTCGCCAGCATCGTCGTGGTGCCGTGGCTCAGGTGGTACGCGGCGGCGACGCGGGCCGCTTCGGGGTCGCCGGTGGTGAACGTGGCACCGCCGCCGCCGTGGACGTGGATGTCGACGAACCCGGGCACGACCGTGCCGGCCGTCGCGTCGACCGCGCCGGTGAAGGCCTGCCCGACCTCGGCGATGCGGTCGCCCTCGACCCGGACGAAGCCGTTGTCGATGACGCGGTCGCCCGCGATCACCCGTACGCCGGACACCACCGTCATGCCGTTCCTCCTGTGCTGTCGTTGCGCTGGTCTTGCAGTGCGTCCAGGGCGAGCAGGGCGGCGCCGAGGCAGCCGGCCTCGTCGCCGAGCGCGGCGCGGGTGATCTCCGGCTCGCGGTGGAACGTGACGCGGGCGTGGACCCCCGCCCGCAGCGGGGCGAGCAGTGCCTCGCCCGCCTCGGCGAGGCCGCCGCCGAGGACGATGACCGCCGGGTCGAACAGGGCGATGCCCGTCATCAGGCCGTCCGCCAGGGCGTCGATGGTCTCCTGCCACACCGCGACGGCGGCCGGCTCGCCCTCCGCGGCCAGCCGGGCCACGTCCTCGGCGGTGGCGGGACGGCCAGCGTGCTCGCCGTACCGGCGACCGACGGCCGACGCGGAGGCGATCGACTCCAGGCAGCCGCGCTGCCCGCACCCGCACATCGGCCCACCGGGCCGGACGACGATGTGGCCGATCTCGCCCGCGGCGCCGTGCGCGCCCGTGTAGACCTGCCCGTGCACGACGTTCGCCGCGGCGATGCCGGTGCCGATGGGGATGACCAGCACATACGAGTGGCCGCGCCCGGCGCCCAGCCGCGCCTCGGCGAGCCCGCCGGCGCGCACGTCGTGGCCCAGCGCGGCGGGCAGACCCAGCCGCTCCTCCAGCAGTGCCTTCAGCGGCACGTCGCGGAAGCCGAGGTTGGCGGCCCAGACGGCGATCCCGTTGCGCTCGTCGATCACGCCCGGGACGGCCAGACCGGCGGCCCGCGGGTCGAGGCCCTTCGCGCGCGCGGTGGTGGCGAGGCCCTCGGCGATGTCGAGGATCGTCGCGATGACCGCCTCGGCCCCCCGCTCGCGGCCGGTGGCGTGCCGCTCGGCGTGCAGGACCTGGTGTGTAGCCTCGCCCTCGGCGCCGACCAGCGCACACTTGATCCCGGTGCCCCCGACATCGAGGGCGATCACGGTCTGCGTCATGTGTAGCTCGTCCTCGCGCTGATCGATGTGGCATGAAGCCGGGCGGGTTCGCGCATCATTGCGCACTGTCGGGCAGGCTGGCAACCGTACCCCTGAGGTTAGTTTGAGCAGTTGCCTTTGCGTTTACCCGTAGTTTCGCGCATTATTGTGCACACATCTCGCACCGTACGCGCAGGGAGGGGCTCGTGGACCGCTACGCGCGCTGGAATGCGCTCCTTGAGATCCTCACCGACAGCGGGCGCATCAGCGTGGAGGACGCGGCCGAGCGCCTCGACGTCTCGCAGGCCACGATCCGCCGCGACTTCGACCAGCTGGCGCAGCAGCAGATGATCACCCGCACCCGCGGCGGGGCGGTCGCCAACGGCGTCTCCTACGACCTGCCGCTGCGGTACAAGACGGCGAAGCACGCACCCGAGAAGCAGCGCATCGGCGCGGCCGCGGCCGCCCTGGTCTCGCCCGGCATGGTCGTCGCCCTCAACGGCGGCACGACGACCACCGAGGTCGCCCGCGCGCTCGCGGTGCGCCCCGAGCTCACCGGCGGCGTCGACGACGCCCAGCTCACCGTGGTCACCAACGCCCTCAACATCGCCAACGAGCTGCTCGTGCGCTCCCGCATGAAGATCGTCGTGACCGGCGGCGTGGTCCGCCCGCAGTCCTTCGAGCTCGTCGGCCCGCTCGGCGGCAACATCCTGCGCGACGTCACCCTCGACATCGCCCTGCTCGGCGTCGACGCGCTCGACGTCACCCTCGGCGCCGCCGCCCACCACGAGGGCGAGGCCGCGATGAACAGCCTCATGGTCGCCCGCGCCCGCCGCGTCGTGATCATCGCCGACAGCTCGAAGCTCGGCGGTCACGCGTTCGCCCGGATCTGCCCGATCGACCGCATCGACACCCTGGTCACCGACTTCAACGCCACCCCCGAGACCCTGGCCGCCTTCGCCGCCGCCGGCGTCAAGATCGTGACCGCCTGACCCGTCCCGCCGGTACTGTGGGGCGATGCAGCGCGACGACCTCACCGCCGCCCGGGTCCCAGCGCAGCCCCCGACCCAGGACCCCGACGACTTCGTCGACACCGACGTCGCGGACACCGACGAGGACCCTGACGCGGGCCCCGATCTCGCGACGGCCGAGGAGCCCCCGGAGCTCGACGAGCGCAGCAAGGCCATCCTCGCCTTCGAGCGCCGGTGGTGGCGCCAGGCGGGCGCCAAGGAGCAGGCCGTCCACGACACCTTCAACCTGTCGGCGACCCGCTACTACCAGCTGCTGAACACGCTCCTCGACGACCCGCTGGCCCTGGCCCACGACCCCGTCGTCGTCCAGCGCCTCCGCCGCCTCCGCGCCTCCCGCTCCCGCCGCCGCTGAGCGCCGCGACGGCGAAAACGGCGGGCGCTCAGCGGGCCTGTTGCTGCTCGGCGTAGGCGGCGAGCCAGGCGACCTGGACCGGGTCCAGGGAAGGGCGGACACGGTCGCGGGCGAGGGCCACGTGGGCGGCGGTGACCTCGGTGGCCTCCAGCGACTCGCGCATGGCGGCCAGGGCGGACTCGCGGATGAGGGCGGCGCAGTCGGCGGCCGAGAAGCGGTCCAGCGACGCGGCCAGGGCGGGCAGGTCGACGTCGGCGGCGAGGGGCACGGACTTCGCGGCGGCGCGGAGGATCTCGGTGCGGGCCTCGGCGTCCGGGGGCGGCACGAAGACGAGGCGTTCGAGGCGGCCGGGGCGCAGCAGGGCCGGGTCGACCAGGTCGGGGCGGTTCGTGGCGCCGATGACGACGACGTTGCGCAGGGACTCGACGCCGTCGAGCTCGGTGAGGAGGGCGGCGACGACCCGGTCGGTGGTGCCGCCGTCGGTGGCCTGGCCGCGGGTCGGGGCGAGGGCGTCGACCTCGTCGAGGAAGACGAGGGTGGGGGCCGCCTCGCGGGCGCGGCGGAAGAGCTCCCGGACCGCGCGCTCGCTCTCGCCGACCCACTTCGACAGCAGCTCGGCGCCCTTCACCGACAGGACGTTGGCCTTGCCGGTGCCGGCGATCGCCTTGACCAGGTACGTCTTGCCACAGCCCGGCGGGCCGTAGAGCAGCACGCCGCGGGGCGGCTCGATGCCGAGGCGGGAGAACGCGTCCGGGTAGGACAGCGGCCACAGCACGGACTCGGTCAGGGTCTGCTTGACCTCGACCATGTCGCCGACGTCGTCCAGGGTGACCTTGGCGAGCTCCAGCGACGACTCGGCCATCGACGTGGGGCGCACGACCTCGAGGGCGGCCTCGAAGTCCGCCATCAGCACGCCGGTGCCGTCCCCGTCGCGGCGGTGACGCAGCGCCGCTCGTACACCGGCCTCACGCGACAACGCGGCGAGGTCCGCCGCAACGAAGCCGGGGGTGCGGCCCGCGATGTCGTCGAGCCGGACGTCGTCGTCGAGCGGCATGCCGCGGGTGAGGACGGCGAGCTGCTCGCGGCGCAGGGCCGCGTCGGGGAGCGGGACGGCGATGCCGTGGGCGAGCAGGCCGGGGGAGTGCAGGGACGGGTCGACGGACTCGGGGCGGCTGGTCGTGCAGACGACGGCCTCGCCCTCGCGGACGAGCTCGCCGATCAGCTGGCGGAAGACCGTCGACAGCGGGCCCGGCTGGTCGCGCGGCGCGAGGGCCTCCACGTCGGCGACGAGCAGGATCGCCGGGCGGGCGGCCCGCACCTCGCCGGCGGCCTCCCGCAGCCGAGCGGCGGCGGCATTGTTGGTGAGCGCCGCCAGCTCCGGCGCCCACAGGGGGACGACCCGCGCCCCGACGCTCGCCGCGACGGCGTGCACCAGGGCGGACTTGCCGGAGCCGGCGGGGCCGGTGATCAGCACCCCCAGCGCCACCGTCGTGCCGAGCCTCGCCAGGACCTCGCCGTGGTGGAAGCCGAGGTCCAGCAGCTCGCCCAGCTGCTCGGCCTGCGCCCTGAGCCCGGGCAGGTCGTCGAGCGCGACCGCTTCCGGCGCGGCGGCCGGCGGCGCGACAGGAACGAGGCCGCCGGGCGCGTGGGTGGCGTGGCCGTGGTGCCAGCCGACGGCGGTGTCCATGGTGACCAGCGCGCCCGCGCCGGGGCCGGCGGCGACGACGGTGAGCAGGGCGCTGGTCCAGCCGTAGCCGACGGTGTTCTTCAGGCTGCGCCGCGCCGCCTCGAACACGCCGGGGTCCAGCGAGGTCAGCGACACGTCCTGCGGCAGCAGGGAGACGTTGTCGCCGACGGTGACGACCTTGCCCAGCAGCGCGAGCCGCAGCATCTCCGGCGACACGACCCCGACGATCTCCGGCGGGCCGGACAGGGTCACCGACGCCGCGGCCCGCAGCGGCGCCGCCGCGACCGTCACCTGGCCGCCGTCGCGCAGGCCCAGGTTGCCCAGCAGGAGGTCGTCGGCGTAGAGCAGGGCGCGACTGGCGCTGGCCTCGGCGACCGCGGCGATCCCGGCGGACTCTCGGCGGCCGGTGAGGGCGATCGGGTCGCCGGCGCGCAGGCCCAGCGCGGCCAGGACCTCGGGATGGAGCCGGACCACGCCGCGGCGGGCGTCAAGGGCCGCGGGGCGCAGGCTGGCGGTGAGCGTCAAGGTCGCGGCCACGCACCGAGCGTATAACTCGCCCGCTTGCTGTGAACCTGCTGAGGAATTCGACATCGCGCAACATGCGTTGCGTACGTTTGGCCGATGCGTCTCTTACCGCGTCTCAACCGGCGCAGGGTCATCGCCGGCTCGGTGGCCGCCCTGCTGCTGGTCGGCCTGGTCGGCTGGGCGGTCGTCCCCGCGCCCGCCACGTTCAGCACCCAGGAGCAGCGCATCACCGTGCGCACCGGCCCCGACGACGCGACCGAGGTGACCCTCGACACGACGCTGTACCTGCCGAAGAAGAGCGGCAAGAAGCCCGCCATCCTGCTCGCGCACGGGTTCGGCGGCACCAAGCGGAGCGTGAAGTCCGACGCCGAGGACTTCGCCGACCTCGGCTACGCCGTGCTCACCTGGACCGCCCAGGGCTTCGGCGACTCCACCGGCGAGATCCACCTCGACAGCCCCGACTGGGAGGTCAAGGACGCCCAGCGGCTGCTGGACTGGCTCGCCGCCCGGCCCGACATCCAGACCGACGGTTCCGGAGACCCGCGGGTGGCGGCGGTCGGCGGCTCGTACGGTGGGGCCCTCGCCCTCCTGCTCGCCGCGCACGACAAGCGGGTCGACGCGATCGTGCCCATGATCACCTGGAACGACCTGTCGCGGGCCTTCCTGCCCGAGGCCACCGGCAAGGACCCGTCCGGCGGCGTGTTCAAGAAGCAGTGGGCCGGACTGTTCTTCGGCTCCGGCAACGCGCTGACCGACAGCTCGGCGCTGACGAGCCAGGCCGTCCCGCAGCGGACCCCGACCGGCGACGCCCAGTGCGGACGGTTCGCGAAGGACGTCTGCGAGGCGTACCTCGACATCGCCACCACCGGGGAGGCCGACAAGGACGCGATCGCGCTGCTGCGCCGGTCCAGCCCGGCGTCCGTGCTCGACCAGATCAAGGCGCCCACGCTGCTCGTACAGGGGCAGGTCGACACCCTGTTCCCGCTCAGCGAGAGCGACGCCAACGCCCGCGGCATCGCCGCCACCGGCACCCCGGTGCGGGTCGCGTGGTTCACCGGCGGGCACGACGGCGGCACCGGGCCGCAGTCCGAGGTCGACCGGCTGCGGTACCTGACCGCGCAGTGGCTCGACCACTACATCAAGGGCAACGGCGAGGCACCGCCGACCAGCTTCACCTACTCGCGCGTGTCGGGCCTCAACGCCCGGGGGCGCGGGCTCGTCACGACCGCGTCGTCGACGTCGACCTACCCCGGCACCGGCGGCACCTCCACCGAGAGCGTCGCCCTGATCGGCGTCCCGACGAGCATCGCCAACCCGCCCAACGGCACCCCGTCCGGGATCTCCTCGCTGCCGATCGCCAACATCGCGAGCCTGCTCGGCAGCGGCGTGTCCGCCGAGATCCCCGGCCAGCACGCCGACTACACGTCCGCGCCGCTGCCCGACACCCTCGACGTGGCGGGCGCGCCCACGGTCCGCATCCGGGCGGCGTCGCCGACCGGCGAGGCCGTGCTCTTCGTCAAGCTCTACGACGTGCCCGCCAAGGGCGCCCCGTCGATCCCGGACGGGCTCATCGCGCCGGTGCGCCTCACCGGGCTGCCGAAGGACATCGCGGACGCGCAGCCGATCGCCGTGACGCTGCCCGCGGTCGTGCACCGGTTCGAGGCCGGCAGCCGGGTCCGGGTCACCGTCGCCGCCGCCGACAGCGCGTACTGGTCGCCGCCGGACCCGCTCGTCTACCAGGTCGCCGTCGAAGGCGCGCTGACCCTGCCCGACGTGGCCGGCACGCCGATCGCCAACCCCGACGTCATCTGGCGCTACGTCCTCGCCGCGCTCGTCGCCCTCATCGTGGTCGGCCTCGCCGTCGCGATCCTGGTCGCCCGCGCCCGCGCCCGGCGGATCGAGCGCCGCGTCGACCCCGAGCACGTGGACACGCCGCTCGTCGTGCGGGGGCTGCGCAAGACGTACGGTGACTTCGTCGCCGTCGCGAAGGTCGACTTCACCGTCCAGCGCGGGCAGGTGGTCGGCCTCCTCGGCCCCAACGGCGCCGGCAAGACCACGTCGCTGCGGGTCCTGATGGGGCTGACCCGGCCGAGCCAGGGCGAGATCCTCGTCTTCGGCCATCAGCTCCTGCCGGGCGCGCCGGTGCTGTCCCGGGTCGGCGCCCTGGTGGAGGGGCCCGGCTTCCTGCCGCACCTCACCGGTCTGCAGAATCTCCACCTGTACTGGGCGGCGACCGGCCGGCCGCTCGACGACGCCCACTTCGACGAGGCGTTCGACATCGCGGGTCTCGGCACCGCCGTCAACCGGCGGGTCAAGACCTACAGCCACGGGATGCGCCAGCGCCTCGCCATCGCGCAGGCCATGCTCGGCCTCCCCGAGCTGCTCGTCCTCGACGAACCCACCGACGGGCTCGACCCGCCGCAGATCGCCGAGATGCGCAAGGTCCTGCGCCGGTACGCGACCGGCGGCCGCGCCGTCCTGGTCTCCAGCCACCTCCTCGCCGAGGTCGAGCAGACCTGCACCGACGTCGTCGTCATGCACCGGGGCGAGGTCGTGGCCACCGGCAAGGTCGACGACATCGTCGGCGACTCGCCGACCGCCCAGATCGACGTGTCCGACGTGGACGCCGCCACGAAGGTCCTCGACGAGCTCGACGGCGTCCGCACGGTCATCCCGGCCGGCAGCAACGGCGGCCTGGTCGTCGACATCGACGGCGTGCCGCGCTCGGAGGTCGTCGCCGCGCTGGTCCGGGCTGGCGTCGGCGTCGACCGGGTGACGCCGCGGCGGCGGCTCGAAGACGCGTTCCTGTCGCTCGTCGGCGGCGACACCAAGGCCAGTGGAGAGCGGTCATGAGTACTTCTGCTGTTTCTTCCTCTTCCTCTTCTTCCTCCGAGCGCGGCGTCGTCGGTGGCGCACCCGGCTACCGTCCCGGCGCGACCCTCTCCCTCTGGACGGAGATCCGCCGCCAGGCGGCCCGCCGCCGCACGCAGATGGCGCTCGGCTTCATGGTCCTGCTGCCGCTGATCATCCTGATCGCCTTCCAGCTCGACAGCGGCGGCGACGACGAGGGCGGCAACAACGGCGAGTTCTCCCGCCTCGCCGACCTCGCGACCGGCGGCGGGGCCAACTTCACCCTCTTCACCCTGCTCGTCTCGTCCGGCTTCCTGCTGGTCGTCGTCGTGGCCCTCTTCTGCGGCGACACGGTGGCGAGCGAGGCGTCGTGGGGGAGCCTGCGGTACCTGCTGGCGATGCCCGTCCCGCGGGCCCGGCTGCTCGGCGTCAAGGTGACCGCGGCGCTGCTCTACTGCCTCCTCGCGGTCCTGGTCCTGGTCGGCACCGCGATGCTGGCCGGCACCCTGCGCTACGGCTGGGCCCCGCTCAACGCCCCCATCGGCGGGGAGATCGCCGCCGGCACGAGCGTGGTCCGCCTCCTGGAGATCGTCGGCTACCTGTGCGTGTCGCTCCTGGTCGTGGCCTCGCTCGCGTTCCTGCTCTCCGTCTCCACCGACGCCCCGCTCGGCGCCGTCGGCGGCGCGGTGCTGCTGCAGATCCTGTCCAGCATCCTGGACCAGATCACCGCCCTCGGAAACCTCCGCAACTTCCTGCCCACCCACTACAACGACGCCTGGCTCGGCCTGCTCTCCACCCCGCTGCAGACCGACGACATCGTGAAGGGCTGCATCGCCTCCCTCGCCTACGCCACCGTCTTCTTCTCCCTCGCGTGGTGGCGCTTTCTGCGAAAAGACGTGGTGAGCTGAATGCGTCTCGCGTACTGACCGGTAGGGTGCCGGTCCATGCGAACCTCGGCGCTCCGCGGTGCCTGGCTCCTCGTCCTCGGCCTCGCGGCGCTCTCCGGCACCCTCTACTACGACCAGGCCAACCTGGCGGCCTGGACCTCATACGTCGCCTCCTCCAACGCGATGAGCGGCCCCGCCGAGGCCTTCACCGCTCAGATCTTCACCCTCATCGGCGCCCTGGCCTCGGCGTCGGCCGCGTCGCTGGTCGCCGTCTGCGCCCTGCTCTTCGCCACCGGCCGCACCTTCGGCCACTGGGCCCTGCGCCTGACCGTGGTGCTGACCCTGGTCCTGCTGTCGCTGGTCGCGGTGGTCGTCGTGGTCGCCACCCTGACGGGCGACCCGCCGGCCGCCGTCATCGACACCCCGGTCTGGCTCCTGGCCGCCGAGTGGCTCGCCGTCCTGACCGCCCTGGCCGGCGCCGCCATCACCACCTCGACGCTCTGGGGCTTCACCCCCGCCACCGACCCCCTCTGACCACGGGGCCTGCGCACGGCGTACCAGCGACGGGAAACGGCTAGGCGAGCGGCCTCTGGTAGCCCGGGATCGTGGTCATCGGGGGGCGGTCCGGGTGGGCGACCGGATGGTCGGCGGGGGTGACCGTGCCGGTGCGCCTGACGAACTGGGTGAGGGTCGGCCAGACCGGGGCGCCGGGGGTGACCCGGGCGTGGATGGTGTGCAGGATCGTGGCGGCCATGCGGCCCAGGGCCGCGGTGTCCTGGTGACCGTGGGTGCGCTGGCCGAGGTCGACCTGCGCGACCGCGTCCAGGCCGGCGGTGCGGTAGGTGTCGATGAGCAGGCCGGTCTCGACGCCGTAGCCCGCGGCGAAGGGCAGGGACTCCAGCAGGGAGCGGCGGGCCGCGTACTCGCCGGCGAGGGGTTGCACGACGCCGGCCAGGGCGGGGAAGTAGGCGTTGAGCAGCGGGCGGGCGGCGAGTTCCGTGACGCGCCCGCCGCCGCCGGCCGAGACGTCCAGGAGGGGGCGGTCGTAGAAGGCCTTCACCATCTGGGTGGCCGGGTCGTCCAGCAGCGGGCCGAGGAGGCCGGTGACGAAGTGCGGCCGGAAGTCGGTGAGGTCGGCGTCGACGTACACCAGGATGTCGCCGGTCGCGACGGCCAGGGCCTTCCAGAGCACCTCACCCTTCCCGGGGCGGGAGCCGGTCCCGGGGAGGATGTCGTCGCGGTGGTGGACGGTGGCGCCGGCCTGGCGGGCGACCTCGGCGGTCCGGTCGACGGAGCCCGAGTCGACCACGATGACCTCGTCGACCAGGGGCATGAGGGTGCGCGCACCGGTGACGATCTCGGCGACGGTCGGCTCCTCGTCCAGCGCCGGCAGCACGACGCTGATCCGGGTGTCGCCCTTGCGGTCGTAGAGGTCGGCGAGGGGCCAGTCGCGCCATGCCGAGGTGCGCTTGGCGAACCAGTCCGCCGCGTCGGGATGCATGAGTGAAACCGTAGTCAGGTCCATCTCGTGAGATGACTCATACAGCGGCACCCGTGTCGGCCCTTACACTCGAATACGAACCACGCGAACAGCACGTCACAACTGAATACCTCATCCAGAGGGGCAGAGGGATACGGCCCGATGAAGCCCCGGCAACCCCTGCGACACGTCTCGACGCTGAGTCCGGTCGCGGTAGGTGCCAAATCCGTCCCGGTGCGCAAGGCCATGCACCTGGGAAAGATGAGAGGAAGGCCTCCATGACCTCGACGCTCGGCGTCTTCACCGACTCTCCCGCCCGCCACCTGGTCTGCCGTGGCTGCGGCGCCCAGTTCCCGCTCGCCGCGCAGCACGCCTGTTACGAGTGTTTCGGCCCGCTCGAGGTGGGCTACGACGCCGAGGCGCTCGGCCGGGTCACCCGCGAGCAGATCGAAGCCGGCCCCCAGAACATCTGGCGCTATGCGCCGCTGCTGCCGGTCGGCACCGACCCCGCCAGCCGCGTGACCCTCGACCCGGGGCTGACCCCGCTGGTCAAGGCGGATCTGCTGGCCAAGGAGCTCGGCATCACCGGCGCGCTGTGGGTGAAGGACGACTCGGCCAACCCGACCCACTCGTTCAAGGACCGGGTCGTCTCGGTGGCGCTGACGGCGGCGAAGGCGCTGGGGTTCACCCGCTACTCGTGCGCCTCCACCGGCAACCTGGCCAACTCGGTCGCCGCGCACGCGGCGCGGGCCGGGGTGCCGTCGACGGTGTTCATCCCGTCGGACCTGGAGCCCGGCAAGGTCGTCATGAGCGCTGTGTACGGCGGTGACGTCGTGGCGATCGAGGGGTCCTACGACGACGTCAACCGGCTGTGCTCGGAGCTGACCGAGACCGATGAGTTCGAGGACACGGCGTTCGTCAACGTCAACGTGCGGCCGTTCTACGCCGAGGGGTCCAAGACGCTCGGGTATGAGGTCGCGGAGCAGCTCGGCTGGCGGATCCCGGCGCAGGTCGTGATCCCGATGGCCAGCGGCGAGCTGCTGACGAAGATCGACAAGGCGTTCAGCGAGCTGGTGGAGATCGGGCTCGTGCCCGACACGGAGTGGACGGTGTTCGGCGCGCAGTCCGCGGGCTGCAACCCGATCGCGGTGGCGCTGCACAAGGGCACCGACGAGATCGTCCCGGTGAAGCCGACGGGCATCGCCAAGTCGCTCAACATCGGCGACCCGGCGGCCGGCGTCTACGCGCTGGAGTCGGTGCGGCGCACCGGCGGCTGGATGGAGTACGTCGACGACGACGAGATCCGCGCCGGCATCGAGCTGCTCGCCCGCACGACCGGCGTGTTCGCCGAGACCGCCGGCGGGGTCACCACCGCGGTGCTGAAGAAGCTGGTCGAGACCGGCAGGCTCGACCCGTCGAAGGAGACGGTCGTCTTCAACACCGGCGACGGGCTGAAGACCCTCGATGCGGTCGCCGGCACGGTCGGCCCGACGCACCGGGTCAAGCCCTCGCTGAAGTCCGTCCGCGAGGCCGGGCTGGTGAGCTGAGGTCCGGGCCATTTCGGCTGAGGGCTGATTTTTTCGCGCAACCCGCCGACGCCGTGACGGACGGTGTCGGCTCGGGTGCGGCTGAGAGAGCGCTTTCACTCCTTGGACGAGGGGCGACTCAGCCGATCGACGGAGCCGGTCGCGACGCAGTGTGACCGCGCTCAAGCCGTGCGTCTCGAAGCCACCCGGCGAGGGACTTGACGACCTCAGGACCGCGCGCCAGGATGCTCGGTGCGGGAGGACGTGTCGCCGCGAGGCCCGGACCCTGGTCCAGGCCCGCGACCACAACACCGGAGGTGTTGGCGAGCGTCCTCTCGACCATTTCCACCGGTCCCCGTATATCTGTTGTCCGTCGATGCGTCTCTGCGCCACGCTGGCGGGCATGAGTCAGGACCTCAGCATCGTCGAGCTGGACGCCGATGACCCGGCGGCGGTCGACGCGGCCTTCACCATCGGTAACGAGGCGATCCTCGCCGACCTGCCGGACTTCCCACCGAGCTGCCGGGCCGAGCACGAGGTCCGGGTCCGCCTGCCGATGCCGGGCACGGACCGGCACACGTTCCTGGCGTATCGCGACGGTCTCGCGGTCGGGCTCGTACAGGCGGATCTCCCGATATTCGACAATCTGAACAAATCGTTCCTCGACGTGCTGGTCCTGAAGGAGCACCGGCGGCGGGGCGTCGGGCGGGCGCTGTTCCGGCACGCGGTCGGCTTCGGCCTGGCCCGTGGTCGCACCTCGGTGATGGGCTTCAGCGTGATCACCGACGCCGGTGGCGCGCCGACCGGCTCCTCGGCGCCGTTCGCCGCGGCGCTCGGCCTGGACAACAAGCTCCTGGACGTGCGCCGCCGGCTCGACCTGTCGACCGCCGACGATGCCGAGCTGGCGAGGATGCTCGCCACGAGCCGGCCGAAGGCGGCCGGCTACAGCACCGTCCAGTGGGGCAACACGCCGCCCGAGGAGCTGCTCGAGGACATGGCGCTGCTGGACAGCTCCTTCCTCGACGAGGCGCCGAAGGGTGACCTCGACCTGGAGGCGGAGAAGGTCGACGCCGATCGTCTGCGGCGGGTGTACGAGACGCGCGCCCGCTACGGTGCGCGCCCGTACGAGACCGGCGTCATCCACGACGCGACCGGCCGGCTCGTCGCGTTGAGCGCGCTACGGATGAGCAAGACCGTCGACTGGCACGCGTGGCAGCAGATCACCCTGGTGCACCCGGCGCACCGGGGGCACCGGCTCGGCCTGATCTCCAAGCTGGTCAACCTGCAGACCATGCGCGCACAGGAGCCGGCGGTCCGGATCGTCGACACGTTCAACGCCGAGGTCAACTCGCACATGATCGCGATCAACGAGGCGATGGGTTTCCGCGCGCTCGACCGGTGGGCCAACTGGCAGGCGTCAGTCGCGTGAGCGGTCCTCGTACATGGCGAGGAAGATCGAATAAGGTCGGCCGTGGGTGCGCTCGCGGCCGGCGTATTCGTCGAGCAGCGTCTCGAAGCGGTCCTGCAGCTCCTGCCACTCCGCCGGGGTGAGCCGCAGCCCGAGCCGGGCGAAGTTGACCGTGTCGGCCTGACCGTCCAGCATCGCCAGCTCGTCGTTGAACGCGTCGAGCATCGCCCGGTTGGTGCCCGCGCCCTGGTCGCCGAGGCTGAGCTGCCACGACTTGGTCGTCGACAGGTAGGGCACCTCGCGCGTGCCGCGCGGCCCGCGGCGCTCCTCCTGAGGCACCAGGAACCCCGTCGCGACCAGCGTCCGGACGTGGTGCAGCACGGTCGCCGGGTTGGCGTCGAGCCGCTCGGCGATCTCCTTGTTGGTGAGCGCACGGTCCAGGCAGAGCCGGATGATGCGCAGGCGGACGCCGGAGGCGAGTGCCTTGGCCTCCGCGTCGGTCGCTGGTCGCCGCATCGTCCGAGTCTAACGATTGACTTTTCCCAATCGGTCATCGACAGTGGGTCCGTGAGACTCGGCCTGCTCCGCGATCGCGACTTCCGGCTGCTCTTCACCGCCGACACCATCAGTCAGGTCGGCACCCAGGTGACCCTGCTCGCGCTGCCGCTCGTCGCCGTGCTCACGCTCGACGCGACCGCGCTGGAGGTCGGGGTCCTGGCCGCCTGCGAGACCGCCGCGTTCCTGCTGGTCGGACTGCCCGCCGGGGCCCTCGTGGACCGGCTCCGGCGGCGCGAGACGATGATCGTCGCCGACCTCCTGCGGGCGGTCCTGCTCGCCTCCGTGCCGCTGGCGTGGTGGAGCGACACGTTGCGGATGCCGCAGCTGTACGTGGTGGGCCTGCTCTGCGGGGTGTGCACGGTCTTCTTCGACGTGGGGTACCAGAGCTACCTGCCGTTCCTGGTCGGCAAGGACCGCCTGGTCGAGGGCAACGCGATCCTGGAGATGGTGCGCTCCACCTCCCAGATCGGCGGCCCGAGCGTCGCCGGCGGCCTGGTCAAGGTGCTCGGCGGCCCGCTCGCCCTCGCCACCGACGCGGCCAGCTACGTGCTGTCGGCGCTGTTCCTGTGGCGGATCCGCAAGATCGAGGAGCGCCCGGCCCGCAAGCCCGACGCGCACCTCGGCCGGGAGATCCTGGAGGGCCTCCGGTTCGTCGTGGGCAACCGGCTGCTGCGGGCGATCTCCATGTGCACGGGCACCGGCAACTTCTTCGGCTCCATGTACGGCGCGATGCTGATCGTCTACTTCGCCCGGGACCTCGCCCTGTCGCCGGCGGTCATCGGCCTGTGGTTCAGCGTCACCGGGCTCGGCGCGCTGGCCGGCGCGTTCCTGGTCGGGCCGTTCGTGCGCTGGTTCGGGCAGGGGCCGGCGATGTGGATCTCGATGCTCGCCGCGTCCCTCGGCGAGCTGCTGGTGCCGTTCGCGCGCGACGACTGGCGGCTGTGGCTCGCGGCGGCGGGCAGCATCGTCTTCGGCATCGGCGTCGTGGTCTACAACGTGACTCAGGTCAGCTTCCGGCAGACGATCACGCCCGACGACCTGCTCGGCCGGATGAACGCCACGATGCGGTTCATCGTCTGGGGCACGATGCCGATCGGCGGGCTCGTCGGCGGCGTGCTCGGCACCGCCATCGGCGTGCACGCGACCATCTGGGTGGCATGCGCCGGAATGCTGGTATCGGTGGTGCCGCTCGTTCTGTCACCCTTGCGGAAGCTCCGCGAGTTGACGTCCGCACCTTCCGCGGGCACGGAAGCAGTGCGGAAGTAGGCCGATCTTGCGGTTGTGGGCGGTTGCGTGGTTCCAGTCACGGCTTCCTGGCACAACCGCAAGATCGGCGCTTCCATCCACATTCGTCTGACATTTTGCTTATTCTTTACCGGTACGATTCGACGCCTGACGATGCGCTGGCATTTGTCGGACCGCTCAAGAAAGGTCCCATCGGAAACCTTTTGCGTGCGCATGAACCGTGACCTTGCTGTCCGATTTGGGGCTGTCGGGTCTCGGGTTATCTCGTGTACCGTCCGTTTCGGTCGTCGATCCTCGCGCCGGTGCCACGCTCATGGCCCGGCGTGCCGGCCGAGGACCTCAAGGCTGGTCCCCACAGCCAGCCGGAGTACGAAGAGGGACCGAAAGCAGAGGAAGTGCACCGTGGCACAGGGCACCGTCAAGTGGTTCAACAGCGAAAAGGGCTATGGCTTCATCGCGGTCGACGGGGGGCAGGACGTCTTCGTCCACTTCTCCGCGATCGAGATGGATGGCTACAAATCGCTGGAAGACGGACAGCGCGTCGAGTTCGAGATCGCGCAGGGCCAGAAGGGCCCGCAGGCCGAGAAGGTTCGTCACCTCGCCTGACAGATCGTTCGTCCACCCCCGCCGGGGCACCGTCCTCATTGATGAGGAACGGTGCCCTGCGTCTTTTCCGCCATTGTTCGTGCCATTCATGCCTGATTTGTAGGTGTTTGCACGCTTCGACCACCCTGGCCGTCACCTCGGGTTTGCTTGCACTCGACGGGCCAGAGTGCTAAACAGGAGTTGGCACTCGCAACAGGTGAGTGCCAACGGTCGGGGCGGTGCAGCGCCTGGGCGCGGGAGCGTCGAGGGGCTGGTCGTCGCGGGCTCATCCGGCCCGACCATTGAGGATCCCGCTGGGTCCTTGAAGGTGCGAAAGCAGGCGGTGAGCCGCCGGCCCCACGTGGGTCGCGAGGCGTAGCCGGAGTGTCCAGGAGGACAACGCCGAATGGCCAAGATTATCGCGTTCGACGAGGAAGCGCGCCGCGGCCTCGAGCGGGGCATGAACACCCTCGCCGACGCCGTCAAGGTGACGCTGGGCCCCAAGGGCCGCAACGTCGTCCTCGAGAAGAAGTGGGGCGCGCCCACCATCACCAACGATGGTGTGAGCATCGCCAAGGAGATCGAGCTCGAGGACCCCTACGAGAAGATCGGCGCCGAGCTGGTCAAGGAGGTCGCGAAGAAGACGGACGACGTCGCCGGTGACGGCACGACGACCGCGACCGTCCTCGCCCAGGCGCTGGTCCGTGAAGGTCTGCGCAACGTCGCCGCGGGTGCCAACCCGATGGCGCTGAAGCGCGGCATCGAGGCCGCCGTCGCGTCCGTCGCGTCGGAGCTGGCCAACCTTGCCAAGGACGTCGAGACCAAGGAGCAGATCGCCTCCACGGCCTCGATCTCCGCCGGTGACTCCACCGTCGGCGAGATCATCGCCGAGGCGATGGACAAGGTCGGCAAGGAAGGCGTCATCACCGTCGAGGAGAGCAACACCTTCGGGCTCGAGCTGGAGCTCACCGAGGGCATGCGCTTCGACAAGGGCTACATCTCGCCGTACTTCGTCACCGACACCGAGCGGATGGAGACGGTCCTCGACGACCCGTACATCCTCATCGTCGAGTCGAAGATCTCCGCGGTGAAGGACCTCCTCCCCGTGCTGGAGAAGGTCATGCAGTCCGGCAAGCCCCTCGCGATCATCTCCGAGGACGTCGAGGGCGAGGCCCTCGCGACCCTGATCGTGAACAAGATCCGTGGCACGTTCAAGTCCGTCGCCGTCAAGGCCCCGGGCTTCGGCGACCGCCGCAAGGCCATGCTGACCGACATCGCGATCCTGACCGGCGGTCAGGTCATCTCCGAGACCGTCGGTCTCAAGCTGGAGAACGCGTCGCTCGACCTGCTCGGCAAGGCCCGCAAGGTCGTCATCACCAAGGACGAGACCACCATCGTCGAGGGCTCCGGCGACGCCGAGGGCATCAACGGCCGGGTGGCGCAGATCCGTGCCGAGATCGAGAAGTCGGACTCGGACTACGACCGCGAGAAGCTGCAGGAGCGCCTGGCGAAGCTCGCCGGCGGTGTCGCGGTCATCAAGGTCGGCGCGGCCACCGAGGTCGAGCTCAAGGAGCGCAAGCACCGCATCGAGGACGCCGTGCGCAACGCGAAGGCGGCCGTCGAGGAGGGCATCGTCCCCGGCGGTGGCGTCGCGCTCGTCCAGGCCGGCAAGTCGGCCTTCGACAAGCTGGACCTGGTCGGCGACGAGGCCACCGGCGCCAACATCGTCAAGGTCGCCCTTGACGCGCCGCTGCGCCAGATCGCCGTGAACGCCGGCCTTGAGGGCGGCGTCGTGGTCGAGAAGGTCCGCAACCTGGACGCCGGCTGGGGCCTCAACGCCGCCACCGGCGACTACGTGAACCTCCTGGCCGAGGGCATCATCGACCCGGCCAAGGTCACCCGCTCCGCCCTGCAGAACGCCGCCTCGATCGCGGCGCTCTTCCTCACCACCGAGGCAGTGGTCGCGGACAAGCCGGAGAAGACCCCGGCCCCCGCGGGCGCCCCCGGCGGCGGCGACATGGACTTCTGAGTCCAGCACTTCCAAGAAGGGCAGGCCCGTTCCGGGCCTGCCCTTCTTGCTGTCCACACACTTCCGACCCGCCACTGACGGTTTTGCCGCGGGCCGCAGCCCCGCCGCTGACGGTTTTGCCGCTGGCTCCTGCCCCGGCGCTGACGGTTTGCCGCTGGCTCCTGCCCCGGCGCTGACGGTCGGCCGCTGGCCCCGCCCGTCGCTGACGGTTTGTTGCGCGGCGGGCCGTCTCCGCCGCTCGGCGTCTGACCGGGGCCCTCTCTGACCGGGCGATTCCGCCTGTGGTCGGCCGCCCTCCGGCGTCTGGTCGGCCCAACCGTGGTTCTTCTGCCTGTGGTTGGCCGCCTTCCTCCGGCGGTTGGTCGGCCCGGTCGCGATTCCGCTCGGTGTTTGTCGCCCCGGCGCTGGTCGGCCCCACGGCGATTCGTCCGTGGCTGGCTGCCCGGGCTGCGATCTTGTCTGTGGTTTGCCTGCCGTGATCAGCACGGCGTCGTGGCGTCTCCGTCCTCCAGCCATGATCCAAGGACCGATCTGGCCGCCAGCACGACCGGATCCGTAACTATTCAGGTACTCCGAACGGATGAGGTCCCCCAGGTCGGAGCGTTGCGCCGGGAGCAATGCATCCGTCCACAGTGGATGACGAAACGTGACTTATCCGGGCATAACTATCGGCTCGCGGTCGGTCCGCTGATCGGCCGCACTCGCGGAGTCGCAGGTCAGCGCGATTCGGGGGGCACCTGAATAGTTACCCGGATCCGTCCTTCGATCATGGCGGGGGTGTAGCGGCTGGCGGCCGGGCGTGGTGGGTCAGCCGCAGGTGTCGCGCAGGACGCGCAGCGTGTTCTCTCAGCCCAGGTGGTGCAGGTCGGTGGGCCGCGATTCCGCCTGTGGCTTGTCGCGCCGGCGTTTGGTCGGTCCGGCGGCGATGCTTCGGCGCCGCGCTGGTCGGCCCCGCGGTGATTCGCCCGCGGTTGGTTACCCGGGCTGCGTTCTTGTCTGTGGTTTGCCTGCCGTGATCAGCACGGCGTCGTGGCGTCTCCGTCCTCCAGCCATGATCCAAGGACCGATCTGGCCGCCAGCACGACCGGATCCGTCCTTCGATCATGGCGGGGGCGTGGGGGTCGGGTCAGCCGCAGGTGTCGCGCAGGACGCGCAGTGTGTTCTCCCAGCCCAGGCGGCGCAGGTCGGCGTCGGACCAGCCGCGGGTCCGTAGCTCCTCGAACAGGGACTGGTACGTCGACACGTCGTGGAGGCCGGTGGGCAGGACTTCCGTACCGTCGAAGTCGCCGCCTATGCCGACCGCGGTGATGCCGGCGACGTCGCGGACGTGCTCCACGTGGTCGGCGACGTCGCGGACGGTGGACGGGGGGCAGGGGTTGGCGGCGATCCAGTCGCGCTGCAGGCGTTCGAACTCCTGGGAGCCGTACTCGGCGGGGATGGCGTCCTCCACGCGGACGAGCTCGTCGCCCCACTGGCGGCAGGTCTCGTTGAGGAAGAACGGCACGAACGTCACCATCACCACGCCGCCGGTGTCGCGGACCCGGGTGAGGACGTCGTCGGGGACGTTGCGCGGGTGGTCGCACAGGGCGCGGGCGGAGGAGTGCGAGAAGAACGCGGGCGCCGTGGAGACGTCGAGCGCCGCGTGCATCGTCTCGGGGGCCACGTGCGACAGGTCGGCCATCATGCCGAGCCGGTTCAGCTCGCGGACCACCTCCACGCCGAACGCCGACAGGCCGCCGACCGCGGGCTCGTCCGTCGCGCTGTCGGCCCAGGCGGTGTTCTTGCCGTGGGTGAGCGTGAGGTAGCGGACGCCCAGGCGGTACAGACTGCGCAAAACGCCGAGAGAGTCATCGATGCAATGCCCGCCCTCGGCGCCGAGCAGCGACGCGATCCGTCCGGTTTCGCTGATCCGCTCGACCTCGTCGGCGGTCGTCGCCAGCGCCAGTTCGCCGGGGTGCGCGTCGACCAGCCGGTGCACCAGGTCGATCTGCTCGAGCACCTTCACGGTGGCCTCGGACTGAGGGATGCCGCACGGGACGTACACCGACCAGAACTGCGCCTTGACGCCGCCCTGCCGGAGGCGGGGGAGATCCGTGTGCAGCCCTGCGGCGTGACCCGCGATGTCGGCCGGGCCGCGCATCCGCAGCCGCCACGGCAGGTCGTTGTGGCCGTCGATGACTGGTATCGCACCGCTCATCCCCACGACTCTAGATGCGAAATGTCGAATTTGCCCGCATCACGTGAACGGTCCTCATATGGTGGGAGCGGCCTACACGAGGGGGAAGCCATGGGTAAGTCACAGAAGAACAGCAACTTCGACAGCCGCGGCATGCACCGCAGCGAAGACGACCTCGGCTACATGGACCCGGACCGTTCCGACGACATGATGATCACCCCGGACGCGGACATCACGGGACAGCAGGCGACCGCGAACATGGCCACCATGCAGGCAAAGAAGCTCCAGCAGGAGCAGCAGACCACCGCGCAGGACAAGCGGGCCAACCAGCCCGACCGCTGACCCAGTCCCTGGGGCTTCGAGTCGGGTGTTGAGACGGCACCGGCCGCCCGTGGCATGACGGGGGATCACTGGGCGCTGGTGCGACGTGTGCGGGGCAGGATCGTGGCGAACCCACGGCCTGCCCTTCATGCGCTTATTGCGTTTGCGGCAGGTGTACGTCTTTCGTGTAGATCCAGAAGACGCGTTCGAGCCGGGCGCCGACCGTCTTCGAGTAGAACGCGACAGGCCCGGCCCACCCGATCTGCGCCGTCAGGTGCCCGTCGTCGAACTGGTCCGCGAGGCACCGCCGCAGCAGCACCCGTCCCACCCCGAGCCCCTCCGCCGCGGGCGCGGTGCCCATCGGCCCGAACCAGCTGGGGCGGTTCGCACCGTACGCCGCGAACCCCAGGATCTCGCCGTCCCTCACCGCGACCCAGCACCCCATCGACTGCGCCGCTTCCCAGGCCCAGCCGTCGCCCCAGATGCCCCGCACCCACTCCGGCGTGTCGCTGCCCGCCCGCAGGACCTTGACCCCGGCCTTCTCCAGCCGCTCCTCGTCCGCCTGCTGCGTCGCGCTCACCTGGCTCAGGTCGGCCGTCATGTTCCAGGCGGTGTCGGTCCGCTGGTACCCGGCCCGCTCCGCCAGGCACACCGCCGGCGTGTACCGCACGTCGATCCCCGGCCACGCGTAGCACGGCGGGTTGCCCCCGATCCGGATCCTCCGCGCCCCGACCTCCGCCAACCGCCGCTCCGCCGCCGCCAGCAACCCGCTGCCGATCCCCTCCCGCCGCCGCCCGGGCTCCACCGCAAGCAGCTCGATGTGCCCGAGCGCTGGGTCCCTGTCGCTGATCGACCCGAACACCACGCCGACCGCGTCCCCCGCGTCGTCCAGCTCCACCAGCCGCACGGCGACCCGCCCCTCAGGCGGCGCCGCCAGCCGGTTTACCAGCTCCTCCGCCTCCCGGGCATCCTCCGGCAGGTCCAGCGCCCCCGCACACAACCGAGCCACCTCAGGCCCACCCACCCACTCACCGATCATTTGGTAAACATACCTAACTGTTCGACCGCCCCGACCCTGTCACCTTGATCAAAGCGCGCCATCCGCAGCTTCGCCAGCCACCCGCCGCCCGTGTCGGGGCCTCCGCCGATGCGAACCGATACCGCGGAGGCTGGACAGGCGCGGAGAAAGCGGCAGGTTGAGGGCTGGCCAGCACGACGACGAGGCTGGCGCCGGCGGTGTCAGCGGAGCCGCAGTGGGAGACCGTGGAGCGGTGCGCGGCGTTGGGTGACGGCGGGCTGTGTATCGGCGAGGCCGGCGCCGCGGTGTTGGAGGGTCCGAAGGTCAAGGGATCGGTTTGGGTGGCAGCGGCGGCGGTGGCCGGTGTGCCGACGTCCGCAGTGTTGGAAGAGGGCGCAAGTTAAGGGGTTCGGCGGGTGACGTCGATGAGGTGGGCATCGGCGGTGTCGGAGGGGCTGAAGGGAGAGGCCGGGAGAGGCCGAGGAGCGGCAGGCAGTGGCGGGTTGAGGGATTGGTTGGGTGGCGGCGGTCCGTGTATCGGCGAGGCCGGCGCTGCGGTGTCGGAGGGCCGCGGGCAAAGGGTGGTCGGGTGGTGGCGGTGGCGGGTGCGTCGATGAGGCCGGTTTCTGCGGAGCCGTGGGGAGAGACCGATGAGCGGTGGGCGGCGTCGGGCTGAGGGTTTGGTCGGTCGGTGCCATTGACCGGTGTGTCGGCGAGGCCGGCGCCGGCGGAGCCGCAGGGGGAGGCCGTAAAGCGGTGGGTGGAGTCGAGTGAGGGGTTGGTTCGGTAACGGCGGCTGGAGTGTCCGCGAGACCGGTGTCGGCGGTGTCGGACGGGCCGCATTGGGAGGTCGAGGAGCGGTAGGCAGCGTCCGGATCTCAGGGATTGGTTGGGTAATGGAGGCCGGTGTATCGGCGAGGCTGGCGCCGCAGCGCCGGAGGGGTTCGAAGGCTAAGGGTTGGTTTGGGTGGCAACGACGGCGGTGGTCGATGCGTCGGCGAGGCCGGCGTCCGCGCTGTTGCACGGGGGCGCAGGTCAATTGGGGATCGGTGGGTGATCGGCGGTGGCCGGTGTCGGCGAGGCCGGCGCTGCGGTATCGGAGGGGCCGCGGGCAAGGGGTTGATCGGGTGGTGGCGGTGGCCGGTGCGTCGATGAGGCCGGTTTCGGGGGAGCCGTAGGAGAGACGGACGAGCGGTGGACAGCCTCGGGCTAAGGGTTGGTTGGGCGGTGTGTTGGCGAGGCCTGCGCTGGCGGCGTCGGCGGAGCCGTGGGGAAGACCGTGAAGCGGTGGGTGGCGTCCGGCTAGGGGTTGGTTCAGTGGCCGGTGTCGAAGGGGCCGCAGGGGAAGCCGAGGAGCGGTGGACGGCAGGTTCAGAGGTTGGTTGGCGTGACCGGTGTGTTGGCGAGGGCGGTGGTGGAGGGCCGCAGGGGAAGGTCGAGCAGCGGTGGGGGCTGCGGGGTTAAGGGGTCGGGTGGGTGGCGGTGGCGGTGGCGGCGGTGACGGCGGCCAGGGCGTCGACGAGGCCGGCACCCGCGGTGTCGGTGGGGCCGCAGGAAGAGGTGGAGATGTCGACGGGCTGGGTGGTGTGGATGAGGATGGCGCGGGTCTGTTCGATGTTGCCGATGAGGGCGGGGTTCGCCGCCCACATCAGGGCGACCACGCCCGCCACGTGTGGGGTGGCCATGGAGGTGCCGCTCAGGGCGCCATAGCCGCCGCCCGGCAGGGCGGAGACGACGGCGGCGCCGGGGGCCATCAGGTCGGGCTTCGGGAGGTTGTCGGGGGTGGGGCCGCGGCTGGAGAAGGAGGCGACCTGCGACGTGCTGGTGACGGCGCCGATGGTGAAGGTGGCGGCGTAGTTGGCCGGGGGGTCGGTGACGGTGGCGCAGCCGGGGCCCGTGTTGCCGGCGGCGGCGACGAAGAAGATGCCGGCGGCGGCGAAGGCGTCGACGGCGTGGCGCAGGGAGCGGGTGTCGCAGCCCTCGACGGAGGGGCAGCCCCAGGAGTTGGTGAGGACCTGCGGGGCGCGGTCGGGCTGGCCGTCGTGCATGGGGTCGGCGCCCGGGTGGAACGGCGCCAGCATGAACTGCAGGCAGCTCAGATAGTTGGCCATGCTGCCCAGGTTGCGCGGGAGGTTGGAGCACGCGATCCACTGCGCTCCCGGAGCGACCCCCACGCCGGCGCCGACCGCGGTGGCGAGGGTGTGGGTGCCGTGGCCGTTGTGGTCGGCGGGGGCGGCGGTGTGGTCGACAGGGTCGAACCAGGAGTCGTCGGAGCCGCGGAACGACGTGCGCAGCGCCGGGTGGGTGACGTCGACGCCGGAGTCGGAGCTGCCGACGACGATGCCGCGCCCGGTCGTGAAGTGGGACCACACCTGGTCGGCCTTGATGAGGGTCAGGTTCCACGGCGGGGCGGTCGGGGCGGGCAGCACGCCGCGGGTCGGTGCCGCGACGGCCGGCAGCGGGCGCAGCCGCGGGTTGAGCAGGACGCGGTCGACCTCGGGCCGGCCCTCCAGCCAGCGCCGCGCGAGCGGCCCGGCGGCCACCTCGATGCCGTTGACCAGGTAGAAGGGCGTGTAGTCGATGCCCCTGGAGCGCAGCGCGCCGCGCAGCGACGCCTGCGAGCGCTCGGCGGTGCCGACGAGCCGCTCATAGGTCTGCCGGATGCGGGTGGTGCGGTCGGGCACCTCGCGGAGGCCGCTCAGGTCGGCCTGCTCCTTCATGATCACGAAGAGGTGCTCGCCGTGGAAGCCGGGCTGGCCGAGCGTCGCATACACGGTGGCGCCGCCCGCGAGCACGACGGCCGCGGCGAGCGCGGCGAACCCGGGCCGCCACACGATCCGCCCGGTCGCCGGCACCGCCGCCGCGGTGACCGCCAGCGCCAGGACCAGGCCGGCCAGCGCGCCGATCGCCGACCAGAACGCCACGTCGCGCAGCCCGAGCAGCAGCGACGTCTCCTCGGGGTCGACCAGGGCGAGCGGGCCGAACAGCGCGGGCGCCAGCAGGGCCAGCGCCGACGGGTGGCCGCGGCGGGCGAGCGCGGCCAGCGCGAACGCCAGCGGCGGCACCGCCACCATCGCGAACAGCTGCACCGCCGGCTCGCCGACGCCCGCGACGAGCGTGACCAGGCCGACCCCGGCGGTCAGGCCGCCGATGGCAGTGCCGCCCCAGACGCTGCGGATCGAGGAGCCGGCGTCGGCGAGCGCCGTGGCCGGTCGCACCGCGAGCCAGGCGACCGCCACCGCGGCGAGCGCGGCCAGGACCGTCTCCACCTGGCCGCCGAACGCGCCGACCCACAGCCACGGCAGCAGCGCGACCAGTCCGATCGCGAGGCACAGCCAGAACAGCCAGCCGCTGGACCGGGGCGCCCGCCCCCGAACGGCGCGGTGCACGGTCGCGGCGACCGCGGCGGTCACGGCGAGCAGCGCCAGATAGCCCTCGTGGGCGGTGGTGGGGATGATCCGCGCCGTGCCGAGCAGCCCGCCGAGCAGCGCGGTCAGCGCCCACTGCCTGCCCGCGACCTGGGCGAACGCGACACGCGACAGCCGGGCGAGCAGGAAGGCGGGCCCCGTGACCAGAAGGGCGGCGAGCCAGCCCGCGGCCGGCCACACGAACGACGGCAGCTCGAATCCCAGCGCGAGCAGGCCCTCGCCGACGACCCAGACCCCGGCGTGGACGGCGACCGTGACCGCCACCGCCCAGAGACCGAGGACAATGGTCAATCCCAGCGCCCAACCCCGTGATCGACCCATGGCCGCACTCTACGACTCGCCTACGACAGTTTCGGATGAGCCGCGGGGGCAAACTGAGGGGCATGCGGGAAACGGTCGACGCGGTGGTCATCGGCGCCGGGCACAACGGTCTGGTCGCCGCCAACATGCTCGCCGACGCGGGCTGGGACGTGCTCGTGCTGGAGGGCACCGGGCACGTCGGCGGCGCCGTCCGCTCGGCGGAGATCACCGCGCCCGGTTTCCTGAGCGACCTGTGCAGCGCGTTCTACCCCCTCGGCGCGGGGTCGCCGCCGCTGCTCGCGCTCGACCTCGAGGCGCACGGGCTGCGCTGGACGCACGCGCCCGAGGTCGTCGCGCACCTGTTCCCGGACGGGCGTGCGGCCGTGCTCAGCCGGGAGCTGGACCTCACGGCGGAGTCGCTGGAGCGGTTCGCACCGGGCGACGGTTCACGTTGGCGGCAGGTGTACGAGCAGTGGCGCCGACTCTCCGCCGACCTCCTCCCGTCGCTGCTGACCCCGTTTCCCCCGGTCCGTTCCGGGGTGCGGCTCGCCGCCCGCGCCGGGCTCGGCGAGGCGCTGCGGCTCGGCCGCCGGTTCCTCGTCCCGGCCCGGGTCCTCGGCGAGGAGCTCTTCCACGGCGACGGCGGCCGGCTGCTGCTCACCGGCCTGGCCCTGCACACCGACCTGGCCCCCGACGACGCGGCCAGCGGCGGCTTCGGCTGGCTGCTCGCGATGCTCGGCCAGCAGCACGGGTTCCCGGTGCCCGTCGGCGGCGCCCAGCAGCTCACCGACGCCCTGGTCCGCCGCCTCGGGCGCCGGGGCGAGATCCGCACGGGCGCCATGGTCGACCGGGTGGTCGTCGGCGGCGGCAGGGCGCTCGGTGTCCGGTGCACCGACGGCCGGCTGGTCCGCGCGCGTCGCGCCGTCGTCGCGGACGTGCCGGCGCCCACCCTGTACCAGAGCCTGATCTTGCAAGAGCACCTGCCGGTCCGGCTGCTGCAGGACCTGGAGGGTTTCCGCTGGGACAACGCCACGCTGAAGATCGACTGGGCGCTGTCGGGCCCGGTCCCGTGGATCTCGCCGGACGTCGCGGGCGCGGGCACCGTCCACCTCGGCACCGACCCCCAGCGGTACGCGGCGGACCTCGCCGCCGGCCGCGCGCCCGAGGACCCGTTCCTGCTCATCGGGCAGATGACGACGGCCGACGCGACCCGCTCGCCGGCCGGCACGGAGTCGCTGTGGGCCTACACGCACCTGCCGCGCCCCGCGAAGCCCGGCGAGGTCGACGCGGAGATGGTCCGCACGCAGATCGCCCGGGTCGAGGACGCGGTGCGCCGGCACGCGCCAGGCTTCGACGACCTGGTCCTGGCGCGGCACGTCAGCGGCCCGGCGGAGCTGGCGCAGAAGAACCCGAGCCTCGTCGACGGCGCGATCAACGGGGGTACCGCGGCGGCGTTCCAGCAGCTCGTCTGGCGGCCGGTGACCGGTCTCGGACGCGCGGACACGCCCGTGGACAGGCTGTTCCTGGCGAGCTCCAGCGCCCACCCCGGCGGCGGCGTGCACGGTGCCGCCGGCGCCAACGCGGCCCGGGCGGCGCTGGCCCGCCACCGTCCGCTGCTCGGCGACGCCTACGCCGCGGGCATCGGGAGGGCGATGCGGGCGATCTACCGGTGAGCCAGGCGGCGGGCGACCGGTGACCGCTCCGCGAGATCCGCCAGCCGGGTCAGCGCCTCGCCGTTGCGGTAGTGCAGCACCACGTCGCCGATCTTGTTCTGGACCGCGAGCATCGGCCCGCTGGTGAACTGCTCCTGCATCGTCACCCGGGTCGCCTGGGCGTCCAGCGGGTCGAGCGTGAAGCGCACCTGCCCCACGCCCGCGGGCCACAGACGGACCCTGAGCAGCAGCATCCGGCCGGGAATCCAGTCCAGCGACTCGCTGTGGTCCTTGATCGACATCGGCCATGGGCCGGCCTTGTGGCGCAGCCGCGAGCCGGGCTCGGGCCATGCCGGGTCGACGTCGCGGATGTGCGCGGTGCCGACGACCCAGTCGCTGTAGGTCCACCCGTCGGACAGGACGGCGAAGACCTGCTCCACGGGCGCGTTGATGATGCGTTCGGTGATGGACACGATGATGTGATGCCCCGTGACGGGCGCGGCTACCGTAGTGAGGTGCGCCGTGAACCCTCCACGTCCCGTTTCGAGGCCAGCCGCCTGTCGCCCGCCCGCCGCGCGCAGGACGTCTCCAGGCTGCGCCGGGAGCGCTTCGACGTCCTGATCATCGGCGGTGGGGTCACCGGCGCCGGGGCGGCGCTCGACGCCGCGTCCCGCGGGCTGTCCGTCGCGCTCGTCGAGGCCCGCGACCTCGCCTCCGGCACGTCCAGCCGGTCCTCGAAGCTGATCCACGGCGGCCTGCGCTACCTGGAGCAGCTCGAGTTCGGCCTGGTCGCCGAGGCGCTGCAGGAGCGCGGGCTGCTCGCGACCAGGCTCGCGCCGCACCTGGTGCGGCCGGTGCCGATCCTGGTGCCGCTGCCCGCGCACCGGGGGCTGACCGGCGTCGTCCAGCGGGTCTGGCAGCGGGCGTACTACGGCGCCGGCGTCGGCCTCTACGACGCGTTCGCCACCGCCGCCCAGCTGCACGGGTCCGCGCCGCGGGGGATGCCGCTGCACCGGCATCTGTCCCGCACGGAGACCCACCGCCGCTTCCCGTCGCTGCGCGAGGACGCGATCAGCGGCGCCATCCAGTACTACGACGGCCAGGTCGACGACGCCCGGCTCGTCGCGACGCTCGCGCGCACCGCCGCCAGCCTCGGCGCGGCCGTCGTGCCCAGCGCCCGTGCGGTCGGGCTGCTCCGCGACGCGCGCGAGGTCACCGGCGTGCGGGTCCGTGACCTGGAGTCCCGCGAGGAGTTCGAGGTCCACGCCCGCACCGTCGTCGCCGCGACCGGCGTGTGGATGGACGACATCGCCGGCCTTCTGTCCGGCACCGGCCCGAGGGAGTCGGCGGGCATGCAGGTCCGCGCCAGCAAGGGCGTCCACCTGGTGGTGCCCCGCTCCGCGATCACCGGCGAGGCCGGCCTGATCCTGCGCACCCAGACGTCGGTGCTGTTCGTCATCCCCTGGGGCGGGCACTGGATCATCGGTACCACCGACACCGACTGGAACCTCGACCGTGGCCATCCGGCGGCCTCGGCGACCGACATCTCATACCTGCTCGGCCAGGTCAACGAGGTCCTGGACCGGCCGCTGTCGACCGCCGACATCGAGGGCGTCTACGCCGGCCTCCGGCCGCTGCTGTCCCGCGAGGCCCGCCACCGGCAGCCGCACAGCAAGGACGAGCAGACCTCCGCGCTGTCGCGCACCCACGCCGTCGTCGAGCCGATGCTGGGGCTGATGCTGATCGCCGGCGGGAAGTACACGACGTACCGGGTGATGGCCGCCGACGTCATCGACCGCGTCGCGCACCGCCTCGGCGGCCTGCGCCGGCACGGTGGGCTGGTCCCCGCTTCCCGCACCGCCGACCTGCCACTGCTCGGCGCCGACGGCTACCACTCGCTGTGGACCAACCGCGCAGACCTCGCCCGCCGGCACGGGATCTCCGTCGGCGTCCTGGAGCACCTGCTGGAGCGGTACGGCTCGCTCGCCTTCGACGTCCTCGCCCTGGACCCGTCGCTGCGCCGCCCGCTGCCCGGCGCGCCGGAGTACCTCGCGGCCGAGGTGGCGTACGCGGCGCTCGCCGAGGGCGCCCTGCACCTGGAGGACGTGCTGACCCGCCGGACCAGGATCTCCTTCGAGACCGACCACCGCGGCGCCGCCTCGGCCTCGGAGACCGCCGCGATCATGGGCGAGGTGCTCGGCTGGGACGCCGCGACCCGGTCCACGGAGATCGACCACTACCTGGCACGGGTCGCGGCGGAGCAGGAGTCGCAGCGCATGCCGGACGACCTGACCGCCGACGCCGCCCGCCTCGGCGTCCCGGACGTCCGCGGCTTCCGGTCAGACCGCACGGCGATCGCATAAAGACCGCATAAAGATCGCATGAAGGCCGCACGGCGGTCGCACGGCGGTCGCGGGAGAAATGAGCAGACCTTGACGAAGTCCGAGCAGCGTCCGGCATAGAAACCGGACGATGATGCTCGCATGGTGTGGGGCATCGGGGTCGGCATCGTGCTGCTACTGGTGATCGTGGCGGTCGCCGCCGCGAAGCGGTCGGGACGGCGGGAGCTCAGCCGCGAGGAGGTGCTGCGCCGGGCGCGGCTCGCCGGCGGGCAGGTGGCGCGGTCGAGCCGGAACAACCGGCGCGGCGCCGGACGCCGCAGGGGCCGCGGCGGCTCCGACGGTGACGCCGACGGCGACGACGGCGGCAGCGACTGGGGCGGCGGCGACTCAGGCGGCGACTCAGGCGGCGGCGACTGAAACGCTGACGAAAGAGGCGACTGAAACGCTGACGAAAAAGAAAAGCGCAGACGTCAGGCCCGGCCGGACGAACACCTCACTTCCAACGCTTCGCGGACCAGGTGCTGGAGCTCGCCCACGCCGCCCGGCAGCGCCGTGGCGGTGCTCTTGAGCAGCGCCTTGACCTGGTCGGAGGTCGGGGGTGAGGGTGGGGCGCTTCTGCAGGAGCAGGGCGATGCCGCCGGACGTCACCGCCGCGGCCTGCGAGCTGCCGCTGCCCCGGAAGTACCGGTCGCCCACGCGGGCGCCCGGGTAGGTCTGGTCGAGGTAGGAGCCCGGGTCACGCAGCGACACGATCTGCTCGCCGGGTGCGAGCAGGTCCAGGTTGCGCGCGACACCGCGGGAGTTGAACGACGACGCGGTGTCGTCGGCGCTGCTGACGGTGTTGTCGACCGAGGCCGAGCCGACGGACAGCACCGACGGGTCGTTGGCCGGGTTGGTGAGCGTGGCGACGGTGCCGGCGTTGCCGCCCGCGGCGACGACGACGACACCGTTGCGCCACGCGTTCTCGACGGCGTAGTTCAGCGGGTCGTAGAAGGTCGGCTGGGTACGCGAGGGTGATGATCCGGATCGGGTTGGCCTTGTCGTCGTTGCGGTGCTGCACGGCCCAGTCGATCCCGGCGATGACCTGCGAGACGTCCACGGCGCCACCGGAGGCGCCGACCTTGGCTCACCCAACATGCGGGAGTGTTCACAGATAGTCACGTCGCGCGGACGCAAAGGGACATTCGGCGCCGACGAACATCCAGCGGGTGGACACCGGACGGCCAAAACCTGCTGAACACCTCATCGGCGACCCCGGAAGGCCGATCAAGTTGACAATGAACGTGCAGGGCGGCCCAGCACCGGTGACGATGGATCCAGTCACCGGTGCTCATTCGCGTGCCGCGCTGGACGACGCCCTGCACGACGTCGCCGGGTGCAGCCTGCTGCTGTTCGACGTCGACCACTTCAAGACGGTCAACGACGCCTTCGGCCACCTCCGCGGCGACCTGCTGCTGCGCCAGCTCGCCGACCGGATTGCCGAGCTCATCCGCACCGACGACATGCTGTTCCGCTACGGCGGCGACGAGTTCGTGCTGTTGCTGCCCAACACCGGCGCCGACGAGGCGCTGCGCCTCGCGATCCGGCTGACCGACGAGATCCGCGCCCGGGAGTTCGCCGGCACCCCGCCGCTGCACCTGTCGATCAGCCTCGGCGTGGCGACCAGCCCCGTCGACGGTACCGATGGCGAGACCCTGATCGCCGCCGCCGACCGCCGCAATTATCTCGCGAAGCGCCGCGGCCGCGGGCAGGCGGTCGGCGACGACGTCGAGGTCTCGGGCGGCCAGGGCGGCGGCTCGTCCCGGCTGTGGGAGCGCGACGCGGCGCTGAGCAGCACGCAGGAGTTCCTCACGCGGGTCGCCGCCGGTGGCCACGCCGCCCTGCGGATCGTCGGCCCACCGGGCGCGGGCCACACCCGTTTCCTCCGGGAAGTCGCCCAGATCGCCCGTTTGCGCGGTTTTCCGGCGGTACTGGCGGCGGAGCGAACCCCCGGATGCATCCTGCTGGCGGACGTGGGTGACCCGCTGCCGGAGCTCGGGGACGCCGCGGCGATCGTGTACGCGACCACGAACCCGCGCGACGACGACCCGCGCCGCACCGGGCTGCGCGAGGCCGTCGTCGAGCTGACCCCGTGGTCGCCGGCGACGCTGCGCATCTGGATGCGCATCGCCCTGGCCGGCGAGCCCAGCAAGGCGCTGGTCGACCGGCTCGTCGAGCGCTCCGGCGGCCTGCCGGCGAAGGCCGAGGCGGAGCTGGCCCGGCTGCGGTCGCAGGGCGAGCTCATCGGCGCTTCCGACGGCACCTGGACGGTCAAGCCACCGAAGGCGAGGCGCCGCCGCAGCCGGCTGCCCGTGCCGATGACCCGGCTCGTCGGACGGGACCGGGAGACCGCGAAGGTCGCCGCCCTGATCCGGGACGCGCGGCTGGTCACGCTGGTCGGCCCCGGCGGCATCGGCAAGACCCGCCTGTCGCTGGCGGCCGCCACCGTCGCCGCCGACGACTTCGAGGGCGGCGCCGTGTTCGTGCCGCTCGCCGACAGCACCGACGCCGAGCAGATGACCGCCGCCCTGGCGCGGGCGCTGCAGGTCAGCGAGCTGCCCGACCAGCACCTCTTCGACACCGTGCTGGACCAGCTCGAGGAGTCGGAGCTGCTGCTGGTCCTGGACAACTTCGAGCAGGTCGTCGACGACGGCGCGGCCCTGGTCAGCGACCTGCTGGCCGCGGCGCCGGGGGTCCGCGCCCTGGTCACCAGCCGGGAGCGGCTCTCGCTCTACGGCGAGCAGGTGTACCAGGTGCCGACGCTCGCCGACTCGCCCGCGGTGACGCTCTTCGAGCAGCGCGCCCGGGCCGTCGACGCCGACTTCGAGATCACCATCGACACGGCGCTGCCGGTCGCGGCGCTGTGCCGGCGCCTGGACGGCCTGCCGCTCGCCATCGAGCTGGCCGCCGCGCACATCGACCGCTGGACCCCCGACGAGTTGCTCAACCACCTCACCGAGCACCTCGACCGCGACCTCGACTCCCTCGGCGGCGCCGGGCCGCGGGACCTGCCGGCGCGGCAGCAGACCCTGCGCGGGGCGATCGACTGGAGCTTCGTGCTGCTCGACGCCGAGGGGCAGCGGCTGCTCACGGAGCTGTCCGTGTTCGCCGGCGGCTGGACGGCCGCCGCCGCGCTCGCCGTCACGCTGCCCGGCGGCGACCTCGACCTGCTGGTCAAGCGGCTCGAAGGGCTCGTCGACAAGCACCTGGTCGTCCGGGACGAGGACGACGGCCGGTTCCGGCTGCTGTCGACGATCCGCTCGTACGCCAGGCACCGGCTCGGCGACGAGGCCGCGCCCCTGGACCGGCACGCCGACTTCTACGCCGCGTTCGCGGAGGCGTCGGCCGCCGGCCTGTCCGGGCCGGAGCAGGTCGAGTGGACCGGCCGGGTCGAGGCGGACTACCAGAACGTGCGGGCCGCCTTCGCGCATGCGGGCGTGGGCATCAAGACCCGGATCTGTCTGGGGCTCTGGCGGTACTGGCGAAACGGCGCCCACATCAACGAGGGTCGCGAATGGCTCACGGCGCTGCTGGCGGCCCCGGGACTCGAGGACGGCGCCCTGGCGCGGCTGCTGCACGCCGCCGCCATCCTCGCCGCGACCCAGGACGAGCACGAGGAGGCGTTCCGCTACGGTGCCTCCGCCCTGGAGAAGGCGACCGCGGCGGGGGACCGCGCCACCGTGGGCCACGCGCACAACGCGATGGGCATCGCGGCGATCGGCGGCGGCGACCACGCGGCCGCGACCGAGCAGTTCGGGCACAGCCTGGCGATCTGGCGGGAGCTCGACGTGCCGCAGGGGGTCGCCGCGTCGCTGGGCAACCTGAGCAAGGTCTCCCTGTCGCAGGGTGAGATCGCGGTCGCCGAGCGCTACGCCACCGAGTGCCTCGCGCTGGAGCGCGCCGCCGGCAACACGCGGGGCATCCTGCTCGCCCTGGAGTGCCTCGGGCAGATCATGCTCGCCCGGGGCGACATCGCCGCGGCCCGCGAGGCCCTCGACGAGAGCCTCACCCTCAGCCGGCAGATCGGCGACGCGTTCGGCGCCGCGATGGCCCAGCACCAGCTCGGCCTCGCCGCCCGGCTGGAGGGCGACCGGGTCGAGGCGCTGCGGCTGCTGGTGACCGCACTGGTCACCCGGCACGAGGTCGGCGACCGGCTGGACCTGGCGATCTCGCTGGACGTGGTCGCGGCGCTGGTCGCGGCCGACGACCCGGGGCACGCGGCGCGGCTGATCGGCGCCGCGGACGGCCTGCGGGCCCGGCACCGGCTCACGGAGCCGCCGGACGCGCAGACGCTGCGCTCCGTGACGCTGCCGCTGCTGCCGGACCACCAGCGCGACCGCGCCGCGGGCCGGGCGGTCAGCATCGAGCACATCGTGGAGGCCCTACAGTCCTCGTATGGTGTCGTTGGCTGACTGGCAGCGCCTGTTTCCCGGTGATGCTTCGATCGGGGCCGATCTGATCGCCCGCTGGTCGGAGCCGCACCGGCGGTACCACACCCTCGACCACCTGGGATTCATGCTCCAGGTCATCGACGATCATGGCGATGCCGCCGACGACGTCGATGCCGTGCGGATGGCGGCGTGGTTCCACGACGCGGTCTACGAGCCGTTCGCCGCCGACAACGAGGAGCGCAGCGCCGCCCTGGCGCTGGACGTGCTGCCCGGCCTGGGCGTCCCGCCGGACCGGGTGGCCGAGGTGGCCCGGCTCGTCCGTCTCACGGCGGGCCACACCGTCGCCGGCGGTGACCGCAACGGCGCCCTGCTCGCGGACGCCGACCTCGCCATCCTCGCGGCGCCGCCGGCGGACTATGCCCGTTATGCGGCGTCTGTACGAGCGGAGTACGCGGCTGTCCCTGAGGAAGCCTTCCGCTCCGGGCGGGCACAGATCCTGGGGTCGTTCCTCGCCGAGCCATCGCTGTTCCGCGCGGTGCCGGCGCGGGCGGAGTGGACCGCCCGCGCACACGACAACCTGCGGGCCGAGATCACGACGCTTCTGGGTGCTCCGTGACGTTCTGTAGATACAAGGGCTCGCCCAGCTTCTCGATGAGGGCCAGCTGGGTCTCCAGGTAGTCGACGTGGTGCTCCTCGTCCTCGAGGATCTCCTCGAAGATGTTGGCCGACGTCACGTCGCCGATCGAGCGCATGTATTCGATGCCGCGCCGCAGCCGGTCGACGGCCTCCATCTCGATCTGCATGTCGCACTTGAACTGCTCCGGGACGGTCTCGCCGATCCGCAGCGCGAAGAGGCGCTGGTAGTTGGGCAGACCGTCCAGGAACAGGATCCGGTCGGTCAGCACCTCGGCGTGCTTCATCTCGTCGATCGACTCGTGCCGGGTGTGTTTCGCCAGGACCGTATATCCCCAGTTCTCCTGCATCTTGGCGTGAAGGAAGTACTGGTTGATCGCCGTGAGCTCGGCGGTCAGTTGTTCGTTGAGAAATTCAATGACTCGTGCATCCCCCTGCATGTGGGCAGGGTAGCCGCTTTTCTAGGCCAAAGCGGGCAATACAGCATTCGGCGCCTCGGCCTCGATCAGGTCCGCCACCCGATCGAGGCAGGTCCCGCAGCCGGTGCCGGCACCGCACTCGTCGCCGACGGCGTCCTCGCTGTGCGCCCCGGCGCGGATGACCCGCCGGATCTCGCACTCCCGGACGCGGGCGCAGATGCAGACATACACGGTTGCACTCCTCGCTTAGCCTTACCTAAGCAAGGGTCGCCTAAGTTACCCCCAAAAACAACCCCTGAGCAGCTATTTCACTGTCCTGGATGCGTCCGCTGAACCGGACAAATGTCGTGGCCGACGCAGCCCGGCAGCTTTCAGGCGCGCCACGATCTCCTTGCCGGTCACCCGCTCCGCACCCAGCCAGACGGCTCGCTGCGCCATCTCGGCGGGCACGTCGTAGTGATCCCGCTCGAACCCACGCCGCGGCGCCCCCAGCAGCTCCGCGAACGCGTGCAGCTCCGCCACCGACACGTCGCTGATCAGATGGGCCCAGAACCTGCCGTGCGCCGGCCACCGCGGCGTGTCGATGTAGAGCACGCCTACTAGCCTGCCAAACATGGATCTCAGCATGGATCTCATTCAGGCGCTCCGTGCCGCACTGCCTCACGAGGGTGGTGTCCTCACCGACCCGGACCTGCTGCGTTCGTACGAGCACGACGAGGCCGACCTGTGCGCGTACGGCACCCCCGCGGTCGTCGTCCGTCCCCGGACCACCGGCCAGGTCTCCGCCGTCCTCCGCGCCGCGAGTCGGCACCGCGTCCCCGTCATCCCGCAGGGCGCCCGCTCCGGCCTGGCCGGCGGCGCGAACGCCATCGACGGCGCGATCGTGCTGTCCCTCGTCGCCATGAACGAGATCATCGACATCGACGCCGCGAACCGTGTCGCCGTCGTCCAGCCCGGCGTCGTCAACGCCCAGCTCCGCCGCGCCGTCGCCGACAAGGGCCTCTACTACCCGCCTGACCCCGGCTCCTGGGAGCAGTCCACCATCGGCGGCAACGTCTCCACCGACGCCGGCGGCATGTGCTGCGTCAAGTACGGCGTCACCAGCGACCACGTCATCGGCCTCGAGGTGGTCCTGGCCAGCGGCGAGGTCCTCAACTGCGGCCGGCGCACCGCCAAGGGCGTCGCCGGTTACGACCTCACCAGCCTCTTCGTCGGCTCCGAAGGCACCCTCGGCGTCATCACCGAGATCACCGTCAAGCTGCGCCCCGCGCCCGCCGACTCGCTCACTCTCGTCGCCGTCTTCGACACCCTCCCTGCCGCAGGCGCCGCCGTCTCGTCCGTGATCGCCTCCGGCCTGCAGCCCAGCATGCTGGAGGTCATCGACCGGGTCAGCCTCGGCGCCATCGAGGCCTACCGCCCCATGGACCTGCCCACGACCGCCGCCGCGCTGCTCATCGCCGCCGTCGACTCCGGCAGCCGGGCTCCCGACGACCTCGCCGCGATCGCCGCCCTCTGCCGCCACGCACAGGCCTCCGACGTCCACGTCGCCACCGACAGCGTCGAGGCCGACGCCCTCCTCGCCGCCCGCCGCCTCGCCCACCCCGCGCTGGAGCAGTTCGCCGCGCAGCTCTACCCGGGCGGCGGCGGCATCATGGTCGACGACGTCGCCGTCCCGCGCACCCGGCTCGTCGAGCTCATCGAAGGCATCGAGTCCATCGCCGCGACCCACGGCGTGGTCGTCGCCACCGTCGGCCACGCCGGCGACGGCAACCTCCACCCCATCATCGTCATCGACCGCTCCGACCCCACCAGCCTGGCCCGTGGTCAGAAGGTCTTCGACGCCATCATGTCCCTGGGCCTGGCCCTCGGCGGCACCTCCACCGGGGAGCACGGCGTCGGCCTCCTCAAGCGCGACTGGCTCGCCCGGGAGATCGGCCCCACCGGCCTGAAGGCGCACCGCTCGATCAAGGCCGCCCTCGACCCCGACAACATCCTCAACCCCGGCAAGATCTTCTGACGCCGCATCTTCTGGCGCCGCGCGCCCGTCAGCCTCGCACCGGTAGGGCGGCGCTGATGGTCGCGCGGACCGTCTCGGCGGCCGGCGGGGCGACGCGGCGGTCGGCGTAGAGCAGATGACCCGTGCCGATCAGCATCCTCGCCAGGGTGTCGGTGTCGGCCCCCGGGGCGATGCGGCCGAGGCCACGCTCGGCGGCCAGATAGGCGGCGATCGAATCCGCCGCCTCCTGCAACACCGGCAGGCTCGTGGGCCAGGTCTGGCGCAGCCTGGCACGCAGCTCGTCCCGGAACGTCATCAGCGGCACCACCGCCACCGCCACCGAGGTGAACAACTCCTCCAACGCCTCGGCGACGTTGTCCTGGACGGTGCCCGTGCCCACGGCGGCCTTCAGGGCCTCCCCGCGGGCCATCGTCCGCCCGGCGTGGTCGCGGACGAGCTCGACGAGCAGGTCGTCGAAGTCCTTGAAGTGCCGGTGCAGGACGCCCTTGGCGCAGCCCGCCTCCGCCGTGACCGTCCTGCTGGTCAACGCCCCCGGCCCGTCCCGCAACAGCACCCGCTCCGCCGCGTCGAGCAACTGCTGCCGCGCGTCGCGTAAGGCCACCCCAGTCGGCACCGTGTCTCCGTCCTGCTGTTCCGGGCTCGCGCCCCTACATGTGGGCGCTCGCCCATTCCGAATGGGCGCTTGCCCATTTATAGTGGGCGCATGGTCACTCTACCGCCGTCTTCGCCCGCGCCCCCTCCGTCCCTCGACCCGGCTTCGGGTCCGTTGCCGACTTCGGGTCCGTCGTCAGGTCCGGATCCGTCGTCAGGTTCGGGGCCGTCGTTGGGTTCGGGGTCTTCGTCGCGGCCGGGTCCGGCGTTGTTGTCGTCGCAGCCGGGTCCGAGCCCGGAGCAGCGCCGGGCGGTCGCCGAGTCGTTCGGCGTGGACGCCGGGCGCTACGACCGGACCCGCCCCGCCTACCCGGAGGCGCTGATCGCCCGCATCACCGCCACCGCACCCGGCCCAGACGTCCTCGACGTCGGCTGCGGCACCGGCATCGCGAGCCGCCAGCTGCGAGCCGCCGGCCACACGGTGCTCGGCGTCGAGCCGGACCCCCGGATGGCCGCCGTCGCCCGCGCCGTCGGCATCGACGTCGAGGTCTCGACCTTCGAGTCCTGGGACCCCGCGGGCCGTTCCTTCGACGCCGTCGTCGCCGCCACCGCCTGGCACTGGGTGGACGCCTCGGCGGGCGCGGCCAAGGCCGCTGAGGTGCTCAGGCCGGGCGGCCTGCTGGCGGCCTTCTGGCACACCTGGGAGCTGCCTCCGACCGTCGCGGAGACCTTCGCCGAGGTCTACCACCGGGTCCTGCCCGACACCCCCTTCACCATCCAGGCATCGGTGCAGGGCGTGGCGATGTACCGCCCGATGTTCGTCCAGGCCGCCGACGGCATCCGCGCGACCGGCGCCTTCACCGCGCCGGAGGAGTGGACCTTCTCCTGGGAGCACGCCTACACCACGGCCACCTGGCTCGATCAGCTCCCCACGTCAGGCTCCCTCACCCGCGTGCCCCAGGACCGCCTGACCGAGATCCTGGACAGCGTCGGCACCGCCATCGACCACCTCGGCGGCACCTTCACGATGCCCTACACCACGGTCGCCATCACCGCCCTGCGACACATCCAGTAGCCACCGCCGCCGGCCAGCCGGTAGCCGCCCGCAATCTCACCGTCTCCAACGCGGACGGATGCCAACGCGGACGGATGCCCACACCGACAGGTCCCGACGCCGCCGCGCCCACCGGCGCAGGTGCGACCCGCGGCTGCTGGGGCTCCTACCGCCGCGCCCTCGATGAACACGACAGCTCCGCTCGCCACGACGGCCGCGCTCGCCACCGGAACGCAAGCGTCACCCGTCAACGGCCTCCTTCGCCGCGCGCTCCACGCGGTTGTAGTGGCTCGCCCACCAGGCCTTGTCCTCGGCCGGCAGGTTGTCGTTGCCCTGGTGTAAGCCGGCGGCGCCGTCGATCAGCTCGCGGATGATGTCGGCGTGACCGGCGTGGCGGTCCGTCTCGGCGATCATGTGGATCAGGACCCGGTGCAACGTCACGTTGCGGTGCCCGGCGGACCACCACGGCACCTGCCCGGCGGCGTCGAGCGGCAGCGCCTCGATCGTGGCGTCGGAGTGCGCCCACACCCGCCGGTACAGGGCGACGATCTGCTCGCGACTCTCGTCAGGCGTGGCCCACGTGTCGGCGCTCGGCTCGGCGCCCGGACCGATCCACGGCATCGGCTCCTCGAACGGCCGGCCGAACGTCACGCCGAAATAGCCCGACTCGACGCTCGCCACGTGCTTCACCAGACCGAGCAGGTTGGTGCCCGTCGGCACCAACGGGCGCCGGACGTCATATTCCGATAGCCCTTCCAGCTTCCACAGCAGCGCATCGCGGCCGGACTGCAGATAGCGGTGGAGGTCACCTTTGCTCATGCCCGCAGCATCCCACGGGGGTACGACAAAAAAATGAGTCAGGGCCGGCCTCCCGTGTGGAAGACCGGCCCTGGACGCTGTCGGGGTAGCCGGATTTGAACCGACGGCCTCTTCGTCCCGAACGAAGCGCGCTACCAAGCTGCGCTATACCCCGAGCGTGCCGGGTAATCGTAGCCCACGCTCGGCAGGGCTCCAACTCGGTATCCCCTGTCGCGTCAGAGGGACTTGAGGAAGGTGCTCACGGTGGACTCGTAAGCGGCCGGATCGAGGTTCCAGCTGCGGCAGTGACCGGCCTCGCGGGTCTCGACGAGCTGGACGGATGGGCAGGCCGTGGCCAGGGCGACCGTCGGTTCGGGGGCGACCGTGCGGTCGTCGTGGTCGACGTACAGCAGGGTCGGGACGTCCAGGGGCACGTCGCGGTAGTTCAGATCGGCGGAGCGCACGCCCAGGCGGTGCTGGATCAGCTTGAGGGCGGTCCAGGTCCACAGGGGCGGGACGTTGAGCTGGCGGGCATTCATCCGCAACGTCGCGATCCAGTCGACGACGGGGCAGTCCAGGACGATCCCGCGGACGAAGCCGCCGTGGTCCCACGAGCGCAGCAGGTTGAGGATCGCGGCTCCGCCCATCGACCAGCCGTACAGGATCACCTGGCGGGCTCCGGCGGCGCGGGCGTAGTCGATCGCCGACAGCACGTCACGCCACTCGGTGTGGCCGAGGTGGAACAGGGCGTCGGGGCTCGGGAACGCCTCCGGGTCGTTGCGGTACGTGACGACGAGCGTGTTGTGCCCGGACGCGGCCAGGGTCGGCAGGATGCGCAGGGCCTCACCGCGCGGCGCGCCGCGGCCGTGGACGGCGACGATCCAGGTGTCATCGGCGGGACCGGTCGTCGGCGGCACGAGCCACGCCGGACAGTCGCCGAGCTCGGCCGGGACGCGGACCTCGTCGAAAGGGAGCCCACGGGCCGACATGGGGTCACCTTCATAGACATAGCCGGTGGTGTACCCCTTGAGCCCGCTGGTCAGTGTGCCGCGGGTCAGCGACGTGATCTCACGGGTCACGCTCGCCCGGTCGGCGGCGATGACGGGCCCGAGGACCGCGTGGCCGGCGGGCCACACGAAGGCGAGCGGCATCGAGCGGGCCGTGTCGGGAGTGCGGGTCAAGGTGATGCGGTTGCCGGCGTACGCGCGAACCCGCACCGGCCAGGCCCGCACGGCATTGGCGTTGAGGACCTGACCGGCCAGGAGCCAGCCGGCGCCCGCGGTGCCCGTCGGCAGCAGCACGGCGAGCCCGGCCGCACCAGCCACGCCCGCGTACGCGGCCCGGCGGGGCCACTTACGGACGGCGGCGGGCGCCGCGGGGACGGCCGGCGTGGCGGTCATCGCGGGACGAGGGTCAGGATCGACGCCTCCGGCGGGCACGAGAACCGGACCGGCGCGGTCGGGTGGGTGCCCAGACCGGCGGAGACGTGCAGGAACGCCGAGGAGAACGGCCACCGGTGCAGGCCCTTCGCCATGCGCCGGTCGAGGCCGCAGTTGGTCACGAGCGCCCCGAAGAACGGCACCGCGACCTGCCCGCCGTGGGTGTGCCCGGCCAGGAGCAGGTCGAAGCCGTCGTCGGCCATGCGGTCCAGGACGCGGGGCTCCGGCGAGTGCGTGAGCCCGATGCGCACGTCGACGTCCGGTGAGGCCGGCCCGGCGACGCTGTCGTAGTCGTCGCGGCCGATGTGCGGGTCGTCGACGCCGACCAGCTCGACGGTGCGGCCGCCGGCCTTGATCGTCGTCCGCGCGTTGTTGAGGTCCGACCAGCCCGAGCCGGTGAGCACGTCGCGCAGCTCCTCGGTGGGCAGGACGGCGCCCTGCACATACGGCTTGTCTCGATCGAAATACCCGAACGGGTTCTTCAGCACCGGACCGCGGTAGTCGTTGCTGCCGAACACGAAGGCGCCGGGCCGATCGAGCAGGGGCGTCAGCGCTCGCACCACCGCGGGGACGGCATCGACGTGCGCCATGTTGTCACCGGTGACGACGACCAGGTCCGGATCGGTGCCGGCGAGCTCGGCGATCCAGCGCTGCTTGCGGTGCTGGCCGGGGGTGAGGTGGAAGTCACTCAGGTGCAGGATCCGCAGCGGCTCCGCGTCGGGCGCGAGCACCGGCACGTCGAACCTGCGCAGCGTGAACATGTTGCGCTCGACGAGCGAGGCATAGGCAAATGTGGCGGCACCGGCCGCAACGGTACCGACGGCAAGTCGCCGGACAGTCTTCGAGCGCATTGCTTCAGCGTACCGGGCTGCCCTCAGCGGCCCTTTACAACCGAATTTGTGTCAGACCCCGCGGATAGACTTGCCTCATGTTGAAGGAGCGCCTGGAGTCCGACTTGCGCACGGCCATGAAGGCCCGCGACGGGTTGGTGACCTCGACCCTGCGGATGGCGATCACCGCGGTGCGTAACGCCGAGGTGGCCGGCGAGGCCGCCCGTGAGCTGTCCGACGAGGAGATCCTCTCGGTGCTCACCAAGGAGGCGAAGAAGCGGCGCGACGCCGCCGAGGCCTTCGCCGGCGCGGGCCGGGAGGCTCAGGCGGCGAAGGAGCGGGCCGAGGAGGAGATCCTCGCCGGATACCTGCCTGCCCAGCTCTCCGACGACGACCTCGCCGGCATCGTGCGCGACGCTCTCGCGGCGGAGGGGCTGAGCGGGATGGCGAGCATGGGCAAGGCGATGAAGGCCGCGCAGGCCGCGGTCGCCGGCCGGGCCGAGGGCGGCCGCGTCGCAGCCGAGGTCCGCGCCCAGCTCGCGAAGTCCTGACCGACGGAGCCTGACCGAGTCCGAGCAGGGCTGACCGAGCAGGGCTGACCGAGCAGGGCTGAGAGACGACGGAGGCAGGCAGAGGCTGAGCGAGGCTGACCGACGGAGCCCGTGTGACCGAGGCACTCAGGTCGGAAGGGCTGAGGGGCGACCAGCTCGCGGAGCGCTGAGCCGCGGCCAGAGGGCCGTTGCAGCGCCCTTGCAAGCTGGACGCCCGTCCAGCGTCCGGTTTCGGGGCTTGCACTTGGGTGCGACTCGGCACTCGCGGGCTGACGCCTCGTTCGGCGCTCGGCCTCTGGTCTCGGTGCTCAGCGGCCCTCGCCACCCCGCTCTGCCCCGATCCTGCAACTTCGGCCACAGCCCGGCCTTGGCCCGCCCCCTGCCCTGGCCGGGTGCGCCCTGGCCTGTCCTGCCTGGCGTCCGCCGACCGTGACCCACCCGCCCCGGACCCGCCCTTGCCTGCCTTTGGCCCACCCGGCCCGGCCCGGCCCACCCGGCCCGGCCCACCTGGCCTGGCCCACCTGGCCTGGCCCACCTGGCCTGGCCCACCTGGCCTGGCCCACCTGGCCTGGCCCACCTGGCCTGGCCCACCTGGCCTGGCCCACCTGGCCTGGCCCACCTGGCCTGGCCCACCTGGCCTG
>NZ_BAAAQD010000044.1:723-75991 GCF_039531485.1 Dactylosporangium maewongense | reverse complement strand
ATCGCGGTGAAGTGCTCGAACGTGAGGTGCTCCGGGAAGAGCCGCGGCGGGAACCGGAACACCTCGTGCGTCGGGGTCAGCGCCGTGACGAGCACCCAGTAGACCGGCCCGAAGGCGAAGATGCCGACGAGCGCGACGGTCACCGCTGCCTTTCTCACGCCCGCTCACCCCGCTCGGAGAACCGGACGTAGACGATCGTCAGGCCGAGGATGAGCACCAGCCACAGGGCGCCGAGCGCGCTCGCCTGGCCGAGGTCGAAGGCCTTGAACGCGGTGTCGTAGACCGCGACCGCGAACGTCGTCGTGGAGCCGGCCGGGCCGCCGTGCGTCAGCACGTAGATCATGTCGAAGTGCTGCAGGTTCCAGATGACCTCCAGCAGCACGACGATGCCGAGGACCCCGCGCAGGTGTGGCAGCGTCACGCGCCAGAACCGGTTGACGCTCCCGGCGCCGTCGAGCGCGGCGGCCTCGTACAGCGCCTCGGGCACGGTCTGCAGCCCGGCGAGCAGCATCACCATGATCCACGGGAAGCTCGCCCAGGTCTTCGCCACGATGACGGCGGCCATCGCGGTGCCGGGGCTGCCGAGCCAGACGATCGGCTCGTCGATCAGGTGCATGCTCGTGAGGAGCCCGTTGAGCAGGCCGTAGTTGGCGTTGAAGATCCAGAGCCAGACGAACGACACGACGACGCCGGGGATCACCCACGGCAGCAGGAACAGCCCGCGCAGCACCGCCCGGCCTTTGAGTCGCGTGTTGAGCGCCAGGGCGAGGGCCATGCCGATGACGACCGGCGCCACGGTCGCGCCGGCGGTGAAGACGAGCGTGTTGCGCAGCGTCGGCCAGAACTGCCGGCCGAGCACGTCGGTGAAGTTGGCCAGGCCGGCGAACGAGCGCCCCGGCAGCACCAGGCTCTGGTCGAACAGGCTCGTGGTCAGCGAACCGACCAGCGGGTACAGCACCACGGCGCTCAGCAACGCCAGCGCGGGGAGGGTCAGCAGGAACCCGAACGTCCGGTCCTTCATGTCATCACGCTCGGGTGGTCGTCATCCAGGTCGATCAGCTCCGGGTCGAGCTGGGCGGCGAGCTCCACGCCCAGCTGCCACTCGACGTGGTCGCGCGCGGCCCGCTCGGCGCCGTCGGGGTCCCGCCGCCGCAGCGCGCCGAGGATCGCCTCGTGCTCGGTGATGACCTGCCCCCAGGCCGGCTCGACGCGGACGCCGACGCGGTAGTGCTGCACCCGCAGCAGGGCCAGGTCGGTCAGCTCGCGGAGCGTCGCGTAGCGGGTGGCGGTCGCGATGCCGGTGTGGAACTGCCGGTTGAGCCCCGACATCGGGGTGAGCTTGCCCCGCTGGTGCTGGAACTGCATCTGCGCGTGCAGCTCCTCCAGCTCCTCCAGCTCGGCGTCGGTGATGACCGCGGCGGCGACCCGGGCGCTGAGCCCTTCGAGCGCGCCACGGGCCAGGTAGACGCCGCGCATCTCGCGCAGCGACAGGGGCGCCACGTGCGCGCCGGCGTGCGGGTTGGGCTGCACCACGAGCCCCTGGCCGGTGAGCCGCTGGATCGCCTCCCGCAGCGGGATCTTGCTGATGCCGAACTGCCGCGAGAGCGCGTCGATGTTGACCCGCTCGCCGGGGCGCAGCTCACCGCTGAGGATCGCGTCGCGCAGCCGCTCGTACACGAGGTCCGCCTTGGTCTGGAACCCACCGAGCGGCCTGTCGAACGCGTCTGCCATGTCAGGCATCTCCCCTGCTCAGCGTCGACCGTATACGATCGACCATCTACTGTTGAGGAGTGTTGCACGCCACCCGAGCGGCTTTCAAGAGGCTTCAGGGCATGGAAAAGCCCCCCACGGCGGTGGGGGGCTGCGCGTTTCGCAAGCAATGCCGCAACGTACCGGCGAGTATCTATTGACTGAAGGCAACGAACTGAATACGTTGCGTCATGCCTATCGGGTTTCTCCTGGAATCCAGGGCAGGAAGGCCCGAGGAGCACACCTCGGGCCTTCCTTCTGGCATCCCGGATCAGATGATGTGAATGCGCTCGATCTCGCCATTGGCATGCTGGACCCGCAGCACTCCTTCATTGCGGTCCATGATCTCCTGCACGATGGCGTAGATCTGCAGCGCCCGGTTGATCGTGTCGGTCTTGCTGTACCGCTCAGTGGAGCTGATCTGCTCCAGCGCCTTCATGGCCTGCTGGTTGAGGTTCACCGTCACTCGCGTGAGCCCATTGCCACCGCCGGCGCCCACCGGGTCACCCGGCCCCGGTATGTCGACGTCGTCATTGACGGCGGCCCGATGGTCAAGCGTGTCGGTTCTGCTCATAACTTCGCTCCTCCTGGTGAGCGTCGCCCCTGCCACTACGTTCGGTAACCGGCAACAGCCGATGCAGTCATGGTATACCCAAAGTATGCCTCTGGATACGATTAACTGCTGCATCAGTGCTGCAACACGCGGATCATGGCACGCGTGAGCGCGGATCGCTAGAGGTCAGGCCCAAGATCTCGGCGAAACTGTTCGCTTCCGAACGCTTCCGCGGTAAGCAAGTCACATAAAGATGCACCTTACGTACATCAAACTGATGACTCAAGCGCTCAACTTTGCTGCATTAAGGTCTGGCGCATACTCGCCTTCATCACTTACCGTAACATCCGTCGGTTCCTATTCAGGGGTACGAGGACGGAGCGCATGCGGAGAAAGCGAGTGTCTGAACAGCAGCATCTGGACTTGACCGAGTCCGAGGACCGCGACGGGGAGCCGTCCACAGACAGTTACGTTCTGCAATCGCGCCACTACGAGGTTACCGGGGCGCCGAAGCTCGACCTCGCCGCCGAGACGCCCAGCCCCGATGCGGTCGTCAGGTACATGGGCGAGACGGTCCGCACCTCCTTCGCACTCACCATCTGGAGGCACCTGAGCTTCCGCTTCAACCATCATCAGTCGGGAGCATCGACGGGCGCGGGTGAATTCGTGGTCGCCTGCGTCACCGTGCTCGGCATTGCGGCCGTCATCGTCGTCGCACCCGACTGGCGCCGGGCACTGGTCGCGGGCGCAGTCGCGGTCGCCACGGCGGTGCCCCTCGCCTTCCTGTTGATCCGCCGCCGCTCGAACTGACCCGAACCGACAGAACCGGAGGAGGAGCCGATCATGGCCGCAATGGAGTTCGACCTCAACGAGGTCCAGCTGGAGCTGCTCACCCAGTCGGGCCCGTTGGACCTCAACATGGACGTCATCCACCACGCACGCCAGTTGAACACCCTGACCTCGCAGATCCTGGCCCAGCGCGACCGCGACGAGTTCGAAGACGTGAACATGCTCGTGCACGAAGCGGACCGGCTCTACCAGAGCCTGCTGCGCGTCGCGGCGCGTCAGGCGGCGATCGACGAGCTCAAGGCGCACCGGCGGTCGATGCTCCACTCGCAGCACGTGGACCTGTCCAAGGATGTTCCCACCGCGGCGGCGCACGTCGGGCAGAACCGGATCATCGGCCCGAGCCGGGTCGAGCGCGGCCTGCACCGCTTCGGGTTCCACCCCCGCGAGCCCGAGATCTCCCTGGTCGCCTGAGCGCGTCCGCTTCCGGTTCTACGGCGGCATGCAAAGCGCCCCCCACCTACAGGTGGGGGGCGCTTCGACGTTGCCAGAGCCGCCTAACGGAATCGAACCGTTGACCTATTCATTACGAGTGAATCGCTCTGCCGACTGAGCTAAGGCGGCAACGATGACCAAGTGTACGGCACGCCCAGGGGGCGCGCGCGAGGGGTTATCCGAGTAACGTCCGGCGCGTGATCCCTGACGATCTGCCGGCCGCCCCCGGCGAGCTCACGGCACAGCCCGGCGACCCCATCCTGCCGATGCCCGAGACCGGGCCGCCGGTCGCGCGGGTCGGCGACCGGCCCGACGCGCTGGACCCCGACCAGATGGGGTTCACCCCGCGGCGGGCCGTGCCGTGGCTGAGCCCGGTGCTGCTCAGCGGCACCGCGGTGCGGGTGGTGCTGGCCGACCTGTTCGGGGCGTACCTGGACAAGCGCGAGCTGCAGGACTCGATGCCGGACCGGATCATGCGGGAGGCGCCCGGGTACACCGGCTTCCTGAGCGCCGAGGACGCCGACGACATCCCCGACGGGGAGCTGTGGGTGGACTACTGCGCCGACACCGGCGACGGGTTCAACGCCACCTACTCCGTGGCCTACCTGCTGGCGCAGCAGTCGCTGACGGTCGAGGGGCACGAGCTGCCCCGCGGTGAGGTGCTCGTCCTCGGCGGCGACCAGGTCTACCCGACGGCGAGCGGGCAGCAGTACGAGGACCGCTTCAAGGGCCCGTTCCGCGCCGCGTTCCCCGACCCGCCCGCGGAGGGTCCCCGCCCCCGCATGTACGCGGTGCCCGGCAACCACGACTGGTACGACGGCCTGACCGCGTTCCTCCGCCTGTTCGTCCGTGGCGGCGAGGGCAAGATCGGCGGCTGGCAGACCCGCCAGTCGCGGTCGTACTTCGCGATCCAGCTGCCCAACCGATGGTGGATCCTCGGCACGGACGTGCAGGCCGGCGCGTACATCGACGACCCACAGCTGCGGTACTTCAACCGCGTCGCGGCCCGCCTCGGCCCCGGTGACAAGGTGATCATCTGCCCACCGGCGCCGAGCTGGGTGGAGGCGCAGGAGGACCGCAAGGCGTACGACAGCCTCGACTACTTCGTGCGGACCGTCATCGCCCCGACCGGCGCCGACGTGAAGCTGATGCTCTCCGGTGATCTGCATCACTACGCCCGGTACGAGGGCACCGACCGCCAGCTGATCACCTGCGGCGGCGGGGGCGCGTACCTGTATCCGACGCACGAGCTGCCGCCGCGGATCGAGGTGCCGCCCCGGCGCTCGCTGGTGCGCAACGCGAGCCCTTCGCAGTGGTTCGACTTCAAGGCGGCGTACCCGAGCAAGGCCCGGTCGCGGGCCCTCTCCCTCGGCGTCTTCTGGCGCGTGCCGTGGCGCAACCCCATGTTCCTCGGCCTGCTCGGCGTGCTGCAGACCCTGACGATGCTCGCCTTCGTCAACGCTGCCGACCGCGTCATCTCCGGCACCGAGCAGCGGCTCGTCACCATCCCCGCGTTCCTGATGGTGATGGTCGACGTGCTCAGCGGCTTCTTCCTCGCGATGCCGGGCGTCGCCGGGAAACGCAGACCCCGGCACTGGATTCTCGGCCTGGGGCACGGCGCCGCGTTCGTCGGCATCGCCGTGCTCGGCACGTGGGCGTGGCTCAACCTGCCGTTCGTCGACCAGCCGTGGCCGCTGCCGCTGCTCATCGCGATCGTGCTGTACTTCCCGCTGTCGTGCGTCGCGGCCGGCGAGCTCTTCGCGCTGTACCTGCTGATCGCCTCGAAGTTCGGCGTGAACGTCAACGAGCTGTTCGCCGGCCAGGGCATCACCGGCTACAAGGGCTTCCTCCGGATGCGGTTCGGCGCCGACGGCACCCTCACGATCTACCCCATCGGGGTGGACCGCACCGCCCGCCGCTGGAACGCGCAGCCGACCGGCTCCTGGTTCGCCCCGCGCAAGCCGATGGCCCTGCGCCTGATGGAGCCCCCGATCGAGCTGTCCTAGCCGGCCTTCATGGAGCCCTCGATCGAGCCGTCCTGGCCGGTCTCATGGAGCCCTCGATCGAGCCGTCCTGGCCGGCCTCATGGAGCGCCCGATGAAGCTGTCCTAGCCGCCGAGGTACGCCAGCAGCCCCACCTCGGGCGCGAGCGCACCGGGCTGCCCGAGCGCGCGGAACTCCTCGGCGACGGCGGCCCGGTCCAGCACGCCGCTGCGGGCCGCCTGGTACCGCACGATCGAATACAGGAACACGTCGAGGTTGTCGAACTGGGTGTGCCCCTCGATGACCTGCTCCTCGTGGAACCAGACGGCGATCCTGCCGTTGGTCAGCATCACGTACAGGTTGCCGCCGCCGTCCGACGCGATCGACCACACGTCGTCGTCGGTGAGCCGGGTCGCGTAGTCCGAGTCGAGGATCTCGCACTCGTTCCCGGCGAAGTCGAACCCGTACGAATACCCGGACACGTCGACGACCCACGGCAGCGTCCCGGACCGCACCCGCCGGTCGAACGCCGCGAGCGCCACGGCCGCCTCCCGCGGGAGCCGCGCCAGGAACGGGTCCACCGGCCGGGTGTCCGCCGGTACCTCGACCGGCGGCCGGTCCGGGAACCAGCGGACCAGGTCGCCCTCGAAGCCGTCGTCGCCGTATCCGGAAAGCTGCTCGACCGCGGTTGGCATGCGGCGATCGTAATGCCCCTACAACGCGACCCTGGTGGTCGGTGCCGCACCCCCGGCGGGCCCGGCCCCGGGCTCGCTGTAGCGCAGCTCTTCCAGGTCGGGCGCCCGGCGCGCCATCAGCTCGCGCGCTTCGGCGAACGCGTCCGCCGCCGGTTGCAGCACCCGCACCGCGATCCTCGCCGCCGCCTCCAGCACGTCCGCCGCCGGTGGCTCCTCCCTCAGTGCAGCCGGATCGGCCTGCCGCAGCGTGACGGCCTCCGCGGAGCTCACGACCCGGGCGACCGCCTCGGCGAGCTCGCCCCGCAGCGCGTCGCACCAGTCGGCGAGCGCCTCGGCGTAAGTGGCCGTGGCGCGCAGCCTGCCGGTGATGGTGCCCGGGTCGCCGCCGTCGCCGATGTACGAGGCGAGCGCCCCCCACCGCACCGCGAACGCCTCGGCTCCCGTCCCCTCCCACACCCCGGCCAGGTCCACGGTGAGCTTGCCCTGCCGCCGCGCGAACCGGTCGGCGTCGGCCCGCAGCTGCGCCCCGGCGACCCGCAGCGGCTCGGCCCTGACCTTGAGCCCGAACTCCAGCACGTCCCCGGGCAGCGCCCCGACCCGCCGCAGCAGCTCCCAGACCGGGTCCCCGGCCGGCGCACCCCCGGCGATCAGCACTCTGTCGACCCGGCGCAGCAGGTCACCCCCGACCCCCGCCAACCGCTCAAGCGCGTCCATCATCGCCTCCCCACCCGTCCCGCAGAACGGATGCCTTGGGGCGGCACGCGGCTGGCCCCGCCCACGACGTTCAGCGGTCGTGGGTGGGCGCGTCGCCCCGGAACATGAGGCGTTCCGATGCTGGTGGCGGGACCGTCCAGCACCACCACGCCCGCGGCACGGCGAGCCCTCGATCGCGCGGCCGACCGATCCCCGGACGGGCACGGGGTGCGGCGGCCCGGCTGGTCTCCGGACGGGTCGGGCGGGCGGCGCTCCAGAGCATGGGATGTCCCGGTGCTGATGGCGGGGCCGTCCGGCGCCACCGCACCCACGGCACGGCGAGCCCTCGAGCACGCGGCCGACCGATCCCCGGACGGGCAAGAGATGCGTCGACCCTGAGCGCTGGGTGTCCCGGTGTCGCTGGCGGGGCCGTCCAGCGCCACCGTGCCCGTGGCGCGGTGGGCCGTCGGGGTGGTCGGTGAGGCCGGCCGGCCCGCGGCCCGGGTGCCTGGACGGGTCGGAGGTGCGGCGGCCCGGAGCATCAGGTGTCCCGGTGCTGGTGGCGGGCGTCGTGGTCGGCGGCGCGGTAGGACCGGGCGGCCTGGCGGAGCGCTTCGGCCGTCTCGGCGAGGCGGGCGCCGTGGGTCGAGGCCTCCCGGCCGCGGGCGGTCAGGGCCGTGGTCAGCGTGCGGTGCAGGGCGCGGCCGAGCTCGCCGGGGCCACCGGGGGCATCGCCGCCGAGCGGGCCGGAGCCGGGGTCGATGAGCGCCGTCGTGGTGCTGGTGGCGGCCAGCTCGTCGCCGGTGGCGTCGAGCCGGTTGGCCAGGTCGTCGAGTCGCATGCAGTCCCCCCGCTGGGTCGACGGTGTGCTGGTCAGGCCAGGGAGCGGTAGTCGCCGAACGTCTCGGCGTGCAGCTTCTTCCTCGCCCAGGCGGCGGCGTCGGTGGCGGCGGTGACGGCCGCGCGGACCGAGCGGGACACCTCGGCGCCCGTCTGCCCCCGCAGGTGGTCGATCCGCACGTCGCGGATCGTGCCGTCGGCGGTGACCACCACCTCGACCAGGCCGTCGGGCGAGCGCACGCTCACCTCGACGGTCGTGACCGCCTTGTCGAACTCGGCGAGCAGCGCTTCGATGCGGCGGTAACGCTCCACCGCCTCCTCGATCCACGACTCGTCGATCTCGCGCATGTCGGCCCCTCCCCGGAGTGACCGTACGGCACCAGCGAGTGACACGAAACCCCGAACTCAGGCCTGTGGATAACCTCGCGCGTCAGCCCCGCCACAGCGCGAGCATCATCGCCTCGACGGCGATGCGGGGCTTGACGTTGGCCTCGATGGCGACGCGACACTCCAGCACCGACTCCAGCCGGCGCAGCGTGCTCTCCGGCGCCCACTTCTGCGCGGCGGCCCCGGCGAGCTCGTCGGTGTCGCCGTGCACGGGCTCGACCCCCGCGCCGAACGTGTGCACCAGCACGTCCCGGTAGAACCCGGCGAGATCCACCAGCGCCCGGTCGAGCGCGTCGCGCTGGGTCCGGGTGGCGCGGGACTTCTGCCGCCGTTCGAGGTCCTTGAGCTGCCCGGCCGACCCGCGGGCCGCCCCGGCGGCGCCCTTGCCCGTGCCGCCGGCGCCGAGCGCGGTCTCCAGCGCCGCCCGCTCGGCCGCGTCGGTTTCCAGTACCGACGCTGCCGCCTCCGCCTCGGCGGCCTCGATCAGTGCCGCGGCCGCGTCGAACGCCGCCCCGATGCCCGTCAGCCGCCGCGGCACGGCGAGCACCGCCTCGCGCCGGGCGCGGGCCTGCGGGTCCCGGGCCAGCCGGCGCGCCCGCCCCACGTGCCCCTGCGCCGCGGCCGCCGCCCACGCCGCGGTCTGCTCGTCCAGCCCGTCCCGCCGCCGCAGCAGCCCCGCGATCGCGTCGGCCGGCGGCTGCCGCAGCGGCACGACCCTGCACCTGGACCGGATGGTGACCGAGATGTCGTCGGGATGGGTGCTGGGCGTGCACAGCAGGAACACGGTCCGCGGCGGCGGCTCCTCGATCGCCTTGAGCAACGCGTTGCCCGCCGCCTCGGTCAGCCGGTCCGCGTCCTCGACCAGCAGCACCTGCCAGCGCCCCTGCGTCGGCGAGCTGGCCGCCCGCAACACGAGCGCCCGCATCTCCCCGACCGCGATCGACAGCCCCTCCGGCACCACGAACCGCACGTCGGCGTGCGTGCCACCGAGGGTCGTGTGGCATGCCGTACACACGCCGCAACCACCATCAGGACACTGCAACGCCGCGGCGAAGATGCGCGCCGCCACCGACCTGCCCGACCCGGGCGGCCCGGTGAACAGCCACGCATGCGTCATGCCCGCCTCGGGCACGCCCCCTTGGACGATCACCCCCGCGGCCGCGACCGCCCTGCTCAGGGTCGCGACCGCGTCCTCCTGCCCGACCAGCTCCGCGAAGATCGGCGGAACCGTGCCGACCTCAGACCTCATGCCCACGCCTCCCCCCGACCGCCGGAGCGATCTCCAGCCGACCCACCACCCCGCGCGCGATGGCCAAACGGCCGGCAACAGGTTGGGCGCAGGCGACCACCCCGCAGCCGATCGCCCGCCACCCGACGAGCGTCACTCGCCAGTCGGCCGCCTGCAACACCACCGCCCGGACGAGCACCACTCAGCAGAGGGTCGCGGACAGCACCCACCCCCGCAGAGGTGCCCGCGCCGACATCCAGCGGACGGTGCATGGTGGCAGGGCTCAAACCCGCGCCGACCGTCCTCTCACGAAATCCCGGCCAGGCCGATCGGCGCGGCACATCGACGCACGACGCACGGCCGCTCCGCCCAGCGGTCGTGGGCACACCGCCGTCCGGAAACCTGTCGGCCTCCACGCCCGCGCTCGGCACACCGCCGTCCGTGCCCGCGTGCAGCGCGTCGACGTCGGACACGGTGGCGCCGGGCATGACAGCCTTCAGCGCGGCGGCGGACGGGAGGCAGGCGCCCGATGGAGGGCACAGCTGATCGGTGCTCGGGAGGACGTCGCCCCGGGCGCCGGCGCCGGCCCGGAGGCCGGCGGGCAACGGGCGGGGCGGGGCGGCGTCGGGGGTCATACCCGGGTCTCCCGGCCTCCGCCGGGGGCGTCCTTGTCCAGGTCCACGGGCGGGAGGCCGGTCAGCTCGTCGCCGGTGAGCATGGTGACGGTGTCGGCGGCGTCCTCGAGGGCTTCCTCGATGGCCTCCTCCAGGTCGAACTCCTCCTCGGCGGGCATCAGGTGCCGGACCCGCTGCAGGACGCCGGCGGCCAGGGCCTCGGGTGGCATGGAGGCGTCGAGGACCAGGTAGCGGCTCGGGTCGGCGGCGGCCAGGTCGAGGAACGCGTAGCGGACCCGCTCGTGGAAGGCGAGCGACTCGCTCTCCAGCCGGTCGGCCTCGCCGCGGCGGCCGGCCCTGGCGAGGCCGATCGAGGGCTCCAGGTCGAGCAGGACCACCAGGTCGGGCTTGAGGCCGCCGGTCGCCCACTTCGACAGCCAGGAGACCTCGTCGACCGGGAGGGTGCGGCCGGCCCCCTGGTAGGCCAGGGACGAGTCGACGTAGCGGTCGCTGACGACGACGGCGCCGCGGGTGAGCGCGGGGCGCACGACGGAGGCGACGTGGTGGGCGCGGTCGGCGGCGTAGAGCAGGGCCTCCGCGCGGGGCGTGACGACCTCGCCGGTGACCTCCGGCGGGTCGAGCACGAGGCTGCGGATCCGGGCGCCGAGCGCGGTGGCGCCCGGCTCGCGGGTGACGACGACGTCGCGGCCGAGCTTCCGCAGCGCCTCGGCGAGGTGCTTGACCTGGGTGGACTTGCCGGCGCCCTCGCCGCCCTCGAAGACGATGAAGAGCCCGCTGGCGGCCTTCGGCTCGTCGGGGCTGAGCGGGCGGCCGCGGACCGAGCCGAGGACGTCGGCCAGGAGCGGCACGCCCTTCTTGTCGTCCATCTGGCGCAGCGCCACGATGCCGGCCATGACGCCCAGGACGCCGGCGACGGCGAGCAGCGGCCGGGTGCTGGAGATCTCCACGGACGTGAAGCCGAGGCTGAGGTGGCGCGACCCGCCGGCGCCGACGATGACGCTGGACAGCGAGATGGTGAGCATGAGCACGACGCGGGTGCCGGTCTGCACGAAGGCGAACGCCCGGCCGCGCATGTCGTCGGACACCTCGCTGCCGAGCAGCGTGGTGCCGGACAGGAACGCCATGCCCGCGCCGACACCGACGAGCAGCGCGCCGCCGACGGCGACCGCGAGGTGGGTGGCGAGGGCCAGGATGAGCACGGAGCCGGCGGCCAGGATGATCGACAGGCCGAACCAACGGCGCCGGGACAGCGCGCCGACGATCCGCGGGCCGGCCGCGATGCCGACCCCGAGACCGAGGAAGAGCGTGGCGAAGAGCAGGGCGAAGGCGGCGTCGCCGGCACTGAGCGACACGGCGTAGAACTTCGCGGTGCCGACGACCACGCCGCCGCCGGCGAAGGCGCCGAAGATGCCCAGCACCAGGCCGCGGACCAGCGGGGTGCGCCGGACGAACGCCCAGCCCTGCACGAACTCCTTGAGCATCCCCGGCTTGTGCTCGACGGCCGCGGTGCGGCGGCCGCTGATCTCCTTGATGCCGAAGAACACGGTGACGGCGGTGGCCAGGAACGTCAGCGAGTTGAACCACAGCGCGACGTCGCTCGGCTCGGCGCCCCTCGGGCGGCCCTCGGCCCCGAACACGAGGACGACGAGCTGCTCCAGGCCGATCAGCACGAGCCCGGCGAGCACCGGCGTGATGCCATAGGTGGTGGCGAGGGTCAGCTGGTTGGCCGTCTCGAGCCGGGCGCGGGGCAGCAGGTTGGGCACCGCCGCTTCCTTCGCCGGGGTCCAGATCATCGCGGTGGTCTCGATGATGAACGTGGCGATCGCGGTCCAGCCGATCACCAGCGCGGGGTCGTCGAGGATCAGCGCGGATGCCGGGATAGAGGCGAAGAACAGGAAGCGGACCAGGTCGCAGGCGACCATCGTGAGCCGCCGGTCGAACCGGTCGGCGAAGACCCCCGCCACCGGTCCGAGGATCAGCGCGGGCAGGAGGCGCACGGCGATGACCGAGCCGAACGCCGCACCCTGGGCCGCCGAGTTGGACACCTGCGAGGCGGCGAACGTCGCCGCGGCGAGGAGGCCGAGCCAGTCGCCCAGGGACGAGAGCCCCAGGACGGCCCACAACCGGCGGAACGCCCGGATGCGCAGGACCGCCTTGAGCTCCCCGAAGCCGGACAGGTCGCTGCTCGCGATGGCGGCACCTCCTCAACTAGGACGCCTACTGTAACCACGCTACCGGTCCCCAGGTGTCGCCCCGGTGTCGGCCGACGCGCGGACGCGAGGTTCTTTCATATTCATCACCGACTCGGTACGGTGAGTCGTGACCAGCTCACGTGCCGCCCAGCGGGCCCGCTACGACCGGGCGACCGCGGATCTCGACCCGCCGTTCGCGATCGTCGACCTTGACGCGTTCGACGCCAACAGCGCCGCGATGCTCGGCCGCGCCGCCGGCAAGCCGCTGCGGATGCCCAGCAAGTCGGTGCGGGTCCGCGCCCTGATGGACCGGGCGCTCGCCCAGCCCGGCTGGCAGGGCGTCATGGCGTTCACGCTGCCGGAGGCCATCTGGCTGGCGGAGCAGGGCACGTCCGGGGACATCCTGGTGGCGTACCCGACGGCGGACCGCGCCGCGCTGCACCGGCTCGCCACCGACGAGAAGCTCGCCGCGACCGTCACGGTCATGGTCGACAGCACCGCCCAGCTCGACCTGATCGACTCGGTCATCCCGGCCGGCGAGCGGGCCGGCGCCGTGCGCGTGTGCATCGACCTGGACGCCTCCTGGCGGCCGATGAGCAGCGTGCACATCGGGGTGCGCCGCTCCCCGGTCCACAGCGCCCGCCAGGCCGGTGAGCTCGCCGCCGCGATCGCCGGCCGGGCGGGATTCAGGCTGGTGGGGCTCATGTCCTACGAGGCGCAGATCGCCGGCCTCGGCGACGCCCCACCCGGACGGCCCGTGCGCGGGGCGCTGATCCGCATGATCCAGTCGCGCTCGTTCCCGGAGCTGCTCGCCCGGCGGGCCGCGGTCGTCGCCGAGGTGCGGCGCCACGCCGACCTCGAGTTCGTCAACGGTGGCGGCACCGGCAGCGTCCAGGCCACCGCGCAGGACCCTTCGGTCACCGAGGTCGCCGCCGGGTCCGGCCTGTTCGGGCCGTGGCTGTTCGACTCGTACCGCAGCTGGCGCCCCCAACCGGCGGCGTTCTTCGCCATGTCGGTCGTGCGCAGGCCGAACCAGCAGGTCGCGACCGTGCTCGGCGGCGGCTGGATCGCCTCCGGGGAGACCTCGCCGGCCCGCCAGCCGCAGCCGTGGCTGCCGGAGGGCCTCAAGCTGATCGGCACCGAGGGCGCCGGCGAGGTGCAGACCCCGCTCATCGGCCCCGGCGCGGCCGGCCTGCGCCTCGGCGAGCGCGTCTACTTCCGCCACGCCAAGGCCGGCGAGCTGTGCGAGCACGTCAACGAGGTGCACCTCGTCTCCGGCGACACGATCGTCGACACCGTGCCGACGTACCGGGGAGAAGGCAAAGTGTTCCTGTGAACCAGCGGAACGCCGGAGCCGTGCGGTGGCGGGCGGCGATGGAGCGGGCGCTCTACGGCGACGGCGGGTTCTTCCGCGCAGAAGCCGGCCCCGCCGCGCACTTCAGGACCAGCGCGCACGCGTCGCCGCTCTTCGCCGGGGCGATCGCCACGCTGCTGGAGCGCGTCGACGAGGCCCTCGACCACCCGGCCCGGCTCGACCTCGTCGACGTCGGCGCCGGCCGCGGCGAGCTGCTGCGCAGCATCCTCGCCGCCCTGCCGCCCGCGGTCGCCGCCCGGGTCTCGGCCGTCGGCGTCGAGGTCGCGCCCCGCCCCGAACACCTGCCCCCCACGATCGGGTGGACTTCCGCGATCCCCTCCGGCATCACCGGCCTTCTGGTGGCGACCGAATGGCTCGACAACATCCCTGTCGAGGTCGTGGAGCTCGATTCGACGTTGCGGCCACGGTACTGGCGCAGCACGCCCGACGGCGCCCTGACGCTCGACGAGTCGCCGCTGGAACCCGGTGACGCCCGATGGCTGGCCGACTGGTGGCCCCTCGCAGGGTTACCGGAGGGTGCCCGCGCCGAGGTGGGCGCCCCGCGCGACGAGGCCTGGGCGGCGGCCACGGCCAGCGTGGCGCGCGGGATGGCGCTCGCCGTCGACTACGGGCACCTCGCCGGGGACCGCCCGCTGTTCGGCACGCTCACCGGCTTCCGGGACGGCCGGGAGACCGCACCCGTGCCCGACGGGTCGTGTGATCTGACGATCGCGGTGGCGTTGGACTCGCTGGGCGTACACCACCTGCTGACGACACAGCGAGAGGCGTTGCGCCTGCTCGGGGTGGACGGCCGGCGCCCGCCGCTGGCGCTCGCCTCGACCGACCCGGCCGGCTACGTGCGGGCCCTGGCACGTGCCGGGCAGGCAGCCGAGCTGACCGACCCCGCCGGCCTCGGCGGCCATCATTGGGTCATGTACTGGGTATGAACATCGGTCATACCGGGGGTACGCTAGGGGCATGACGGCCAAGGTGACGTTGTCGTTCTCCGACCAGACCATCGCCGACGCCCGGCACTGGGCCGAGCGCGACGGCGTGTCGCTCAGCGCGTGGATCGACCGGGCCGCGCAGGAGCGCGCGCTGCGTGAGATCTTCACCGCGCACGCCGAGGCGGTGCGCCGGGCCAAGCCCGACCTGGAGCGGGCCGCGCTCGCCGACGAGGAAGAGATCGCCATGGTCGACGCGGAGCTGTTCAGCGGGCGCCGTGCGGCGCGGTGAGGTCTGGCTGATCAAGGGCGCCCGCGAGCGCCTCGGTCTGATCATCAGCTCCGACGTCTTCAACGGCACCGACGTGCCCGTCGTCATCGTCGCCGAGGTCACCGACCAGGAGGAGCTGCGCGACTCGCCGCTCGCCGTCGAGCTCGACGACCTGGTCGTCATGCCCGACCGGATCTCCTCGCCGCTGAAGCGCTGGTTCGTCGAGCGGGTCGCCGTGGCCGACACCGCCACGATGCACAACGTCTCGCGCGCGCTGCGGATCCTGCAGGATCTGTAGGGCCTTAGGGTTACGGTATGACCTCCGAGTTGACGGTCGGCACCGGGGCGGGCCTCGACACCGCCGACATGGTGCTCAACATCGGCCCGCAGCACCCCTCCACCCACGGCGTGCTGCGTCTGAAGCTCGTCCTCGACGGCGAGCGGGTCCTGAGCGCCGAGCCGATCATCGGCTACATGCACCGCGGCGCGGAGAAGCTCTTCGAGGTCCGCGACTACCGGCAGATCATCATGCTGGCCAACCGGCACGACTGGCTGTCGGCGTTCTGCAACGAGCTCGGCGTCGCCCTCGCCGTCGAGCGCCTCATGGGCATCGAGGTCCCCGAGCGCGCCACCTGGCTGCGCACCGCCCTCGCCGAGCTCAACCGGGTCCTCAACCACCTGATGTTCCTCGGCTCCTACCCGTTGGAGATCGGCGCGATCACGCCGGTCTTCTACGCCTTCCGCGAGCGCGAGACCATCCAGACCGTGCTCGAGGAGGCGTCCGGCGGGCGGATGCACTACATGTACAACCGCGTCGGCGGCCTCAAGGAGGAGGTCCCGGCCGGCTGGACCACCCGCGCCCGCGCCGCGATCGACCAGGTCCGCCGCCGCATGCCCGACCTGGACAACCTGATCCGCCGCAACGAGATCTTCCTCGCCCGCACCGTCGGCGTCGGCGTCCTGTCCGCCGCGGACGCCGCCGCGTATGGCGCCTCCGGCCCGGTCGCCCGCGCCTCCGGCCTGGACTTCGACCTGCGCCGCGACGAGCCGTACCTGGCCTACGGCGCCCTGGACGTCCCCGTCGTCACCCGCACCACCGGCGACTGCCACGCCCGCTTCGAGGTGCTCCTGGACCAGGTGTACGCGTCGCTGGACCTCGCGCAGGCGTGCCTCGACGAGGTCGACAAGCTCACCGGCCCCGTCAACGTCCGCCTGCCGAAGGTCGTGAAGGCGCCGGAGGGCCACACCTACGCCTGGACCGAGAACCCGCTCGGCATCAACGGCTACTACCTGGTCTCCCGCGGCGAGAAGACCCCGTGGCGCCTGAAGCTGCGCACCGCGTCCTACTCCAACGTCCAGGCCCTGTCGAAGCTCCTGCCGGGCACCCTGGTCCCCGACCTGATCGCCATCCTCGGCTCGATGTTCTTCGTCGTCGGCGACGTCGACAAATAGCGGAGCTGTTCACTCGTATCCGTCAGGGCGGTGCCCGCCGCCTCCGGTCCGCAGCCGCGGGTCAGCGCCAGCGGTCGTCGTCGCCTTCGAAGTCGACGATCTGGCGGGCGGGGCGGGGGCGGGAGTCGTCGCGGGAGCCGTTCCAGCCGTAGTCATCGTCGTCGTCGTGGCGGGCACGGCGGGAGACGCGCTCGTCGTCGCGGGCGGGGCCGGGGTCCTGCCAGCGGGAGGCCGGGGACGCCGGGAGGGCGGCCTGGGTGGCGCCGACGGCGGGGCGGCGGACCTCCGACCAGCGGGTGGTGCCGGTGTCGTCGCGGCGGGCTTCCTCGTAGCTGGACTCGGACCACTGGACGTCGGCGCCGTGCTGGCGTTCGCGCTCGCGGCGGGCCTCGGACCTGCGGGGGCTCTCGCGGCGGGGCTCGTCGTCGTCGGGCTCGGGCACGTACTCCTCGTGGCGCACGGACGCCCACCGGTCCTCGATCCGGACGTGGGTGCCGGTCTCGTCGGCGTGGACCGCGGCGCGGCGCTCGCCGACGCGGAACTCCCGGCCGCCGTGCTCGTCGCTGTGCACCGACGCCCACCGGTCCGTCGTCCGGACGCCGGTCACGCTGCCGGCGTCGTCGTCCGGGTCGTACGCGCGGCGGCGCCCACCGGCGCGCACCACCTCACCGGAGTCGTCGGCGTGCGCCATCCGGTCGCGCAGGAGCTGCTCGGTCCAGGACGGCTCGCGGGGTTCCTCGCGCGGGGTCTCGGTGCGCTCGATCCACTCCGAGCGCTCGCTCCGCTCGGTCCACTCGGAGCGCTCCGACCGCTCGGTGCGGCTGACCCGTTCGGCGCCCCGGCCCCGGTCGGCACGGTCGGCACGGTCGGGCTGGTCGTCCCGGTTTCCGCGGTCGGTGTGCTCACCACGCCCGCCGCGGTCGGCGTGGTGACCCCGGCTCCGGTCGGAGTCCCAGTCACGGTCCCTGTCGCGGTCCCGGTCACGCTCTGCGTCGGACCACTCGCCACGCCTGCCGCGGCCCTCGCCGCCGCCGTCCCAGTCACCGCGCCCGCCACGATCGGCCCGGCCCGTGCGGCCGGCTGCCTCGCCGCGCTCCGACCACTCGCCACGGCCCGCGCGATCGCCTCGGCCCGGGTCACCGTCGCGGGAGGACCACTCGCCGCGGTGATCGGCCCGGTGACCGGCCCGGTCGGCCCGGTCCGTCCGGTCCGCGCGGTCGTCGTCGCCGTCGCGGGAAGCCCACTCGCCGCGGCTGCCGTCACCGTCACGGGAAGCCCACTCGCCACGGCCGCCGTCACCGTCACGGGAGGACCGGCCCGCGTCGCCGTCGCGGGGGGACCAGTCGCCGTGGCTCGCGCGGCCGCGGTCGGGCGCGCCCGACCGCCCGCCACGCTCGGGAGCCTCGCTCCAGTGCCCGGTGCCGTCCACGACCCGGCCGGTCTCGTGCCAGTCGGCGTCGCGGTCGGAGACCCGCTCCGACACGCGCTCCGACACCGGGCGGCGCTGCTGCGGGATCTCGACGGGGCGGGCGCCGTACACGGTGCCGTCGCGCCGCTGGTCGGTCGGGTCGACGACCATCGTCTTGGTGGTGACCTGCACGGTCTCGGTGTGCCGGAGCACGCCCTGCGGGACCGCGGCGGAGCCGACCGGCTGCGGGCCGCCGTGCTGCGCGGCCGCCGCCTGCTGCGCGGCGCGCGTCGCGCGCTCCAGCTGGCCGCGCATCATGTCGACCTGGTTGCGCAGCGCGTCGACGGTCTCGTGCAGCACGCCGATGCGCTCGACGAGCTGACCGTGCGTGGCGCGCGCCGCGTGGGTGATGTCGCCGCGGATCTCGTCGCGGAGCGTGTCCATCTCCTCGAAGACCGCCTCCTCGACCTCGCTGCGCACGTTGTCGTTGTCGGGGCGCAGCGCGATGGACAGGCCGATGAGCACGACGACGCCGACGGCGAGCACCGCGGCGAGCTGCAGGACGAACCCGCCGCCGACCAGCAGTAACAGTGCCGCCAGCGGAGCCAGGCCGACGCCGGCCCAGAAGAGGATCTGGAGCAGCTTCGCGCTCGGCCGTCCTCCGGTGGTCTCCGCGGCTGGCATGAGCAGAGACCTTACCTACTCTTCAGGGCAAGCGAAATGCCCGCCCTGGAAGGCCAGGACGGGCATCCGCCAACTACCGTGCGTATCGGAGGAGCTAGCCGAGCGAGCCGTCCGAGGAGAAGACGAGCGCGATCGTGGCCGTGCCCTTCTTCAGCGCGTCGAGGCTCTGCGGGCCGCCCGCGTCGAGGCTGACGAACTTGCCGAACTGGATGCTGTAGGTCTTCTCCAGGCCGGGCTGGCAGAACGGCCGCTGCGGGCACTCGGCCGGACCGCCGAGGACGGTGTCCTTGCCGGAGCACTTGGCGGCGAAGTCGCTGAGCGTCTTCACCCCGTTCTTGTCGGCGAACGCGGTGGTGACCGCGAACGCGTTCTGGTCGGCCGCCTTCGACGCCTTGCCGAAGGACAGGCCGGCCTTGCCGCCGATCTCCTTGAGCGCGGTGACGGTCTTGTCGACGTCACCCGAGGCCAGCGTCTTGGCGTCCTTGCCGTTGACCTGCCCGTTGATGAACTCGGTCAGCGTGCCGGCGTACTCCGGGATGACCTGGATGTCGCCCTTGGTCAGCTGGCCGTAGTAGACCTCGCGCTTGCCGATGGTCTGGACGGTCGCGTCGTAGCCGGCGGCGTCGAGGACGATCTCGTAGAGCGCGCCGAGCGTGGCGCTCTCCGCGAAGTCGGCGGCGCCGATCTTGATCGCCCCGCCCTTGCCCTTCTCGATGCCGGTGGTGAGGTTCTCGGCCTTGGCGAAGTCCTCCGCCGCGACCTTGGACGTCTTGCGGTCCACGACGACCGCCTTGTTGAGCTGGATCAGCTTCTCCGTGGTGAGCGCGTCGGAGACCTTGTCCAGCGCCGCGACGAGGGCCGGGTCGGCGGCCTTCGTGTTGATCGCGGCGATGATGTTGTCCGCCGTCTGCAGTTGCTTGTCGTCGGTGAGGACGACGAGCTTGTCCCCGGCGACAGGGGCACAGCCGGCCCCGCTCACACTCGCCGGCGCCTTGGTGCCCGAGGAGCCCTCCTCGCCGCAGGCCGCGAGGCCCACGGTGGCGAGGCCCAGCAGGACCCCGAGCGTGGCGCGCATGGCAGTTCGCAAAATGGCCCGCCTTCCGTGTCCCGGCGCGATCACTGTGACCGGCCGCGTGTCCGACGGACGGCGCTATCGGCTTGAAGCCCGCCCGCTGCTAAATAGGCAACTCTGGCTATGGGAAATCGGCAACCGCAACCAGGCACGGTTTCGTAACAACCCGTCACGGAGCAACCTTCACCGCTGCCCCGGCCGCCGCCGCACCCCTGGTGACCGGCCTTCTGGACCGGTCACGCCCGGCCTGCGGCCTGCCGCAGCACCTTGGGTGTGACCTTGCGCTCCACCAGGGCCATCAGCCCGTCGATCAGCAGCGCGAGCAGGGCCACGAGGACCGCGCCGGCGAGGATCTGGGCGTCGCCGCGGCCCGGGCCGAGACCGAAGCCGGCGGAGATGATGTTGCCGAGGCCGCCGCCGTTGACGAGGGTCGCGAGGGTGGCGGTGGCGACGACCTGGGTGGTCGCGATGCGCAGGCCCGTCGCGAGGTAGGGCACCGCGAGCGGCAGCTCGACCCGCATCAGCATCTGCGCGGACGTCAGGCCCATGCCCCTGCCCGCGTCGCGGACCTCCTCGTCGATCTCGCGCATGCCGGTGTACGCGTTGGCGAGCAGCGGCGGCAGGCAGAACACGGTCAGCGCGACCACCACGGCCGGCTTGCCGATGCCGAGCGGGCTGAGCGACAGGATCGTCAGCAGCGCGATGACGGGCATCGCCTGCGTGATGTTGGACAGGATGACGACCACGCCCGACCCGGCGCCGCGCCGCCCGAGCCAGATCCCGATCGGCCAGGCGACCAGGCTGCCGAAGAGCACCGACAGGAACGAGATCTCCAGGTGCTCCTGCAGGCGCACCAGTACCCCGTCGGGATTGGTCCAGTTCAGCGGATCGTTGAACCAGTTGATCATGTCATTGATGGCGCTCATGCCTTGCTCCTCCTGGTCCACGGGGTGAGGGCCCGGGTCAGTGCGACCAGGAGCAGGTCGAGCACCAGGGCGAGCAGCACGCAGACGAGCGCGGCGGTGGCGATCTGCGCCTTGTAGAAGTTGTTGCGGAAGCCGCTGAGGATCAGCGCGCCGAGGCCGCCCTGCGAGCCGACGGCCGCGCCGACAGTGACCAACGCCACTGTCGAGACCGTCGCGAGCCGCAGCCCGGTCAGGATCGCGGGCAGGGCGAGGGGGAGCTCGACGCGCAGGAGGCGGGCGCCCCGGCCGTAGCCCATCGCGGTGGCGGCTTCGCGCACGTCGCCCGGCACCTGCTGCAGTCCGGTGAGCGAGTTGCGGATGATGACGATCAGCGCGTACATCACCAGCGCCACGACGACCGGAGTGCGTCCCGTGCCCAGGAACGGCGCAAGGAAGGCCAGCAGCGCCAGCGACGGAATCGTGTAAAGCACGCTGGCTGATGTCAGAATCGGCGTGGCGAGCGGGCGCACCCAGTAGGCCAGCACCGCCAGCGGCACCGCGATGGCCACCGCGATCGCGACCGACCACACGGTGATGGCCACGTGATCCAGCAGCGCGTCGCGGATCGTGTCGGCGTTGTCCCGGACATAGCTCCAGGAGAACCAGGGGTTGCCCGCCTCACCGCGAGCCAGGAAGGACATGCGTGGACCGTACCGCGAAGGCCGACGGCGCGCCGATCATGCTCGATCGGCTGGGCAAGACGTATCCGAACAACACCACGGCGGTCGAGGAGCTGAGCCTGGAGATCGCCGGCGGCGACGTGACCGTGCTCATCGGCCCGTCCGGCTGCGGCAAGTCGACCGTGCTCAGGATGGTCAACCGGCTCATCGAGCCGACCCGCGGCCGGGTGCTGGTCGACGGCGAGGACGTGACGCGCGCCGACCCGGTGCGGCTGCGGCGCACGATCGGCTACGTCATCCAGAACGTCGGGCTGTTCCCGCACCAGACGGTCCGCACCAACGTCGGCACCGTGCCGCGGATGCTCGGCTGGGACAAGCAGCGCATCGCCGCTCGCACCGACGAGCTGCTGGAGCTCGTCGGCCTGACGCCGAAGCAGTACGCCTCCCGCTACCCGCACGAGCTGTCCGGCGGCCAGCGGCAGCGGGTCGGGTTCGCCCGGGCGCTCGCCGCGGACCCGGTGGTGCTGCTGATGGACGAGCCGTTCTCCGCCGTCGACCCGATCAACCGCGGGCGGCTGCAGGACGAGTTCCTGCGGCTGCGGCAAAGCGTGCGCAAGACGACGATCGTGGTCACGCACGACCTGCAGGAAGCGATCAAGCTCGGCGACAAGATCGCGGTGCTGTCCGACCGCGGCCACCTAGAGCAGTACGCGACGCCCGCGGAGCTGCTGGCCAACCCCGCGAACGCGTTCGTCGAGCAGTTCATCGGCGAGGACCGCGGGCTGATGCGCCTGTCGGTGACCCCGATCCCCCGCGACCGGCTGCACTCCCTGGACGGCGCGCCCGGCGACCTGCCGGCGGTGTCCGCGGACGCGACCCTGCGCGTCGCCTTCGGCGCGATGCTGGCGGCCGGCGTCGACGCGGTGGTGGTGCGCGAGGGCGACCAGCCGCTCGGGTTGCTGTCTGCCGCTGATGTACGGGTAGCGCTCGCCGAGGCCGACGCCGTCAAACGGTGACCGGCGGTGGGGAGTTCCCGCCGCCGGCGTGCCGCTCTGTCAGGCCCGCGTCTGCCGCGGCGGGCCGCTTCTCGCCAACCCTGTTGCCGTTCTGTCAGGGCCGGCGGCCGGCCATGGTGGCGAGGCCGATGATCCAGCCGACGATGAGCCCGTAGCCGGCGCCACCGGCGGCGGCGACGACCGCGCCGCCGATCGAGGCGTCAGCCAGCAGGAACGCGGTGATGAGGGCGGCCAGCGCCGCCGCGAACATGTAGGCGGCCCAGCCGGTCAGGATCGCCGAGATGGTGCCGCGCGCGCTGGCGAGCTGCGCGCCGACGAGCAGTGTGATGAACACTGCCGTGAACAGGACCAGCAGGATCGCCTTCAGATCGGCGGCGAGCAGGTCACGCACCGACTGGTCGGTGTCGAAGTTCCACGCGGGCCACGCGAGCGTCTCCAGGAACACGCCACGGTCGCCCTCGTTGACCCAGTCGACGTACCAGGGGCTGCCGAAGATCAGCACCAGGAGGAACGCCACCAGGGTGCCCGCGCTTGACGCGGTGCGGTAGCGCGAACGAGTGATTGCCATGCCCCGGATGAGTCCCGGGAAACACGTTTTATAAACAAATACCGATAGTTACTTGGCCGGCGACATGATGTAGTCGATGAACGCGGCGCGGACCAGCGGCTCGGACTCGCCATAGGTGTGGTCGGTGACCTCGCGCCACAGCGCCACGACGTCGTCGATGGTGGCGTCGAGCGAGCCGAGCCAGCCGTCCTGCGTGTCGTCGTTGCTGGTCGTGACGTGCTTGAAGAGGTCCCAGAAGAACTTCACGTCGCGACGCTGCCGGGCGAGGGCGAAGGCACGTTCGCGGAGCTCCTCGGTGGGTAGTGCGTCAAGCTCCGCAAGGGTGGCGTTGGTCATGACCACAGCTTAGCGAGACACCCGCCGCCCTGGTCGGTCGCGCTCACGCCCTCCGTCGCCAGCACTACCCGCACCCAGCGACCCGACGGCACTCGCCCGGCGTGCCGCAGGCCGCTACCCCGGATATGTCCGCTCCGCGAACATATCCGAAATTTCGGTTATGTCGGGGAGCGCAGCGAGTCGACATAACCGGCCTAGGGCGGCACCTGGAGACCGGAGCGAGCCGACATGCCCGCGCTAGAGAAGGAGGCAAGCCGCCACGACCGGCTCGGCGGCGGCACCGAGGAGCGACGCAAGCAGCCCGCCCCGGTGAGGTCCACCCTTCGCCCCGACATATCCGAAATTTCGGTTCTATCGAGGAGCGGAGCGAGCTGACATGACCGGCTCGGCGGTGCAAGAGAACGAGCCAAGCCGACATGAGCAGCCCAGCGGCGACGCCGGAGAAGGACCCGAGCCGACATGACCGGCCCAGCGGCGGTGTCGGAGAGCGAAGCGAGCAGCCCCCGGATATGTCCGCTCCGCGAACATATCCGAAATTTCGGTTATGTCGGGGAGCGGAGCGAGTCGACATAACCGACCCCGGAGTGGTGCTGGAGACCGGAGCGCGCCGGCATGAGCGGCGCGGCGCGGTTCAGCGGTTGCTGCCCCAGCGCTCCTCGACGCCCCAGTCCTCGTCGGTGCTGCGGGCCGGCAGCTGGCTGGTCCAGCCACCGGTGCGCGACGCCGACCAGGCGCTGTCCGGCTCGGCCTGGCTCGACCCGTAGCCGGCGGTCGAGGTGCTGGGCGTCCAGACCTGCTCCTCCTCGACGTCGTCCTCCACGGTCCGCGGCCGGCCGAACGTCTCGATCAGGCGGGTCACGACCAGCCCGATGGCGATCGCGCTACCGCCGACGGCGAGCGGAGCGATGTTCCACTGCTCGGCGGCGGAGTACTGGAACAGCAGCGTGATCGCGGCGACCGCGAGGACGGTGCCGAGCACGCCGCCGCGGCGGCCGTAGACGGAGGTGCCGCCGAGCAGGGCCGCGCCGAGGGCGAGGATGGTGATGGAGAGCCCGGCCGCGGCCATGCCGTTCTGGGTGGTGGTGACCTCGCGCTGGTCGAGCGCGGTCAGCACGCCGGCGAAGGAGGCGAGCAGGGCGGAGCCGGCGATCGCGAAGCCCGTGATGGTGGCGGCGCCGCCACCGCGGCGGCGGGCCGGGTCGGCGACCGGGCGGAAGCGGCCGACCGCGCGGCGGACCGGCCGGATCAGGCCGATGGCGCTGCCGGCGACGGCGACGAGCACGACCCCGAGCATCCACCAGAGTGCCTGGCCGTGCGGGTCGTACGCGCCGGTGACGACCTTCTCGTCGTTCTGGTCGGCGATCCAGGCCATGAGCGCGACCGCGACGCCGAGGCTGGCCGCCCAGCCGGGCACGTGGAAGCCGACGACCAGCACCGCGATGACCACGCCGACGCCGAGCGCGATGAGGGCGGTGATGCCGGCGGTCATCGCCAGGCCGCGGTCGGAGTTGTCGGCGAAGAACAGCGCCGACGCGTACGCGATCGGGCCGAGCGCCAGGTTGGCGGCGCCGGCACGCAGGGTGAGCCCCATCGCGATGCCGACGAGCCCGAGCTCGGCGCCGGCCAGCAGCAGCGACTCGAGCTCGGTGCCGCGCAGGGCCTCCGGTCGGGCGTCGCGCAGCAGGTACAGCAGCGACACCGCGGCGAGGAGCAGCACCATCTCCCAGAGCGCGTGGACGGCCAGCCGGTCGCGGCCGGGCTCGCCGTGCTCCGGGTCGTCGAAGACGTCGCCGAGCTGCGCCGGGCTGGGCGTGGCGCGCCTGGCGGCGAGGCCCAGCGTGCTCTCCGACGGCGGGACGCTGTAGTCGGTGTTCGCCGCGTACGACCCGGGGGTGTAGACGGACTGGTTCGAGACCCCGAGCGTGGGAGCGTCCTCGGGCACCCCGCCCGAGCGGAAGTCGGGCTCCTCCCGGAACCCGGGCTCACCGCGGAACCGCGAGTCGTCGTACGCCATCGCGCGCGCCTCCTGCCAGCCGACGACCGGTTACGCGTCGCACAGTAACCGCGGATTGTGGCCTGCGACAGTCTTTGGGCGAGGAAGACGGCAGTGTTTATGCCAGATCTCTATCGATCGAGGCTTTCGTCCTCGCTGCGATCACCCTCCCGGCGTCCGTCCATGCGGCCCTGCCTGGGAAGATCCTTGTCGCGCTGGCTGGGTGGCACCTGGCACGACCGCTCCAGCCACAGCGCGGCGGCGAGCAGGACGATCGATGCGGCGACGCCCAGCAGCGCCTGCGGCAGGTTCTCCGAGACCTTGGCGAGCACGCCCCGCTGGGTCAGCAGCCACGACGACATGCCCAGGTAGAGGCCGCCGAACAGGGCCGCGACCAGCGCCGACGCCTTGCCGAGCACCGCGTACCGCGCGATGACCAGCGGCTGGAGCGGGCCGGCGCCCTCCTTGCGGAGGATCCGGTTCCGGGTCGAGTACGCCTCGAAGCCCTCGAAGATCGCCAGGCCGATCAGCGTCAGCGGCGGCAGCCACGGCAGCGTCGGCAGGCTGTTCCACAGGCTGCTGATGCCGATCCAGGCCAGCGCGGTGGTCGCGAGCGCGGCGATGACGAGGGTGGCCGGCCTGGTCGGCTCCATCCGGCCCTTGGGTCCGTTCGCGTTCGGTTCGTCGGGTGGCGGCGTGGCCATCGGCTCGGCTCCAGATCACGAATCGAGGTGGATGTCTTCCCGCGGGCGCAGGTCGGCGAGGTCGGCGGCGACCGGGGCGGCCCGGACCAGCTCATACAGCCATCCGTGGCCCGGCACCTGCCCGTAGGGCTGGATGTCGAGCCACGGCCGGAGCACGAACGCCCGGAGATGCGCCCGCGGGTGGGGCAGAGTCAGCTCCGGGTCGTCCGACACGACCGGCCGGTCGTCGTCGTCCCAGACGGCGATGACGTCCACGTCAAGCGTACGCGGGCCGAAGCGCCGCTCCGGATCGCGCACGCGACCGGCGGCCTGCTCCAGCCGGTGGGCGCGGTCGAGCCAGTCGCGGGGCGTCGCGGCCGGGTCGACGGCCAGCACCACCGCGTTGAGGTAGAACGGCTGGTCGGCATCGCCCCACGGGGGTGTCTCGTAGACGCCGGAGACCGCCCGGACGGCGTCGCCGAGTCCCGTGACGGCGCCGCGCAGGTTGGCCTCGCGGTCGTCGAGGTTGCTGCCCAGCGACAGCACGGCCCTGGTCACGGCCTCGTCCGCCGGATGGTCACGGCGACGTCGGCGAACTCGTGCGGGATCGGCGCCTGGGGCTTGTGCACGGTGACGGTCGCCGCCCGTACCCGCGAATCCTCCAGGCAGGAGCCGGCGAGGCGGTGGGCGAGGGTCTCGATCAGGTTGACCGGGTCGCCCGCGACGATCTCCGCGAGCCGTCCGGCCAGCTCCCCGTAGTGCACGGTGTCGGTGACGTCGTCGGACTCCGCGGCGGGGGCGAGATCGAGCTCCAGGATCACGTCGATCACGAAGTCCTGGCCGTCGCGGCGCTCGAAGTCGAACACGCCGTGGTTGCCGCGGACCCGCAGCCCCGTCAGGGTGATCCGGTCAGCCGTCATGCCCTTGTCATCCTCATTCGTCACCGCGCCGCCTGTACGGCCTTCCACACCTTGATCGCGTCCACGTTGCCACGGACCTCGTGGACCCGCACACCCCAGGCACCCGCCGCGACGGACAGCACGGTGGTGGCGATCGTGGCCGCCTCGCGCTCCTCGGTCGGGCGCGGGGAGCCGTCGGCGGCCTGCAGGAGCCGCCCGAGGTGCGACTTGCGGCTCGACCCGACCAGCACGGGGTAGCCCAGGCCGATGAGGTCCGGCAGGTGCGCGGCGAGCCGCCAGGTGTGCTCGGCCTTCTTCGCGAAGCCCAGCCCGGGGTCGAGGATCAGCCGTTCGGGTGCGACGCCGGCGGCGACGGCCTCGTCGACCCGCTCCAGCAGTTCGGCACACACCTCTTTGACGACATCGTCATAAACGGCCAAATCGGCCATCTTGCGCGAGTGGCCGCGCCAGTGCATGAGCACCCAGGGGCAGCCGGCGTCGGCGACCACGCGGGCCATGTCGGGGTCGGCGAGCCCCCCGGAAACGTCGTTGACCAGGGCAGCACCGGCGGCGACGGCCTCGGCGGCGACCGCCGCGCGGGTGGTGTCGATGCTCATCGTGACGCCGGCCGCGGCCAACTCGCGGATCACCGGCAGGACCCGGTCGAGCTCGGTGCGCGCGTCGACCCGGTCCGCGCCCGGGCGGGTGCTCTCACCGCCGATGTCGATCACGTCGGCGCCCTCGGCGACCATCTGCATGGCGTGGTCGACCGCGGCGCCCAGATCGGCGTAGCGGCCGCCGTCGGAGAAGCTGTCCGGGGTCACGTTGAGCACCCCCATGACCACGGGGGAAGGACGGCGAAGGAGCGTCACCTGAATGAAGGTACTCACCTCCGGTCAGTCACCTGTCCCCCACCAGGGGTAACCGCTCAGGCGCCTCATCCGCAACACTGATCACGGACCGGTCAGCTTGTTGGAAAGAGGGCTGCACCGTACTCTCTGCAAGTGAACGTTATTCGGACCGTTAAACCCGACAATGGGCATTTAGCAGGGCAAACGCCCGGATAAGGTTCCGCTGGAGGGCGACACAGCAGCCGGGGTCGTATGACCGGGTCGTCTTATCAGCGAGGCTTAACGCGCGGCGTGCACCTCGCCCGTCGCGCCTCCGGGGAGGTCTGATGATGTTGTTGGAGATCGGCCACGCGTTGTGGGGGGAGACGACCCGCGTCGCTGATGCGATCGCTCTGGCGCCGTCGCCCGAACCCGCACCGAAGACGATCAACACCGACGGCATTCTGCAGTTCTTCACCACGAAGATCGTGCCGATCCTCCTCGCGGCGCTCGGCGTGATCTTCATCGGCCGGGCCAGCAAGGGTGAGGTCTCCCGGGTGCTGACCAGCTCCGCCATCGCGATCATCGGGCTGGCCTTCGTCGCGGGCGCCGCGTCGCTCTTCTTCTTCGGCGACTCCCTCGTCAAACTGCTCTTCAACTAGAGCTGCCGTGCCTTCCGGACTCACTGCTGAGCCTCACTGCTGAGACGAGTGAACAAGACATGCGGCTGCGCACCGACGACGACATCTACCGGGCCCGCCTGGTCTACCTCGGGCCGCCCGGCTACACCCTGCCCATCCAGCTGCCCTATGCGCAGTATGGGGTGTTCGCGCTCCTGGTGCCCCTGTTCATGTTCATCCGTTACCTGATCACACTGCAGGTCGACTACTTCCCCGCCTACGAGATCGCCCTCGCGATCGTGGCGACGTCGCTGATCTTCCGCTACGTCGACCCCGATCGTCCCGCCCGGATGGTGGTCCGCACAGCCCTGACCGACTGGCGCCACACCCGGGAGCCGAGCCACGAGCAGCGTGACGCTCGGCTCGTGGCCACCAGGGTGCGTATCCGCCCGGAACTCACCGGTGATCTCGCATGACCAACCCGCCTCCCCGCCGTCCTGGGGGCTACTCCAACCAGCCGGACGTCGATGACGACGCTGCGCACACGTCCGATTACGACGGTGGCCTGCGGGCCGCCGCCGAGGGCGGTCGCGTGGCGATGTTCCGCGGGCCGGCCCGCGGCCCGTCGGCCGACCGCCCGGCGAGCGCGCCTCCGGCGGCCGACGTCGACTCGCCGTTCCTCGGGCTGTTCGACGACCCGCCGGGCGGGCGGCCGCGCGACCGCGTGACGGCCGGCGACCCCGGCAACCGGCCGATCTCCGGCATCCCGGTGTCGGCGGCCCCGACGTCCGGCGCCGGGCGAGCCCCCGAGGACCTGCGGGCGCCGAAGCGGGTGGTGCCGCGGACGGAGGCGCTGCCGTCCTCCGCCTCCCCTTCCGCCGCTCCGACGTCTGCGGTCCCCTCGTCCGGTTCCGCTTACGACCGGCGGTTGGCCCCGGCCGAGCGGCGGCTGGTGGACGCCGCTGAGCGGCGGCTGCTGGACGCGGCCGCCGAGCGGCAGCAGGCCGACGTCGCCGAGCGGCGGCAGATCGAGGCCGCCGAGCGGCGGCAGGTGGATGCCTATGAGCGGCGGCAGTTGGACCGGGCACCGGCCGACCCGCCGCCCGCGCTTCCCCCGGCCGCCCGGTCCGGACCGCTGACGGCCGCCGAGCGCCTGGAGCGCAGCGGCGAGCACCCGGACGCCTTCGACTGGAGCGGCGAGCACCCGCGGCTCCCCGGCCGGCTGGGCACGGGCGAGCACCCGCAGGTCCCCGGACGGTCAGGCACCGGCGAGCACCCGCAGTACCCCGGACGACCGGGCACCGGTGAGCATCCGCGGCTTCCCGGCAGGCCGGGCACGGGCGACCGCGCGCCCGTCGAGCGGCAGCGGCCGGCGCAGCGGCAGGCGCCAGATCGCGCTCCCCGTCTGACCACACCGGCGATGGGCGACGGCGGCAGTCGTACAGGCGCCAGAACCGCAAACGGAAAAGTCGTGCCGGGCAAGGACCTGGTGCCCCCGGCGCGGCGCTCGAGCCCTCCGCCCAAGCAGCCCGCCCGGCCCACCGGCAAGCGGACGCCGCTGGACCGCACGCCGAAGCCCCGGGTCCGGGACCGGCAGCCGTCGATCGACCTGGCGATCACCGAGATCGCCGGGCACCTGACGTTCACGCCGAACACCGTCACGGCCTGGTACTGGCTGCCCGAGGTCCGCTGGGCGTTCCGCCCCGACGCCGAGCGCGAGGCGCTGCTGTCGGCGATCTCCGAGCAGTACGCCGGACTCGCCGGCTTCCGCCTGCACCTGCGCCGCACGACCCGGCCGTTCCCCGCCGACCAGTGGGCGCGCGTGGTGGACAACAACACGCCGTTCCCGCTGCCCACGGCCGGCGCCGGCCCGTCGTGGACCGACCACCTGGTCGCCGCGCAGAAGCACCTCTTGGCGATCAACCACGCCGAGGGCCAGACGTACCTCGGCATCTCCTTCGCCCGGCGCACCCTCGGCGACACCTTCGCCGAGCGCATCGGCGCCCTCTTCCGCCGCGGCGTCGCCGACGCCGAGCGGCGCCGGATGGCACGGACCGTCGAGCAGTTCGACGAGGTGCTCGGCGCGTTCGGCATGCGCGGCCGCCGGGTCACCGCCTACGAGCTGGAGTGGCTGCTCTACCGCTCCGTCGCACTGTGCATGTCGCCGCCGGCGCACGTCACCTCGCTGGACGGCGGCTGGGACCGCGGCGACCTGCTCGCGCTGACCGAGCAGGTGGAGCGCTACCGGACGCCGTACGGTTCGACCGTCAAGCTGGTCAACCGGGTCAGCGGCGAGGAGCGGCACGTCGCCGTCCTCACCGTCGGCCGCATGGAACCCCTGGAGATCCCCGAGCGGCACGAGCCGTGGCTGCACTTCCACGAGCGGCTGCCCTGGCCGATGGAGCTCTCCTCGCGGATCGACATCCTCGGCCCCAACGACTCGTTCCGTAACCTCGAGCACCGGCTCCGGCTGATCCGCTCCCAGCAGGCCGACTACAGCGAGCACGGCATCGACGCCCCGCCGGAGCTGGAGCGGCTCGCCAAGCGCGCCCTCACCATCGGCGACGAGATCAGCACCGGCCTGCCCGTCGACTCCTCGCGCGCGCACGGCTGGCACCGCATCGCCGTCGGCGGCCGCACCCGTGAGGAGTGCCTGGAGCGCGCCCGCCGGGTCACGCAGATGTACTCCCGCGAGATGCGCGTCGCCCTGCAGCACCCGAAGCAGCAGGACTGGCTCGCGCGCGAGTTCATCCCCGGCGAGCCCCTGGCCAACACCGGCTACCTGCGCCGCATGCCGGTGAAGCTCTTCGCCGCCGCCCTCCCCCAGGCCGCCTCGACCGTCGGCGACCGCCGCGGCGACCTCATCGGCCGCACCGCGGGCACCTCCCGCCGCCCCGTCTTCCTCGACCTGCACTTCCCGATGGAGGTCCGCGAGCGCTCCGGCCTCGCCGTCTTCGTCGCGGAGCCCGGCGGTGGCAAGTCCACCCTCATGGGCGCCCTCGGCTACCTGAACGCCCGCCGCGGTGTACAGGTCACGCTGCTGGACCCCTCAGGGCCGCTCGCCCGCCTCTGCGCGATGCCCGAGCTCGCCCCGTACTCGCGCGTCCTGAACCTCACCGGCTCGGAGCAGGGCACCCTGGCGCCCTACTCGCTGATCCCCACCCCGCAGCGCGGCCACTACGTCCCCGGCCCCTCCGGCGACCGCGAGTTCGAGATCGCCATCTCCAACGCACGCGCCGAGCGCCGCATGCTCGTGCAGGACATCTGCATGATGCTGGTCCCGCCGCAGGTCGCCCGCGAGGCCTCGACCGCCACGATGCTCCGCCACGCCGTCCGCCAGGTCCCGGCCGAGGAGTCGTCGACCCTGGAAGACGTCATCCGCTCCCTGCGCGACACCGGCGACCACGACGCCCTCGAGCTCGGCAACCTCCTCCTGGACACCGCCGAGATGCCCCTCGCCATGCTCTTCTTCGGCACCCCACCGGCCGGCCTCCTCGGCGCCGACGCCACCCTCACCGTCATCACCATGGCCGGCCTGCGCCTACCCGACCTCAAGATCGAGCGCGAGTACTGGTCCGCCGAGGAGTCCCTCGCCCTCCCCATGCTCCACACCGCCCACCGCCTGGCCGTCCGCCGCTGCTACGGCGGCGACATGACCCAGCGCAAGCTCGTCGGCCTGGACGAGGCCCACTTCATGGAAGGCTGGCGCTCCGGCCGCTCCTTCCTGGTCCGCCTCGCCCGCGACTCCCGCAAGTGGAACCTCGCCGCCCTGGTCGCCTCCCAGAACCCTCGCGACATCCTCGGCCTGGACGTGCAGAACCTGGTCTCCACCGTCTTCGTCGGCCGCATCGCCGAGGACTCCGAGATCGCCGCCGAGGCCCTCCGTCTCCTGCGCGTCCCGACCGACGTCGGCTACGAACAGACCCTGGCCGCCCTTTCCCAGGTCGACACGTCCTCATCCTCGCGCCTCGGCTTCCGGGAGTTCGTCATGCGCGACGTCGACGGCCGAGTCCAGAAGGTCCGCGTCGACGTCTCGTACGTCCGCGACCTCCTGCGCTACCTCGACACGACCCCAGGCGGCATCCCAACCGGCGACACCGTCGGCGGCGAGATCGTGGACATCCACGACGACGACTCGGAGGTCGACCGGTGAGACGCCTGCCCGTGCACGCAGCCGTGGTCATCGTCACCGCCCTGGCAACCCTCTTCGCCGGCCCCATCTCCCCAGCCACCGCCACCCCAGCCCGCGCCCCAGGGGACCCGTTGTGCACGGTCCAGGAATGGAGAGTACCGGGGAACTTCGAGAACTGCGCCGATCGATTGCAGGTAGACGTCCAGTCTCGAATTAGCTGCCTGGACGCACCAACTCCGAGCGCGCCAGATTCAGGCATGGCGGGCTGGTTTGCCAGCCGACCCAAAACCGGCACAGGTCTACGCTTTGCCTACCGCTATAGCGAGTATGGATACGCCGGTTACGACTTTTCGACCTACGACTTGAAATGCGCTTCAGTAGTCAGGAATCCAAGCGCAGAGTTCGAAGGAACGATTGCCAACGGCGAATTCCTCGTTGCAACTTCGATCATTGGGGCATCTAACGCTCTGCGAGAGCGGGCGTGGGATCCGTCAGCGACTTGGGGTTGGGCGGATCCTCTCGTCGAGACCGCAACCAAAGCAGTATACGAAAAAGTCTTCACTGCTTTTGGCGCAGTAACATTGACCATTGTCGGAATGTACCTACTCTGGCGCTCACGGCAGGCAGATCTCTCCGGTGCGGTGACCACGGCGGGCTGGGCAATCTTTGTGATGGTCCTCATCACGGGCATTGCATCATGGCCGCAACTCTCTGCCGGTCTCGCCGACAAGACATTGATCGGCAGCCTTGGCGTAATCCACGACGCCATCGGCCCACCTGACGAAAGCATCCCGGCAGATAAATGCCGTAACCCCGAACCAAAAGCGTGCATAGACATACGACCTCCAGCGGCGCGGGCAAGCGACACGGTCGTTGACGGACTTCTGTATCGAAATTGGCTTCGCGGGACACTCGGGTCCGCGGACAGCATCACAGCCCAAAAATATGGCCCCGCACTATATGACGCAAAGTCCTTTAGTTGGGATGAAATTGACAGAATTCGCGCCGCCGAGTCACGGGCTCGCGAAAGCGAAGAAGAACGAATCCGCCTGAAGCGCCCTGGGCCGGCTGTCGAGTCAAACGAACGCAAGATTCTGACTGATCAGAAGAAGAAGCGTTGGATGCAGGTCGCCGAACAGATCAAGACGGAAGATCCTGAGGCGTACGAGCACCTCCAAGGCAGCAATGGCATGGACCGAATCGGCGCCGGATTCCTCGCGATCCTCTCCGCACTGTTCTTCGCCTTATTCGACCTGACCGCATCGGTGCTCGTTTTCCTCGGATTCTTGATTTTCCGATGGGCCGTAATCGCGGCACCAATCCTGGGCACTGTCGGCCTTCTACGCCCAGCAAATGCGGGCCTTCGCCGACTCGGCAATGCGGTGATCGCGGCGATATTCAACATCGTCATTTTTGGAACAGGATCAGCAATCTATCTGCTGGCAGTTACATTGATTCTCGGAACTTCTTCGCTTGCCGGGTGGCTCCAGGTTTTGCTTATTTGGCTGACTGGAGTCGTCGGCTGGCTGTTGCTGCGGCCTTACCGGCGGATCACGCAACTCGGTGGGAAGGATTCCACTCGCGCCATCACATCCGCTGGTAGCTGGCACCGGTTGTTCTTGCGGGACGTGCGGCAGGCTGCGGCGCTCAAGGTCGTTGACGCCGGTGGAACGAATGAGCCGCGGCAACGTGGGGACAGCCTGACGGGGCATCAGCGGCCAGAGCACCGGCCGGAGACGCGGGACGAGGACGTCGTGACGGTCGGTGGGGGTGGCGACCGGACGCGTCCTGAGGAGCGGACGACGCGGCAGGACGGTCCGCAGCGACGGCGGCGGGAGCCGACGTGGGAAGAGCCCGACTTGCCGCAAGAGACCGCGCCGTCGTATTCGATCTATCGGCCCGACTCCGAACGGTCCACGTCCGACCGGTCGCCGGCGCGACGGCCGGAGTCGGCGAACCTGCCGGGGTGAGCGTCCATGCGTACGGTTCTGCGTCTGCTCGGCACGCGGTACGGCATCGCCATGGTCCTGATCGTTGTTGTGCTGATCGTCGTGGGATTCGGCCGCACCGTCTTCACGGACGATGACGGGACCGGCAACGACGCACTCGGACCTACCGTTGCTCCCGCAACGACGACGCCGGACCCGTACAACTCGCTCGGTGACGACGGTGTCGTGGAGGAGCCGAGTTCGGCGGCGCCGTCCCTGAGCAAAGGGGCCGCCGACGCGAGCACGGTGGCCACTCGGTTCGCGAAGGCCTGGCTGCGCAAGCCCGGTATATCCGGCGCCCAGTGGCGGGACGGGTTGAAGCCGGACGCGACGAACGAACTGATGGAAGACCTGGCCGACACGGATCCGAGCGACGTCCCTGCCGCTACGATCACCGGCTCTACGGTCGTGGAGAACCTCGGACAGGTCGCTACCGCCAAGGTTCCGGCTGATGGCGGAACGATCATCCTGCAGCTCGAGGCCATCGGTGGCCGCTGGCAGGTCACCTCGCTGGACTGGGAGGTGGCGTGACCGACTTCGAGACCGCTGACGAGCACGGTGAGGGCGGACAGCGAAGGCTCCGCCCTGCGCTGCTGGTGGCGCTCGCCGCGGTACTGATTCTGGTCTGTTGCGGCGGAGGCGTGGTGTCGTTCTTCCTCGATGCGGCGAACAAGACCGTCACCTACGATTCCGGTTGCGGCAACGGGAAACTGGTCGACGTGGCGGCAGAAATGCCGAATCATCGCAGGCTCGGCCAGGAGCAGGTACGTAATGCGGCGATCATCGTGCGGGTCGGGCAGGATCTCAATGTGCCGCCCCGGGGCTGGGTGATCGCCGTCGCGACGGCGATGCAGGAGTCATGGCTCCGTAACCTGCCGAATCTGGGCGCTCGCAACGACCACGACTCACTCGGGCTCTTCCAGCAGCGACCCAGCACCGGCTGGGGTACACCCGAGCAGATCATGGATCCGAAGTACGCGTCGCGGAAGTTCTACGAGAAGCTGGTGACGATTCCCGGCTGGCAGACCATGAGCCTGACTCGCGCCGCTCAGAAGGTGCAGCGCAGCGCGTACCCCAATGCCTACGCAAAGCATGAGGAACTGGCCTCGACGGTGGTCAACTCCTTGACGGGCGGCGCAGCCCGCGCGGTCGGCGATCAGACCGACCTGCAATGCGTCAGTGCCGGCCAGATCGCCGCCTCTGGCTGGACGGCACCGGTCAAGGGAAAGGTGGGGTCAGGGTTTCGGACCGCCTCCCGCCCCACTCATCAGGGCGTCGATCTCATCGTTCCGCGAGGTACCGTCATCCACGCTGCGGCGGCGGGGCGTGTCATCAAAGTGCGCTGCGACGCGATCGGCCCGAACGGTAAACCGTGGGGCTGCGACCGGGATGGTTCACCATCCGTTCGTGGCTGCGGCTGGTTCGTCGACATTCTGCACGCCAATGGCATCATCACGCGGTACTGCCACATGGTGAAACAGCCGAGCGTCGTGGTGGGCCAAAGCGTTGCGCCCGGTCAGGAGATCGGGCTCTCGGGCACGACCGGACATTCTTCGGGTCCTCACGTGCATTTCGAGACGCACCGGAACAGCGACTCGAGCAAGAACGGCGCGATGGATCCAGTTCAGTTCATGCAGCTGATGGGGGCGCCACTCGGAGGGGAGCCGTGAGCGGTTTCCCGAGCGATGATCTACCCGACTGGGATCTGATTGCCGGCGGCGCCGAACGTGCTCCTGCGGGCATCGAGCTGGTGCCTGCCGTGTCCGTTCGCGACCTCCGCGGGAACCGGGCGATGGTTGGCATGCCGGGTCTTGGCTGGCGGGGTGATCTGCGGGTCGATGACCCGGTGGTGCAGGCGAGCCGGACCTATGTGCCGGCGTTGCCGGAGCAGGAATGGTACCGAGCCGAAGCGGAAAGAACCGAGGTATTTGCGCCGCTGGTGCCGATCGAGCGGGTGTGGGTGGAGCGGACGTCTTCGGCTGTGACCCCCGCCGAGGGGCGTTCAGACCTGGTGGGACGGCTCGTTTCGCTTGACGTGCCGCCGCCTCGGCCGCCTCGGCCGATTCGGGAGGTCGGGGTGGTAACCGGACTCCGCGTGGTACGCGTCGCAGGCCCTGACAACAAGGCCGGGAGGGACGAGCGGAATCTGCGAGCGGTGACAGAGCCGTACAGCAGCACCGAGGGCGACATCTGCGTGCGGGTCTGTAAAGAGTTGGACTGGTATCGGTGGGCTTGGAGCGGACAAACACCGAAGACTCTTGAACTGCCGATCCACCTAATCTGGATCGAGTAGGCGCTACAGCTGCTCCGCACTGCAGATCAACCAGCTGCGGCTCTTTTCCAGCAGGAAACGCCATTCCTGCAAAGAAACAGTTTCACGTCCATCCGACTCTGGCACGAAGACGTTCAGCGTCGCCTTAACCTCTGCCTGAGTCCCGACGGCATTTACATCGAACCGAGCAGGCTTCACCGTAATCCTAATGGCGAATTTTGCCTCCCGCTCTTTGACTGCAGCGAGCGCAGCATCTACTTCCTTAAGGCTAGCAGTGGGACACTCGAAGAGCTTCGCTCGAATGTTGTCTCTGGAGGAAAATTTTGCCTCGATATATTGCTCGAGAACACCTTCGGGCGTGCTGCGGTCGGGGGTGGTGGCTTTGTCGTACAGGATGTATGCGGTAATTGAGCCGCCCAGGCAGAGGCCGGCGGCGGCTACTGCGATCACAAGGAGCAAGGTCTTACGGAGGCCGAGGCCTCGCTTCGGGGGGCTGGATGGCGGGGTGGGGGCGGGGCGGCCGAGGGGCTCGTCCTTGCCGATGATCTCGCCTTCGAGGACCTCGTCGTTGCCGGGGCGGGATCTCGGGATCGACCTGCCCTGATCGAGGTTTGGCTCGTTCGGCTTCGATGCGTCCACGGTTCAGAGGCTATCGGGCCGCATCGAGGCTGGCACGCTCCCACGCGCTCTGAGGGATCGGCGGGGGTGGGTGCAAGATCGGGAGGGGGTGGGGTGTGGTTGGGAGGGTGTGGCGGTCACCTGCGGGAATACAAGACTCCCAGTGCGCCTACTGACTGCTTCCGCGGACTGCGTTACCGTTCCGGCATCTGCTGGATCGGAGCGGGCGGAAAGGGGCACGGTGGCACGGCTGCGGGCACGGATCGAGCGAGCGGCAGCGCTGCACCGGCACACCGCTGCGCTGGTCGCCGCCGCCGGGCCGATCCTCGATGGTTACTCGCCCAGTGCGGCGCCGACGGAGCAGTACGCGGAGCAGCACGACCTGACCGCCGGGCTGCGGGCCGACGCGAACCTGCTGGCGCCCGGCTGGCTCGGGGCGCAGCTGGACGCGCTCTCGCCCACCACGCCGCTCGGGGGGCCGCTGCCGCCGACGTTCGTGCGGGTCGGGCAGGCGCATCCGCTGGATGACGCGCGGTTCCCGGTGGTGGTGCCGTTGCTCCGGGCGGGGCACATCGCCATCGACGCCGACGCGAGGGACAGCCGGGTCGCGGGGTTGCTGCGCAGTCTGGTGCTGCGGCTGCTGGCTTCGTCGCCGCCGGGTTCGGTGCGGATTCGAGCGGTGGACGCGGTCGAGGAAGGGTCCACGTTCGGATGGTTCGCCGGCATCGAGTCGATCATGCCGCCGCCGGCGACCGATGCGGAGGGTCTTCGCGCGGTACTGGATGAGGGCGAGCACTGGCTCGCCGCCCGCACGGACGGTGCCGGGCCGACGCTGCTGATCGTGATCGCGTCGCTGCCGGAGCTGACGGAGGGCCGGGACCTGGCCAGGATCGCGGGGCTGGCGCACGCGGGTCCGGCGGGCCGGCTGCACCTGATCGCCGCGGGCTGGCCGCCGCCGCCGCTGACGGCTGAGACCACGCAGGCACCGTTGCCGCACGCGACGCAGATCGCCATCCGCAACCCGCACGCCTGGGTGGGCGATCCGCCGGGCGCGACGTTCTCAGGCACAGGCGTCACGCCCGGGAGGCTCAACGCCCCGGTGTACCTCGACCCTGAACCGCCCGCGGATCTGGTACGCCGGGTCTGCGCCCAGCTTGTCGGCCCTTGGACCACGCCACCCGCCCCGGTCGGTGAGCCGAGCCGCACGGCCTGGCTCAACTACGTCGCCGCCGGGCAGCGGCTGGACACGGTCCGGCGCGAGGTGATCGCCGTCGTCGCGGAGCACAAAGCAGCGCTGAAGGCCGCCCGCGACGACCTCGCCGCGATCCGGGCGAAGCTCGCCCACCACCAGGCGTACCTGACGGAGGTCGCCCGCGAGGTCGGTGGCCGCCCGTTCGACGTGGTGCCGAGCTGGCAGGAGACGCAGACCGCGGCCTCGGTGCTGACCGGCGCGGCCCAGCCCGGCGGCCGCCGCAGGAGCGCGCCGCAGCAGGCCCCCCGCACGACGGCCCCGGTGAGCTCCCCACCGGCGCCACCGTCATCGCCAGCCGGACCTGCGGGCGCGGTCCCGCCGGTGACGGGCAACCTGTACATGGGCAGCACCGCCGGCAACACGGGCGCGATCATGGGCCCGTACCAGACCTACCCTGGCGCGCTGAACGGCCCCACGGGCGCCCAGCCCGTCTACCGCCCCCCGGGCGGCGCGCTGAACGGCCCCACCGGAGCCCAACCCGTCTACCGCCCGCCGGTCAGCGGCGTCCCCGCCCGTCCGCAGAGTCCGGGTCAGGGTCCGGCGCAGGCGAAGAGCCCGGCTCAGGTCAGCGGCGGCCCCGTGCGCCCCGCGGCCGTCAGCGGCGTGCCGGTCTCCGTTGCGGGCGGCGCGAGCGGTACGGGCGCTGTACGCCCCCAGAGCCCTCCAGCGCCCGAATCGCTGCCGGGGAGGGTGTCCCATGCCCTCCGCGTGGCGGCGGCCGGTCTGAAGCAGTCTGAGGCGGCGCTGGCCGCCCCCGGCAGGTCCGACACCGCCTCCAGCACCAGGGTCTGGATCAACGCCGCGGTCTATTTCACGTTCGCTGTGCTCGCCGCCGTCGTACAGGTGCCGACGCTGCTGGCGGGCGAGCGGTTCGACGAGATCAGCCTTCTGGCGCTGCCGTGTGCTCTGGTACTGCCGGCCCTCGCCTTCGCCCTGGGCTGGCTGACGATCGGCGCGACGACCCGCCGCCCGACCTCCAGAACGCCCGTCATGGGCATGGCGATCAGCCTCCTCGCCCTGATCCCCATGATCGTCTTCGCCGCCGTACTCTTCCTGGGCTGACACCCTTCACGAGCCCCCCCGGCGAGTAAGCCAAGCAACCGCCGGGCAGCCAAGCGCCGCGCCGGAATAGGCAGCACCCCGCCGGGAAGCCAAGCGCCGCGGCGGAATGGCAGGCGCCGCGGCGGTCAGCGCCCGCAGGAAACGCGAAAGCCCGGCCACCAACCGGCGACCGGGCTCAGCAAACACCTGGGCGCTAGCCGCTCAGAATCAGCGACATCGCCTCGGCGCGGGACTTGGCGTCGTCGCGAAGCAGGCCGCGGACCGCCGACGTGATCGTCCGCGAGCCGCCCTTCTGGATGCCCCGCATCGACATGCACATGTGGGCGCACTCGATGACCACGATGACGCCGCGCGGGTTGAGCTCCTCCATCAGCCGGTCGGCGATCTGCGCGGTGAGCCGCTCCTGCACCTGCGGCCGCCGCGCGTACACCTCGACCAGCCGCGCCAGCTTCGACAGCCCCGTGATGCGGCCGTCGTGGCCCGGGATGTAGCCGATGTGCGCGACGCCGTGGAACGGCAGCAGGTGGTGCTCGCACATCGACATGACCTCGATGTCGCGGACGAGGACGAGCTCCTCGTGGTCCGCCTCGAAGGTCGTGGAGAGGACCGTGGCGGGGTCGACCCGCAGCCCGGCGAAGAGCTCGGCGTAGGCCCGGGCGACCCGGCCGGGCGTCTTGCGCAGCCCGTCGCGGTCGGGGTCCTCGCCGACGGCGATGAGGATCTCGCGGACGGCGGCCTCGATGCGCTTCAGGTCGACGTTGCGCTCGACCTCCACACCTCCGAGCTTCCCACTGACGAGGCGGGCGGCCACGTGGTCGAGCTCGCCACTGACGAAGGGCTCCGTGGAAACACCGAACCCGGCGCCATCGTCATCGGCGTCGGGCTCGGTGCTGCTGATCTCGTTCAGTTCTTGCCGTCCGTGGTCTCGCCGCCGCTGGTGATCCGCACGTGGTCACCGTCGCCGTTCACCCCGACGGGCGTCCCGAGCTCGGCACCGTTGGCGCCGGCCTCCAGAGCCCTCCGCCGGCGGCCGTTGCCGCTGTACGGCGCCATCGGCGGCCGCTTCACGACGCGGGCGCAGATGCGCGCCATGTCGTTCTGCGAGATGGTCTCCTTCTCGAACAGCTCCTCGACGATCTGGTCCAGGACGTCCCGGTACTCGACCAGGATCTCCCACGCCTCGTCGTGCGCGATCTCGATGAGGGCGCGCATCTCGCCGTCGATCTCGGCCGCGACCTTCTCCGAGTAGTCCCGCTCGTGGCCCATGGTGCGGCCGAGGAACGGCTCGCCGTCGCCCACGCCGTACTTGACGGCGCCGAGCTTGGAGCTCATGCCGTACTCCGTGATCATGGAGCGGGCGAGCGCGGTCGCCTTCTCGATGTCGTTGCCGGCGCCGGTGGTCGGCTCGTGGAAGACGAGCTCCTCGGCGGCCCGGCCACCCAGCGCGTAGGCGAGGGTGTCGATCATCTCGGAGCGGGTCTGCGTGTACTTGTCCTCGGTCGGCAGGACCAGCGTGTGCCCCAGCGAACGGCCACGGGACAGGATCGTCACCTTGTGCACCGGCGCCGAGTGCGGCAGCGCCCAGGCGACCAGCGCGTGGCCGCCCTCGTGGTAGGCGGTGACCTTCTTCTCGTGGTCGCTCATGATGCGGGTGCGCCGCTCGGGGCCGGCGATCACCCGGTCGATGGCCTCTTCGAGGTAGTCGTTGGTGATCGCGCGCTTGTCGCTGCGGGCGGTGAGCAGCGCCGACTCGTTGATGACGTTGGCCAGGTCCGCACCGGTGAAGCCGGGCGTGCGGCGGGCGACCGAGTCGAGGTCGACGTCGGGCGTGAAGGGCTTGCCCTTCGCGTGCACCCGGAGGATGGCCTTGCGGCCCTCCATGTCGGGCCGGTCGACGGCGATCTGCCGGTCGAAGCGGCCCGGGCGCAGCAGCGCGGGGTCGAGGATGTCGGGCCGGTTGGTCGCGGCGATCAGGATCACGCCGCCCTTGGTGTCGAAGCCGTCCATCTCGACGAGGAGCTGGTTGAGGGTCTGCTCGCGCTCGTCGTGACCGCCGCCCATGCCGGCGCCGCGGTGACGGCCGACGGCGTCGATCTCGTCGACGAAGACGATGGCGGGCGCGTTGGCCTTGGCCTGCTCGAACAGGTCACGGACCCGGGAGGCGCCGACACCGACGAACATCTCGACGAAGTCCGAGCCGGAGATCGAGTAGAACGGCACGCCGGCCTCGCCTGCGACGGCGCGGGCCAGCAGCGTCTTACCGGTGCCGGGCGGGCCGTAGAGCAGGACGCCCTTCGGGATCTTGGCACCGAGGGCCTGGTACTTCGCCGGTGCCTGCAGGAAGTCCTTGATCTCGTGCAGCTCTTCGACGGCCTCGTCGGAGCCGGCCACGTCGGCGAAGGTCGTCTTCGGCGTGTCCTTGGAGATCAGCTTGGCCTTCGACTTGCCGAAGTTGAGCACCCGCGAGCCGCCGCCCTGCATCTGCGACATGAAGAGCAGCAGGAGGACGACCAGCACCGCGATCGGCAGCAGGTTGATCAGCAGGCTGACGAAGATATTGTCCTGCGTGACATTGACGTTGTACTGGTCGAGCTTCTTAGCCGCCTGCAGCTCGTTGAGCTCATTCTGCAGGTCGTTGGCCGACCGGGCGGTGAACTGGGTCTCGACCTTGTCGGTCTTGGAACCCTTGATCGACTCCTTCGTCTTCAGGTCAAGCTTGAGCGTCTGCTCCTTGTCCTGAATCACCGCCTTCTTGGCCTTGCCCTCGCGCAACAAGGCAAGCACCTGCGATGTGTCCGCCTTCGTGTAGCTGGGGCCGGACGTGAAAAGGGAGCTAAGGATGATCGCACCGATGATCACCACAAGGATCCAGACCACCGGCCGGCGGAACAAACGGGTACGTTCCATGTTGTCGTCGAGCGCACGCGGCGCCCGGCCCCTCCATCCGTAAGACCGCTGACCGCGCCGGACCCAGTGTGCCGACGCGATGTCGAAAGCGTCGACAGAATGGCCTAGTTGACGCTCGCGACCATTTGACGGTACACCGTGGCACCGACAGTCGCGGATCGGCGTGGGCCGGGACGGAGATGCTCCCAGCAGACTCCCAGGAAGTGCGGGGTCAGCCGCGGCCGTACACCGACGGCTTCAGGACACCGACAAAGGGCAGGTCACGGTAGCGCTCGGCGTAGTCGAGCCCGTATCCGACCACGAATTCGCTAGGGATGTCGAAGCCGACATACCGCACAGGAACGTTCACTCTCAGCGCATCGGGCTTGCGCAGCAGCGCCACCACCTCGACCTGGGCCGCGGAGCGGCTCTCGAGGTACTTCAGCAACCAGGACAGCGTGAGGCCGGAGTCGACGATGTCCTCGACGACGATCACGTGCCGGTCGGTGATGTCGCGGTCCAGGTCCTTGAGGATGCGGACGACCCCGGACGAGGTCGTGCCCTGCCCGTACGACGAGACGGCCATGAACTCGAGCTCCACGGGCGGGCCGACCCGGCCCAGCGCGCGGGCGAAGTCCGCCATGAACATGACGGCGCCCTTGAGCACCCCGACCAGGAGGATCGACTTGGCGTCGGCGTGGTCCGCCGCCACCTGCTTGGCGAGCTCCGCCGTCTTGTCGCGGATCTGCTCCTCGCTGATGATCACGTGGTCGATGTCGGACGCGTGCCAGGTGCTGCCGTCGGCCATGGATCTAGCCTGCCGTATCGGCCCTCCCGGATCGACGGCGGGTCACCCTCAAGGAGACATCCGCCATCAATAGCCCAGTGCCGCGCCGTCGGCCCGCGGCTCGGAGCCCGCCACGTAACCGGACGGTGTGCGCCAGATCGCCTGTCCGTAGCCGAAGGCGCCCTGCTCGTCGACGATGCGCACCCGGTGACCGCGCCGTCGCAGGTCGTCCGCGGCGCCGGCGAGGCCGGGCTCGAGGCGCACGTCCAGCCCCGTGTGCCAGTACCAGCGCGGCCGGTCGAGCGACGCCTGCGGATCCAGCAGGTCGTCGACGGTCGACCGGACCACCTGCACGTGGCCTTGTGGCTGCATGTGGCCACCCATCACGCCGAACGGCCCGACCGGCGCTCCGTCCCTGGTCAGGAAGCCCGGGATGATCGTGTGGAACGGCCTGCGCCGCGGTCCGACCTCGTTCGGGTGACCCTCGGCGAGCACGAACCCGGCACCCCGGTTCTGCAGGCTGAAGCCGGTGCCCGGCACGACCACGTGCGAGCCGAAGCCCATGTAGTTCGACTGGATCAGGCTGACCATGCGGCCGTCGGCGTCCGCGGTGCAGAGGTAGACCGTCCCGCCCCGCGCGGGATCGCCGGGCGGGTGCTCCGCGGCGTCCTCGCCGATCATCTCCCGCCGCTTCGCCAGATAGTCCTCCGTGAGCAGCGGCGGCCACTGTACAGCCGGCGAAGGGTCGCCCACGTAAGCATGGGCGTCGGCGAACCCGAGCTTGACCGCCTCGATCTGCCGGTGCAGGTCAGCGGCGCCGCCGGCCCCGAAGCCGTCGAGGATGCCGAGCGCCTGCAGCGCCACGATGCCCTGGCCGTTCGGGGGCAGCTCCCAGACGTCGTGTCCGCGGTACCGGACGGAAAGCGGCTCGACCCAGAGCGACGCGTGCTCCGCCAGGTCGGCCTCCCGCAGCAGCCCACCGGTCCGCTCGGCGTGCGCCACCATCCGCTCGGCCAGCTCACCGCGGTAGAACGTGGCACCGCCGGTGGCCGCGATCGCGCGCAGCGTGCGGGCGGCGTCCGGGTTGCTGAACCGCTCCCCCGCCCGCGGCGCCCGGCCGCCCAGCGTGAAGACGCGGCCCCACTCGGCGAACTCCTCGCCGGACAGCCCCGCGTGGACGGCCTCGACCGCGCGGTCCCAGTGGTGCGCGACGGTCGGCGAGACCCCGTAGCCGCGCTCGGCGTAGGCGATCGCGTCGTCGAACAGGTCCGCGAACGGCAGCGACCCGAAGCGTTCGTGCAGGTCGTGCCAGCCCGCCGGGGCGCCGGGCACGGTCACGGGCAGCCAGCCGCGGGCCGGCATGACCTGCGCCGCGACGGCCTGCGCGCCGCCGAGCGCGGCGGTGGCCCGGGCGGCCGGGTCACGCTCGACGACGAGGTCGCGGGTCAGCAGCGCCGGCGACCGGCCGGACGCGTTCAGCCCGTGCAGCCGCTCGCCGTCCCACACCAGCGCGAACAGGTCACTGCCGATGTCGTTGGACCCCGGCTGCAGCACCGTCAGCGCCACGGCGGTCGCGATCGCCGCGTCGACGGCGTTGCCGCCCCTGCGCAGCACCGCCAGCCCGGCCGACGCCGCGAGCGGCTGGGTGGTCGCCACGACACCGCGGGGCGCGTACACCGGCCGGCGCGGATGCAGGTCCTTTGACATCTGTGGATCTTACGTGATCCGCCGCAGCCTGCCGCCCTGGCGGGCGACCCGCAGGCCACCCGGCAGCGCCGCGGGCCCCTGCCCGTGCCAGTCGGTGACCAGCGCGTCCATGGCGACCACGTGGCGGTGGGAGAGCGCCCCGCCGGAGACCCCGAGCCGCCGCGCCCACGAGTGCAGCACCCGCGTCCGTACCGGCGCCGGGAGCCGCTCCAGCTGGGCGATGTCGAGCTCGTCCGCCCCCGTCGTCGCCTTCTCGAACGCGTCCGACGCCAGCTCGTCGAGGTGCGCGGTGTCGGCCGCGATCAGCGCCGCCGTGCGGGCCAGATTGTCGATCACCGCCGGTCCGAGCGCCGCCACCAGCGGCCGTACCCGCGACCTGGCGAACGCGTGATCCGTGTTGTGCGGGTCCTCCCACGGCGTCAGCCCCGCCACCTCGCACGCGGCCCTGGTGTCGGCCCGTGTCACGTCCAGCAGCGGCCGGGCGAACAGCACGCCCTGCCGCTCCCGCCTGGCCGGCATCCCGGCGATCCCGCGCGGCCCGGCACCCCTGGTCAGCGCCAGCAGCACCGTCTCGGCCTGGTCGTCGCGGGTGTGGCCGAGCAGGACCAGCGCCGCCCGGTGCGACTTCGCGGCGGCGACCAGCGCCGCATACCGCGCGTTGCGGGCGGACGCCTCGGGCCCGCCGTGCCCGGCCACCTTGACCGTCCGCACGTCCACCGGGTCGAACTCGTGGTCTCTCGCCCACGCCGCGAGCCTGGCGGCCCGCTCCCCCGACCCTGCCTGCAGGCCGTGGTCGACGGTCACCAGCCCGCAGCGCACCCGCAGCCGGGCGGTGACGAACCTGGCCGCCACCGCCAGCGCCAGCGAGTCGGCGCCGCCGGAGCAGGCGACCAGCACCGTGTCGCCGGCCGCCACGTCGCCCAGGCTGCGCCGGACCGCGGCACGCACCGCCGCCACAGCCGGCGGGAGCGCGGCCACCTCGATCAGCCGGTGGCGTCGGGCTTGGCCGGCTGCTCCTGCGCGCCCTCGTCTCCTGCTGCCGCCTGGCTGCCGCCCTGCTTGGCGACCAGCGGCTCCACCTCGGCAGGCTCCGCCTCGGCGTCCTCGCCGGTCCCTTCCGAGGACCCGCCGACCGGCTCTGCCACCGTCTTGGTGGTCGCCGCGGCAGCCCCGTCACCCGGGGCAGCCGTCGTCGCGGGCGTGACCGGGGCGGCCGTCGTCGCGGGCGGGGCCGTGACCTCTTCCACGGACAGGCCCGCAACCTCGGTGGCGTCCGCGATCCCCGCCTCCGCCGGCGCCGTCTCGGCGGGCTCCGGCACCGTCGGCACGGGCGCCGGAGGCGCCTCGACCACGCCGGCCTTCGCGGGCGAACCCTCCGTCACCGGGGGCGCCGCGGCGGCCGCCGCCGGCGGGGCGGGCGGCGAGACCATGGGCCGGTGCAGCGCGCTCGACCCGTGCACCCGCACCACCCAGGCGTCGGGGTCGCTGAGCTCGTCGAGCCGCGGGATGGTCAGCGGCGACTGCCAGATCTTGTTGAAGCCGTCCATGCCGACGCGCTCCACGACCGCGTGGACGAACTTGCGGCCCTCGGCATACTGGCGCATCTTCACGTCGACACCGAGCAGCTTGCGTAGCACCCGGTCGAGCGGGTTGGCGGCCGCTTCGCGGCGCCGGTTGAACTTGGCCCGGATGTCCTCGACGGACGGCACCACGTCGGGGCCGACGCCGTCCATGACGAACTCGGCGTGCCCCTCCAGGACGGTCATCAGGGCGGTGAGCCGGTCGAGCACGGCCCGCTGGCCGGGCGTCTGGACCAGGTCGAGCACCGACACCTTGCTGTTGGGGTCGCGGACCACGTCGGCAAGGGCGCCGATGCCGCGCCGCAGCCGCTCAGCGAGCTGGTCCTGGTTGAGCTGCGACGCGTCCACGAACGCGCCGACCTCGCCCAGGAAGTAGCCCCGCATCCAGGGCACGGCGGTGAACTGGACCCGGTGGGTGACCTCGTGCAGGCACACCCAGAGCCGGAAGTCGCGCGGCTCGGCACCGAGCCGGCGCTCCGCCTCGACGATGTTGGGGGCGACCAGGAGCAGCTGGCCGGGGTCGACGGAGAACACCTCATACTGTCCGAGCACCTTGCCGGACAGATACGCCAGCACGGTGCCGGCCTGCACGCCGGTGAACCGTGACCCGATCGCGCTGGCGACCGGCCCCGGCTGCTTGCCGCCGGCGAGCCGCTCCGCGAGCGGCTGGATCACCTGCCGCAGGCCCTCGATGTTGGTCGCCGCCCAGTCGCGGCGGTCGACGATCCGCACCGGCGGAGCGATGACCTTAGTGCGCAGGCCGGTGAAGGAGCTGACGTGCTCGGTCGCCTCGTCCGCCAGCCCCCGGAGGTTGGTGACTGCGGCGGCGGCCTCCTCGTAGGACACGGCAGGGCCGCTCTTGCCCAACGCCGCGGCGGTTGCAGCGGCCAGATCCCAATCGACGAACTGCGCCATGCACCCACCGTACCCGCGCCGGACCACCGGCTGCTGCTGAGAAGACCCGGAGTCGACCCGTAGCGACGGGCCGACTACCGACAGCCACAAGCGGCGAGCGCGGCAGCGACCCGGTCGAGCGCGACCACTGCCTTGTCCCGGTCGGTGGTCGCGTCGGCCATGAACGCGAAGGCGAGCGTCCGCCCGTCCGCGTCCACCACGATGCCCGCCAGCGAGTTGACCCCGGTCAGTGTGCCCGTCTTGGCCCGGACCAAACCCGCGGCGCCCGCCCCTTCCTGCGTTTTGACGAACCGTCCGGTGAGGGTTCCGCTGTACCCGGCGACCGGGAGCCCGCCGAAGATGCCGTGCAGGTCGGCGCGGTCGGAACGCGCGGACATCGCCAGCAGGGTGGTCAGCAGCGCCGGGGACAGCCGGTCGTTGCGGGAGAACCCGCTGCCGTCGACCAGCCCGTACCCGGTCACGGGCACGTTCAGCTCCTCCAGCACCATCCGCATCGCGGCGGCGCCGCCCTCGAACGACGCGGGCTGGTTCTTGGCGAGCGCGACCTGCCTGGCCAGGATGTCGGCGAGCACGTTGTCGCTCTGCAGCAGCATGGACTCGACGAGCCGCACCATCGGCGCCGACTCGACCTTGCCGAGCTCCTTGGCACCGGCCGGCGCGGTGCCTGCGACGGCCGCGGTGGCCGGCAGGCCGAGCATCTTGGCGAACGCCTGCGCCGCCTGCACGTCCGGCTGCGGGTACCGCTTGGCGTACTGGCCGCCGTTGGGCCGGCCGCCCTCGGTCATCAGCGGGGTGATCACCGCGCCGGACCCCTCGGTGGTGGCATCGGCGTCCCAGCCGGGTCCGATGCCGGAACCGACGAAGAGGGACATGTCGTACACCACCTTCGTCGGCGCGGTGTCGCCCAGCGACTTCTTCACCTGAGCGGCGAGGTCGTCGAGCCGAGCGGCGCCCGGGTAATACGGCGTCTGGAACACCGCGAGCGTCGGGTCGCCGCCGCCGATCAGCACGACCTCGCCGGGTTGCGCGCCGGCCACGACACGGGTCGGGATGCGGTACGCGGGCCCACGCGCGGCGAGCGCCGTCACAGCCGTCACGACCTTCGTCGTCGACGCCGGCGTCATGGCCGCGTCGGGCTCCGAGGAGTACAGGACCTGCCCGGTCGCCACGTCCACGACGGAGGCGGTGATGTGCGGGCCGAGCGCGGGCGCGGTCAGCAGCGACCCGATGGCGGCCTTCACCCCGTCCGGCGACGGCAGCGGGGCCTGGCTGTCCATCGCCGCCAGTACGGCCGGCGGCAGCTCCGGGGTGACCCCTGCGGTCCACTTGGCCTGTTCGTCCGATCCCACGAGTCCCAGCAGGCGGATGGTCTGCGGTCCGGCGTACACCGAACCGAGCGCGGCGACGAGCGCCACGACCAGCGCGACGGCCGCGACGACAGAGCCCAGCTGTGGTCTTTCCCTCGCCAACCGACCCTCCCCGTTCTTCACCGTGGTGCTGTCAGGGAGACTAATGGTCGGCGCAGCGGTGCGAGGGTGAGGAGTCATCAGATGGACTTCGACGTGACGGTCGAAATCCCGAAAGGCCAACGCAACAAGTACGAGGTTGACCATGCGACCGGCCGGATCCGGCTCGACAGGACGCTGTTCACCTCGACGCAGTACCCGGCCGACTACGGCTTCATCGAGGGCACGCTCGGCCAGGACGAGGACCCGCTCGACGCGCTGGTGCTGGTGCAGGCGCCGACGTTCCCGGGCTGCCTGATCCGCTCCCGGGCGATCGGCATGTTCCGGATGACGGACGAGAAGGGCGGCGACGACAAGGTCCTCTGCGTGCCGGCCGACGACCCGCGCCTGGAGCACCTCCGCGACATCCACCACCTCGGCGAGTTCGACCGGCTGGAGATCCAGCACTTCTTCGAGGTCTACAAGGACCTGGAGCCGGGCAAGAGCGTCGAGGGCGCGACGTGGGTCGGACGGGTCGAGGCCGAGGCCGAGATCGCCGCTTCCCGCAAGCGCTACCAGGAGGCGGTCGCCAACGGCACCTACCACGACCCGGGCGTCGCCCCCAACGCGCACCCGACCGAATAGCCCCTTTTCGCCCGCCTCGACGCGCGGAACTCCGCCCGCGTCGAGGGGCGAAACCCCAGCCCACGTCCACGAGCGGACCTGAGCGTGCCCTGACGGGCGAGCTCAGCTCCCGCATCGAGACAGGGCCCCGCGTCGACACGGAACCACGACCCGTGTCGACGCACGGAAACCGAGGCCGCGCCGACACCCGGCGCCAACCCCGTCGACGCGCCACGAACGTCGACGCCAGGGCAGCCTCGACGACCAGGCCGGCGCACTCGACCCGCATCCATGCGGACCCCAACCCGTGCCGACGCGCGAACTCAGCCCGCGTCGACACCCGAGGCCCAGCCGCCTCGACGCGGACCTCAGCCCCCGCGTCGAGGCGGACCTCGGCCCGCGCCCCGCGTCGACGCCCGAAGGTCAGCCGGTCTCGACGCGAACCACAGCCCCGCGGTGATGTCCGGAGCTCGGCCCGTGCCGACCCGCGGAACTCAGCCCGCGCTGAAGTCCGAAGCTCAGCCGGCCTCGACGCGGAACTCAGCCGCGGCGACGCCCGAAGTTCAGTCAGTCTCGACATGCGCGACCTGCACCAGACGCGCGCCGTCGCGGCGGGTGACCAACCACCCCCGTCCGGGCGGCAGCGGGCCGGGACGGAGGTTGCCGAGCAGCGCCCCCTCCTCCCGGTCCCCGGACAGCAGCAGCCCCGGCGACGAGAGCTCCCGCAACCGCTGCAGCACCGGCTCGAACAGGGCCCGTGCGGCGCCGCCGCTGCGCCGGGCCACGACCAGGTGCAGACCGATGTCGCGGGCCTGGGCGAGGTACGGCAGCAACGGCTCGATCGGATTGCCCGACCCGACGGCGACCAGGTCGTAGTCGTCGACCAGCACGAAACACTCCGGCCCGGCCCACCAGCCGCGGCTGCGCAGCTGCTCCTGGGTCACGCCGGGGCCGGGCAGCCGCCGCTGCATGTACGACGCGACCGAGGCGATCAGCTCCTCGGTCTCCTGCCCGCCGGTGCCGTCGCCGATGAGGTGCTCGGTGCTCACCGCGCCGAGCAGGCTGCGCCGGTGGTCGACGAGCACGATCCGCGCCTCCTCGGGCGTGAACCGCTCGGTGATCGTCGTGGCCAGCCCGCGCAGCAGCGTCGACTTGCCCGACCCGGCGTCGCCGAACACCAGCAGGTGCGGCTCCGCGCCGAGGTCGACCAGCGCCGGGCGCAGGTCCGACTCGGCGATGCCGACCGGCAGGTCCAGCGGCTGGCCGGGCTCGGCGGCGGCCGTCATCGCCGCGTGCGGCACCAGGCTCGGCAGCAGCCGCACGCGCGGCGCCGGCGGCCCGTCCCATGCCGCCGCGACCGCCCTGACCAGCCCGGCCTGGTCGCCGCCGGTCAGTGAGGGCAGCGCGACCAGCAGGTGCAGCCCGTCGACGGTGACGCCCCGGCCGGGCGACTCCTTCGGCACGTTCGCCGCGGCCTTGCGCGAGGCGTGCGAGTCGCTGTCGTCGCCGAGGCGCAGCTCGATCCGGGAGCCGAGCAGGTCCCGCAGCGCCGGCCGGAAGTCCATCCATCGCGACGCGGACGCGGCCACATGGATGCCGTACGAGAGGCCACGGGTCGCGATGTCGGTGATCGTGCCCTCAAGGTCCTCGTACTCGCCGCGGACGGTCGCCCACCCGTCGATCACCAGGAACACGTCACCCCACGGGTCGTCACCCCACAGCCCATCGCCTGACGGAACGTCGCCGGCCGAAGGTGCACCCGACCAGAGTTCGCCTGACGAGGGTTCGCCTGACGAGACTTCGCCTGACGAGACGTCGGCCGGCGGGCCGCCGGGCGCGACGCCGGCCCGGTGGCGGCGATACGTGGCCATGCTGTCGATGCCGGCCTCCGCGAACCGCCGCTCCCGATCGGTGAGCAGCGCGGCGACCTCCCCGACGGTGCGGCGGACCGCGGCCGGGTCGAGCCGGCCCGCGACCCCGCCGACGTGCGGGAGGTCGCGGAGCCCGAGCAGCTGCCCGCCGCCGAAGTCGAGACAATACACCTGGACCTCGACCGGCGTGTGGGTCAGCGCGAGCGCCGCGATCAGCGTGCGCAGCGCCACCGACTTGCCGCTCTGCGTGCCGCCGACGACCGCCACGTGCCCGTTGGCGCTGTCGAGGTTGAGCCACAGCACCTCGCGGCGCTGCACCAGCGGCTTGTCGACGACCGCGACCGGCACCTGCAACGCCCCGCGCAGCCGGGGGTCTGTGACCGTCAGCCCGCGCCCCGGCTCGGGTGCGACCGGGCCCAGCAGCTCGTCCAGCGGCGGCGACGCGTTGAGCGGCGGCAGCCACACCTGGTGCGCGGGGACGCCCTGCCCGACCAGCCGGTCGACGAGGATCTCGAGCAGGCTGGAGGTGGCGGCCGGCTCGTCGGTCGCGTCGGGCCGCGCGACCGGCGGCGGCACGAACCGCGTGTCATACGCCGTGACCCGCCGACCGTCGCCGCCGGCACCCGGCCTGCGGCGCCGCCGGTGCGCGCCCGACACGTACGCCGTCTTGAACCTGGCCAGCGGCTCGGTGCCGGCCTTCAGGTAGCCGTGCCCGGGCGATCGCGGCAGCTCATACGCGTCGGGGACGCCGAGCACCGTGCGCGACTCCAGCGACGAGAACGTCCGCAGCCCGATCCGATACGAAAGGTGCGTGTCGAGCCCGCGCAGCCGCCCCTCCTCGAGCCGCTGCGATGCCAGCAGCAGGTGCACGCCCAGCGACCTGCCGACCCGCCCGATCTGCACGAACAGGTCGATGAACTCGGGCTTCGCCTCCAACAGCTCGCTGAACTCGTCGCAGATCACCAGCAGGCTCGGCAGCGGCGCGAGCGGCGCCCCACCGGCGCGGGCGCGCTCGTAGTCGCGGAGCGAGTCGTAGTCACCCGCGCGCCGCAGCACCTCCTGCCGCCGCACGACCTCGCCGTTGATCGCGTCGGTCATGCGGTCGACCAGCGGCAGCTCCGCCTCCAGATTGGTGATGAACGCGGCGACGTGCGGCAGGCGGTCCAGCCGCGCGAACGTCGCGCCGCCCTTGAAGTCGATCAGCACGAAGTTGAGCGTCTCCGACGAGTGCGTCGCGGCCAGGCCCAGCACCAGCGTGCGCAGCAGCTCCGACTTGCCGGACCCGGTCGCGCCGATGAGCAGCCCGTGCGGCCCCATCCCGTCCTGCGCGGACTCCTTCAGGTCGAGCTCCACCGGCTGCCCCTGCGGCCCCACCCCGATCGGCACCCGCAGCCGGTCCCGGTGCGGGCGCGGCGCCCACGCCCTCGCCACGTCGAGCGACCACGGGTCGTCCAGCGCCAGCATCGCCGCCAGGTCGGCACCGGTGTCTCCTCTGGCGTTTTCCTCGTCGGTACGACCAGCGACCGCCAACCGCAACGGAGCCAACCGGCGGGCGATCGCTTCGACCTCGGCGGTGGTGAGCTGGTCGGGCACGCCGATGGACTCGCCCGGCACCACGGGATCGCCGCCGGTCGGCACCGACGTCGTCACCAGCCGGCCGCCGGACGGGTCGAGCACGATCGCGGTCCGATCGGGCAGCCGCGCCGGCGCGCCGCCCAGGTCGATCAGGGTGACCCCGTCGACGCCGCCGTCGGTGCCGAGGTGGGCGCTGCCGGCCAGGTCCCCGCCGTCGAGCACGACGACGATGTGCGGCGACGAGCGCTGCGCCGCCGCCCGGTCGGGCGTGAACCTTCCCCGGTTGGCGAGCAGGTCGTCGAGAAGGCCCTCCAGCTCGACGGCGGAGTCCGCGACGAGCCGGACCGGCCCGACCGCGTCGGTGCGGGTCGGGTGCATCGCGTGCGGCAACCACTTCGTCCACTCCCACCGCTCCCGGCGGTCGGTCGCGGCGCACACCGCCACCAGCAGGTCTTCCGGCGCGTGGAAGACGACCAGTTGCGCCAGCACGGCCCGTACCAAAGCTGCTGACGCCTCATCGGGAGCCTCTGCGCTCAGATGGATGCGGGCGAAGCTGCGCAGCGAGATCGCGACCGGCAGGTCCGGCACCACCGAGCAGGCGTCGAGGAAGCGGCGCAGCGCCCCGGCCGTCAGCGGCTCCAGATCCTCCAGCGGCCCGGTCAGGGGCGGGTGCAGCGGCGTGGCCAGGGTCTGCGGGCCGACCGCCACGCGCACGACCGCGAAGTCACCGTCGGCCGGGCGGCGCTCCCAAAGCCGGAAGCTGTCCACCGTCGACCACAGCGAACCCGGATCGGGATGCCGGTAGTGCAGGCCCGTGCGCTGCTTCTCCGCCGTGTCGCGGACCTGTCGCCGCAGCGACGCGAGGTGGCGCAGATAGTCACGACGCGCCGCCATCATCTGCGCCTTCTTGGGCCCGCTGCCCGCGCCGGCCGAGGTCAGCAGCATGCCCAGCGTCGAGAAGCCGAAGACCGCCCCGATCACGTAGGAGTAGGTGCCACCGTCACGCCCGGCGAACAGCAGCGCGGTCGCCAGCGTGCCGGTCAACATGGGCACCACCTGGACCATCTGCTGCCAGCGCGACGGCGGCGCCGGCGGGATCTCGGGCGGCGGCTGGACAACCAGCTCACCGCTCGGGATCTCGGGCGCGGGGCGCCGAGGCAACCGATTGACGACGATCGTGCTCACGCCAGGCACTGTAAGACCTGCACGAGCAGCGTGGGACGAGGTTGCATCGAGAGTTACATCTCAGTCACACAACGTGCGATCCGAGGTCGCGGGGCGCCATCGCGGCATCGATCGTGGTACCCCTGAGGCATGCCCGCAGCATCCCCTGGCCTGGCCCGCGTGACGATCAACTCGCCCCAGCGGCGCGTCGACGTCGCGCTGCCCGACGGCGTCCCGCTGGCCGAGCTGCTGCCCGAGTTGCTGCAGCACGCGGGGGTCGGCCTCGCCGACGACGGCGAGCGGCACGGCGGGTGGCTCCTGCGCCGCGGCGACGGCACCGCACTGTCCACCACCACCGGCCTGGCCGGTCAGGAGGTCCGCGACGGCGCCGTCCTGCACCTGGTCCCGGCCCGGTCGAGCTGGCCCGATCCCGAGTTCGACGACGTGGTCGACGCGATCGCCGCCGGCGCCCGTCGCCAGGGCGTCGCCTGGAACCCGGCCGCGACACGGGCCGCCGCGCTCACCGCCGCCGGCGCCGGCCTTGCCGTCGTCCTCGTCGCCACGGTCCGCGGCGATCTGGCGCTGGTCGCGGCGGTCGCCGCGCTGGTCCTCGTCCTCACCGGCACCGTTGCGTCCAGGGCCTATGGCGACGCCCTGACCGGCGCGGTCGTGGCCGCGTCCGGGCTGCCGTTCGCGGCCGCGTTCGGCTGGCTCAGCGCCCCGCCGCTCACCGACGCCGCCGGGCGCGTCCTGCTGGCCTCCACGGCACTCCTCGTCATCTCGCTGCTCGCCGGCGCCGGCGTCGCGCACCTGCTCCGGCTCTTCGTCGCCGCGGCGACCGCCGCGCTGCTCGGCGCCGGGGGCGCGTTCCTGGCCGTGCAGCTGCGCCCGGCCGCGGCGGCCGCCGTCGTCCTCGCGGTCGTCGTGGCCGGCGTCGCGGGCACTCCGCTGCTCGCCATCAGGCTGGGCAAGCTGCCCATGCCGGTCGTCGCCCTGCCCGGCGACCTCACCGCGACCGGCGCGGGCCTCGGCACGCCACCGGACCGCGACCGCGTCTTCGCGGCCGTCGCCCGCACCGACGAGATGCTCACCGGCATGCTGCTGGGCTCGGCCCTCGTCGCGGGCGTCGCCGCCGCCGTGCTCACCCACTCCCGCGATGTGTCCGGCCTGGTGCTGGTCGCGGTCGCCGGCGTGGCGCTGGTGCTGCGCGCCCGGATGTTCGTCACGGTGCGCCACCGTGTGCCGTTACTCGCGGCGGGCGGGTGCGCCCTGGTCGCGCTCGCCCTGTCCGCTCCGCCGGGGGCGGTGCTGACGTCGCTGATCGCGGCGGCGGCGCTGGGCACCGCGCTGGTGGGAGCGCGTGCGGCGTTGCGGCCGTTGTCGCCGTACGCGGGCCGCGCCGCCGACATCCTCGACGTCCTCTGCCTGGTGTCGGCGATCCCGCTGGCCTGCGCCGTCCTGGGTCTCTATGGCCTCCTCCGGTGAGACGCATCGCCCTGTACGGGGCCGCTGACGTGAGAGGACGCACCGGCCGGTAGCGAGCTGCTGACGCACCGGCCAGTACGCGGACCGCTGACGGTGAGGACGCACCGACCGGCACGCGGGCCGGTGAAGGGGCCGCTGACAGGCCGCTGACGGGCTGAAGGGGAGGACGCACCAGGAAGGGCGCACCTGGCGGGTCCGGGTCGACGACATGAGAACGCACCGACCTGTACGAGCTGGCTGGCATGAGGATGCATCCGGGCCTGCGCGGCCATCGACGTAGGGGACCCGTCGGCTCAATGAGGGCTTGACGTGAGCTCGCATCGGATCGGGGTTGGTTCTTGGGGGACGTTTAGCGGCTGGTTAAGAATCTGGCGGGACGGTCAGGATGGCTGACAGAGCCTGCCGGCGCGGTCCAGAATGGGTGGCATCGCACCTGTTTCCCTCTTCCGCGCCGCCGCCCGTGGCCTTGTTACGGCGGTCTTCGCGCTGCTGGTGTGCCTGGTCGCGGCGCAGCCGGCCGGGGCCGACCAGACCAGGTCGGCGCAGTGGCAGCTCAACGCGCTCGACGCCAAGGATGCGTGGAAGGTGTCGACGGGCAGCGGGGTGATCGTGGCGGTGCTCGACAGCGGGGTCGACGCGAAGCATCCCGATCTCGCGGGGCAGGTGCTGCCGGGCGTGGATCTCGTCGACGGCGGTGACGGGCGGGTCGATCCGGTCGGGCACGGCACGACGGTCGCGGGGTTGATCGCGGGGCGGGCCGACGACAACAGCGGAGTGGCCGGCGTCGCGCCGGGGGCGAAGATCCTGCCGGTGCGGGTGCTGGACAGGTCGAACAAGTACGACGACCCAGCGGTCGTCGCCAAGGGTGTGCGGTGGGCGGTCGACCACGGGGCGAAGGTGCTCAACCTGTCGCTCGGCGGCGCGCTGCGCAGCGACGAGATCGCCGAGGCGCTGCGGTACGCGGCGGCGCACGACGTCGTCGTCGTGGCCTGCACGGGCAACGTGGCGACGGACCCGTCGATCCACGAGGTCTGGTACCCGGCCCGCGAGCCCGGCGTCGTCGCCGTGGCCGGGCTGAGCGGCGGAGGCGCGGCGCAGCCGAGCGCGAAGCCGGCGCCGAGCACGACCGCCAGTGACAGCGCCGGCGGTGCGGCGGGCGGGGCGGGCGGGTTGTGGACAGGCTCGTTGACGGGGCCGGAGACGGTGCTGACCGCGCCCGCTGACAATCTCACCGGCGCCAGGCCCGGTGGCGGGTACTGGCAGGTGCAGGGCACCAGCTTCGCCGCGCCGCTGGTGGCTGCGACGGCGTCGCTGGTCAGGGCGAAGTATCCGACGATGAGCGCCGCGAACGTGATCAACCGGTTGATCGGCACGGCGAAGGATCTGGGGCCGGCGGGGCGGGACGACGAGTTCGGGTTCGGCGAGGTCGATCCGCTGGCGGCGCTGCGGGAGCCGGTGGCCGAGGTGGTCGCGAACCCGCTGACCGTGGCACCGCCGAAGGGCGAGGCCGGGAAGCCTGCTCAGAGCGGGGCGGCGCCGAGGGAAGAGGCCACCGAGGTGCCGCAGGAGGGCGGCGCCGCGCCGCTGCCGGCCAGCGAGGCGGCCGGCCTGGCCCGGGCCCGGCAGATGGCGGACAGGAGCGTGCCGGTCGGGTCGAGCATCACCGTCGGGCTGCTGGCGATGCTGCTGATCCTCGCCGCCGGCGCCGCCGGAGTCGTGCTCCATCACAGAGCCAGGCACGCCAAGCGCTTCTGACACCGGCAACCGCATCAGACAGCGTCCACCGGCGACGCCGCCAGCTGTCGGGCCGCCGCCCACGAAAGACACCGGAGCCCACTCGAGGCAGCCCACAGTCATCGGAGCCGTAGGGGCACGCGGCCACCAGCGGACTACAACAACATCAGCGAGCCGAAAGCCCCGGCGGCAGTGCCGTACAGGAGGCGAAAAGGCATCAAGCGCACTTGCCTGTGCCTGTCGGGTCGGTGTGGGTCTTGCCGGCGTCGGCGACGGCCGCTGCCTCATCGGCGGTGATGGCGAAGCCCGTGTTCTGGTCGTCGGCGGCGGCGGCGAAGATGACGCCCAGGACGGTGCCGTCGGGGGAGACGAGCGGGCCGCCGGAGTTGCCGCTGCGGACCAGGGCACGGATCGTGTAGATCTCGCGGGTGACCTTGCCGTCCTCGTAGATGTCGGGGCCGGTGATGTTGCGGTGCTCGCGGATGCGGGCGGACTGGGCGTTGTACGGGCCGTCCAGCGGGTAGCCGATCACGATGGCGTCGGCGTTGGTCTCGGCCTTCTTCGTGGCGAACGGCATGATCGGGGCGTTCAGCCCCTTGACGTAGAGGACGGCGAGGTCGCGGTCGGGGTCGTACGCGACGACGACGGCCTTCTTCTGCGAGCCGTTGACCTCGACCGTGGTGGACTTCGTGCCCGCGACGACGTGGGCGTTGGTCATGACGCGGTCGGTGGCGTAGACGAAGCCGGAGCCCTCGATGCGGCGGGAGCAGCTCTGCGCGACGCCGCGGACCTTGACGACTGAGCGCTCCGACTTCTTCACCAGCTCGGAGCCGGCAAGCTTCGGGTCGGGCGCCTCGACCTCGCGGACGCGGGTGGGCGAGAGGCCGTCGAACACGTCGGGGAAGCCGCGCGTGTCGACCGTGTCGCGCAGCGCCTCGGACAGCTTGTCGGCCTCCGAAGGCATGAGCTTGTCGACGCCGTTGAGGATGAACGAGTTGCTCACCGAGCGGGCCAGCCACGGCAGCGACGACTGGCTCAGGGGCGCGGCGACGAGCCAGACCACGACGAGGACGGCGATGACGGAGACGACCGCGCCGCCGGCGTTGTCGAGGCCCTGCGCGGTGCGGTTGACGATCGCCGTACGCAGCCGGTTGCCGACGAAGCTGGCGAGGGCCTGACCGGCGACCGCGAGCCCGAAGACCGCCGCCAACGAGATGACGACCCGGATCGGGTCGTCATCGAAGTGTTCGGCCACGAGTGGCCCGATGCGCAGTCCGAGCAGCGCGCCGCCGAAGAACCCGGCGAAGGACAGCAGACCAACGAGGAACCCCTGGCGGTAGCCGTTGACGGCGAACATCACCACGAGGAGCACAAGGACGATATCGATCACGCTGCCAGACACGCATTCAGCCTACGGGGGCGGCACCAGGTGTCGGCAGTTCCTCAACCCGGTCTGTCGGCCACTCAACCGCCCATCCGCCGAGTTCCAGCAGCGTGGAGACCACGCCGGCGGTGAAGCCCCACACCAACATGTCGTGAATCCGAAACGCCGGACCGATCCATCCGCTGGGGTGACGCACCCGGAGACGGTTCGCCGGGTCGACCAGGTCACGGATCGGCAGGCGCTCGACCCGGGCCACCTCGGCCGGATCGGCGGGTCCGACGAGATGTGGCGAGCGCCACCACGCGACGACCGGCGTGACGAGGAAGTTGCTCACCGGGATCCACAGGGTCGGCAGGGTCGTGATCACCTCGACGCTCGCCGGGTCGAGCCCGACCTCCTCCTCCGCCTCGCGCAGCGCGCACGCGATCGTGTCGGCGTCGGTCGGGTCGACCGCGCCGCCCGGGAACGCGGGCTGGCCGGCATGGTTCCGCATCGTGGCGGCCCGCTGCAGCATCAGGATGTCGGGGCCGCTCTCCTCCTGCTCGCCGAAGAGCACCAGCACCGCGCTCTGCCGCGGCCCCTCGCCGTCGGGGGTCGGCAGCCGCGTGAAGTCGCTCGCCGAGGTGTCCCGGAGGCGGTCGAGCAGGGGTTGGAGCCAGTCGGGACGGTCACTCACGCGGACACCTCAATCCCCAGATACCCGGCCGTGAGGGCGCGGATCTTCTCCTCGTCGAGGGCTTCCCCCTGGTACGTGTGGACGATCCGTCCCCCCGGCGCGACGAACAGCGTGGCCGGCAGCGCGCTGGAGACGGGTTTGCCCACCGCCTGGCTCAACGCGATCGAGAACTGCTGGTCGCGGTCCTCCAGCATCGGGAATGTCAGCTTCTTGTCATCGATCACCGACTGCGCGGCGCTCCGCGAGTCCTTGACGACCACGCCGACGACCCGGACCTTGCCGCCGGCCGCCGTCACGAACCGCTGGAACGCGGGCAGCTCCGTGCGGCAGGGCTCGCAGTACGACCCCCACAGGTTGATGATCGTCGGCGCGTTGCCGAGCAGCGCCGCGTCGACGTAGCGACCACCGTCGAAGCACTTCACAGCCATCGCGGGCAGCGGCTTGCCGTCTTTCGAGGCGGCGGCGGGCGACTCGACGGGGGTCAGGCACGGCGGGCCGGCCGGTGCGGCGGCGGCTCCGTCGTCGGCTGCCGGTGCGTCGCCGGTGCAGCCGGACAGGGCGAACAGGGCGGCCACGACCAGCCCGGTGAGCAGGCGCTTCATGAGGCGAGCGCCAGCTCGGTCAGCTCGGCGACCCGTGGCCCCTTCAACAGGCCGATCGCCGCTTCGAGGTTCGTTTCGCCTATCCCGTACGAGGGGCAGTCGCGCCGCAACGTGCAGGCACCGCACGCCGGTTTGCGGGCGTGACAGACCCGGCGCCCGTGGAAGATCACCCGGTGCGACAGCATGGTCCAGTCGCGGCGCTCGATCAGCGCCCCGACCACGTGCTCGATCTTCACCGGGTCGGTCTCCGTGGTCCAGTGCCAGCGCTGGGTGAGCCGCTGGAAGTGCGTGTCGACGGTGATGCCGGGCACACCGAACGCGTTGCCGAGGATCACGTTGGCGGTCTTGCGCCCGATCCCGGGCAGCGCGACGAGCGCGTCGAGCGTGCCGGGCACCTGCCCGTCGTGCCGATCGATCAGCGCCTGCCCCAGCTTCATCAGCGAGTCGGTCTTGTTGCGGAAGAACCCGAGCGGCACGAGCATTTCCTGCATCTCGATCCGGTCGGCGGCCGCGTACGCGGCAGCGTCCGGGTAGCGCGCGAACAGCTTCGGGGTCACCTGGTTGACCCGCACGTCGGTGGTCTGCGCGGACAGGATCGTGGCGACGGCGAGCTCCAGCGGGGTGCTGAAATCCAGCTCGCAGTGCGCGTCGGGATGGATCTCCGCGAGTGCCCGCCCCATCCTGCGCGCACGCCGCTTCAGCCCCAGCGCAGTCTCAGTCACGCTCCGACTCTACGTCGCCGCCCGGCGGCGACCGGCTCAGCGTCACCGCGCGGAGCTGGCCTGCCCAGCGTCAGCCGCCGGCCCCGCCGGACGATGGGTCAGCCGCTCGGCTGGGTGATGGTCCCGTCGGCGGCGATCTTCGCCCCCGTGGACGGGAAGTCCTGCTTCGTCAGGTTGGATACGAACGGGATCGCCTGCTTCTTCGGGTCCGGCTTCGGCAGGCCCGGCGCCACCATGTACGTCGCGGTCAGCGATCCGCTCTTGAAGGTGCCGTCGCCGGTCATCGTCACCTTGAGCACCCCGCCGATGCCGACGGTGCCGTTGTAGCTCAGCGCCTTGTAACCGGCGAAGTTGCCGAGGCTGTACGCGATCAGCCGGCCCTTGTAGAACTCCATCGCCCGCATGACGTGCGGCCCGTGCCCGACGACCAGGTCGGCGCCGGCGTCGATCACCTTGTGCGCGAACGCGATCGTGTCGCACCGGTTCTCCCCGAGGAAGAACTCCGTGCCGGGCTTGGTGTGCGTCTTGTCGGAGCCTTCCGCCCCCTGGTGGACCTGGACGACGACCAGGTCGGCCTTGGTCGCGGCCTCCTTGATGATCGTCTCCGCCGCGCCGAGGTCGCTGCACAGGTTCGACCACTTGTATGACGCGAACCCGACGACCGCGATCTTCACGCCCTTCGCCTCGCCGACCGAGATCATCCCCGGCCATCCGGTGTACTTGATCCCGGCGCCGTCGAGGGCCTTCTGCGAGTTCTTGTACCCGACCTCACCGAAGTCGTAGGCGTGGTTGTTCGCCATGGTCATCATGTGGAACCCGGCGTCCTTGAGGTTGCTGACGTAGCCGGGCGGCGTCCGGAACGCGAAACACGTCTTGCCGGCCGACTCCGCGGAGCACTTGCCGACACCCGTGTCCTCGGTCAGCACCTGCTCCAGGTTGCCCATCTGGAAGTCCGCGGTCAGGAACTCCTTGACCGGGTCGAAGAACCCCTTGCCGTTGTTGGGCGGCAGGCCGCCCGGCGCCATGCCCATCACGATGTCGCCGGTGGCGGTCATCGTGACCTCCTGCCCGGCCGCCCCGCCCGCCGCGGGCGCGGACGTGCCGCCGCCCGGCGTGCTCGCCTGGCCGCCCGGCTGCGCGACCGCCGGCTGGCTCTTGGTCGGCTCCGGGTCGTCACCGCCCAGGAACGTCGCCGCGCCCGCCGTCCCGGCCCCGATCACCAGCGCCGCGAGCACGCCCAGGATGATCGCCGTCCGGCGGCCGCCCCCGCTCTTCTCCGGCGGCGCCTCCCCGGGCAGCGGCAGCTTCCGCCGCCCGGCCCGCTCCTCGGGCTGGTACGCCTGCGCCGCGAACAGGTCGTCCGGCCCGCGGGTCGCCCCCGGGTCCGGCGCCCGCGTGGCGTTGTAGACCGGCCCGGCCGGCTGGGCGCCGTAGACCGGCCCCGAGGACTGCCCGGTGCCGAAGCCCCGGCCGGAGGGGCCGTCGTTGTAGCTGGGTCCTTCGCCGTACGCGGTTCCTTCGCCGTACAACGGACCGCTCACCGCACCGCCCGAGGCCCGCAGCCCGGCGTCGCGGAACGTGCCCGTGGCCTGCGGGTGCGGATCCCTGAGCGGCCCCGACGGCGGCACATCCCGCAGCGCGCCGCCCTGCGGGTCGCCGTCGCGGAACGTCCCCGTCGCCGGCGGCCGGCCTTCCCGGAACGCACCGGTGGCCTGCGGGTCCGCGTCGCGGAAGGTCCCCGTCGCGGGCGGGCGGGCCTCCCGGAACGCGCCGGTGGCCTGCGGGTCCGCGTCGCGGAACGTGCCGGTCGCGGGTGGCCGGCCGTCACGGAACGAGCCGGTGGCCTGCGGGTCGCCGTCGCGGAAGGTGCCGGCGGCCTGCGGGTCCGCGTCGCGGAAGGTCCCCGTCGCGGGCGGACGGGCCTCCCGGAACGCGCCCGTGGCCTGCGGGTCCGCGTCGCGGAACGCGCCGGTCGGCTCGGCGCCGGGGACGGCGGCGGCGCCATACGTGCCACTCACCGGCCTGGCGCTGCCGCGGACCTGGCCCGTGGCCGGCGCGCCCGGGTCGAACAGCGGTCCGGCCGGCGAAGCGCTCCCCCGGACCTGCCCCGTCGGCTGCCCGCCGGTCTCGAACATGGAGCCCGACGGCTGCGCGCCGCCGCGGACCTGGCCGGTGGGCTGCCCACCGGTCTCGAACATGGACCCGGACGGCTGTGCGCTCCCTCGGACCTGGCCGGTGGCCTGCGCACCCGGGTCGAACAGGGAGCCGGTCGGCTGGGCGCTGCCCCGCGCCGGAAGGCCCGCGTCGAACGGCGGGGGCGGCGGCGCGGCCGAGCCCCGCACCGGGGGCGGGCCGTCATAGCCGGCCGGCGCGGCACCCCGCGGCGGGCCGGACGGGTCGAACAGCGGTCCGGCCGGCGAAGCGCTCCCCCGGACCTGGGAGGTGCCCTGCGCACCCCCGCCGAAGGCCGGGCCGGAGGTCGGCTGCGGGCCGCGGTCGTCGTCGGGCGCCCACGCGCTGCCGGGCGGCTGCGTCGCCCGGAAGTCGCCGCCGCGCAGCTCGCCGCCCTGCGGGTCGCCGGGGCGAGGATCGCCAGCACGGGAGTCGCCCGGACGGCGATCGCCAGAACGGGGGTCGCCGGAACGGGGGTCGGGGCGGGTGTCGGCGCGCCAGGCGGCCGTCGCGGGATCGGCGCCACGGCCGTCACCGCCCCAGACGGCGGCACCGGCGTCGGCGCCCCACGCCGCGGTCCCGGGCTCGGCGGCCCAGTCTCCGGCGCGCGGATCCGGGCCGGGCGGGCCGTAACCTTCGTCGCGGCCGGGCGGTTGGTCCTGTGGAGGCTGCTCGCGATCGTCGGGCCAACGGGAGGGCGATCCGCCGTACACCGTCATGCGCTTCCCACCCCACAGCTGAAACCGGTGGGGTCCACTCGCCCCGCGGCGAACATATCGCACCCCCGCGACCTCGTGACCGTCCGGTTCCGCTGCGTCACCGGTACCGTCGAGAAGGGGCGCGCCCGCAGGTCGGCATGTATTGTGATCATCCTGCCCGACGCCCGGGAGACGACCCCGTGTGCATAAACTGACGTTCGCGTGATTGCTCATGGCGAGCGACGCGCCGACGGATTCGAGGTGGACGCGATGGACGAGGTACTGGCGCGCAGCGGCATTTTCCAGGGCGTCGAGCCCGAGGCTGCCGAATCCCTCGCCAAGGAGATGGAGACGATCGACGTCCGCAAGGGCGAGATCGTGTTCAGTGAGGGCGAGCCGGGCGACAGCCTGTACATCGTGCTGTCCGGAAAGATCAAGGTGGGTCGCCGCGCCGCGGACGGCCGGCAGAACCTGATCGCCGTGATGGGCCCGAGCGACATGGTCGGCGAGCTGTCGCTCTTCGACCCGGGGCCGCGCACCGCGACCGCCACGGCGGTGCTCGACACGCGGCTGGCCCGGCTGCGCAAGCAGGCGCTGCGGCCCTGGCTGACCAACCGGCCGGAGATCGCCGAGCAGCTGCTGCGCGTGCTGGCCAGGAGGCTGCGCCGCACCAACGACGCCCTCGCCGACCTGATCTTCACCGACGTGCCGGGCCGGGTCGCCAAGACGCTGCTGCAGATGGCGGGCCGCTTCGGCACCCGCGACGGCGGCGTCCTGCGGGTCAACCACGACCTGACCCAGGAGGAGATGGCGCAGCTCGTCGGCGCCTCGCGCGAGACGGTCAACAAGGCCCTCGCCGACTTCGCCTCCCGCGGCTGGCTCCGCCTCGACGGCAAGAGCGTCATCATCATGGACCCCGAGCGCCTGGCCCGCCGCGCCCGCGTCTGAGGCACAGAGGAACAGGACAGAGGAACAGAACAGACACCCCAAAAAGGCACGCCGCCGCGTGCCTTTTTGCTTGCGGTCAAAAAAATCAGGCTTGACTGTTTGTTTTGAAGAGGCCAACCTCGAAGGTGTGAGCGCAACCCGAGCCCCGCAGCAGGAGCGCAGCCGCGCCACCCAGCAGCGCCTGCTGGAGGCGACCGTCGACTGCCTGGTCCTGCACGGCTGGTCGGGCGCCACGACCACGGTCATCGCCGAGCGCGCCGGCGTCTCCCGCGGCGCCCAGCTGCACCACTACCCGACCCGCGCCGCCCTGGTGCTCGCCGCCGTCACGCATCTCGCCGAGCGGCGGGCCGAGGAGATCCGCACCGAGGCGGCCGCGCTCACCGGCGACCGCGACGAGCGGCTCGACAAGGTCCTGGACATGCTGGCGGCCGCGTTCACCGGTCCGTTGTTCGTCGCCGCCCTCGAGGTGTGGGTCGCCGCCCGCACCGACGCCGACCTCCGCGACGCGCTGGTGCCCCTGGAGGCGCGGGTGGGCCGCGAGATGCACCGCCTGACGGTCGAGCTGCTCGGGGCCGACGAGCGCCGCCCGGGCGTCCGCGAGGCGGTGCAGGCGACCCTCGACCTGCTGCGCGGCCTCGGCGTGGCCAACCTGCTCACCGACGACAGTCACCGCCGCGGCCAGCTGCTCGCGGCGTGGAAAGTGCAGCTCACGACGATCCTGGGGACCTGAGATGGTGACGTTGGACGACGTCCTGCAAGACCTGGAGGCGGAGTCGGCATCGCTCGACCGCCTCGTGTCGGCGCTGGACGACAAGGACTGGAGCCGGCCGACCCCCGCGCAAGGGTGGACGGTCGCGCACCAGATCGCGCACCTGCACTGGACCGACACGGTGGCGACCCTCGCGGCGACCGACCCGGCGGCGTTCGTCGAGCGGATGAGCGCGATCGAGGACCCGTTCACGATGGTGGACCGCGCGGCGGCCGAGCACATCGCCCCGCCCGAGGAGCTGCTGCGCCGCTGGCGCGACGGCCGCGACGCGCTGGCGAAGGCGCTGACCAGTAAACCCAAGGGCGAGAAGCTGCCGTGGTTCGGCACCGCGATGTCGCCGCTGTCGAGCGCGACGGGCCGGATGATGGAGACGTGGGCGCACGGCCAGGACGTGGCCGAGACGTTCCCGGAGCGGCCCGACGCCCAGGAGCACCGCCGCCCGACGGACCGCCTGCGGCACGTGGCCAACCTCGGCTTCCGCACGATCGGGCACAGCTTCCTCAGCCACGGCCGTAGCGCGCCGGCGGGCCCGTTCCGGGTCGAGCTGTCCACCGTGGACGGCGCACTGTGGACGTTCGGACCCGAGGACGCGCCGAACCGGGTCGCCGGCCCGGTCCTGGACTTCTGCCTGCTGGTCACCCAGCGCAGAAACCCGGCCGACCTCGGGCTGCTGGCCACCGGCGACGAGGCGCGGGAGTGGATGACGCTCGCCCAGGCGTTCGCCGGGCCGCCCGGGCAGAAGCGGGAGCCGCGGCAGTGATCCGCGTCGGCAACGCCTCGGGGTTCTACGGCGACCGCGCCACGGCCTGGCAGGAGATGCTCGACGGCGGCTCGCTCGACGTGCTCACCGGCGACTATCTCGCCGAGCTGACCATGCTGATCCTGGCCAAGGACCGCATGAAGGACCCGGGCACCGGCTACGCCAAGACGTTCCTCAGGCAGCTGGAAGGCTTCCTGCAGACCGCCCGCGACCAGGGCACGAAGATCGTCACGAACGCCGGCGGCCTCAACCCGGCCGGCCTGCGGAAGGCGATCGAGGCCGTCGCGCCGGGCGTCAAGGTCGCGCACGTCGAGGGCGACGCCATCGCGCCCAACGCCAACGCGTACCTCGGCGCGTTCGGCATCGCCGAGTGCCTCAAGGCCGGTGCGGACGTCGTCGTCACCGGCCGGGTCACCGACGCGTCCCTGGTCGTCGGCCCCGGCATCGCCCGCTACGGCTGGACCCCCGGCGACCTCGACGCCCTCGCCGGCGCCACCGTCGCCGGCCACATCCTCGAGTGCGGCGCCCAGGCGACCGGCGGCAACTACTCGTTCTTCACCGAGATCCCCGACCTCGACCACGCCGGCTTCCCGATCGCCGAGCTGCACGGGGACGGGTCGTCGGTCATCACCAAGCACCCCGGCACCGGCGGCGCCGTCACGGTCGACACGGTCACCGCGCAGCTGCTGTACGAGATCGGCGCCCCCGAGTACCTCGGCCCGGACGTCACCACCCACTTCGACACGATCCGGCTCACCCAGCTCGGACAGGACCGGGTCGAGGTCACCGGGGTCAAGGGCAGCCCCCCGCCGGACACGCTGAAGGTCGGCACCATCGCCCTCGGCGGCTTCCGCAACAGCATGACGTTCGTCCTGTGTGGACTGCGGATCGAGGAGAAGGCCGCCCTCGTCGAGCGGCAGCTGCGGCGCAGGCTGGACCACCCGATGGAGTTCACGCTGGCCCGCACGGACCACCCCGACGCCGACGACGAGCAGCGGGCGAGCGCGCTGCTGGCCGTGCACATCAAGAGCACCGACCAGAAGGCGGCCGGCCGGGCCTTCTCGCAGGCGGCCGTCGAGCTGGCCCTGGCCTCCTATCCCGGCCTCACGCTGACCGGCCCACCTGGCGACGCCACGCCCTTCGGAGTGTTCTCAGCGGGTTCGGTACCGCGCGGCGAGGTCCCGCACGTCGCGGTCCTCCCTGACGGCAGCACGGTGGAGGTCCGATGAGAGTGCCACTGGGGACGCTGTTCGGGGCCAGGTCCGGCGACAAGGGCGGCGACGCCAACATCGGTGTCTGGGCACGCTCCGACGAGGCGTACGCGTGGCTGCGGGCCACGCTCACCGAGGACCTGCTCAAGACGCTGCTGCCGGAGGTGCGCGACGTCAGCCGGTATGAGCTGCCGAACCTCCGCGCGCTCAACTTCGTCGTGCGCGGCATCCTCGGCGACGGGGTCGCGGCCAGCACCCGCTTCGACCCGCAGGGCAAGGCCCTCGGCGAGTGGCTGCGATCGAGGGTCGTCGACATCCCCGACGAGCTGCTGCCATGATCGACGCGTTCGCGAAGCCGGAGCTGCGGGACCTTGTGCGGAAATTCACCCGCAACGAGATCGTGCCGCACCTCGACGCGTGGGAGCGGGCCGGCGAGGTGCCGCGCGACCTGCACCGCAAGGCCGCCGAGCTGGGCCTGCTCGGGATCGCGTTCCCGGAGGAGGTCGGCGGCGAGGGCGGCAACCTGCTCGACTCGATCGTGGTCACCGAGGAGATCATCCAGTCGGGTGGCTCGTCGGGGCTGATCGCGGCCCTGTTCACCCACGGGATCGCGCTGCCGCACATCGTCGCGAGCGGCGACGCCGACCTCATCGACAGATATGTGCGGCCCACCCTGCGCGGCGAGCGCATCGGCTGCCTGGCGATCACCGAGCCGGACGGCGGATCCGACGTCGCCGGGATCCGCACCACCGCGAAGGCCGACGGCGACTCGTACACCGTGAACGGCACGAAACTCTTCATCACCAGCGGCGCCAGGGCCGACTTCGCCACCACGGCGGTGCGGACCGAGGACGGCGTGCGGCTAGTCGTGGCGGAAGGCTTCACCGTCACCAGACGACTGGAGAAGATGGGCTGGCACTGCTCGGACACCGCCGAGCTGTCCTTCGTGGACGTGCGGGTGCCGAGGAGCCACGACGTCGGCGGCGTCCAGACGCTGCTGGCGCACTTCGCCGCCGAGCGGCTGTCCCTCGCCGTGCAGTGCTACGCGACCGCGCAGCGGTGCCTCGACCTGACGCTCGCCTGGGTCCGCGACCGGCACACGTTCGGGCGGCCGCTCGCCAGCCGGCAGCTGGTCAGGCACCGGCTCGCCGAGATGGCCCGGCAGGTCGACGTCGCCCGCACCTACGTGCGACACACCGCGCTGCGTGTCGCAAGCGGCGATCAACTCGTTACGGAGGTGGCGATGGCGAAGAACACGGCGGTCGCGGCCTGCGACCACGTCGTCGACCAGGCCGTGCAGCTGCACGGTGGCCTCGGGTATCTGCGCGACGCCGAGGTCGAGCGCCATTACCGGGACGCTCGGATCATGGGCATCGGCGGCGGGACCACGGAGATCATGAACGAGATCATCGCGAAGCAGTTGGGGGTCTGAGGCATGCCGATCCTGACCAGTGCGCTGGACCCGCGCGGGGCCGCCTACCTGGACAACCGGGAGGCGATGCTGGAGCGGCTGACCGAGCTGGACTCGGCGCTGCGGCAGGCCCGCGGCGGGGGCGGCGAGAAGTACGTGACCAGGCACCACGCCCGCGGCAAGCTGCTGCCCCGCGAGCGGATCGAGCTGCTGGTCGACCGCGACTCGCCGTTCCTGGAGATCTGCCCGGTCGCCGCGTGGGGCACCGACTACCCGGTCGGGGCGAGCGTCGTCACCGGCATCGGCATCGTCGAGGGCACGCCGTGCGTGATCGTGGCGAACGACCCCACGGTCCGCGGCGGGGCGGTCAACCCGTTCTCGCTGAAGAAGACCCAGCGGGCGGGGCAGATCGCCCGCGAGAACCGGCTGCCGATGATCAACCTGGTCGAGTCCGGCGGCGCGGACCTGCCCCAGCAGGCGGAGATCTTCATCCCGGGCGGTGCGGCGTTCCGCGACCTGACCCGGCTGTCGGCGGCGGGCATCCCGACGGTCGCGGTGGTGTTCGGCAACGCGACGGCCGGCGGCGCGTACGTGCCCGGCATGTCGGACTACACGATCTTCGTGCGGGACCGGGCGAAGGTGTTCCTCGCCGGCCCGCCGCTGGTGAAGATGGCCACCGGCGAGACCGTCGACGACGAGACGCTCGGCGGCGCCGCGATGCACGCCTCCCGCTCCGGCCTGGCCGACTACATCGCGGAGGACGAGCGCGACGCGCTCCGCCTCACCCGGGGCGTCGTCCGCAATTTCGGGCATTCCGTCGGCCGGAGCTACGGCACCGAGCCCAAGTTCGACGCCGATGACCTCCTGGGCATCCCGAGCGCCGATCTCCGCGTCCCCTTCGACCCCCGCGAGATCCTCGCGCGGATCCTCGACGGCAGCGAGTTCGACGAGTTCAAGCCCGCCTACGGGCAGGCCCTGTGCACCGGCTGGGGCGCCATCCACGGCCACCGCATCGGCGTCCTCGCCAACGTCCGCGGCGTGCTCTTCTCCGCCGAGGCGCAGAAGGCGGCCCAGTTCATCCAGCTCGCCAACGCCGCCGGCACGCCGCTGCTCTTCCTGCAGAACACCACCGGGTACATGGTGGGCAGCGAATACGAGCAGGGCGGCATCATCAAGCACGGCGCGCTCATGATCAACGCGGTGGCGAACTCCAGGGTCCCGCACCTGACGGTCAACATCGGCGCGTCCTACGGCGCCGGCAACTACGGCATGTGCGGCCGCGCCTTCGAGCCGCGGTTCCTCTTCACCTGGCCCAACGCCAAGTCGGCCGTCATGGGCCCGCAGCAGCTCGCCGGGGTGCTGTCGATCGTCGCCCGGCAGGCCGCGGAGGCCAAGGGCCACGCCTACGACGAGGAGCAGGACCGCACCATGCGGTTCATGGTGGAGCACAAGGTCGAGCAGGAGTCGGCCGCCCTGTTCCTGTCCGGCCGCCTGTACGACGACGGCGTCATCGACCCGCGCGACACCCGCACCGTGCTCGGCATGTGCCTGGCACTCGTCCGTTCAGGTGACCAGAACCCCAACTTCGGCGTCTTCCGCCTCTAAGCAAAGGACCAGCCGTGATTCGCAGGCTACTTGTCGCCAACCGCGGCGAGATCGCCCGGCGGGTGTTCGCCACCTGCCGGGCGATGGGCGTCGAGACGGTCGCCGTCTACTCCGACTCCGACGCCGACGCGCCGCACGTCGCCGAGGCCGACTACGCCGTCCACCTGCCGGGCAACGCGCCGGCCGCCACCTACCTGCGCGGCGACCTGCTCATCGCGGCGGCCCGCAAGTGCGGCGCCGACGCGGTGCACCCCGGCTACGGCTTCCTGTCGGAGAACGCCGAGTTCGCGCGGGCCGTCATCGACGCCGGGCTCACCTGGGTCGGGCCGTCGCCGAAGGCGATCGCGCTCATGGGCTCGAAGATCGAGGCGAAGGCGCTGCTCGCCGACGTGGGCGTGCCGATGCTGCCGACCGCGCTCGAGCCCGAGCAGGTGGAGACGTTCCCGGTCCTGGTGAAGGCGTCCGCGGGCGGCGGCGGCCGGGGCATGCGCATCGTGCGGGACCGCGAGTCGCTCGCCGAGGCGGTCGCGGCCGCGCGGCGCGAGGCGGCGTCGGCGTTCGGCGACGGGACGGTGTTCTGCGAGCGGTACATCGAACGGGCCCGCCACATCGAGGTCCAGATCATGGCCGACTCGCACGGCAACGTCGTGACGCTCGGCGAGCGCGAGTGCTCCATCCAGCGCCGGCACCAGAAGATCGTCGAGGAGACGCCGTCGCCGGCCGTCGACCCACAGCTGCGGGACCGGCTCTGCCAGGCGGCGATCGCCGCCGCCCGGGCGGTGTCCTACGTGGGCGCCGGCACCGTCGAGTTCCTCCTCGCGCCGTCGGGCGAGTTCTTCTTCCTGGAGATGAACACCCGCCTGCAGGTCGAGCACCCGGTCACCGAGTGCGTCGTCGGCGTCGACCTCGTGCGGCTCCAGCTGGTCGTCGCCGAGGGCGGGTCGCTGCCGTTCAACGGCCCGCCGCCGCTGCGGGGGCACGCGATCGAGGTCCGCCTGTACGCCGAGGACCCCGCCTACGCGTGGATGCCCTCGACGGGCACGCTGCACCGCTTCGACGTGCCGGGCGTCGCGCACGCGTTCGGCCCGCTGCCCGCCCCGGGGCTGCGCCTGGACGCCGGGGTCGTGGACGGCTCCGTGGTCGGCGTGCACTACGACCCGATGCTCGCGAAGCTCATCGCCTGGGCGCCGACCCGCGCCGAGGCCGCCAGGATGCTGTCCAACGCCCTCGCCCGCGCCCGCTTCCACGGCGTCACCACCAACCGGGACCTGCTGGTGCGGGTGCTGCGGCACTCGGCGTTCCTGGCCGGCGGCACCGACACCGGCTTCCTCGACCGGCACCCCGAGGTCTTCGTGCCGCTGCTGTCCTCGGTGGACGCCGTGCGCCTCTCGTGCCTCGCCGCCGCGCTGTCCGGCGCCGCCCGCCGCGCCAAGCGGGCCACCCTGCCGGGGCTGCCCTCCGGATGGCGCAACGTCCCGAGCTCGCTGCAATCGGTGGTGTACGAGGGGCCGACCGGCGTCATCGAGGTCGGCTACCGGCTGGACCGCCTCAACGACCTGGCCGCCTGGGCGGTGCGCCGCGTCGACCCCGACGACGTCGACCTGCCGGGTGCCGCGCTCGACCCGGCCGGCGCGCCCGACCACCCGCTGGTCGAGATCCTGTCCGCGACCGGCGACCAGGTCGTGCTCGACGTCGCCGGGGTGCGGCTGCACTTCTCCGTGCACGAGGTCGGCCCGGTGTCCTACGTGGACAGTCCCGAGGGTTCGGTGACGCTGGCCGAGCTGCCCCGCTACCCGCTGCCGGTCGCCGAGCAGCCCGAAGGTTCCCTGATCGCGCCGCTGCCCGGCGCGGTCGGCCGCGTGCTCGTCGTGCCCGGCCAGCGGGTCGCCGCCGGCGAGCTGCTGCTGACCGTGGAGGCGATGAAGCTCGAACACCCCGTCCACGCCCCCACCGACGGTGTCATCAGCGACCTGCGGGTCGCGGCCGGCTCGCAGGTGGAGTCGGGAGCCCTGCTGGCGGTGCTGTCGCCGGCCTAGCCTTGGTTTCGCTTTTTTGATTGGAGCCCACCCCTCATGGACTTCGACTACACCCAGGAACAGCAGGACCTCCGCGACGCGGTGGCGAAACTCGGCAAGCGCTACGGGCACGAGTACTTCGTGCGCAAGGCGAAGGCCGGCGAGCACTCCGACGAGCTGTGGGACGAGGCGGCCAAGCTCGGCTACCTCGGCGTCAGCGTCCCCGAGGAGTTCGGCGGCGGCGGTGGCGGCATCACCGAGCTGGCGATCGTCTGCGAGGAGCTGGCCGCGGCCGGCGCGCCGCTGCTGCTGCTCGTGGTGTCGCCCGCGATCGCCGCGACGATCGTCGACCGGCACGGCACGCAGGCGCAGCGGTCCCGCTGGCTGCCGGGCTTCGCCGACGGCACGCGGAAGGTCTGCTTCGCCATCACCGAGCCCGACGCCGGCTCCAACTTCCACAAACTGTCCACCGTGGCCCGCCGCGACGGCGACGACTACGTGATCACCGGCCGCAAGGTGTACATCTCCGGCGTCGACGAATGCTCGCAGGTCGTGGTCGTCGCCCGGATGGCCGACGACCGCACCGGCAAGCTCAAGCCGGCGCTGTTCATGGTCCCCACGGACGCCCCCGGGCTCTCCATGTCCAAACTGGACATGGAGATCGTGTCGCCGGAGAACCAGTTCCTGCTGTTCTTCGACGAGGTGCGGGTCCCGGCCTCCTGCCTGATCGGCGAGGACCCCGACGCGGGCCTGCCGGCGCTGTTCTCCGGCCTCAACCCGGAACGGATCACGGTCGCGGCGATGGCCTGCGGCACCGCGCGGTACGCGCTGGAACGGGCCTCCACCTACACCGCCTCCCGCTCCGTCTGGGGCCGCCCCATCGGCAGCCACCAGGGCGTCGCGCACCCCATGGCGCACGCGCACATCCAGGTCGAGCTGGCCCGGCTTATGGTCGCGAAGGCGGCGGCCCTCTACGACGCGGGCCGCGACCTGGAGGCGGGCGTCAACGCCAACATGGCCAAGTACGCGTCGGCGGAGGCGTCGGCGCTGGCCGTGGACACCGCGATCCAGGCGCACGGCGGCAACGGCATGACCACCGAGTACGGCGTCGCGACCCTGCTCGGCGCCACCCGCGCCGGCCGCATCGCGCCGGTCTCGCGGGAGATGATCCTCAACTTCGTCGCCCAGCACCTGATGGGGCAGGAGAAGTCTTACTGACGCGCAGCTGCTGGCCGGTGAACGTGCCCGGCGGCTCGCCGGCCAGGCAGCGGAACGTGGTCGGTCCCGCCTGCTGCTGCGCCACGTCGGGCAGCAGCACGTCCACGTCCCATCCCACCGCCGGCAGGTACACCAGCAGCAACGTCTTCACGCTGCACACCTCGCGGACCGTCTGGCTGTCCTGGGCCGACCGCACCTGGCTGCCCTTGGGAAGGTCGCCGTAGGCGAACACCTCCCAGGTGTGCGGCATCTCACAGCCGACCGGCTTCTTGGCCGCGTCGAAGCACTCCACGGTCTGCGAGCAGCGGGCGGCCCTCGGCGCGGTCGGCGGGCAGGCGATCGTCGCCGGGACGCCCTTCTCGGGGGCCGCGCTCGCGGTCGGGCTCTTCGCCGGGTCGGGGCCTTCCTTCTTGTCGGCCTTCAGGTTGTACGCGATACCGGCGCCGGCGAGGGCCGCCACGAGCAGCAGGACGGCCGCGGCGACCAGGATGAACCGCTTGGCGCCCGGCGGCGGGGTCGGCGTGTCGAGCACGACCTCCGGCCGCTCTTCGATGCCATGCTGGACCGTTTTGTCGGGATCCTCCCTCATCTCGGCCGGCGGCTTCGACGTGTACACCGGCTCCACCGGCGGCGATCCGAGCGGCGGGACGACCACCTGCGGCGGCGCTTCCAGGCGCAGGTTGATCAGCTGGTCGCGGAGCTCGATCGCGGACGGCCGGGCGGTCTCGTCGTTGGCCATGCCGGCCCGCAGCACCGCCATCAGGTTCTCGGGGCAGCCGGGCAGGTCGGGGATCTGCTCGTTGAACATGTCGACCAGCGACAGCAGGCTCGGCGCCTGGTCCTCCCGCCACCGCGGCGGGCGCCCACGCATGAGCGCGTACAGCGTGGCGCACAGTGAGTACACGTCCGCCGACCCGGCCGGCGGCGACTGCCGGAACGTCTCCGGCGGCGCGTAGGCCGGCGTCAGCGTGTCGAGCGTCATGGACTCATCGCGCCACTCGGCCAGGATCGCCAGCCCGAAGTCCGCGAGCGCCGGCTCCCCGAACCGGCTGAACAGGATGTTCGCCGGCTTCACGTCCCGGTGCAGCACCCCCAGCGCGTGCGCGTCGGCCAGCGCATCAGCGATCTTGAACCCGACGTCCCGCGCCTCGGCCGCACTGAGCGGCGAGTCCCGCATCCGCTCGGCGTACGACCCGTCGCACAGCTCCATGATCAGGTACGGGTGCCCGAGGTCGGTGACCCCCGCGTCGAACAGGTCGACCACGTGCGGGTGGCTCGACATCCGCCCGGCGGCCCGCGCCTCCCGCATGAACCGCCGCCGGTCCCGCTCGGACTCCAGCGTGCGATGCTCGACCTTGACCGCCACCTCCCGCCCGACCGACTCCTGCGTCGCCCGGTAGACGGTCGCATACCCGCCACGCGCAAACACGGTCAACCCGGTCATCCCGGGCACCGTCGGCAGGGGTACGGCATCGGCCACGGCTAGAACGGTACGACAGCCACCCGACATTCGCCGTCACGCATCGGCCACAACACCCCGCCAGCCATCGATACCCTTCGCCCACACCGCCCACCCGCCCCTTGATCACCCCGCAAACACGCCACCCATTCATCCACAAGAGCCGTCGCCCCACCTGCCACCCCGCCACGCAGGCACGAACTCGTCGTCCACGTCCACGTCCTCGTTGTCGCCGCCGCCGAGTCCGCCAGTCCGACGGCGCCGGGATCACCGCCGGGGCCGGGGCCGCCGCCAGAGGCCGGGGCCGCCGCCAGAGGCCGGGGCCGCCGCCAGAGGCCGGGGCCGCCGCCAGAGGCCGGGGCCGCCGCCAGAGGCCGGGGCCGCCGCCAGAGGCCGGGGCCGCCACCAGAGGCCGGGGCCGCCGCCAGAGGCCGGGGCCGCCACCAGAGGCCGGGGCCGCCACCAGAGGCCGGGGCCGCCACCAGAGGCCGGGGCCGCCACCAGAGGCCGGGGCCGCCACCAGAGGCCGGGGCCGCCACCAGAGGCCGGGGCCGCCACCAGAGGCCGGGG
>NZ_BAAAQD010000044.1:0-623 GCF_039531485.1 Dactylosporangium maewongense | reverse complement strand
CCGCCGCCAGAGGCCGGGGCCGCCACCAGGGCTGGGTCTTCGTCGGGGCCGGAGGGGCCGGAGCCGTCGCCGCCAGGGTCGCCGCCCACCGGGGCCGGGAAGAACGCACTAGAACGAACCCAGAACCCGGCCCGCGCCGTCACATGCAACGTGGATCTTCGCGGCCAGCCACCGCAAGACCCCGACGGCGTGAGCCGGTTTGCGACGACGACCCGAAGGACCCGCCCGATGCCCGATTCGCCGGGTTCCCACCGCCCCTTGCCGCCACCGGCAGCACGCCGATGCACCCAACGGCGCTCGAGTCACCGACACGCGACCAGTCGATGCCACCCGGAGCTAGTCGATGCCACCAGCGGCGACCACGCCGGTCCGCACACCGGCCAGCATCCAGTCGAAGGTGCATCAAGGGCCCGCCAACGAGACCGTGCCCCCGGTCAGACACATCCGAAACGGCGCCCCGAACGCACCTTCCACACGAGACGCCGAGCATCCCCAGGAGCCGCCGAGCCGCCGAGCCGCCGAGCCGCCGAGCCGCCGAGCCGCCGAGCCGCCGAGCCGCCGAGCCGCCGAGCCGCCGAGCCGCCGAGCCGCCGAGCCGCCGAGCCGCCGAGCCGCCGAGCCGC
>NZ_BAAAQD010000043.1:0-76457 GCF_039531485.1 Dactylosporangium maewongense | reverse complement strand
GTGCAGTGGCGAGGGTGTCCAGATCGACGTGCACGTGGCCTCCATGGTCTCGTTGCTCAGCAACGTCGATCATGGAGACCCTCGTCTACTTTCACCGCCCCGGTATCCCTTGGAATAGACCGTCTAGTCCTCGCCCAAGGCCGGTACCGCACGGACACCGGCGGCTACCAGGCCATGCTCGCCGCCGGCCGACAGTTCCCGGACCGGGTGTGGGCGGTCGAGGGCTGCAACGGCATCGGCCGGCACATCGCCCAGCGGCTGGTCGCCGACGGTGAAGGCGTCCTGGACGTGCCCGCGAAACTGTCCGCCCGGGTGCGGGTGTTCGACACCGGACAGGGCCGCAAGACCGACCCGGTCGACGCGCACAGCGTGGCTGTCGCCGGGCTGCGCCGCCCGAACCTGCGTCCCGTGGTGGCCGATGATGCCACCGTTGCCATCCGCCTGCTGGTCGACCGCCGCGACGAACTCGGCCGGACCCGGACCGAGACCGTCAGCCGCATCCACCACCTGCTGCTCGAGCTGATCCCCGGTGGGGCGAAGAAGTTCCTCACCCGCGGCCAGGCCAGCTACCTGCTGCGCACCGCGCCGGCGCCAGTCGGCGTCGCGGCCCAGACCCGCCATCAGCTGGCCCGCGAGCTCATCGACGACCTGACCGTCATCGATGCGGAGATCCAGGCTGCGGACAAGCACCTGCGCCAGCTCGTAACCGCGGCCGGCAGCTCGCTGACCGAACTGCACGGGATCGGCCCATCCGGGTCCGCCCGGCTCATCGGTGACATCGGCTCCATCGACCGGTTTCGCAGCGCAGCGCACTTCGCGTCCTGGAACGGCACCGCCCCCATCGAGGCGTCATCCGGTGACCAGCAACGCCACCGGCTCTCCCGAGCCGGCAACCGACGCATCAACCGCGTCCTGCACATCATGGCTGTCGTCCAACTGCGCCGCGACACCCCCGGCCGCGCCTACTACCGGCGCCGCCTGGCCGAAGGCAAGACCACCATGGAGGCGCTACGGGCGCTCAAACGTCACCTCTCCGACGTGGTCTACAAGCGGATGGTCCAGGACGCCAAACGCGCCCGAACCGATGCGACGGGCCCGGGAGGACACTCGGGAGCGACTCTGCAATCCAGCGCGGACGACCCAATCCCGACAGCCGCCTCTTCGGACAAGTCACAGCCCGGACCCGCCACCGTCACGCGTAGAACAAACCTCGTCACGACCCCTTGACTAGAGGGGATCCATGAGCGCGAACCCGATCATGAGGCGCGCCGATGCAATCTTCCGAAGCTGGCCACTTCTGACGCCGCGGAGTGACGTGTCGCAAACGTGGCCAAACTATCTCGGACAAGACACGACCCCGAATTGGGTTTCGGGGCTTTCCTTACAACGGCCCATGCTACCGGCCTAGCCGCACAATATCTGTGCATACCGGACCGGATCCACCTTATGCAGGAATTCGTTGGTTGCGCCATGAGATGTGGTAACGCTGTCAAACTGGCAGCCGGTGGTTAGACGAAACTCGCGGCCGCCGTCATCTACCACCACCTTATTAACAATCCCGTCAACCTCGAAGGATAGCGCCAAGCGGAAGCGATATGAAGCACTCTTGACCTTGGCTTCCTCGGGCAGAACTTGAATCACAAAGCTTGCCTTCTTGCCGGGCGATACGGGGATTGTCTCTCTGTCGAAAAAGTGGATTTTTGTCTCGTGGTCGAACTCATCTACTGCGAATGGTCGACGGTCCGGTCCGGCGGCATGAATGACCATTCGGTTGGCCGCGTCGCCGCCGCAGGTCATTAAGTTGACTAGAATTCCTGCGACTGGGTCCTCTATGGTGAGGTCAATCAGGCTCACGTCGATGATCGTTACAGACTGCGGGAGGCTGCTCTGCGCGTTCAGGCGAATCATCATCTCGCCGAATGGGTAGGCGCCGAGCTGGAGCTCCTTGGCCATGAAGGCAGTGGCGTCCATGGGCTGCTTGGTGCTATCAGCGAATGGTTTGGACTCATCCTTCAGTGCCCGAGGGAAAATTACGGACGTGCAGGTGTTGTCAACTCCGGTGAGCGTCGCCGTTAGTGCCGATGGTGGCGAGCTCGGGCTTGGTGGCGTGGAAGGGCTGGCGATCAGCGACGGAGCCGTTCCGGTTGTGGCGTTTGACGAGATTCCACTCCGCCAAGCCGCGGAATTTGCGAGCTTCGACGGGAGGGCGACAATGGCGTAAATCGTGGCGACACTTATCAAGATGACCGGGATCGTAATAAGCACTAGGGTCTTGCCTGAAACGCCACCACTCACATCTCCGGCAATCTGGTTTAAGGTTCCGCCGCGATCCACGAATCCGGCCTGCCTAATTTCTTCCGGGGCGGCGTGCTGATAGAGGTTGCCCTGGAACAATCCGGCGTTCGCGAAGCCGCCGGAGCTGGCGGTGGCGGCGCCGGTATCGGCAACACTGATCTCGGCGTCAGCGTCTCTGCTCGCACTGTTGTCTTTACCGGCAGAATCGGCGTGGCCGGCTGTGTTGAGGTTCGTCACGGTCGGGGCCGACGCACGATACCGGTCGTCGCGATCGAGTCGGGCCCACCGGCGGTCGCGTCTCCGGACCGAGTCACCCGCACGGGTCGTCCTTCGTCGGTGATGTAAGCGCCGGTGACCGCTTGGCCGCCGCCGGTCGCGTTGGCCGTGCCCGTGTCCTCGACGTGATCCGGTTCTGCCATCGGTACTTCTCCCTCGGCAGGCATCAAATACGGCGCACCCAGCGCCAGCAAGCCGACCACTACACCGACACAGCTGGCAACTTTGTCGGCATTATCAAGACCAACTATCACCAGATAGGCCGTCACCCCAGCCACCAACACGCCGAAAACCACCCGCCCGGCCCACATCCATGGTCGACTCCGAACCAGCATCACAACTCGCCCTCTCGGCGCTGTCGTTCCGGTATAAGGCGCATCAGTGTGCGAAAGTATGCCACCTACGTTGATCATGCAGTCACCCTGGTGGGTTGCCTGGTGCTACAGACACCTCTGACGGACAGTGACGCAAGGGGTTCGGCGCCACCGCATTCACATGATCAAACCGAGATCCAGATCCGGATCCTTATTCGTCAAGATCGTATGCGTGCTCGTCGGTTGAGTGCGCACCGGATCATGACTGATGGAAGGCTTCAATGTCTTGTGGGTCGTCGGGGCGGCGCCGTCTGTTGGCCACGAGCGTGGCAACGCCAGCGGGCACACGCTGGACGGAGCCGCGGCGGCGGTTGGTCGCGCTCCTTGTCGGGCGCTCAAGGCGGGCGCGCGCCGCATTGGGGTTCGACTGCTCGAGTGCATCGAGGGGTCGGGATCCCTCTTGACCTGCGCGGTTGGGCTGGCATCGTGCCGAGGTCTGACACGCACCATTTCCCAACGCCCTGACCTGCCGTCCGCCTGGCTGGTGATTCCGCAGGTCTGACTGGCCATCACCAGTGTGGTACCCCTGCCGAACGGTCAACAGCGCCTATTCCGTCCGGTGAGTGTTGTGATGGTGGAAACGGCCCGGCTGTTGGCAGCCACCGCTTGCGCGAGTGGACGGTGGTGGACGCTCGGCGATGTTGGCGAGCACCACTGTTGAATACAACGGTCAGCGGCCCAATCCTTGAGTCGCTATGGAGCCGATCTGCAGCAGCACACAGGTTAAAGATCATTCTAGATAGCGCGACGGCGGCCAACCCTGCGGACCCGGCAGCCACCGCAGCCCTGTCGACTAGTTCGGTTCTGGACCGTAACCTCCCACGTTTCTGCCCCGCATTCCGGGCAACGCCATCTACAGCGATCTTGGGAGCCAGGTCCTAGCTGCTCGGGTCCACGGTCTGGGTTATCTAGGTTTGCTATGAATCCGCGGGCGACGTCGGGAAAGAGATCTTGCAGAGACTGTCCCGGCGCGGCGTTGCTTCGCCTTCGGATACCGCAGGGGCGGCAACCTCGACCCGAGGTTCGGTCGGCAACTGTCGCGACCCACTGGTGGGTGCAGCTTTGGCACTTCCAAAGCACCCGAATGCTCGAACCCCGCGCAAGATCGCCGACTTCGATGTCACCCGATTTATCCAGGTCTAGGATTTCGACGACTTCGGCAACCAGATGCGGAGCAACGTCCCGAACTCGTGGTGCTTTTCCGCTCAGCCGCGTCCGGTAAGCGCGCTTTTGAGAAGCGCACCTTGGGCAACCGGTCTTGCTTCGAGTACGACTGACCACCAGAGTGCGCCACTCGTACTGGCAACTGATGCACCGCCAGTGGCAACGATCGCCGGAGCCGGCAGGCAGCCACTCTGAGCTCATCTCCGGCCGGGAAAGATTCTCGACGAGCTCCTTGGCGAGATCGGGGAACAGGCTCGCCAGGCTGTCGTCAGGTGGCGTGTCCCGCAGGCTCTTCCACTCGTCACGGGCGGCTTGCAAACATCTGGCGATCTGGGCGTTCGACAACGGCAGGCAGGGCCGGGACTGGGTGCTGAGCCATTGGGCCAACACGCGGAACCACTCGGTCGAGTCCTTGGACCCGGTGACGAGCGTTTCACCGGGAATCGGCGGCGTTCCCGCCTGCCGAATTCGCACGTACCGTACGTCAAGCTTGGCCATGATTGCGGATTTCCGCAGGTCCTGCGCGTGCTGCTCGGGACGGCTGTGCCATTGCGCGGGGTCCAGGTCGATGTAGAGGCCAGCTACCGGGAGGAACAAGTCGATGCGTTCTGCCTGCGCTCGACCGCCGTCGATCGGGAAGTCGACCTCCACCTGCTCTCCGGTAGCCGTCGCCAGCAGGTGGGCGACTTCCAGTTCCAGCAGGCTGCGGCCCCGTCGGCGGCAACGGCCGCAACCGAACTCAGGCGACTTGGTGCGTTGCCGAACGGTCGCCTCATAGGTAGCTCCGCATCGGCAACGCCACGAGCACACCGCCGTTGAACGCTGGAATAGTGCCTCCGGGCCGTGGCCCGGCCATGACAGGTTCTCCACAAACGACGCGGCAACCTTCGGCAACATGATGGCCAGGGACTTCTCCCTCGGAGCTCGACGTCGGGTGACGCCTACGGCGGCATGACCGCATGGTCCGCACAGGCCCCTCGTCGCATGGGTGTAGACGGCCCGTTCGAAGGTCTTCTGGCAAGCCGGGCAGCGCCAGACGCACATGTCGTTCGTCCCTGCGGTGAACCCGTCGGGACCTCGTCCTGGGTTCGTGCTGTTGGACACGAACAATGCGGCCAGTTCCGGATGCGTCTCACGGAACGAAGCGCCGGCCGCGAGGGTCCTTCTCGACACGACCGCCCGCCTGCGGCCGCAGGCAGGGCAGCCTTTACCAGCCGCTCGGTTGGTAACCGTCGATTCCCACTGGTGGTGGCACTCGAGGCACTGCCAAAGGCAGCGGTCGACCGCATTCGGGCGGAGCAGGGAGGGAATCCGGTCGGGGCGGTCGAGGTTCGTGACAAATTCCTTCGCCTCGCGCTGGAAAAGATCAGCTAGCGACTTACCCGGTGCGGGCGCGCCCTTCAACGAATCCGCACATCGAGGGCAAGGTCGGCGTGCCGCCACCACCTTCACCACCGTCTGCTCCCATACGTTGGTGCAGGCGGTACACCGCCAGCGGCATCTGTCCTGAGCTGACTTCGGGAGGACGTCTGGGGTACGAGCGGGATGGCTGAGATTGCAAACAAACAGGCCGGCGACCGCAGGGTGAGTCTCGCGCAGCGGCGCAGTGGTCCGTGGGGGGCGGTTCGCGGCCCGGCACCGCGGACAGACACTACCGCCGACGCGAAGCCGCACCCGCGTGTGCCAAGTATTGCCGCACGTGCACCGCCACCAGGCAACCCGGTCGGACCGAATGCTCACCTCGCCCAGAGGAGTCTGGTCCTCGGGGTCGGCCCAATGGACGAAGGACGCCGTGATCTCGGGATGGGCGTCCGCGACGCGCGCGCCGATTCGGCGGGAGTTACCTGCGCTCCGGCGTGCGTTCGCACAAGGCGTGCAGCCGCTCCCATTGTGGGTCACACGCCGCGCCACCGGGCTCACCCAAGAATGTTCGCAGGCTGCGCACTTCCACCGCACTTCAGCCGTCGAGAAGGCGCTGGTCGTCTCGGGAGTGGCAGTCGGATAGGTCAGGCACTCCACCCACTCCGCCGCCACGTCCGACATGACTTCGGCAAGGCTTCGTCCGGGTGCTGGCGCAGGAGGCAGCTGCCGACGCAGCGCGCTCCGGCAGGCTTTGCAGCCAGGGGCCGCTCGCAGCCGGACCACCACGCTCTGCCACCATTCACCGCCGCATGAGTTGCACCGCCACAGTGCGTTGCGCTTCGATCCCCGCGGCAGGCCCTCCAGCATCCCCGTCCATCCCTCGACCTCGATCAGCTCCGGAAATAGATCGGAGCGGAAATCGACGACTCGCACGCGCGCCTTGACGGTCATGTCGCCACTGTCGCATGGGGGTATGACAATTTCGGCCGGCGGCATGGCCAGGGACACTCCTTGATACCTGCGGTGTTCTGGCGCTCAGTGCGTATGCGGCGCATTGCCACCTGTGACCATTTGGGTGTCAACGGCCAGTTGGACATCACCACGGCCGTTGACACGCGGCATGTGCGCGCGCCCGAGGATAGGGCCGAGTCTTTTAGGCCGAACGCAGATGGTAAGCCTTTGACCGGCCTCACCTTTGCTCAACTACGATCTGCGCGTGAGCGCCCCCGGAGCGATGGACATGGCTAGGGCCGGTGGTCCTGAAGATGCCGCCCGGCGGCTCTTCGCCGATCCGCGGGCGGCGGTCGTCTTCAGTCCCAGGGACGGCGTGGAGGCACGCCATGCTGTCGACGAGTTCGCCCGGCTGTTCGCGTCGGCGCCGGGAGTGTTCAAGGACGCCCTCGATGGAGCGCGAGCTGGAGCCGAGACGCTGTCGGGCGATCGTTTACAGGGGATCTCCGAGATCATCCAGAACGCGGATGACGCGAACGCCTCGTATGTTCGGTTCCGGCTGGTCGGCGACCGGCTCACCGCGGTGCACGACGGCGACGAGGTCACCCTGCCCGACGTCCTGGCGCTGGCCACGCCGTGGCTGTCCAACAAGACCGGCAACGACGTCGCCGCGGGCCGGTTCGGCATCGGGCTGATGACCCTGCGGGCGCTGTCCGACGTTCTCGACGTGCACAGCGGCCCCTACCACATCCGGCTGGGCGACCCCACGATCTCGGCCATCGAGCCGGACGGCCCGCCGAGCGACCTGACCGTGCTCGGCCTGCAGGTGCGGCCCGGCAGCCTCGGCCCGGCCGACCTCGTCGCGTGGCTCGGCCGGTGGGACGACAGCGCGCTGCTGTTCCTGCGTAACGTCCGGGAGGTTTCGGTCCTGTCGGCGCAGGGTCGGCCGCTGCGTACCCTTCGCTTGTCGTGGAACGACGACCGGCCAGCCGACGGCCGGATCGCCGGTCACAACGCGGTGGTGCGGCGCCGGCACGCTGCGGCGCCGGACGGCCGGCGGTGGCTGGTGCACTCCACCGAGGTACCGACACCGCCGGACGTCCACCGGGTGCGCAAGGCGGCCGGTGTCACCGTCCCGCTGGGGCTCGCGATCGCTCTGCAGCCCGGCGATCACGGTGCCGTCTACGCCGGCCTGCCCGTCGTGGACACGGCGGCGCCGTTGCGGGTGAATGCCCAGTTCGACCCGGTCACCAGCCGGGCCGGGCTGGCTGACACCGCGTGGAACGGCGCACTGCTGCCGCTGCTGGCCGACCTCTGGGTCGAGGTGGTCGAGGATCTCCTCGCCGAGCAGCCGGCCGCGGCCTGGGACGCCATACCGCTGCCCGGCGAGGACGTCACCGCCGACGGTGCCCGCTCGATCGTCGCGGACCTGGAAGAACTGCTCCTTGATCGGGCCCGCACCCAGCTGGCGACCCGTGGAGCTCTCGTCGTAGCGGGCGAGCACATCTCGCTCGCCGACCTGGCGGTCGAGGCGGCTGACCTGGAAAGGGTCATCGAGCCCGCCGAGACCGCCCACCTCGCAGGGCTTACCACACCGTTCCCGGCCGTGGCCCGCGACGCCGGCGCGCGCTGGCGCCAGGTGCTCGACGACTGGCGGGACGCTGGGGACGCGCTGCCGCCGGTGGTCACCGTCCAGAACGCGCTGGAGCTGTTGCGGGACGCCGACCGAGATGTTTCGGCGAACATCGAGCTGGTCGCGGTCGCCCTCGACAACGGCCTGGCCTCGTGGCTGGCTGGGCTGCCCTGCGTGAGCACCTCCGACGGCCGACGGATCGCGCCGCCGACGGCCGAGTCCGTCCAGGCGCTGATGGTCGCGCGCTCCGGCCTGGCCGAGCAGCTCGGCATGGGCGTGGGCCTGGCCGACGAGCACCTTGCCGACACCGACGCGGCCCGGACGGTGCTCGGTTGGCTGCGCAGGACCGGTGCCGTCATCGACGACGCCGGCAACGAGGAGGTCGTGCGCCGCCTCGCCGCCGCCGGGCAGGCCGGCCAATGCCTCACCGCGCCGCTGACCGACGACCAGCTCCGCGCGCTGCGCGATGCCTTCGAGCAGCTGCCGCCCGGTGACCGAACCGTGCTGGGACGCGACGTCGGCCGGTCCGTGCTGATCGCGGCATACCGCTTCGACGCCCACGGCCAGATCGAGCGCCTCGATGCGCGCCCCGCGCAGATCTACCTCTCACGGGCCATCGACCGCGAGCCGGACAGCTTCGCCGCAGCGGCCGACAGGACGCCGGGCCTGCTGTGGACCAACAACCGGTATGCCGAACAGCTCCGGTCGCCGACCGGCCGGGTGGGCGGCCTCGGTGCGCAGCGGTTCCTGGGCCTGCTCGGGGTCGAGCGGGTGCCACGGCTGGCCCGTCACGCCGGGCTGCAGGAGCGCTACTCCGGCCGGACGCGAGGGCTTCCCGCGGGAGTCGCCGGCGGCCCGGTGCAGCGCGCGCGGATGATGAGCACCCTCTCGGCGTCGTACACGCTCAACGACATCGACAGCCCAGACCTTCGGGCCGTCGTCGCCGACATCGCCCGCGAACGCAAGGCGAAGCGCCGACGCGAGCGGGCCGGCGCACTCCTCGGCGCGCTGGGGCGAGCATGGGACCGGCTGGCCGACAGCGCCGACGTCACCGCTGCCGACACGGACTACAACTGGCGGCATCGGGGAACCGTCAAGGCATTCTGGCTCTGGTCGGCCGGGGCGGCCGCCTGGCTCGACGACAGCCACGGTGCTCCCCGGGCGCCGCTCGACCTGCGGCTCAAGACGGCCGGAACCGTGGCCGTGTACGGCCCCGACGCGCCGAGGTACCTGCACCCGGACCTCGACCGCCGCAACCGGCGCGAGATCCTCGCCGCCCTGGGCGTCTCCGGCGAGCCGACGACCCTGGACCTCGTGCAACGCCTGCGCCGGCTGCGCGCGGAGGCGCCTGCTCCGCCGACCCTGGCCACCGATGCCGCCATCGTCTACCGGGCCATCGGCGAACGCCTCGCGAGCCGCGAAGCGCTTCCCGGCGACCTTCCCCCGCGGGCTCTGCGCTCCGCCTTCACCGAGGGCGCCGGCCTGATCCACACGGACCTCGGCTGGCGTCAACCGGCCCAGGTGCTCGCGGGACCGCCCATCTTCCGACGCCACCATGCCTTCGCCCCCGCGGTCAACGACGCCGAGCCGCTGTGGACGGCACTGAACATCCGGACGCCGTCGATCGAGGACTGCCTGCGAGTCATCCGCCAGATCGCGCAGACGCGGCGCGCGCCCGAGGGCGACGACGTCGGCGTGCTCCTGGAGACGCTGCGCCACCTCCGTGCCCGGCTCGCATCATCGACGGACCGGCCCCAGCAGCTCGGAACGCTCTCCCTGTGGACGACACAGGGGTGGAGGTCGAAGCGGCCGGTGTACGCCGTCGACGACCCCGCCCTCGTCGAGGGACTCGGCGCCGAGGTGCCGGTATGGCTGCCCGGCGGCGAGGTCGGCCAGTTCGAGGCCCTGCTGGAGCCGCTGCGGATATCCCGGCTGAGGACCGAAGCGACGACCGTCGTCGACCCGGCGCGAGCCGTCCGCGACGAGGCTACGACCGCGCTGTTCGCCGCGGCGGTGGCGCGGCTGCAGGAAGACCTCGCGCGCAACGATGCCCGGACGGCAGGGATGCTCACCGTGGGCTGGGATCTATTCGGGGAGATCGCGGTGCACGTCGACCCCGGGCTGCGGGTCCGCGTCGACGGGCTGAAGGGCCGGGGCCCCGTCGAGATCGAGGTGGTTGCCAAGGTTGATGTCGGGACGCGCGTGCTGTATCTGCGCGACGACCGGCTGCTGCGCCAGGTCGACGGCGGTGGCCGAGCAGTGGCCGGCCTCTTCGCCGGCGCCGATCAGCGGCACCTCGCGCAGGCATGGCTGGCCGCCTGCGTCGCCGCCGACGACGGCCCGGCCGCGCAACCCATCCGCCTCGCCGCGATCGAGGCGGCCGAGGAGCGCGCCCGGCAGGAGCAGGCGATGGCCGAGCGCGCCGCCGATCTGGCACGGGACATCGCTGGCCGGCACCAGGAGCGGTCGCGACACCCCGCGACCCGGCCGGCGGCGCCCGCCACACCGCCCGTGAGCCCTGGGCCGGCCGGGCCCGCCGGCCCACCCCCGTCCCCGCCGCGAGTCCTCGTCGATCCGTCCACCCTCGTCGTCCTCAACCCGGACGGTCGTGCGGGCGGCGAACCGGGCGTAACCCGAACGACGAGCGCACCGCGGCGCCCCGTCGGGCCGCTGCCCCGCCCCGACCGGGCGTCGCCGTCGCCGGCGAACCGAACCGGCCTGCCGGCCTTCACCGCGCTGGACCGGGAGTCGGTCGGCCTGGCGCTGGCGCGCAAGGTTCTGGCCGGTGACGAGCGGGAGATCGCCGACCTCCGCGCCCAACGCGGGGTCGGCGCCGATGCCGTCGACTCGCTCGAGCGTTTCTTCGAGCTGAAGGTCTACGCCGGTGACGAACCCGACGTCATCCGTCTGGAGGAGTCGCAGGTCCGCCGGGCGCTGAGCACGCCCGACTTCTTCCTGGTCGTTGTGTCCAACATTGAGGGCGCCGACGCCCGGCCCAAGGTCCGCATCATCGTGGACCCAGTACGCCAGCTCCCCGTGGTCAGCTCCGGCGCGGTAACGCTTAGCGGCGTCCGAAGTGCCGAGCACAGCCTTGTGTATGGCCTCGGTCCCGCACCGGTCAACATAGAGCTCTAGCAGCATCGCCAAGTCCGATTAGCGTGGACATGACGGGAATGCCGACCAAGCTCGCAGTTTAGGTCAGCCCGACCTCGTGGAGGGGTGTTGGGCCGAGGTCGGACACGTATGATTTCCCAACGCCCTGACCTGCTGTCGGGGTGGTTGGTTGTTCCGCAGATTGACTGACGTCGTATTGTGGTAGGCGGCCATGACGGGACGATCGTCAGGTGTCGTGGCCCCACGACCGGATCGCGGCAATGAGGACGGGTTCGGCGTCTAGCGGTGGGCCGCCCGCGGGTCAGACCCGTGGCACACCCGCGGTAGAAGCCGGCCCTGCACCCGATACGTGAATGTCTAGCAAGTCGGCCTCAGCCGTCGGCTGGCTTGGCAGATCGATCTTTGGGCTGTCGCCATCCAGCGGGAACTCGATCAGCGGTGATATGCCGATTGGGGGCGGGCAGGTGCCGGTCTTCGATCTGGACCACATGACGATGCCAACCCGACTCCGCATGAAACCGGGCCAACCTGAGTTCTATTGTGTCCCCTAGTTGGTCAGGTGGTTGGTCACGGTCCAGCCGTGCCCGGCCCCGGAACCACACGTCGGAGATGCCCTGAGGGAGGACAAGGTCATCGACGGGCTCAGGTTTCCCGTCGTCATCAAGATCGGACAGCCGGAAGAAGTAGTGCTCTTCCGCGTGACGCCGCCCGAAGAGGAATAGGTGCCGCTCATCGGCCGGTTGGGCCAGGAGCTTGTCGATGTTGTCCCGGGCCCAATCCGCCGCGAGTATCTCATCGCACACCTGTGCGAGCTCGTTCAAGCGTAAGGGGATCGATCCGCTCTCGGTCAGGGGCAGTCCTGCCTTTCTCGCCCGCGCCCAACGTCTCATCAGGTGTGCGGCCGGGGGCGAGGTGACCTCCACGATGCCGCGGCGCTCCTGGCCGTCAGGGTATACCCAAGCGCCGTCGGGCATATTGTTGCCGGCGCCTGCATCCGCGAGCTTGATGTCGATCCCGAGCACCTGCTCCATGGCCCGAAACGCGATTTCTTCCTCGCGGGTTGCCTTCGCCCCGGCCGCATTGCTCATGGCTCGCAGAGTAGCCGGTCGAGGGTGGAGCGGGCACGAGGAGCGGTTCCCGGCATGGTGCATCCCGGTCTTGATCAGTAGGTCCTCGCGACCGAAGTCCACCCGAGATTTAGGTTGACCTAACCTTGTGGAGGGGGTGTTGGGCCAGGTCTGACACGCACCATTTCCCAACGCGTTGACCTGCCATCGGGCTGGTTGGTGCTATCGCAGGTTGATTGATGACGTGTTCGCTGTGCGGCTGGCATGGTCGTCGGACGTGCGGTGATGACCGCTGACGAACGGGCCAGCCGCCCCCTTGGTACATGCAAGCGCGCGGATCGCGGCATGAACGTACGCCAAGATCGTCCTATTGTCATCAGGCAGAAGACGTCATTGTGTTGCACATCTGAGCGACGATCCTCTGTGGGAGCTGGCTGAGCAGTTGCCTACTTGACTAGCAATCTTGCTGCTTACGTCTTCGAGAAATGGCGCTCGGCAACGAATGCTGCCAGTGCCGTTGGGTCGCATCGGGCAATCGCCTGAAGGGAGGTTGTCCACGTGCCGATTGCCAACGCATCGGCAATCAGCATTCGGGCGTCTGTTGGCTCCAGAATCATGGCCAGACGGGTCAGTGCCTGGACCTGAGAGCCCGGGTCGGTGATGGACCGTACGACCTGCTCAGCGCGGTCGTACATACCGGCATCCGTCAACGCTCTTGCCAGATGTGTCAACGCCTGCGCCTTCGAGTGAGGGTTGGTGATGGATCGTGCGATCTGCTCGGCGTCGCCAGCCATAACCGCAGCCCCGTCGTGGGCACCACCAGCCAATGAGGAGCTGGCCAAACGGGCCAACGCCTGAGCCTGTGAGTCCTGATCAGTGATGGATCGTGCGATCTGCTCGGCGTCGCTGGCCACAACCGCAGCGCGGTCGTGCGCACCGGCGCCTGCCAGTGCCTCGACCAGACCAGTCAACGCCCGCGCCTGCGAGCCCGGGTCGGTGATGGACCGGGCAACCTGCTCAGCCCGGTCGTGCGCACCGGTGGCTGCCAGTGCCTCGACCAAACCAGTCAACGCCCGCGCCTGCGAGCCCTCGTTGACGATGACCCGGGCCACCTGCTGAGCGTAGTCGTGCTCACCGGCGGCTGCCAGCGCCTCAACCAGACGAGTCAACGTCCACGCCTGCGTGTTCGGGTCGGTAACGGACCGGGCGACCTGTTCGGCGTCGCCAGCCACAACTGCGGCCCGGTCGTGCGCACCGACGGCTGCCAGCGCTTCGACCAGACCAGTCAACGCCCGAGCCTGCGAGCCCGGATCGGTGATGGATCGGGCAACCTGTTCGGCGTCGCCAGCCACAACCGCGGCCCGGTCGTGCGCACCGACGGCTGCCAGCGCTTCGACCAGACCAGTCAACGCCCGAGCCTGCGAGCCCGGATGGGTGATGGATCGGGCAACCTGTTCGGCGTCGCCAGCCACAACCGCAGCGCGGTCTTGCGCACCAGCAGCTGCAAGCTCTCCGGCCAAACGGATCAACGCTTGAGCCTGCGAGCCCTCGTTGACGATGGCCCGAGCCACCTGCTGAGCGTGGTCGTACGCGCCGGCAGCCGCCAACGCTCCGGTCAGAAGGGTCAACGCTTGCGCCTGCGGGTATGGCCTGTTGATGGATCGTGCGATCTGCTCGGCGTCGCTGGCCACAACCGCGGCGAGGTCGTGCTCACCGGCGGCTGTCAACGCCTCGACCAGCCCAATCAACGCGTGCGCCTGCGCGGCCTGGTTGTTGATGGATCGTGCGATCTGCTCGGCGTCGCTGGCCACAACCGCGGCTCGGTCGTGCGCACCGGCGGCCGCCAACGCCTTGGCCAGACGGGACAGAGCCTGCGCCTGCGGGTATGTGCTGTTGATGGATCGGGCGATCTGCTCGGCGTCGCCAGCTACAACCGCAGCGCGGTCGTGCGCACCGACGGCCGTTAGCGCCTCGACCAGCCCTATCAACGCCTCCACCTGCCAGTACGGGACGGTGAGGGAGCGAGCGATCCGATGGGCGCGGTCGTGTGCACCGGCGGCCGTCAACGCCTCGACCAGACCGGTCAACGCTTGCTTCTGCAGGTCCTGATCGGTGATGGACCGGGCGACCTGCTCGGCGTCGCGAGCCACAACCACGGCCCGGTCGTGCGCACCGATGGCTGCCAGCGCCTCGACCAGACCGGTCAACGCCTGCGATTGCCAGTACGGATTGGCGATTGACCGGGCGACCTGCTCGGCATCGCTAATCATAGCCGCAGCCCGGTCGTACGCCCCGGCAGCCGTTGACGAGCTGGCCAATTGGGTTAACGCCTGCGCCTGCCAGTACGGGCTGGTGATGGATCGTGCGATCTGCTCGGCGTCGCTGGCCACAACCGCGGCGAGGTCGTGCGCGCCGGCGGCTGTCAACGCCTCGATCAGCCCAATCAACGCGTGCGCCTGCGCGGCCGGGTCGGTGATGGACCGGGCAACCTGCTCAGCCCGGTCGTGCGCACGGGCGGCTGCCAGCGCCTCGACCAGACCAGTCAACGCCCACGCCTGCGCGGCCGGGTCGGGGATGGACCGGGCAACCTGCTCAGCCCGGTCGTGCGCACGGGCGGCTGCCAGCGCCTCGACCAGACCGGTCAACGTCCACGCCTGCGTGTCCGGGTCGGTGATGTACCGGGCGACCTGTTCGGCGTCGCCAGCCACAACCACAGCCCGGCCGTGGGCACCGACGGCTGCCAGCGCTTCGACCAGACCAGTCAACGCCCGAGCCTGCGAGCCCGGATCGGTGATAGATCGTGTGACGTGCTCGGCGTCGCCAGCCACAACCACAGCCCGGTCGTGCGCACCGACGGCCGTCAGCGCCTCGACCAGACCAGTCAACGCCCGCGCCTGCGCGTCCGGGTTGGTGATGGACCGGGCGAGGGCCTCGGCACGGACGGGCTGGCCAACGGTGACCCAGACGGCGGGGAGCTCGGTGGGGATGTTGGCGTTGCGGTCGGTGAGTTGGTCGCGGTGCCAGGCGAGGCGAAGCGCGGCGAGCAGGTCCGGCCAAGGTCGGGCGCGGACGAGGCTATGGGCGGTGGCGATCTCGGCGAGGGCGGCAGTGTCACCGCCGCTGAGGTCAAGCATCCGGTCGTGCCTGACTGGGTCAGTGGCTAGCGCGACGAGGCGGTCGACATCGCCGATGGTGTACAGCATCCGCGGATAGCCTGTCAGCAGATATTGGGGGGTTGCGGGCGGCCATGCCGGCCGACTGGAACCAGGGACGGCGCAGTAGGTAGCTGCCCAGGTGTGCAGCCGGTCCCGGTATGCGGCTAGGCGGGCGTGGCCGAGGTAACGCTCGGCGGCAGTGTGAAGTTCTTCGTGGCCGAGCAGATACACCTCGGTGCCGGTGGCGACGTTCCAGGTGTCGGTGCGACGGGTGAAGGTGCGGCCAGCAACGGTGTGTAGGACGTCCTCGATATGGACGAGGTCGACGCCGGTCAGTTCGTGCAGATCTGGGCCGGAGAGGCCACCACGCGCGGCGGTCAGCAACCCGAGCAGGTCCTGCTCGACCGGAGTGCCCTTCAGCAGCCGCCGCAGCTCAGCCCCGCCAAGGCGTTGCAGGTCACGGGCATACGGCGAGTCCGCGAGGACCCGGACGATGCTTGGATCGCGCAGTGGATGCCAGTCCGGGACGTCGTCGGGAATAGGTGGGTTCGGACGGCCGGCGACGATGATCCGCATCCCGGCTGGAGGTTCGGCGGGTAGCAGCGCGGCGATACTGTGCGCATGCGGACCGAGGATCTCGCCGCGGTCTTCGTCCAAGCCGTCGACCAGCAGCACCAGTCGTTGACCGTCGGCTGCGCAGGCGACCGCAGCCCGGCCAAGCAAGTCCAGCAGGCACGCCTCCCGGGTTACCTCACTCCCGGCCGCTGGCAGCTCCTGCCTAGTCAGCTCACACAACTGCTCCAGCAGCACCGTCGTAAATGCGTCCCGGGTATCCTGCCCGGCAAGCCGGGCAGTAATGAAGAACGATACGATCCGTACCCGCTCCAATACCTGCACCGGCGGACGCAACACGAACGTCGACAACAACGCGGATTTTCCGGCCCACGGCCCAGCCAGCCACCACATATACGGACCACGTCCAGGATCCACACAGAACGCGGCCAGTTGGGCCAGTTCGGCATCCCGCCCCAGTAATCGCGGCGGAGCGATCCGCCGTACCTGCTCCACATACGTTGACCGAACCAACCGAACCGGCGGCAGCGCAGCTGCGTGATGATGCTGGTGGTACTCGGTGGTCACGTCGCCTTCGATGACACCACTGTTCGCGACACCGCCAGCGCGGGCGGCGGCGCTGCCGGAATCGGCAACACTAGTCCCGCTCCCGCCAGCAAGAGGAGCATTGCCAGGTGCATCGTGGTCGATCACGAACGAGGACGACGCACGACACCCGACGTCGCGGTCGAGCCAGGCCCGTCGGCCCTCGCATTCCCCGACCTACTCACTCGCACCGGCCCGCCGTCCCCGGTGAGATCCGCACCCGAAACCGCCTCGCCGCCACCAGTCGCCTCAGCATCGCCGGTGCCCTCAACATGATCCGGACCTGACACTGGCGTCCCTCCCGTCACAGGCAGCAGATACGGCGCGCCCAACGCCAGCAGCGCCACCACAAGCCCCGCGCCGCTCACGAACACATTCGCCGCGTCGGGACCAACCACAACCAGATAGACTGCTACGCCGATCACCAGTACGCCAAACACGATCCGCCCAGCTCGCAGCCACCACAAACTCTGGACCGGCATCACACCACACCCCTGCCGCTCTGAACCCAACGGAACAACGTACTGGTCAGTGTATGAACACCAATCAACTCGCGGTGATCAAGTTGTCACCCGTTCGAGGTTTGCTGTAGCTGCAGTGCACCTGACGGACAGGAGCACTCCAGAAGAATAAACACCGAGTTTGATCTCCTCGTATCTATGCAGACACTCCGCCTAGCCAAGATCGCGTGCACGCTCATCGGCTATGAGCGAGCGTAGGCTCCCTGACGACAACAACTACGCAACGTAGCCGGAGCGGGAACCTATTCGATCGCGCTGGGCCAGATACGACCGTCCCTGTGGACCCAGTCCCGTCCGTCACGGCCAATCACGAGCTAATGGGTCTACACCCCTACCAAGGCGACTATTGCCAGCGCAGCGGAGTACCAGAACGGTCCTTGCGGCAGATGGGTTTTAAGCGTGGCCCGCCGCGCTGCGACGAATCCGACGCCCACCACGGCCGCCGCGAGCATCGCGAGCAATGCCGTGGCGTACAACGACAACCACCCGACCCATGCCGCCGCCCCACCGACGGTCAAGGCGAACCGCACGTCTCCCCAACGGACAGTCGCAGGAGCTGCCAACGAGCCGGCAGCCACCACGGCCGCGGACCCGAGCGCACCGAGCACCAGCCGCAACCACGGCCCCCACACGTCCGTAGATACTGCCTGGCAAAGCAGCACTACACCTTGGCCGCCGACGGCCAAATAGCAAAGCCTGGCCGGCAACCGCTGCACGGCCAGGTCCACGAACATCAACACCGTTCCGACGGCGGCCCACCAACCGAACGCCACCAATGTCAGGTCACGCATCCCCGCCACGACCAGCAGCGCCAACGAAGCGGCGAACACGACTTCAACGGCCCACGGTGGCGGTCCAAGCCGTTGACCGCAGACACCGCATCGCGCCCGAGGCGTGAGCGAGACCACGTCACCGCCCGGACCCAAGCTGGTGGAGCACCGAGGGCACGTCCGCCGCCACGGCCGTCGAGCGGAGACCGAGTGATTTACGATCGCCCACCGCAGCAGTGGCGTGACGAGCGCGGCGCAGCACACGGCGCGCGCCACCACCTCCATGCGACTGCGGTTGCCGGAGGCCGAGGCTGCGGATCCTTCTGGGCTGGCGCTCTTCGTCGGAATAGGTCGCTGGTCATAGGCTGCTGCATCAGGTCGGCGTCGGGCCGTCAATGCGCCGAGTCTGTTCCCGCGTGTTGGCATCTATACCTCCAGCTGCCTGCTCGGCCTTCAGGGGATGCGAGCGACGGCGCCGTAGAGGGCTGCTTCGGACGGTGAGGGTCGGTCGTCGAATCGATCGTCACGCCATTCAGCGATGGGCTGGATGCCCGGGGGCACGAGCTCGAGTCCGTCGAAGAGTGCGGCGAACTCGTCGCGTCCGCGGAACCAAGCGGCGACGCCGCTGCGTGCGTTGGTGTCGTCGGCGCTAGCGGCAATGTCTGCGGGGAGTAGGTCCTTGGTGATGTGGGTGATCGCCAGATAGCTTCCGGAAGCCATCGCTTGGACCAGCTGCTGGACGGCTGGCAAGGGTTCGGGGATGAAGTGCAGGACGGCGACCATCAGCAGCGCGACCGGCTGGGAGAGGTCCAGTGTGCTGCGCAACTGGGGATCATCAAGGATTCGTGCGGGGTCGCGGACGTCAGCGTCGATGTAGGCGGTCGTGCCTGTGCCCGTACCGGTGAGCAGCGCGCGGGCGTGGGTGAGCACGATCGGGTCGTTGTCGACGTAAACGACTCGGGAGGCCGGTGCGATTGCCTGGGCGATCTCGTGCGTGTTCGGGCTCGTCGGGATGCCGGTGCCGATATCGAGGAACTGGCGGATGCCGGCTTCCTGCGCCAGGAACCGGACGACGCGGTGCAGAAACCGGCGGTTCTCCAGAGCGGTGGTCCGGATCGCCGGGTAGATCTGCGCTACTGCGTCTCCGGAGGCGCGGTCGGCTTCGAAGTTGTCCTTGCCGCCGAGCCAGTAATCGTATCGACGGGCCGGGTGGGGTACCGAGGTATCGATCGGTGATGGTGGCGGGGGAGCAGTTCGACCATTGCTGTTCGGTTCGTCGTCCGTCTTCGACTGTCGCAAAGCAGCCTCCGTTGTCACGGTCTCCGAGGTCCGCCGCGGCCGTGACCGCTGCGTCGGAACGTGCGCGTGTCCTGGCCCGATCGGTGTGTGTCGGGTCATCGACTCCACGTGTGTCCCGGTGGACGCGGACGCTATGGGTCGTTGATCTTTCCGAGCTGTCGGCCGGAGCGCATTGACGACTGTACGAACTCGCTCGATACGTTGGGCGCCGGCGGAGGTGATCGTGTAGCGAGGTCGTTCGCGGCTGCTGCCCTCGGCCGTGATGAGGTGAGCTCGGCTGAGGCGCTCCAGACTCCGCGTCAATGCGCTGTCGCCGGGCCGCCGACCGCTCCACGCGGTCAGCTCGGCGCCCAGTTCGCTGTAGCGCAGTGGCGACTGTCGTTGCAGTGCGAACAGCACGCCGACATCCCAGATGTTACGTACCAGTTCTTCGGCGGTCTCGACGTCTCTGAAGTCCATGGGCCCCCCGTTTGCGCCTGCCGTACGTCGTATGCGCGTCCACTATCGTCGATCAGATATTGCCAAAGTACTCAACGTCGGCTATTCGGCTACGGCTCGTCAAGGTCAATTTCTGCTTGCGATTACGGCGGCCTCGCGGCTGTGAGTCAGTGAGGAGCGGGAGGTGATGTGATCACATCCGCGCTGCATGTAACGCTGCGTTGTTCCTTGGATTCTCGTGCTGCTGGACTTTATTGGTCATCATGGCGAATCGCGTTGAAGTTTCCGCTGTTCCATACGTCTCGTTCCGCGCAAAGTGACGCCCCGTGGTCCTGGGTAGGGACGCGGGCGTGAGCACTGTGCGTTACGTGCACGTGCAGCGCGCACCCGGCGCGCGCACGATGCGCGCCGTAACTGGTTGTAGCCGATCAACAACAATATGCGATATGACGGAAGCTGTGGGAGGTAGGGGATGTATGGGCGCTCATCACGGCCGTCGCGACGACGTCGGTCCACCGCACGCGAGAGACGCTGCTCCAAACGAACGGCTGGTCCGTGCAACCCCCGTCGGTGGAAGACGAAGGTGCAGGCATAGGCAAGCCGGCGGGTAGTCCGAAGCCGATCGGCTCCATTGCACATGCATCGAGCGGGCACGATGGCGGAATGGCCCGCCATCGCGACGCAGAACTGCGGTACCCGTACAGCGCGGTTGCAAGCGTACGAGCGTGGTGCCCACCGTCGTGTCTGGGAGGTTGACATGGTTCGCCGTCCGCGCCGTCCGAACGAATTGGTCGCGCTTTCGATGGTGGGACTGTGCACCTTGACTGCGTGTACCAGTAAGGATCCGTCTTCGACGCCTACGTCACCTGCGACGTCCAGTGCGCCGACGCCGACGCCGACCGTTGACCCGAGCGTCGCGCGGGCGGTGCAGTCGGCGATCGGGGCGTACAACGGTTACATCCGGTACTGGGCAATCGCATCGCAAGCGGCGGACCCGAACAACGCCGACCTGGCGCGCTACGTCGCCGACCCGCTGCTGAGCCTGACCCGTCACAACATTCAGCGGTTGCGCGACAACGGTCAGGTCCAGCTCGGCGCTCAGACGGCAACGATCATGAGTACGCAGGCTGATCTCGACGCTGCCCAGCCGTCCGTAACCATCCACGCGTGCCTCGACTACAGCGCCTTGAAGCTGGTCTACAAGTCGAACAGCAGCCCCGTGCCCAACAGCGCCATCAAGACCCCGAAGGTCTCCTCCATCGCAACAGTGTGGCGCTACCAGACCGGCCAGTGGCTGGTCAGCAAGGCTGAAAGCGCGACAGATCCATGCTAGCGGCTCGTATTCGTTCGGCCGTGGGCGTCATCGCGGCTCTCGTGGGAGCGCTGCTTGCAGGTGAAGGTGCAAGCGCCGCGGTGGCAGCGTATCCGGTCCTGTTGGCGCCTCCGGGAGGCAGCGGGGGCTGCGACACGAGCGTCGACCCATGGTGCTGGTCCGACGGTCAGGGGCCGGGCCAGGGTGGCGGGGAGGCCGGCGGTGGCGGGTCCGGGTGTACCTGGAACGGGCAGAAGATGCCATGCACCGACCCGCAATTCGGCACCTACACCGGGGGCGGCTGCTACTGGAAGGCCATGGTTCCGCCGCCGCTGGCTCCGCCGCCCGGCGGCCAGGACCCCGCGACCGGCGCTTGGGGTACCAAGACCTGCTATCAAAGTTCCGGCAGTGACTACGTCACGCAGGTCTACTCCTGGAATCCCAACCCGCCGGACGGCCCGACACCGGCGCAACTGGCGCAGCAGGCGCTGGCGAAGCTGCACCTGCGGGGGGCGCAGATCGGCATCGCTCCCCAGCCCGGTGGCAGCGGTGCTGTGGGCCTGCCGGTGTGGATGTGGACGGCCGTCACGCCGGAAACCTGGGGTCCGCAGTCGGCCAGCGCGAGCGGCGGGACGATCACCGTCACCATCACCGCGAAGGCATCGCGCATCGTCTGGAACATGGGCGACGGCAGCATCCCGACGACCTGCACCAACCCGGGCACACCGTACTCCGCGCATTACGGCAACACCGACTCGCCAACGTGTGGATACCGCTATACCGAGCCGTCGAGCACGACGACGCATCCGCACGCCAAGTACCAGATCAGTGCCACGACGTACTGGACGGTCACGTGGACCGGTGGCGGGCAGACCGGCGTGCTCAACCCGACAAGCCAGGCGCAGAGCAGCATCGAGATCGGCGAGATTGTGGCGGTACGCGAATGATGACCATCAACCGCAGCACTGTCGACGTGGCGAGCGCAGCACCGGCGGCTGGGACGGCATCGCTGGCACGTCTGCCTCGACGACGCAGTCTGGGCATGTGGGCGCTCGGCGTTGTCCTGGTGGTCCTCGGCTCCGTCGGAGCGTACGTGCTCGTCGTCCAGGGCGGCATGACCCATCCGTACCTGGCCGTGAGCCACAATGTGCCGTACGGCGCGGCCATCCACGACAGCGATCTCACCGTGATCAACGTCAATGCGGCCGTCGGTCTGAACCCTATTCCTGCGGCGCACCGTGCTGAGGTGGTCGGGCAGCACGCGGCGGTGGACCTGTATCCGGGCACGCTGCTGATCCGGGACCAGCTCACGAAGACGGCGATTCCGGCGCCCGGCCAACAGTTGGTTGGCATCGAGCTAAAACCCGGTCACCTGCCTGCACGGGCGCTGAAGCCGGGCGACGCGGTCGTGTTGGTGGTTGTCCCACCGACAGGGCTGGCCGGCGTACCAGACCCGCAAAGCACGGCGGCGGCGCAACCGTCCAGCATCCCCGCTACCGTGGCAGGGACCACAGCGCCGGCAACCAACGGCAACGTGCGGGTGGACGTGGCAGTGTCAACGACCGACGGATCCCTAGTGGCGGCGATGGCCGCGGCCGGCCGCATCGTGCTCGTCGTGACCACGAGGAACTGACGATGGCGCTCATCGCGGTGTGTTCAGCGAAAGGTTCGCCCGGCGCGACCACGACCGCGCTCGCGTTCACATTGAGCTGGCAACAACGTGTCCTGCTGGCCGAGTGCGACCCGGCCGGAGGTGACCTCGCGGCGGGGTTCCTGCGTGAGGTGGACCTCGACAGCCGGGGGCTGGATCGGCTGACCTCGACGCTGGCCAGGCAGCCGTTGACCGACGTCATGCTGTGGAACGAGCTGGTCGACCTGGCACCCGACGGGAACTCGGCCAGGACCAAGCTGCTGTTGCCCGGCTTGGCCGACCCGGCGCAGGCCGCGACCTGGGCCGAGCCGCAACGGCATGGCCAAGCAGCTGGCTGGGACCAACTCGCGGCGCGGTTGCCGCTGATCCGCGACGGCGCGGAGGAGTACGACATCATCGCCGACTGCGGTCGACTCGCGGCGGCCCACCCGGCGACCCCGCTCATCACGCGGGCCGATCTCGTCCTGTTGGTGCTGCACCCCACGCTCATCAGCGCCCGCGCAGCCTCCACGGCGCTCCAGCATCTGCTCCAGCCGGGCCGCCCACCAGTCGCCCTGATCACCGTTGGCGACGGTGACTACGGCACCAAGGAACTGGCATTGGAGCTGCGCACGCCGGTCGCCGCGGCGCTGCCCGACGATTCCAGAAGCGCCGAGGCCCTGAACCAGGGCAGAGCACCCCGCTATGGCCGGCTGCTTCGCGCGGCTGCCCAGGCCGAGTCCGCAGTCCGGCGGATGTACAACGAAGACAGCACTCGCTCCACCAAACCATCGGTGTTCGGCCGTCGCCGCGTCAGCGAGGAGGCCAGCGTTGTCCACTAACGCACGCCCCGGCTCCGGCAGCAGCAACGGCCACCACCCCGACCCGTCCGTGCTGGGCGCCGCCATCCGCGCCCAGATCAACAGCCGCTTCACCACACCGCCACCGCCACCGGCGCCACTCGAGGAACCGACGCTGCCACCACGCTCCATCGCGCCACTCGACGACCTCGTCGTCCGCGCTCTGCACGAACAGGCAGCGCAGCTGCTGGCGGCGGAGTTCCGCAGCAACACCGAGCAGAGCCCGGAGGACCGGCGCGCGGTCGGCGAAGACATCTCAGCACAGGTCGTGCGCGCCTACATCGACGCTCGCCGGCAGACCGGCGAGCGGATCACCGACGAGTACGAGCAGCGGCTCCTCGACACCGTCCTGGCCTACCTGTTCGGGTTGGGCCGTTTGCAAGCAGCCACCGACGATCCCGAGGTCGAGAACGTCATGGTGCTCGGCCATGACCGGGTGCGGATCGAGTACGCCGACGGGCGGGTCGAGACCGGCCCGCCTGCGGCCAGCAACGATCATGAGCTGCTGCAGATGATTCAGCGCATCGCGTCGGTTGGCCAGCGGAACGAGCGTGCCCTGACGGCGGCGAAGCCGACCCTGCACATGCGGCTGCCGAATGGTAACCGGCTCGCGGCGATGCACGTCGTGACGGCGGCACCGGTCATCGTGACCCGGCGGCACAGGACGAAGAAGGTCAACCTCGACGAGATGGTCGATCTGGTGGCCATCGACCCGGTGTTGCGGCAGTTCATGGCCGCGATCGTCCGCGCCAACCTCAACGTCATCATCGCCGGGCCGCCCGGTTCGGGAAAGACGACCTTGATGCGGGCCATGGCGACGCAGATCCCGCGCACCGAGTGGTTCGCCACGATGGAGTCCGAGCTCGAACTCGGCTTGCACGAGACTGGCGAGTTCGACTGGGTGGTGGCGGTCGAAGCGCGTGAAGGTCACGGCGACCTCGGGCCGGACGGGCGCCCGGCTGGTGAGGTTTCGCTGGCGCGGCTGTTCCCGGACATGCTGCGGCTGTCGATGCGGCGAGTCCTGGTCGGTGAAGTCCGCGCGGACGAGATCGTGCCGATGTTCGACGCGATGAACACCATGCGGGGCTCCATGTGCACGCTGCACGTCCGTCACGCCGACGGTGTGCTGCTGCGCCTGGCCGAGCTGCTGATGCGCTACGGCGCCGCCGACTCCCTGACTGGCGCCTGGCTCACGGTGGTCAACGCGTTGGACTACATCATCTACTGCGACGTCATCGATGAACGACCGCTCGGCGGACAACAGCACCGATTCGTCAGCCACGTCATCGAAGTCATCGGCATGGGTGACGGCGCGAAACCCACCACCCAGGCCATCTTTGGCCCAGGACCCGACGGGCGGGCACGACCCAAGGTCCACCCGCAGCGCACTCGCGCTGACCTGCTACGCACCGGCTTCGACCTCGCTTGGCTCAACCAGACCGACGGCATGTGGACACAGCCGCTGCGCACCATCACCGGCGGTGGCATATGAGCCCCGGAGCTCTCGCAGCGTTGTCGACGGCACTGCTGCTCGCCGGCATGGTCGTGATCGTCGTCGCGGCGGTAGGAACGCACCAACCTGCCCGGCGTCCTTCCGCAACGGTCGGCAGACTCAAGGCCGTGCTCGGGTTCGGGCTCACTCCCCGAGAGCGGAACTCCCGACAACTCCTGATCGGGCTGGCAATCGGCGCGACCGTCGCGGTCTGGCTCTACACGGGGTGGCCGGTTGGCGGGTTGACTGCTGGAGCCGCTGTGTGGCTTACCCCGCTGCTGTACAGCGTCGGCGCCCGGGAACGGGAAATGATCGAAGCGCTGGAAGGACTGGAGATCTGGACCCGTCGGCTGAAGAATCTCGTCCACACTGGACACGGCCTGATCTCGGGGATCATCAACAGTGCTCGGACCGCCCCCGAGCCGATCGCCGCCCAGGTCGCCGAACTCGCCGCTGACCTGCAAGCCGGCACCGACCCCGAACGCGCGCTGGAACGGTTCGCCGACAGGCTGGACGACTTCCGGGCCGACGAGGTGATCACTTCGCTGATGTTGCACGTCAGCGACCGCGGTCAGCGCCTGTCCGACGTGCTCGAATCGATCGCCACCGCAGCTGCCGACGAGGTCGCGATGCGTCGAGACATCGCTGCAGACCGGGCCGAACCTCGGTTCGTAGCGAGGTTCATGACCACGCTTACGTTTCCTCGTCCTGGCCGTGCTGTTCCTCAGTGCCGCCTACGCGAAGCCGTACGGGATGCTCGTCGGGCAGCTCGTGCTGGCCGCCAACATGCTGGTCCTCGCCGGGCTGCTCGCCTGGGTGCGGGTGCTGACCCGGCCGACTCGACACGGTCGTTTCCTGGTCCCGGCCGCGCAACGTCCCAATCCGGCACCTCCGTACAAGCCAACTCCGTCAGTTCGGCTGGAACGGACGGCCGCACGATGAACATCCGAGTCCTCCATGCACTGCTGGCCGGGGCCTTGGTCGGTCTTGGCATCCTGGTCATCGTCCGGGCAACTCGACCCGCTGCGCCTGCCCTCGGGCCGGCGTTGCGGCAGCTGCGCGCACCCAGCGCCGACGACCGCGGACCCACGATCCACGCTCCGGGGCCACTGGGCGTGCTGGTCAACCGGCTACGCATCCCCACGGCCGAGCTTGCCTTGATTGGGTACAGCCCTGAGCGGTACCTCACCGAAAAGCTGGTGTATCCGTTCATCGGCCTGCTGTTCCCGCCGATGCTCTCGCTGATTCTTGCGCTGTCCGGCGTACACCTGGGATTTGTCATCCCCGCCGCCGTCGGTCTGCTGTTCGCCGTGGTGTTCTTCGTCCTGGTCGACGTCTCCGTCCGCCAGAAGGCGGCGGAGGCCCGCGAGGAGTTCAGCCGGCACGTCGCGGTCTACCTCGACCTCGTCGCCCTGGAATTGGCCGCCTCACGCGGGCCGTCGGAAGCCCTCGAAGCCGCAGCTGCCCACGGCGGCTGGGTCTGCGAGCGCATCCGCGAGTCTCTGCGCGTGTCCCGCCTCCGGCTCGAACCACCGTGGGAAGGGCTCAAGGACGTCGCCGCCCAGATCGGTGTGCCCGACCTTGGCGAGGTAGGCGACATCATGACCCTGGCCGGTGATGAGGGTGCGCAGGTCTACGACACCCTGCGCAGCCGCGCGAAGTCCCTCAACGCTGCCCTGCTGGCGAAGGACAAGGCACGCGCGAAGACCGCCACCACGGTGCTGTACATGCCCACCAGCCTGATGGTCCTCGTCCTGTTCGTCGCCGGCGCATACCCGTTCCTGTACCGGCTCGTCACGACCTGAATAGCTCCGCCGTCACGCGACGGGGGGAGAGGGGAGAACGATGATGCGGATCGCACCAACAACTCTCATGCTGCGTCGCCGCTGGCGCGCCGCACGCGCCGATGACCGGGGCGCGACCTCGATCGAATGGGCCATGTTCGCGCTGCTGGCCTTGCTCATAGCCGGACTCGTGGTCGGCGCCATCACCCTGGCAATCAACAACCGGCTCCCCGGAATCCAGTAGATGAAGTCGGCAAACCCAACAGCGGCTGTCGCTGCGCAAGCACTCCGCCGGGAGAAACCGCGTCTCCGGCGGGGCCGCCGCGACGACCGCGGCTCAGGTTCCATCGAGTTCGTGATCACCGCCACGGCGGTGCTCGCCATCGTCTTCCTGGCCATCCAGGCCGCCAACTACTTCTACGCGCGGTCCATTGCCATGGCCGCCGCTCAAGAAGCCGTGAACGCGCAACGGGCCTACAACGCCGCCCCCGGCGTTGGACAGGCCAAAGCGTTGGAGTTCATCGCCTCGACCGGCGACAGCCTGTCAGACGTGACGATCACGGTCACCAGCGACGGCCGCAGCGTGCAGGCGACCGTTGACGGACGCTGCCTGTCGATCGTGCCCGGCTTCTGCGCCGTTGTCGGCGTCCATGCGACCGTCCACGGCACCGTCGAGCGGGTGACCAGTCCATGACCGCACGACGCAACCAGCAGCCGCTCGGCGGCGACGGAGGCTCCGCAGCGATCGAGGCGGCGATACTGGCACCGGCCCTCCTCATGCTCGTCGGTCTGGCCATCGCAGGCGGGCGCATCCAAGTGGCCGGCGGTGCGATCGAGGGTGCAGCGCACGACGCTGCCCGTGCCGCGTCGATCGCCCGGACCGAAGGTCAGGCCCGCGCCGACGCGTACAGCGCGGCCAGCGCCACCCTCGACCAGCAGGGACTGCACTGCTCACAGCTCACCGTCGTCGTCGACACCAGCGGCTTTGCCGTACCAGTCGGTCAGCCGGCCACCGTCGCCGCTTCCATCACCTGCGTCGTCGTCTTCAGCGACATCGTCGTCGACGGTCTCCCCGGCTCGAAAACGATCAACGCGACGTTCGTCAGTACCCTCGACACCTTCCGGACCCGCACATGATCACGCGTCCGCGGCCAGGCAACTGCCGGCGAAACGACGAAGGCCGCATCGCCCTGTTGGCACTCGTGCTTGCCTTCGCCGTTCTCATGATGATCGGGCTCTCCGTTGACGGCGGCGGCAAGATCCGGGCGATGCAGCGGGCCGACAACATCGCCAGCGAAGCGGCCCGCGCCGCCGGGCAGGCGATCCTGGCACCGCAAGCCATCCAAGGCGGCGACAAAGTCATCGACCCGGCCGCGGCAGTGGCCGCCGCGCAGACCTATCTCGCCGCCGCTGGAGTCACAGGCGTCGTCGACGTCGGCCCGGACCGCAAACACGTCGCCGTCACCGTCACGATCACCTACACCACCCTGTTCCTCGGCCTGATCGGCATCAACACGCTCACCGCGACCGGGCACGCCACGGTCGTGCTGGTCGCCACCTAACAGCACCCGAGAATGCCGAGCCCAGGACAGGAGCAGACCGTGCCAGGCAACATCACCCGGAAGCGACGGCGGGGGCACCGCGACCGTCGCATCGTGGCCGGCCTTGCTGCGCTGACGGCTCTCGCCGGCTTCATCGTCGTCGTACCGCTGGCGCTGCTGGCCGCATGGCGCTTCCTCGGGCCGCCGCTGCCGTCCGTCCACGACCTCACTGCCCCCGACGACGGCACCGTGTTCGTCCGCACGTTGTGCCTCGTCGGATGGCTCGGCTGGGCACTGTTCACCTGGTCGGTGTTCGCCGAAGTCATGGCCCAATGGCGCGGCTGGCAGATTCCCCTCTGGAGCTGGCAACGCCGCACCGCCGCCAGCCTTGTCACCGCCGTCACGATGATGTTCAACTCCCCGGCACTGGCCGCGACCGCAGCCCCCATCGCGACACCGCCCGCGGTCGTCTCAGTCCCCCCGGCCGCCACAGACAACGGCGTCGTCGACAGCACCACCATCACCGGCAATCTGGAAACGGCGAGCCGGTACGTCGACCATGTGGTCCAGCCAGGCGAGCAGATGCCGACCCTCGCCGAGCGCTATCTCGGCGACCGGTACCAGTGGCGGAGCATCGCTGAGGCCACCTACGGCGTCCCGCAACCCGGTGGACAGGTCCTCAAGCCGGGCGACACTCGCATCTATCCAGGATGGACCGTCCGAATCCCCACCCGCACTGCGGCTCCGGTCGCGATGGTGCCGGTCGCATTGAGCACGTCGACGACGCCAAGCGCCCTGCCGGTGTACGAAGTACGCCAAGGCGACTGGCTCTGGTACATCGCTGAGCGCTTCCTGGGCGACCCGGACCGCTACACCGAGATCGCGGCACTCAATTCCGACCTCATCATCGACACCTCCGGCGTCCGGGGCCCGGACCACATCGAGCGCGGCTGGCGACTCAACCTCCCGGCGGATGCCCATGACCGTGGTCCCATCGCCCACGCCACCGGCACCCTGACGGCTTCGCAGCCCGCCCCACCGGCAACCCAACCCGGCGATCCCGGCACCGCCTCGGGCGGCTCCGGGTCCGATCCGTCGACCACGATCTCGCCGCCGGCCACCGCTCCCAGCACCACGGCGATCCCGTCGGCCAGCGCTACAGCTGCACCGAGCGCGTCGGCGAGCGCGAGCGCGGGTCCAGCGACGAGTCCAAGGCCGAGCACCGCCACCACGACCGCGGAACCAGGACAGGCCCCAGCGGGCACCGGCCAACCCACTGTATCCACACCAACCGGCGACGCCGCGGCACCAGAACAGACCGACGATGCCGGACTGTTCGACACCGTCCTGCGCGTCGGTGCGCCACTCGTCGGCGCTGCCCTGCTGGCCACCCTCACATTGCGTACGCTCGGCCGCCGCCGGCACCGTCAGCAGCAACACCGTCCTGTCGGACGCCGCCTGCCTGAACCGGTCAGCCCCACAACGGAGACACACATGCGCGTCGTAGCCGAGCCGGCCGCGGTGGACCGCCTGGATCACGCGCTGCGCGCCCTGGCAGCGCAGCTCGCCGGCCGCGCCACCGACCAGATGCCCGACATCGTCGGCGCCTGGCTCCACGGCACCACCGTGAACCTGCTCCTCACCAGCCCGAACGCGGACGCACCGCACCCATGGACCAGCGAGGGCCTGTCCTGGACACTTCCCGGTGACGCGCCCCTGCCGGGCTGCGACGGCCAGCTCGCACCGCTGCCGGTCCTCGCCGCGGTCGGCTCCCGCCCAGGCATGCACCTGCTGCTGGACCTCGAACGCCTCGGGCTCCTGACCATCACCGGTGATCCTGCCGCCAGCGGCAACCTGCTGCGATACCTCGCCGCCGAACTCGCCCTCAACAGCTGGAGCGACCACGTCGACATCCACATCGCCGGGTTTGACGGCGAGGAAACCGGCGAGCTGTTGGCACTGAGCAGCGACCGCCTGACTGCCGCGCCCAGCATCTCAGCCGCCATCGAACGCATCCGGCGCCGCGCTGGACAAGTCGTACAGTCACTCGACCACCTCGACGCCGGCGACCCGATGGCCGGACGCATCGCCGACGTCGCCGCTGACGCCTGGATGCCGCAAGTCCTCCTGGTCAAGAACCCGGCCGCGGACGACATCACTGCGCTGGAGACACTCGGCAACGACCTGTCGGCCATCGGCCGGTGCGCCGTCGCGGTTGCCGTCGTCAGCAGCGCCGCTATCGGACGCTGGCCGGTCGCAGTTGCCGCCGACGGTGCGCTGACCATCGCGTTCCTCGGTATGGACGGCGAGGATGGCGTCAGCGCCGCCCAGCTGCCGCGGACCGAACTGAGCCCGCTTGCAGACCTGCTCACCACCGCCCGCCGTGGCATCCCCAGGCCCGGCCAGAGCGACGCTGCTGAGGAGTGGCCGCCGGTACCTCCGGCCCCCGAGACCGAACCGTGGGCACGCGGCACCGACGCCACCGGGGGACTGATCGACCTCGACAACGGCACGGAACACGAACAGGATGACGAATCAGATCCTGCAGACGACGACGCCCCCGAGCCGGACGACGTCCCGGCCACTGACGACGAAGACCTTCAGCCTGAAGCACACGCCACTTCCGACCCCGACACCACCAGTGGCAGCTCAGCGGCGCCCTCGAGTGACAAACCAGTCGGTGTACCAGCCGTGGTCGCGCTCGTCGGACCGCCGCCAAACCGTAAACGAATCAGCGGGCCCGTTCGGGGCCACCGCCACCAGGATCCCACCCTTGACGCGGACCTGCGCGCCTGGACCGACGCCGATCCCACCCGGCCTCGCATCGCCATCCTCGGCCCAGTCACCGTCGAAGCCCCGGGACAACTTCCCGATGAACGCCTGCGGTTCTACGCCGAGATCATCACGTACCTCGCAGTCCGAGGACAGCGCGGCGTCACCACCGACCAATTCGACGATGCGATCTGGCCCGATCAACAGGTCAAGGCCAACACCCGCCGTGTCGCCGTCGCGCGAGCACGCCGCTGGCTCGGTGAAACACCCGACGGTGAACCTTGGCTGCCCGACGCAACCGCCGACCGACGGTACCGACTCCGCGACGGCTACCTCCTTGACTGGACGCTCTTCCGGCGGCTCCGTAGCCGTAGCGAGAGCCGCGGCCCCGCCGGCGTCGGCGACCTGCGCAACGCCCTTGCCCTCGTCCGAGGTGAGCCCTTGGCCGGGGCCGACATTGCCTACTCCTCAGTCGCCCGCAACCCGTTCGTGTGGCTACCGACCTCCGAAATCCAGCCCCACCACCTCACCGCCGCCATTGTGGACACCTCCCACCGCCTCGTCGAACTGAGCCTCGCCGGCGGAGACATCCCAGGTGCTCGATGGGCCGTCGAACAGGCCTGGCTCGCCGACCTCCAGCGAGCCAACGACATCATGTGGCGAGACCTCATCCGCGTCGCCGCAGCTGAAGGCAACTCCGCGGAACTCGACCACCTGCTTGAAGAACTTATGACCGCCCGCGATGCGGAGATCCCCGAAGACCTCGACAAGGAGACCTATCGCCTGCTGTGCGACGTCATGCCCGAACGCATGCGCGCAGGTGTGCGGTAGTCAACATGCTGCCCCTTCGGCGTAGCAGTCGCTGCGGTCACCTTTCGATCGAGGCGTTTGCGCACGCTCGTCGGGCTGGTGGGCGCAACCGGCTCGCGTGCTCCCGGCGATCAGGAGTCAGCCGAAGCACACCCGATTCGGCGGATGCAACCAGCATCCTCTCCGGTCCCGAGTCACTGACCACCTGATTTCGCCCTGGTCAATCTAGCGAGTCGCGCGGGAGTGCCGCCGACGGCCCGGCTGGGTCTGCCACACACGACAGGTGCTCGTGAATTCTGTTGTGAGATTCCCCGGGCTACTCGGCTAGATGCACGTGCCGATGCTGCAGAACGATCTACGCTGAAGCTCATGCCACAGCGCACGTACGGTGAGATCCCAGGGTTCCCAGCCGGCTCAACCTTCAAGAATCGCGCTGACCTGGCCGAGACAGGCGTCCACCGCCCACTCCAGGGCGGCATCTGCGGCGGTAGAGACGGGGCAGAGTCGATCGTCGTGTCTGGCGGCTACGTCGATGACGAGGACCACGGCAGCGAGCTCATCTACACCGGCCAAGGCGGCAACGACCCGACCACCAAACGCCAGATCGCCGATCAGACCTTGACGTTGGGCAACGCTGGCTTGGCCCGCAACCAACTCGACGGCAACCCTGTACGGGTGATTCGTGGCGCCGGCGGCGACACAGCGCATTCCCCTGCTGCCGGGTTGCGGTACGACGGCCTGTTCCGTGTTGTGGACCATTGGCACGAGACAGGCAAGGACGGCTTTCGGATCTGGCGGTTCCGGCTGGTCTCGCTCGAGAGCACAGACTTGCCGCCCGATGTCTCGATCGCGACAACGGAAGTGGAGGTCGCGACCGGCCCGGCTGAGCGGGTGCAGACGGTCATTCAGCGCCTGGTACGCAGCACGGCCGTTGCGAACGGGGTGAAGCAGAAGCACAACTTCCGCTGTCAGATCTGCGGAACGCAGCTGTCGACCCCCGCGGGCCTGTATGCCGAAGCCGCCCACATCCGTGCTCTCGGCAAGCCGCACCTCGGCCCTGACGTAATGAGTAATGTCCTGTGTCTCTGCCCCAATCACCATGTCCTATTCGATGCTGGCGCCATCTACGTCGACGGCCGCGGCATCGTCCGAGAAACCCTGACACACGAGGAACTCGGCAAGCTGACCACACTACCTGGCCACGTTGTCGACCCGGTGCAGTTGGCGTACCACCGCGAGGTACACGCGTAGCTCGACGCCTGACGGCCCAATCAGCTGAGCCGCGATCGCTGATCAGCCGCGTGAACGTGCGTGCGTCTTCACGGCGCCCCGCGAGCGGGCCGCTGCACTCCGCCGCGGCCATTACGAACTCGGACTCGACGCCCCGCGCGAGCTCCGCGTCGCCGCAGCGTTCACCGAGCTCGCCGCCGCCTGGAGACTGGCAGCTCTAACGCAAGGCGCCCTGCAGTCGGCGAACGCTGCAGCGCCCCGCTGCGCCTGGCCACTCTTGGCAACGCGGCGGCGCTGCTCGCGCGGCGGGCCGGTTCGCCTGACGCCATCGACCTGGCGATCGACCTTGCCCGCACCGCAGCCAATGCGTTGCCGGCCGGGCATCTCGCACGCGGAATGACGGAGGCGAACGCAGTGTCGCGTCGCGCATGCGGTACACAGAGCTGGGTAGGTCTGCCGACCTCGACGAGGCTCTCCGGACGGGGCGGCTTGCGGTCGACGGGGCCGCCGAACCGCTGTACCAGGCGGCACACCAATCGAACATGACTATCGCACAGCGGCTGCGCGGCGAGCGTACCGACGCGCCACAGGAGCTCGAGGAGGCGATGACGTTGTGTACCGCTGCCCTCGGCGCCGTGCCGGCCTGCCATCCGCACCAGGCGCCAATCTGGTCCATCTCACGGTGCTGTACCGCCAACTCGACGGGCAGCGGGTCCGGTTGGAGGGGTTGGGACGGTTGGCGGCTACCGGAAGGTCATGTGTACCGTCAGTCCGTGTCCGAGCCACGTCCCAACATGACGAGTTGGTGGTCCGACGAGCCCATCGGTCGGCCGTCCGATGATCGGTTTGGCCGTCAGGGGTTCATCGCTCATGCCGTTGAACTGGTGCAGCAGATCGGCACTCAGCCCAGCAGTACCGTGATTGGACTTGTCGGACCTTGGGGCAGTGGCAAGACGAGCTCGATGCACCTGATCGTTGCCGGTCTGCCAGAAGGCATTTGGCGCGTCACGTGGATCAATCCGTGGGCGCTGTCGGGGGCCGACGCAGTGATCACAGAACTGCTTGGTGCGATCCGGGCTGCCCTTCCGGCCGGTGGTCCCGCTGATCGGGCCAAAGCGGCGCTTGCCCGGTACGGGAAGTATGCAGTGCCTGCCCTGGGTCTCATCCCGCTCGTCGGCGGACCAGTGAAGGACGCGGCTACGCACGCGATCGGTCAGGCTGGCGGCGACGGGACTCTCGGCGAACGGCTGAAGGAGGCGGAGGCAGCGCTGCGTGCACTCCACCAGCCCGTGCTAGTGGTCCTGGACGATCTCGATCGGCTTCAACCAGACCAGCTGCTCACTGTCTTCAGGGCGGTTCGGGTCCTCGGGCGGCTGCCGTACGTGCACTACCTGGCAGCGTATGACCACCAGACGGTCATCGATGTACTGTGTGCGACGCCCGTCGCGAGCGGGCGAGTCGACCGGGCAGTCGCGTTCCTGGAGAAGGTCGTCAACCTGCCACTTGACCAACCACCGTTTCGTTCCGAACACGCGCAGGATCTCCTTGCCGCCGGCATCAGCGGTGCGCTGGCCGCCGCAAGTGCGACGGTCACCGAGGAAGTGGCGGTGCGTCTGGGGCGCGAGCAGGATGCAATCCTGAGGCTGTTGACGGAGCCACGTGCCTTGTCGCGGCTGGTCGCTCAGCTACGGATTTACCTGTCGTTGATTGGCGCTGCTGAAGTCGACGTTGTCGACTTCCTGGCGCTCACGCACCTGCGGCTGACCCACCCAGTGCTGTATCGAGCGCTATCGGTCGACAGGCTTGAACTCACCACAGCACCGGACCGCGAGGTGGCTGATCAGCTGGAACGGAAGTACAGCGCCGCCAGCCTTCGGGACCAGTTCCACGTGCCCGCTGCGCATTCAGAACTCATCGAAGTGATGCTCTGGCGGCTTTTTCCCATTCTGGACAGCGAGACACGCCTGGGGCATGACGGCGGTAGGGGGCGGAAGCGAAAGCGGGACCGCCGGGCCAGCGACCCGGATCATGTGGAACGGTACTTTGCTCTGTCTGCGATTGCCGGTGACTTCTCCATGGCATCGCTGACCGCAGCGCTTGACGAGCTACGGCGCGGGGTTTCTGGACCTGCCAGCCGTGAGCTTGCCTCGGTATTGATGCCCAACCATGCTGATCGAACGTCGGTTGCCGCCGCAGTGAGCGCGCTACGTCGTGCTGAGACGCTGACCGATGATGTGCTCCCCGTCGAGGCCGGCCGAGTTCTGCCGTTTCTGGTGGCGCGCCTGCCCGCGCTTCGCGAGCCCCTGCCCGCGAACGGTGGAACGGAGCGGGCCGCCGTCGCCTGGCTCGCCCAGCTGATGGCACGAGCCGACCAGCCCGCACCGGACGATCTGGTCGCCGCGTTCTGCACCGGCCCGCAAGAACCGACTCTCCTGACTCTGCTGATTCGAGCGCTTCAGCCTGGCCTGGCCACACTCGACGCAGCGGGGTGGTATGGCGCTATGGTGCTTTCCGCAACCCATGCAGCGTGGGAGCGGGTGCTCGCCAACGTAAGCCTCAGCGACGAAGCTCTGTCGGAACCGGTCGCTGCGCTCATCCAGTGGATCGAGGACGTTTGGGGCGCAGACGAGGTGAACCGGCTGTTGGCGCAGGCCATCGATGATGGCCGCCCGATGTCGGCAGTAGCCGCCCGATTAGTCGAAGTCGGTACGACATTCCCAACCAATCAATCTACGATGGTCGATTTTGATGCCGGCGGGTTCATTCAGCGACTCGGCTATGAGCGTGTCGTTGGCTCTCGGTTGGACCTTGGTGAGGCGGCTGAGCCAGCCGGTGCCGCGCTCGACGAGGACGACGTCAGCTGGCGAAACCGACGACGGCTGGCCGCTCGGCAGATTCTTCACGTGCTCGAAACGGAGGAGCGAGACCCCGCTGCTTTGCTACCACTCGCTCCGGATCTCGAAGCTGGTCCATTTCGAAACGCGAATACAAACCTTCTCTCGAGCGTGAACCCGCCTCCTGAGGCGGTCGTGCAAGTACGCTTCGTCCTGCCGGCGGGCCATGACCGGCTGCTACCTGACCAACGAGAGGACCTGCTTGCGACGGCTCTAGCAGGCAGCCCGCTCGCCTCCTGGCTGGAACACGAGACGTCAAGCGGGTCGATACCCTGGCGCGTTACCGACGGCAACGCCTACGGATTCACCGAACTTACGTGGGATCCGGGCTCTGGTGCCGCACCCTTCGTTGTCAAGGCGCAGGTCAACTCGATGCTCACCATCGCGGTCGGTCTCCTCGCCCATGACCCGCCGCCTACGCTGCAGACGCTATACATGCTGCTGTCTGCGATGTTGCAATCCTCCGATACGGCGGCTGACATCGGGCGACGACTAGGTGGGACAATTGCGAGAGATTGGTCTGTAGACACTGAGGTCACGCTTTCCGCGCGCGACGACCTCGATAAGGTCTTCAGCCTCGGTCAGATCACCCGGTACGGCAGGGCGCAACGAACGCAGCACACCAAGACGTTGGCAATTGGAGTCGGCAACGTGCCGCCGGCAGACGCCACCGCAGCTGTGCTGAACCAATGGCTGTCCGATGCCCGTTACCGCGGCTACGCGCCAACGCTCTACAGCCTTTGGCGGCCGCGGCCAGCCAATCCTACCGACCCTCAGCCTGAACCTCACTCGTGAGGGAGCTATCAGAGCGGGCGCGGTGGCGAAGAAAGTTGGGCCCGGAGCTACCGGCCAGGGTGGATGGCAAGCGGCCATTCCCTTGCTGAGCCAACCCGCCTGATCTGCCCGGATGACATTTTCGGCAGGTACAGGCACCTGCTCCACGCCCTATACGAGTTCGAACAGTTCTACAACGGACACCGCCCACACCAGGGCATCGCGAACGCCCGCCCGCTCCGCTCGCCACCCACACCGATCACCGATCCAGAACAGATCAGCCTCCTCGACATACGAAGACGCGATCACCTCGGCAGCATCCTCCACGAGTATCAACATGCCGCCTGAACTGCACGGATGAGGTTTTCGGCAAGGGGCAACCTTGACCATCGCTCGATTGAATGAGGTCGCTGCGACCGACGTGTGACTGCGGTTAGCAGAAATTACCGATGCGCATAGACATCTGCTGCTTAATTGCACAAACAGTGCCTCGCCGTGTCAAATTGTACCGGGTAGGAGGTGCCGTTACTTACAGTCCCAATTCGATCGGGGGACGACCATCACAACTAATAGTCACTGTCACAGTTACCCAGGCGACTCGATCGTCCTTGTAGTTGAACTCGGGATGCGCCAACATTACGGCGCTGGCGACGATCTGCCTTCGATCTGGGCTGACCTTTGTCCTGATGGAGATCTTGTCGGGGTAGATTGCGTTCGGGCGACCGGCATGGGCTTCGTGTGTGGTATCCCCTTGATCCTTAAACGATAGGGCGAGGCCCTCTCCAGTGACGCGGGCGGGATCGAACTTGTTGTAGTGATTTTCAATGATCCGTATCGACAGTCCGTCCTTGCTTGCCGCAGGTTCCTCACCCAGTAGTCGGGTGCCCACCCCCCAGGACACCGCATGGTCGTGCCATCGACACTGAACGTAACGGTTGGGCGCGTCCCACTCGAAGTCACCACTCCACCCACCCTGAATGACAACATGGGCAGAGCCTCCGTAGACGGAGCCTTTGGCGTTGAAACGATCGACCAATGGTCGCGGCTTCGGCAGAGTCGGGAGCGGGGGCAGGGGTGGCTCGACCTTCGTCGCGCCGTTCCATCTGAGCCTGGGTACGGGCAAAGCTGAAGGCATCCCATTGGTCTGGGCGGAACGCTGGCTCGGCGCAAGCTCAGGGTAGGGAGCCGACGACGCGGCAACCGTCTCCGCCCCGGTGTCAGTCACAGCCTCGGAGGAGCAACCGAGAACGAAGACAATGATCAAGGCGAGCGACGTCACAATCGTCCGTTGGCGCATGGCCTTCCATTCAATGCTCGAAGTCGCTGTTCGGGAATCGTCTTACAGGTCAGTTCGCCTTACACACGTCGGGCTCTTCGTCAATTTGACGTCAAGGGATTCTTGACAGTAAGTCGCGCCGCACAAGGTGCACTGATGCTTCACCGCGTCAGGGCTATGCACGCAAGCTCCTCCTTGATCGGTGCCAAGTCGAATGGGGGCAAGTAGCCGTAGCTTTGCACTACTTCCCTCGGCGAGGAATACTCCGTTTGACCATTAAATTCGCCCCATGTCGCAACAATGGCGTCAAAAATACTCGTAGCTCATGTCGGCGCTGGCTGGAAGCGGCGTGGCGATCCGGGTGCCAGCGGCACGCCATCGACGAAGGCTCTGGTCCTGGCGAATGAGACCAGTCGCAGCAACCAGCTACTGCGCCCGCGTGATGGCGCGACCAGCGCGGGCCTGCGCCCCGGACTGGTGGGGGAGTCTCACGCCGGCAGTGGCCCACGCTCCCGCGGTGAGGCCGCTGCAGTCCCAGGCATTCGGGCCCGAAGCGTTCCACACATACCGTTCGTCGACTTGCGCGAGGGTGAAGCGGGCCTCGGCGTGGCGGCGGCACCCCCGCCATCTCGTTCGCGCAGCAACGGCTGGCCGTTTGCCGCTCTTGTCGGACCGGTTGGTGCTCCCGATCCGCGAACGCGCCACATACGGTGGCTGCCGTGACATGGCGACTGCTGCCCGTGCTGCAATCCAACCACGATGATCGTGCGGTGGCGCTGTTGCGGGACTACTACCGCCGGGACGAGGGTCGCCCGCTTGGTGTTGCCTATACCGGCGCTCGGTTCGACGACTGGGACTCCACCGGCACCAGGGCGCAGACCGGTTCACCGCGGACGATCTCGTCGCGCTGCGTTTCCTCAGTATCAAGATCACCGCTGATGCCGTCGGCGCGTTGCTGTGTGACCGGGCTGAGGAGTTCAACGACCTGCTCGAGCACGTCGGCCCGGACCGCGACCTGGCCGACGTCCTGGAAACCGAACTGGCGGGCGGATCGCAGTGGCCGGCGTGGCGGCTGCACGAACGGCTTTGCACGATCGACGGCGTCGACTGGGTCACCGCCGGCAAGCTCCTGGCCCGCAAACGACCCCGGCTGATCCCGATGTACGACAGCGTCGTGCGTGAGGTCGTCGGAAGTCCGGCCGAGTTCTGGCCGGCACTGCACCAGACGCTGAGGGTGGACGGTGCGGCGCTGCACCACCGGCTGCTGCGGCTGCGCGCCGCCGCCAGTCTGCCTCCGTCGATCTCAACGCTGCGCGTGTTTGATGTTCTGGCCTGGATGAGCGGCCAGTCCGACCGGTCCTCCCGTTGACACCCGTCGGCTCAGGGCGCGAAACCGTCGAGGTGCGCTGGAATGCCGCCTTCAGCGTTACCTTGCTGACTGGACAGGCGAGATCATCATGTAGCAGGAGGACAAGGGGCGGCGATGAAGAGAGCGATCAACGCTGGCAACCTCGGTGCGTGGTTGATCAAGTGTGACCCGCTGGTGTGGGACTTCTCCGGGTTCGTCGACGATGGCAACGATCTCATCGACGAGACGTGGTCGCTGCATCAGAACTATCGCAGCGACATGATGCAGCCCGGCGACCGGATACTGTTCTGGCTGTCTGGGACGCAGTCGAGGTTCCCGAGAGGGATCTGGGGCGCGGGCTACGTCACGGGCGAGGCCGGCGACGTGGCGGGCTTCGCCGATGACGAGGACGAATTCGGGTACTGGCTCGACGAGGACGCCCGACTGGCCGTCAGGTACTGCGTGCCGGTGTACATCCCGCTCCGACTGGACGCACCGGTGACCGATGCCCGCCTGCGCGCGGCGGGCATCGACGATCTCGAAGTGCAGCGCATGCGGAGCGGCAGCAACCCATCATGGGTGTCGGTGGACCAGCTTGCGAAGCTCGAGGGGTTGCTCGGGCCATGGCCGGAGCCGCCGGGGCCGTTCGCTGAGATCACGGTGACGAATCGGGGTGCCGGCTTCGGCGATCCGTTGCAGAACCTGGCGGTCGAGGACGCTGCGATGGACGCAGCCGTTCGAACGTATGAAGACGAAGGCTGGAACGTCGAGGACGTCAGCAGGGAGAATCTCGGTTGGGATCTCTCCTGTACGCAGCCTGACGGCAGGACCGCGAAGATCGAAGTCAAAGGCGTCAGCGGGAGCCGGCCCACGGTGTTGGTTACCGCCAACGAGATACGCGCCGCCACCAACGAGCACGATTGGGTGCTGCTGGTGGTCACGCACGCGCTCAGCGCCCGCTGCGAGATCACCGAATTCAGTCGCGAGCAGGCTGTGGCGGCCGCGACGCCGTACGTATTCCGGGCAGACCTGAGCAACCTGCTGTCCGCAGAAGTCCCGCCAAGGTCGTAGGAAGGACGGTATTGATGGTGGTGAACGCGATGTAGCCTCGGTCCTATGACCGACAACCAGGGTCCGTTGCATTGAGCGTTGCCCCGGTCGGGCAGGCTCGGACCGTGAAGCTCTCGAGCCGTCGGCGTCCGTTCCTGTGAATGCGTCACGGGGTGGCACCTGACGTGGAGCGGGTGCCCGGGTCGGTGCTGGGTCCCGGCCCGGTCGCCAGCAGCGCCACTACGGCCGCGCCGGCGAGTGCAGTCGCGGCCGTGGTCAGCCCGGCGATCACGACCGTACCGACCGGCGCGACGAGCGCCCGTGCGCTGCGGACGTTGCGGACCCTGTCCCACGAGTACCCGGCCGCCCGGGCGAGCCATCGTTCCCACAGCAGGCTCAGCACTCCAAAGAACATGACGAGCTGACCGAGCCGGATCAGCAGCGCGAGAAGCACCTCACGCCCGGACGCCGGGGTGAGCACCGACGACTCCGCGCCCGACCGGCCGGACAGGTCGAAGATCGGCAACAGTTCGACGCCAAGCAGCGCCACGACGAACGCGGCCGCCTTCGTGACCGGGCCGTCGCCGCGCAGCAGCGGGTACAGAAAGCCGAACAACAGCGCGTAGACGAACCAACGGGCCATGTGAGCGAAAAGCTCGACGAGGTCGGCAACGGTCCGCTCCCGCATCGCCGCCGCACCACTGTCCGGAGCCGCGAGCGCGAACAGCTCGTATCCGACCAGCAGCGCCGCGACCGGGGTGGCGTACGAGACCGCGCGTACGGCGTTGCGCCACGGAGTCGCGCCGCCGCCGGTGCACAGCGCGTCGAGGGAGGTGATGGCATGCGACGGGACCGGCAGCTGGGCCACATTGTCGAGGGCGTGCTGCGCGTCGTCGTACTCCCGCAGCTGCACCTCCGGCGTGCCGAGCCGGGCGCGGGTCTTGCGGTACAGGTCGTGCGCGCTCGCCTCAGCGAGGCGCCGACGGGTCTCCGCCCCGACGAGCTTGCGGTGCCGCTTGGCGTCGACATCGGCGAGCCGGACGGCCCGGCCTCGCCTGGCGGCGGGCACCGCCCACAGCCAGGCCAGCCACAGCCAGCCGGTGGCGGGTAGATGCAGCCAGCTGAACGGGAACGGGTCAGTGGTGGCGAACAGCAGCAGCACCAGGGTGGCCGTCAGCACCATGGGGGAGCCGAGCGCCGCACCTGCCCTGCCAGTACGGCGCAGGAAGACGATCACGCCGACACCGGCACCGACCGCGAGCAGCCTGGCGATCTGCGGCAGGACGTACTCGCCTCCGCCGTAAAACGTCAGGAATCTGCGAGGATCGACGAAGAGCTCGACCACCGGCATAGTCACCACGCCGCAGGACAGCGTGGCGGCGAGCCGGAGCCAGGCCGATCGAGCCTGGCTCATCGCCACGACGGCGAACGCGGCGATGAGGTTCGCCGCCAGCAGAACCACCGTGAATGGCAGGTCGAAAAGCCGTTCGACCAAGCCGAGCGCCATCGCGATGCCCGCTGTCCAGACCACGGCCGTGAAGGCCCGGTTCCTGTCACCGCCGACCAGGGCGATGCCTGCCCGGGCAACGCCGGCGGCAAGGGCCATGAGCAGCAGCAACAGCAACCACTGAGCCACCCCCACGGCAAACCCGGCCAGCACTGCGAGAGTGGCGAGCACCGCACCGCCGCCGGTGCGGGCGGCGTGCACCGGGGGTCGCCGCAGTGCTGGAGCCAGACCGGCGATCACGATCAACACGACCAGGCCGGCGGACGTGCCGACACCGAACGGCAGGTAGTGCGATCCCACCGATGCCAGTGCCGCGACCACCCCGAGCGTCATGCCGAGCAGGCCAGCGATCCGCGCTGCGTCGGCGGTCCGCGCCGCGTCGGCGAAGCACGATAACCAAGGCCGCGCCCTCGCCAACAACAGGAACGGCGCGGTGGTGACGAGGAACCACACCAGCCACTGCCGCCAGACACCGACATCGCTGTCAACGAGCTCGCTAAGCCTTGCGTCCGCCGCCTCGCTCGGCGCGGGCACGTCGTTGGCAAGCGTTATCGACACCGGTTGCGGCTGGCCGGCGAAGTACGCGAACCGTGGTTGCTGCGCCACCGGCTCCGGAACCAGATGACTGATCACCACATCGTCGGTTCGGACGGTGAGCCATCTGTCCACATGATCTGCCGCGAGATTCTCGATGCTGGGCTCGTCGCCCAAGAACAGCCTGGGCGAGTTAGTGCCGACGTAACCGAAGTGGAGCTTCGCCGTGTCGCCGCCATCGGACCGCTCAACCGTCACGGGCGTGTTGACCGGCCCGTACGCCAAGAATCGACCCAGGTCCTGGCCGTCCACTTTTCCCTGGTTCACCAGGGACAGCAGTGGATCCTCCGCCCATACTCGCAGTTCGTACGACACCCGGATGTCGAGCCGCTCGGCCCGGCCACTGATCGCGACGTCCATGACCAGCTCACGCCACGGCTGCTCCTGATCCCGCGCCCACTGCGGGACCTCGTACGAGCCCAGCCGCGACGCGAACAGCACCACCGGTTCGGCGTTGACGACGACATGCCCCAGCCAGCTCAGCGCGGCAAGACCGAAGACGAGCAGCAATACCCCGAGCCTCGGCGGCTTCATCACGCGAAACTATGCACAACGCGCCGATCGGTCATCAATCTGCCGGGTCAAGTCAGCCGCCGGACGGCCGGGTAGCGTCGGGCCTTAAGGCTTAACACGGTCGTGGTGCTCGGCCAGTAGGCGCCCACTACCTCGGCCAGAGCTGCTGCAGCGCGCCGGGCGCAAGGCCGTTCCGCCTTCGACCACGCCAGCCGCTTCACACCCGCAGGCCTGGTCAGGATCCTCCGCCAGTGCGTCGCAGAGACGGCCGGCGTTCTTGCTCTGGTCGCCGTTCACGGCGATGGTTTCAGCAGGGCGGGTCGAACGGGATCCCTGGCACGTGCTGGCTCCACTCGGCCTGGGTGACCGGGGTTCCAGCGGTGGCGCATACCCAGGACGCCACACGCGCCGGTGCTGTGTCCCAGAGCCGGGTCTCCGGATCGGCGCCGCCGGCGGCGAGGGTGCGGCCGTCGGGGCTGAAGGCGACCGTGTAGGTCGAGTCGTTGGCGCGCGTCAGGACCGCGAACACGGTGGGGCGGGATCGGTCGGTGACGTTCCACAGCCAGACGGTGCCGTCGGTGGAGGCGGCGGCGAGGGTGTGGCCGTCGGGGTTGAAGGTCACCCAGAACACGTTGCTGGTCGGCCCGGTCAACGGGGTGCCGAGGGGTGCTGGACGGCGGGGGTCGGCCACGTTCCAGAGTCGGACGGTGCGGTCTGCGCTGCCGACCGCGAGGGTCAGGCCGTCGGGGCTGAACGCCACGCCGTACACGTAGCCCGCGAAGCCGTTGAGGGGTCCGCCGAGTTGGTGTGGGTCGGTGGGGTCGGTGAGGTCCCACAGCCGGGCGGTGTTGTCCGACGTGGCGACCGCGAGGATCGTGCCGCCGAGCCGGAAGGCCAGCGCGAAGATCAGACCGCCGGTGTCGTTGATGGTGCCGAGCGGCACCGGCCGGTTGGGGTCTCGGACGTTCCAGAGGTGCACCTGCGAGTCGTCGCCACCGGTTGCCAGCATCGTGCCGTCCGGACTGAACGCAGCTGTCTCCACGAGTTTGGTGGGGCCGGTGAGGACAGCGGCGAGGACGGGCTCGGCCGGGCGGCTGACGTCCCAGAGCTGGACCTCGCCGGTGCGGGTGCCGACGGCGAGCAGGCGACCGTCGGGGCGGATCACCGCCGTGCCGGCGAAGGCGGGGTGCCCGGGCGGGCTGGTGAGCGGAGGACCGAGCGCCGCGGGCCGCTGGGGATCGTGGACGTCCCACAGGCGGACGGTCCGGTCGCGGCTGGCGACGGCGAGTTCGCCGGAGTCGGCGGTGAAGGACACGTTGAACACATTGTCGGTGCTGCCGATGAGCATCGGCCCGGGCAGCGACCAGAGCCGGACCATCGCGTCGGTGCCTCCGGTGGCCAAAGTGTGCCCGTCGGCGCCGAACGTCAGCGCGGTGACCGGCGCCGGGTGCGGGAGCGTGGCCGTGCGCCGCCCGCTGGTGACGTTCCACATGACCACGTTCTTGTCGGAGGTCCCAGCGGCGACGGTGGCGCCATCGGGGCTGAATGCCACCGCGTTGACCCAACTGGTGGGTCCGGTGAACGGGTCGCCGCGGGTGGTCGGGTGGACCGGGTCCGAGAGGTCCCAGAGGCGCACGGTGTCATCGGCACTGCCGCTGGCGAGCGTGCGTCCGTCAGGGCTGAAGGCGACGCTGTACACCTTCAGACTGTGACCGGCGAGCGGCGCACCGACGGGCGTGACCTCGGTCGGGTCGGTGATCCGCCAGAGGCGGACCAGGGCGTCGGCGCTCCCGGCCGCGAGGATGTGCCCGTCAGGGCTGAACGCGACGGACTGTACGGCGTCGGTGGGTCCGGTGAGGGTGGGCAGTGGTTGCCGGTCCGACATGTCCCAGCGCCAGATGGCGTGGTCGGCGCTGCCAGCGGCGAGCACGTGCCCGTCAGGACTGAACGCGAGCGAATAGACCGTCGAGGCGGGACCGGTCAGCGGCGACCCGACCGGGACCGGATGTACCGGATCGATGATGTTCCACAGCCGGATCTGCTTGTCCGCACCGCCGGCGGCGAGCCAGCGCCCATCGGGGCTGATCGCGACGGCGAAGACCGCGAGACCGCCATCAGCCAGCGGCGGCCCGAGAGGGCGCTCCGTCGCCAGCCGCCAGAGCCGCACGGTGCCGTCGACGCCGCCCGCGGCGAGCAGGGTGTGGTCCGGGCTGACGGCGACTGCCTGGACCGCGTTGGTGAATCCGCCCAGTCGGGTCACGGCGGGTCCGGCGGACGCGTCAAGGAGACTGGACCGCGCCTCGACGGTGGGCGAGATCCGATAGGCGGCGAGGCTCAGCTGCATGGCCAGCGACGGGTCGCGGCTGCGGAGCCGGTCGGCGCGTCCGGCGACGAGCCGGGAGACCGCCTGGTTGCGCTGATCGAGTGCGGCCTGCCGGGCGGCGTTGGCGGTGGCGCGTTGGTCGAGGCCGAAGACTGCGAGCGCCATGGTGACGAGCGCGAGGACGGTGAGCGCGGCGATCAGCTGCCGGGCCTGGCGCACCCGCCGGCGCGATTGCCGTGTGCTGGCATCGAGGAACTCGCGAACGACGTCGGACAGCTCCTCGGGATGCTCGGCGGTCCACGCTCGGGCGGCAGCCAGCCGGGTGCCCTGGTAGAGCACCGCCGGATCGGCGTTCTCGCGCCGCCACGTGGTCGCGGCGACGGCGAGTTGCTGGCCCACGACCAGGGTGGCGCGGTCGGTGTCCAGCCACGTCCGTAGGGTCGGCCAGGCGCCGAGCAGCGCGTCGTGGCTGATCCGCAGGGTCTCGGTGTCCGCGGTGATCAGGCGCGTGGCGATGAACCGGTCCAGGATGTTCTCGAGGTCGACGGCGTCGTCGCTGAACTCGGCCATCAGGTCGGGCCAGGCGACCTGGCGGCGGGTGTCCACCGTGTCCACGCCGATGTGAATCAGTCGCAGGAACAGCCGGCGGGCCAGCCGCTGCTGGCGTTCGTCGAGTGTGCGGTGGACCTCGGCGGCGGTTTCCGCGACGGCTCCGCGGATGCCGCCGATGGCCCGGTAGCCGGCGCAGGTCAGTGGGCCGCCCTGGGCATGGCGCCAGGTCGCGTAGAGCGCATGCGACAGCAGCGGCAGCACGCCGTCCTGCAGGTGCGACCGCTCGTCGACCAGAAGCTCGACGAGCTCGTCCTCGATCGCCACACCGGCCTTGCGGGCCGGCTCGACGATCGCGGCCCGGACCTCGGCCTCGTGCATCGGCCCGACGGTGAACTGTCCCGCCTGCACCGCCGCGAGCAGCTCGGCGTACCGCAGGGCCGGACCGTAGAAGTCGGCGCGGAGGCCCAGCACCACCACCGTGTCGGATGCCGCGAGCGCGGCGATGAGCTCGCGCTGCGCCGGCTCCGGGACATCGCCGGTGAACAGCTCCTCGAACTGGTCGATCACCACAGTCGACCCGGTGCCGAGCAGCGTCACCAGCTCGGTGAGTGGCTGGGCGGCGGGCGTGGTCAGCACCACGTCCGGAAGCGTCGGGACGAGGCCGGCGCGCAGCAACGACGACTTCCCGGCGCCGGAGGCGCCGACGACCATCAGGATGCCGCCGCCCTGGGCACGTAACGCGAGCACCCGGTCCACCAGCTGCGTGGTGAGGCGTTCCCGACCGAAGAACCAGTCGGCGTCCTCGGGCTGGAAGCTGGCAAGTCCCCGGTAGGGCTCGTAGCCCGCGGCGCGGACCGCGGGACGGTGCCGTGCCCGATGCCAAGCCGCGAGCCACGGCGCCACCTCCGTCTCGCCGCACACCGACAGCACCCGCACGAGGAGGTCCTGGGACGACAGCGACGGTAGCCCGCGGCCGGCGAACCAGTCCCCGATGGTGCTGTGGGCGCGGTCCGCGCCAGCCTTCGCGGCGACCTGCCGGACGGTGAGCGCCGCGCGTTCGCGTATCCGGGTCAGCTCACGGGCGAAATCAGCGCGGGTTTGGACGTCGGCAGGATCTGACACATCAACCACGACCTCACAAACGGGGGACATGGACGCGCGGAAAGCATAGCAACTGATCAATTGAATTTTGCCGATCAGCAAATAGTGACGCATAGCGGGCAATCGACCGATGACCCCTTGACCTGGCCCCATCCCCAGCGATCAATAAACCATCAACATGAACTTCCGTACAGGTCCGTACAAGGCCAGAAATCCGCCATGAGCAGCGCTGATGGGTGTCCCGCCCGTACGGATCCGTCCGGATTGAACCGTGACCACTTCCCGGTGAACCCGAAGTCGTCGACGGTGTGGGGACACATTCGCAGCGCACCGACATCGTGGTATCGGTGCATTCGAAAGGAGTCGGATATGCGTAGAACCGGGAACGTGCTCCGCCGGGCGGCTGTATCGGCAACGCTGGTCGCGGCGCTCGCCGGCGTCGGCGCGGTCGCGGTGGCCGAGCCCGCCTCGGCCGCGGTGGGCAGCTGCTGGTCGGGTATCGACAGCGGCACGAACAACTGGGCCTGGGGCTCGTGTTCCGGAGTGACCGGGAGCAGTCACTGGCGGCTGCACGTCTCCTGCACCTGGGGCAACACCGTGTATTCGAGTTGGTTCTACGGCAACGGCCGCACCGACGTGCAGTGCCCGTGGCCCGGGACGGTCCGCGCCACCCAGATCGACGCCATCGTGTGACAACCGGCACCGACGATGCTGGACGGCGGCCGGCTCCGTGAGCTGCTCGGCATGGACCGACCGCCGCCCAGCCGGGCATTCGGCTCGAACCAGGCCACCGGTCCAGGCTGCCTGTCTCATACGGTCAGTCGCACCGGGTAGCCCACGAACTTCGGGTCGCCGCGGTCCGGCATCCACTGTCGGCCGCGGCCGGCGGGCCGTCGACGCGGAGGGGGTCAGTTGCGTTGAGCGGTGTCTTGGTCGGGCAGGCTTGAACGGTGAAGTTCTTGATCCGACGGCGTCCAGTCCGGGCGGTCCTGGCCGGCTGGCACGCCCGGTTGCGGTTCCGGCGTTAGACCCGGGCGGTCAGGGAGCCCGGGATTCCAGGTGGTCGAACCCTTTGCACTGTTGCGTTTGTCAGGCCACGAGCTGCTCATCTTCGCCGGCGTCGGTGAGGTTTTGCTGTAGTTCGCGAAGCATCGAGGTGGCCAGCATGATCGCGACGATGGCGTTGGCGTCGTTGTACTGGGCGCTACTAACGGCGTGCGCGCTGGCGTGCCGGTTGAACGTCATCGGGATCGGGTCGCCCGGCCAGAACGAGGTGAGGGCCTTGACAAGCGGCCAGTAGGTGGCGGCCTGGCGGTAGTCGGCGATCGACGCGTCGGTGGTCTTCTTGACCTCGGTAACCGCCTTGCCGTAGGTGAACTTCTCCAGGTGGCTGAACGCGGCCCTCAGCGCGGTGTCGATGATGCCTGCGGCCAGGGACTGCGCCGCCCAGATGTGACCGCTGAGGAACGCGGCGTTCGCCCGATAGAGCGCGTCGCGCAGGCCGGTCAGTGTCGGATCGGTGACCTCATCCAGCACGGGCATGCAGTCGTTCAAGATCGAGATCTGGTGTTCGACGAGGACGGTCGGCCGCTTGGTCGGGTCAGCGTCATAGAGCGCCAGGATCACTTCGTGCCGGGGTACCCAGCAAACCGGATAGCCTGCCTGGGCGAGTTCTTCGATCACGTCGACGATCGGCCGGTCGGCCGGCCAGCCGCGCCAGTTGTCGGACTGTGCGATGACCGCGCGGACGAAGGTGTCGGAGAACGCGCCGAGCTGCACCAGCCTATCGCTGAGCGTCTTGGCCCAGTCAAGGTTGGCCAGCGAGTCGGTGATCATCTTGGAAACGTTCGCGAGGGACAGGAGTCCAGCTCCGAGAGTGCTGGCCATCTTGTTCGCATCGGGCAGGGCCGCCATTGCGGCCGTGACCGGCTTGAGAGCGTCTGGGGAGAGCGCGTTCGCGGCGAACGCGGCGTGGATCTCGTCCATGCGCTGGAGATGATCGAGGAGCGCCTGAGCTCCGGCCATCGCTGTCGGCATGTACTCGGCCGGGATCTCCCGATCGTCGTCATGGTCGTCCGGGTCGCCGACGGTCACAGCCACTGAAGTGCCTTTCTACGGTGAGCGAATGCCCGGTCACGATAGTCGTTCGAGCGGCTACGACGGCGGCATTTCCCCGGCCGTCCGTAGCCGGCTTGCCCGGGTCTACGGGTGACGGGCGAACGGGCCCGCGGTCGGGATACGCCGGTGGAGCCGCTTTTCTCGCTGTCATCGCCGAGCCCGTGCTACTGCGCGACCTTGGTGGCCCGGGAAGCAACGCCGCGATGCGCAAATCCGGATGTCGGCCGCGACGTGAACCACCGCCCACCCAACTGGTTCTGAGCCTGTGGGGCTCGTAAATCAGATTCGGCTACGCTGCCTGCGAGTATTCGTTGATCAACCCGCCCAGGATCGGGCGTCGGCGGACTCGAGCGGCGTTGAGGTCGACGACCTGCGCCGCCGGGTTCGGTGGTCGCTGGCCGAGTGATCTGTGTGGCCTGTGGCCGTTGTAATGCGTGGTGTACTCGGTCAGCACGCTCGTCAGGTGCCGTTCGCCGGCGATGAGGATCCGGTCGGTGCACTCGCGTCGTACCGTGCCGACCCAGCGCTCCGCGTAGGCGTTCGCCTGCGGCGCCTGGGGCGGTGTGCGAAGCACATCGATACCCGCGGCGGTGAACACGGCGTCGAACGCCGCGGTGAACTTCGCGTCCCGGTCACGTAGCAGGAACCGAAGCCCATCGGCCCGCTGATCGAGGCTCATGAGCAGATTCCTGGCCTGCTGGGTCACCCAGGCGCCGGTGGGGTGGGCGGTGACGCCGACGATGTGCACCTGGCGGGTGGCGAGTTCGACGAAGAACAGTACGTAGATCCGTCGCAGGAGCACGGTGTCGACGGTGAAGAAGTCGCAGGCCAGGATCGTGTGGGCCTGGGCGGTAAGGAACTGCGGCCAGGTTGGTCCGGTGCGGCGGGGTGCCGGGTCGACGCCGGCCTGGTGCAGGATCTTCCAGACCGTGCTGGCCGCGATTTGGTAGCCCAGGCAAGCCAGCTCACCTGCACGCGGCGGTGGCCCCAGGTTGGATTCTCCGCAGCCAGCCGCAGTACCAGCGCACGGAGCTCCCGGTCGATGGGTGGCCGGCCGGGCCGTGCGTGCGGATACGTCCAGTGCCGGGCGATCAGTTGCCGGTGCCAGCGCAGCAGCGTGGCTGGGGTGACGAAGAACGCGGACCATCGGGATCGGGGCAGCAGCCGGGACAGCGCCGCCAGCATCACCCGGTCGGCGGGCTGCAGGTCGGGGCGGTGCACCTGCTGGCGCAGGACCGCCACCTGATGCCGTAGCACGAGCAGTTCGACGTCTTTCGCGTCGCCGTCGCGGGCGAGCTGGGTGAGCATCTGCAGGATCTGGCGTAGGAGTAGGTACACCAGCGAAGCGGTCATGCCTCCATGGTGGCGCTCACGGCCGGGCGGACGTCGCGCCGAAACAGCACGTCACAGACCCGAACCGAATTTACGAGCCCCACAAGGTCGACACCCGCACCACCGAACTTGTCCTGGCCGCCCTTGATGCCTCCACCCTGGCCACCGACCCGCCGTCCCCGGAACCGCCGGTCGGCCACATCTTCCTGTCCTCCGTGACCGTTGCCGGGTTCCGCGGCGTCGGCCCCGCCAGGATCCTGCCGATCCGCCCCGGCCCCGGCCTGATCCTGGTCGTGGGCCGCAACGGCTCCGGCAAGTCGAGCTTCGCCGAGGTGATCGAGCTGCTCCTCACCGGCGACAGCGCCCGCTGGGCGGACCGCTCCAGCGTGTGGCGCACCGGCTGGCGCAACCTGCACCACCCCGACCCGTGCGGCATCGAAGCCGAACTCCGCGTCGACGGCACCACCACGCCGATGCGACTGCGCCGCTCCTGGACCGCCGGCGCCGGGCTCGCCGACGCCGACGTGGCCGGCGAACTCTCCGAGCTGCGCCGGCCGATGGAGCTCTACCGTCCGTTCCTCACGGCCGCCGAGGTCGGTCGGCTCGTCACGGGTACGCCATCCGCCCTGTTCGACGCCATCGACGCCATCCTCGGCCTCGACGTGCTGTCCACCGCCGACCAGCGACTGCACGCCGCGATCAAGCCACTCGAGGCGGCGGCCAAGCAGCACCGGGCCGACCGGACCCGGCTGCGCGATGCCTTGGCCGCGATCGACGACGACCGGGCGCGCAGGGCCGCCGCCGCTCTCGCCTCGGCGGACCTCGCGGCGATCCTGGACGAGCCGCTGTCCGGTGAGTTGATCGACCGGTACCGCCAGTGGGCCATCCTCCCACTGCCCGATCTCGGCGAGGTCGCGGCCCTGGCGGAGGAGCTCCGTGCGATGTCCGCCCAGGCCGGGGGCGCCGTCGACACCGCCGTGACGGTCCGCCTCGCCGAGCTGCTGCGGCTCGCGCTCGACCACCACGACTCGGCCCGCGCCGGCCCGTGCCCGGTCTGCCAGGTCGGCGCCCTCGACGACGACTGGCGCGCCTCCGCCGCCGCGACGCTCGAAGCCACGCGTGGCACCGCGCTCAGCGCGCAGCGGGCCACGACCCGGCGCGCAGAGCTGGTCCGCCGGGCCCGCGCCATCACCGCCAACCTGTCGCTGTCGCCAGCCCCGGACGGGCTGCCCGTCGAGCCGGCCCTTGCGGCGGCTTCGGCATTGCGCGCCGCACTGTCCGCTGGTGAGGACCTTGCCGTGCACCTGCTCACCTGGTACCCCCAGCTCGTGGCGGCCGTCGACGAGGTGCGCGCCGCGGCGGCCGAGTGGCTGGAGCGCCGCGACACGGGCTGGCAGCAGATCCTGCCCGACCTGCGACGCTGGGCGGATGCCGCGCGTGAGGTGCCGCAACAGGCGTCGGAACTCGCCGACCTCAAGGCCGCGCGGGCCTGGCTCAAGGACGCCGCGATCGTGCTGCGCAACCAGCGCCTGGCGCCGTTCGCCGCCCACGCCCAGCAGATCTGGGAAGAGCTGCGCCAGGAGAGCAACGTGCAACTCGGCACGATGAGCCTCGCCGGCACCGCCACCCGCCGCCGCATCGAGTTCCCGATCAGCGTCGACGGCGCCGACAACGGCACCGCCCTCGGCGTCATGAGCCAGGGCGAGATGCACGCCCTCGGCCTCGCGATGTTCCTGCCCCGGGCCTGCGCGTCGGAAAGCCTGTTCCGGTTCGTGGTCATCGACGACCCGGTGCAGAGCATGGATCCATCCAAGGTGGACGGTCTCGCCCGGGTACTGGCGGCGATCGCCACCGATCGTCATGTCGTCGTGTTCACCCACGACCCCCGGTTGTCCGACGCGGTCCGCCGCCTTGAGATCGACGCGGTCACCCTGCAGGTCGTGCGGGCCGAACAGTCCGTCGTGTCCATCAGGCCGACCGCCGACCCGGCGCTGCGATACCTCGACGACGCCAGGGCACTGGCCCGCTCGGAAGAGGTCGACGGCGACGTCCGGACCCCGGTCGTCGAGGAGCTGTGCCGCTCGGCGCTCGAGTACGCCTGCCAGCGGGTCGTGTGGCGGGTCCGGACGGCCCGGGGCGAGCGCCACGCGGACATCGAGGACGCACTGCAGCACGCGCAGAAGACGACGACACTGTTCGCCCTGGCGCTCTTCGACGACGCCGAGCGCGGCGGGGACGTCCTCGGCCGGCTCCGGAACGCGTACGGCGGCTGGGCCGTCAACGCGTACAACCTCAGCCGCAAGGCGGTGCACGGCGGCCATCCCGTCGCCGACCTGCCCGGTTTCGTCAGCGACACCCGCCGACTCGCCGAGGCCCTCCGGTGACGCCCGGCCGCTGCCTTGACGCCGCCGACGGCCTGCTACGCAGCGGACCGTCCGGCGTGTGGTGGCCCAAGGTGTGCGCGTGCCTGACCCGGCTGGCGTTGGAGCTCGCCATCGAGCAGTACTGGCTGACGACCAGCCCGCAGGTCGCGGCCTGCACCGAACAGCGGACGAGGATGCTGCGCCGCCGCTCCGGCCAGGACCTGGCCAGACGCGCCGCGTTCGCCTGGGGCGCCCTGTCCACCGCCACGCACCACCACTGCTACGACACCGCCCCGACCGCCGGCGAGCTCCGCCGCCTGCACACCGAGGTCGGAACGCTGGTGAAGCACCTGTCCAACACGGATCGGCGTGGCAACTGACAAACGCTGGACCTCGTTCCACTTCTTCCGCTGCGCCAAGGCCAGGTGTCGTAGTGCCATCGTGATCGCCGATTTACCCGAACGGGCAGGAACGGCATGACAAACGGTCGATCTTTCGATTGATCTAGCGCGGCAGGATGGGGGCGTCGTTGGCTGGTCTCCTCATCCCGGTCGGATCAAACACTGTAAATATTGAAGACCGGCGTGGTCGAAGCCGATGGGAAATTGTCAATTCCCATCGACCAGATCGAGCTTTGCCTGCAGGATGGAGCTGCTATGTCGCGCGCTGGAGAGTTCTTGGTCGAACGGGAACATTCCTGGCAGCCCGTGCTGCGAGGAGTCTCCCTTGTTGCCGAGGTGGAGGTGCCGGACGACGACGTGTTCCAGGCGCTCTCCTGCCTGGGTCGCGTCTACCGCGACACCGACGATTCCTACCGTGAACGCCTGCTCCGCCGGTATCCGGCCATCGTGGCCATGGGGCTTGCCAGGGTGGGCGCCGTGCACTACGAGCATGGCGCATTCTGGCCGGGCGTCTGGCGGGAGGCGGGCATCGCCTACACCGACCAGAGCGATCAGCAACGGTGGGGTGAGCAGTTCCGCACCGCATTGAGCCGGTTCGGCCTGGCCCGGTTCCCGGGCCTTCCGCAGGTCAACGTCAGCGAGATCCTCATGCATGCGGGCGTGCCGGAATTCTGCCTGGGTGATCTGCTGGCACTGCTTGCCAAACATCATGCTCGAAATCCCGGCCTGGACGCGCGACAGTTCATGGAATGGGCGTTCGCTCCAGGTTTCCAGTCGCGTCTCAACGTGGTCGACAAGCCGGTGCGGCGGTTTCTTGAATTCGGTGGCGACTACGCCGAGGATTTCGTCGACCGCTGCATCGACCTGCTGGTGCAACTTGCGCAGCCGGCCTTCGATCCCGATGGGATCCATCTGCCGGCCCGGGTCATTGCGCGGGCCACCGAGCTGGCGCAGTCCGGCCTGCTCGAATTGGGCGGGTTGCGTCGCGCCCGGGCATCCGCCGCGCGCGAGCATCCCCGGCTGTTGCTGGAGCCCTTTGGTCGGGGGCTGTTGATCTGGCTGCCGGCGGTTGAGGATGCCCTGGACGGCGTGGCCTCCTGGCAGCTGCGCTTCGACGGCGAACCGCAAGAGGTCGTGAGCCGGTCGCCATGGCCCGGGGGACGGCAGACCGCCCCGGCTACCGGGGTCCCGGTGAACCAGCCGGTGCGTGAGGTTTCGGTCGAACTGGACGACGCCACCCGCCGAGACGTCATCAGCGTTGTCGACCCAGGCGACCCGTTGCTTGTGTTCACCGAGGACGGACGGCGCATCCCGTCGTCGGCGTCAATCACTCCCGAGCCGGTCTGGCTCCTGCATCCGATGGCGTCGGAGTTCGGCGATGTGGAGATGGAGTTCAACGGTCGCCCCGTCGTTGTCGAAGAGCAGTCGGCACCCTACGGCTGGGACGGGTGGCGGCTGCGCAAGGTCGACCTGAGTGATGTCCGCCAACTTCGACTCGGTGGAAGCGCCAAGTGGCGCACCGTCCAGGGACGACGACGCCCGCGACTGATGCTCACGCATCCCCTGGTCGGCGTTGCCACCGCACAGGACCTGCCGGTCCATGACACTCCGCCGAGGCTGACCCTCCCCGGGGAGACGGACGGGTCCGTGCGGTGGACCGTCCGCGTTCGCCGCCCGAACACTGCCCAGGACCTGACGACGCAGACCCACACCGTGACCGACGACCTCGTCGTCGACCCCTGGAAGGGCATCGCGCGTCCGGCCGTCGGCGCGTTCGAGGTCACGGTGCGCGGTCCCCTCGGGCGTGGCCTGTCGCAGACCGTCAACCTCGCGGAGGGTCTCACGGTCGTGTCCGAGCCCGCGGCCCGCGAACTGCGCGCATCCGGGCTGACCCCGTGCAGGATCCATCCCAGGACGATCCATGCGGGGCTGACCGTCACCCCGGTAACCATCGACCTGTCCCCACGCGAATCGAGCGCGCAGATCGAGGTTTCCGGCCCGGACGGAAACCAGGTGCTCGTCGTCACCCCGCCGCACATGGCGGTGCGGCTCTTCAGCCCGGGCCAACGCCCGGAGTGGTCGCTGCGACCACTGCGCCTGGACATCGAAACGCTCGGCGAAGGGGAGCTGCAGGTGCGACTGCCCACACCCGCCTTCATCGAACTCGTGGTCCGGGTGGGCACGGCAGATCTCCAGACGATTCGCCCGCTGGGCGGTGGCCGGCCGGATGTCGCCCGGTTCGCGCTCGCCCGCATCATCGACACGGTCACGGAACACGGCAGCGCGCGCCTGGACCTGATGGTCAAGGGCGTGAGGATGCCGGCTGCCACGTGCGCACCGCGGCAACTGGCCACCCAGATCGACGTGGACGGTGGCCGGCTGATGATCACTGCGCCGGTGGTGGCCGCGGATCTGACGGCCGGCGTCTACCAGACGCTTGCCCCTTGGCGGAAACCGTTCGTCAGCGCTGTGAGCGCCGACGGCACCACCGCGCCCCTTCCGGACGAGGTGGTCGGTGCGGGGCCGCTCCTGGTGAAGCTGCGGATCGAGGATCCCTGGCTCGCCGAGCCGTGGCCTGACTGGCCCACGAGCGACAACAGGTTCGCACTGGACGGGCGCCCGCTCGTGGTCAGCGGATCGGACACCCCAGAGACCACGCTGTCCAGGTTCCTCGCCGGCGAACAGGTCGACCTTGCCGACGTCGACGCGGCCCAACAGGCCCTGCACGCCTTCACCCTCGCCAAACCGCTCCGCGCAGCCGGCGTTGCGGTGGACGTCCGGTACGGGATGGGCAGAGTCCTCGCACGGGACCCCGCCTCGACCCTCCGGGCAATGCTTGCCGCGAGGCTCTCGCCGAGCTCGCTGGTCGCGCCGCTGGTCCACTCCGGACTCTGTGCGCTGCCGCCCGTGCCGTATCTCAATCCCGACGAGGAACTGGCCCTGTGGTCGGCCGGCCCGGTCGCGGCGATGCTGGCGTCAGCCCATCAATGGCGTCATCAGGCGGCCCCCACGGACCTACTGGACAGGCTGACGAGCATCTGCGGTGATGTCGCCGCCGACATCCTCGCCGGCAAGGACGACCCATTCGCTCCTGTCGGACGGTTCGAGGGCGCGGATCAACTGGCCGCCATGCCACCCGAGCAGTTGGACCGACTGTGGCGCGCCGCACGCGTCGTGCCCGGCGGACTGCTGGACGCCGACGAGCGGCTGGTCGCCGCTCGCGAGCTGTTCGACGCACGGCTGCACAGCACGGTGCGTAGTGTCGCCGTCCGGGCCGACCGGCTGCTCCGCGAGCTGCGGCCGGTGATCAACGAGGACGGCGGATCCCGGTGTCTCGCGGCAGTCCGGGCCCGTCGTGCCGGCGACGGATGGACCGCCCTGTCAGAGCTCTCCATCGCCTTCGCCCTCGCGGCCCGGCTGGCCGGTCACGGCCATCGCACGGCGCACGGGTTCATGTCGACCCACTACGGGATCTACTCGGCATTGGCCAGGCGCGCCCCACGGCTGACCTCCGTTGACCTGGTACTCGCGGAACTACTGATCGCAGGAGCCTGAGCATGACGACGACGGTTGACCCCCTCGCGACGACGAGTGCCATTCGCGACGCCTATCAGCGTTACCTGCACACCCTGCTCGAACCTCGGGACCCTCAGCTGGCCGCCGCGCTCAACCAGGCGATCCAACGCGAGATCACCGAAGGTGTCGTCAAGGGTCCGCTGCTGGAGGCATCGCCGCCGTACGCGACCGGCGCCACCCTCCGTGAGCTCGTCGACGAGGGCGTCCTGCACCAGAGGTTCACCGATCTGGGCTCCGGCGTTCCGCTGGACCGCCCGCTGTACCGGCATCAGGAGTCGGCGATCCGCAAGGTCGAGGCCGCCCGCAACCTGGTCGTGGCCACCGGTACCGGCTCCGGAAAGACCGAGAGCTTCCTGCTGCCGATCCTCAACGCGTTGATCACCGAGCGGGCCGAGGGCAAGCTCCAGCCGGGGGTCCGTGCCCTGCTGCTGTATCCGATGAACGCGCTCGCCAACGACCAGATGAAGCGCCTGCGCAGCCTGCTGCACAAGATGCCGGACATCACCTTCGGCCGGTACACGGGAGACACCAAGGAATCCGACCGGCAGGCGCGGGAATCCTTCGAGCAGCAGAATCCGGACGAGCCGTTGCTGCCGAACGAGCTGCTCAGCCGGGAAGCGATGCGCCGCACACCGCCGCACCTGCTGCTGACCAACTACGCCATGCTGGAATACCTGCTGCTCCGACCGCTGGACATGGACCTGTTCGAAGGAGAGCACGGCGGCAACTGGCGGTTCATCGTGGTCGACGAGGCCCACGTCTACGACGGCGCCCGCGGGGCGGAACTGGCGATGTTGTTGCGGCGGCTCCGCGACCGGGTATCCGGGGACCGTCCGCTGCGGTGCATCGCCACCAGCGCCACCGTCGGCGACAAGCCCGCAGAGGTGGCACGGTTTGCGCAGGCCCTGTTCGACGCGCCGTTCACCTGGGACCCTGCCGACCCATCGCAACAGGACGTCGTCACCTCGACGCGGGTCCAACGACCGGTCGGGACTGAGTGGGGACCGCTGACCGACGCGGACTACCGGACGCTTCTGGCCGCGGACGACCCCCAGCAGATCCTGGCCCGGGCACACGCCGCCGGACTGACCGGCACCGACGCCGGCGATGCCCTCGCCCACGAGCAGCGTGTCCGGCGCCTTCGCGCGCTGCTGGCAGTCGGACCGACACCGCTGACCACGGTCGCCGCCGACCTCTTCGCCGACGCCGCGGACCCAATGGCCGCGACCACGGATCTGGTCGCCCTGGCCAACAAGACGCTGCACCACGACGGAGAACCGGTCCTCTCGGCCCGCTACCACCTGTTCGCCCGAGCCACCGAAGGCGCCTTCACCTGCCTCGGCGAGCACGGGCCACACGTCAGCCTCACCAACCACGAACGCTGCCGCGACTGCGGCGACGCCGCGTTCGAATTCGGCTCCTGCAAGCGCTGTGGAGCCGTCTACCTCTCCGGCGTCATCCAGCGACTCGGCACCGAGGCCATCTTCCGGTCCCGCCGCTCGGGCGACGGCAAGCGCGTCTGGCTCTGCCTGGACGAGTCGGCCGGTGGTGCGGACGAGGACGACGAGACCTTGGACGACCCGAACGTCCTCGATGACCGGGACGGGTCGCTCTGCACCACCTGCGGTGCGTACGTCCACGGTCGCCGCAGCTCCTGCGTCAGAGCCGCATGCGCGGGTGCGCGCATGCGCGCCGTCCGGGTGCTGAACCAGAACGCCGGTGAGCTCACCGGATGCCTGGGATGCGGAGGCCGCGCGGCGGGACTGGTGCGATTGTTCGAAAGCGGCAACGACGCCGCCGTCTCGGTGCTGGCCACCGCGATGTATCAGGCGCTACCGGCGGCCACCGATCCGGTCCAGGCGGGGCTGCCCGGCGAGGGTAGGAAGCTGCTGCTGTTCAGCGACAGCAGGCAGGCCGCGGCGTACTTCGCGCCGTATCTGCAGGACTCGTACGCCAAGCTCCAGCACCGCCGGCTGATCTTCGCCGGCGCGACGGACGCCTTCGCCACCGACACGGACGTGCGGCTGGAAGATGTCGTCTTCCGCGCGGCCAAGGTCGCCGACCGGTTCGGGGTCTTCGAGCGCAAGCAATCCCGGCAGACGAAAGAGCGGCAACTGGCGCTCTGGCTGCAACACGAAATCCTCAGCCTCGACGAACGCAACTCCCTTGAGGGAACCGGGCTGCTGCGGTGGGGCCTGCTCCGGGACGCCCACTGGCCGGCGCCCAAGCCGCTCCTGCAGCTCGGACTCGACTCCGACGAAGTGTGGCATCTCATCGAGGAGCTGCTGCGTACCATCCGCATGCAAGGAGCGGTGAGCGCACCGGACGAGGTCGATCCCAGAGATGAGCTGTTCGATCCTCGCCGTGGTCCGATCTATCTCCGCAGCGAGGGGCCGGAGCCGAAGCGCAAGGTGATCAGCTGGACGCCGGCCAAGGGCCGCAACCGTCGGCTGGACTACCTCCAACGTGTGCTGCAGAAGCTGGGATACGCCGGTGATGCGAAAGCCGTCCTGCAAGACATCTGGCAGTTCCTCGTCAAAGGACCCGCGAAGGATTGGCTTCTCAAAAGCTCGGAACCTCGGCTTGGCACCGTCTACCAACTGGACCACACCGAGATCACGTGTATCCCCACGGCGGAGGGCGGGTCACTCTGGCAGTGCTCGCTGTGCAGAAGGACGGCGCCCGTCAGCGTGCTGGGCGTCTGCCCGACGATGAACTGCACGGGTGAACTCCATCCATGGCTGCTCCCTCGGGTCGTGGACGACATCGACCACTATCGGGCGCTGTACCGCGCGATGACCGCGGTGCCGTTGTCGGTGCTGGAGCACACGGCGCAGTGGACCAGCGAGAAGGCCGCCGAGATCCAGCAGCAGTTCATCCGTGGCGAGGTGAACGCGCTGTCCTGCTCGACCACCTTCGAGCTCGGCGTCGACGTCGGCGAACTGCAGGCGGTCGTGCTGCGCAACATGCCCCCGACCACCGCGAACTACGTCCAACGCGCGGGCCGGGCGGGACGCCGGGCCGACTCCGCCGCGCTCGTGCTGACCTACGCCCAGCGCCGCTCCCACGACCTCGTCCGTTTCCGGCATCCGGAGCGGATGGTCGCCGGCGAGGTCCGCCCACCGCGGCTCCCGCTGAACAACGAACGCATCGACCGTCGCCACGCCCACTCGGTCGCCCTCGCGGCGTTCTTCCGGCACTGCTTCCAACTGGACGGCACGGTGTGGCGTACCGCCGGCGACTTCTTCCTCCCAGGCCCGGACGGCGTGACCCCGTCGACGTTGGTCGGCACGTTCCTCGCTCCGGTGCCACAGAGCATCACCGCATCACTGCGCAAGATCCTGCCCGCAGAGGTCCAAAACGAGATCGGCATCGACACCGGCGACTGGGTCCATGCCCTGACCGACCTGCTGGAATCCACCCGGCGCGAGGTCGAGCAGGACGTGGAGATCTACGAACTCAAACGTCAGGAGGCCTTCGCCGCCAATGACGACAAGCGGGTCAGCCGCTACGGACGCGTGCTCAACACGGTCAAACGACGAGACCTGCTCGGCCTGCTCGCCAACCGCAACGTGCTGCCGAAGTACGGCTTCCCCGTCGACAGCGTCGAGCTCAAACTCACCTTCGCCGACTCGCAGGTGGCCACCCAACTGGAGCTGTCCCGCGATCTCGGCGTGGCCATCTACGAGTACGCACCCGGCGCCGAGGTCGTCGCCGGCGGCTACGTGTGGCGCTCCGCCGGCGTCTACCGGCTGCCCGACCGGGAACTGGAGCAGCGCCACTACGCCGCCTGCGCCACCTGCGGCCACTACCGGGAGGCGATCGACCCCCTCGACCAGGTGTGCCCCTCCTGCGACGCCCCCTTGCAGGGCGCCCGCCACCGCTACGCCGTGCCCATCTACGGATTCGTCGCGGCCAGCAGCGGCCAGCGCCGCCCCGGCGCCCGCCCGCCGCAACGGGCCTGGCACGGCAGCACCTACGTCGTCTCCCCGGGCGCCGAGGTCGACGAGCGGGTACACCCGGTCATCGGCGGCAAGATCACGGCCAGGGCCGGCGCCCGCGGCGAACTGGTCGCCATCAGCGACGGCGTCGCCGGCCGCGGCTTCCGGATCTGCTCCCGCTGCGGGTTCGGCGAGTCTGTCGCCACCGGTCGGTCCAATCAACACGACAGCCCGATCACCAAACAGCCCTGTCGCGGGACCTTCGAAACCCTCTCGCTGGGCCACAAGTACCAGACGGACGTCCTCGAACTCGTCATCCAGAGCCCGGTCACCGTCGGTGCCGATGAAGCGGTCTGGTGGTCGATGCTCTACGCACTGGTCGAAGGCGCGGCGGAAGAGCTCGAAATCTCCCGCGACGACATCGACGGCACCCTGTTTCCCACCGGCTTCGGACAGACCGCGCTCATGCTCTTCGACACCGTCCCCGGCGGCGCCGGTCACGTGCGTCAGATCGCCAAGAACCTCCCACAGGTGCTGCAACGAGGGCTGCGCCGCGTCGCGAACTGCGAATGCGGCGAGGAGACCAGCTGCTACCGCTGCCTGCGGGTCTTCCGCAACGAACGCCACCACGACCAGCTCCGCCGCGGCTCGGCGGCCGACGTCCTCGGACGACTCATCGGCCGCCCGGCAACCAGCTCTGCCGGCGTGCCCCGCATCAGCCTGACAAATCTCGACCCCATCCGGACCCTTAGCCGCCGGTTCCTCCTCGAGGAGATGCTGGACGAGGTCTTCGAGCCGGTCTCGACGGGCCAGATCGACCTGTACGAGGGCCGCATCGTCCTTGTCCGGTGCGCGGGCAAGGCACTGGTTGGACGGCTATGGCTGCGCCGGGACGACGCGGGCATCACCGAGGTCGGCGTACAGCCTCTTACCGGTGACGCACTCCATGCGCCGCCCGCTGACGTCGAACTCTTCGGCGTCGCCGTGTAGGAACGGCTGCAGGTCACTTCGGAATCGGGACGATGCGGGCTGGGATGCCGTACTCCTTGCAGAGGCTCCGTTGCATTGAGCGTTGGCAAGATCGAGGCAAGCTTGAGCGGTGAAGTCATCGATCTGTCCTGGCCTGTGGCTGCCTGCGACGTCGGCGTTCGCCGGGTTCCGGTTCCCGCCGGAGGTGATCGTGGTCGCGGTACGCTGGTATCTGCGGTTCAACCTCTCTTACCGCGACGTCGAGGAGTTGCTGGTCGAGCGCGGCGTGGAGGTCGACCACGTCTCGGTCTACCGGTGGGTGCAGCGGTTCACGCCGCTGTTCGCCGATGCGGCCCGGTTCTGCCGCCATTCACCAGGCGATATGTGGCACGTCGACGAGACCTACGTCAGGGTCAACGGGGTCTGGCGGTACGTGTACCGGGCGGTCGACCAGTACGGGCAGGTCATCGACGTGCTGGTCTCGGCCCGCCGGGACGCCGACGCGACCCGGCGGTTCTTCCGACGGGCGCTGTCGGTATTGAAGGTGACCCCCAGCGAGGTGGTCACCGACGCCGCCGCGGTCTACCCCGCCGTGCTGGATGAGCTGATTCCGTCCGCATGGCACCACGTCGAGCGGTACGCCAATAATCCGATCGAGGCTGATCACAGTCGGCTGAAGCAACGGCTGAGACCGATGCGCGGCCTACGAACGGATAAGACAGCGCAGGTGATCATCGCCGGACACACCTTCATGCAGAACCTGCGCCGCAGCCACTACGAACTCGCCGTCGATGCCTCGCCGGTTACGCGAGTCGCCGCAGCGTTCGCCGAACTCGCCCACGCGATCTGACCACGGACCCGACACGGGTTCAACGCGTCCGCCGATCCCACAACGCAACGGCGCCGACCGGCTGGGTACGGCCGGTGACACCGCGCCGTCACGCATGCAGGGGAGATCGACTGTGTCGCCGGTGACGGCATAGTGTGCTCCCATGCCGATCTTCACCGACGACCGGCGTGAGCGGCAACGCACCGCGCTCCGTACTCGCCCTCAACGATCGAGGTCTTCACCACCTCGGCCTCGACGACGCCAGAACCTGCGGGCCTTGGCTCCGTTGTTCGACCAGCCGCCCGGCGCTGGCGGTCTTCAGGTGCGAGGGCACCGTCGGTGGATTCGACCCCGAGTTTCCCACATGAATGGCAGTCGCGTTCGCAGAGGATTGAGATGTCAGCTATGAAGTTCGTTCCAATCAAGGTTGAGGTGGATGAGATCTCGCTGTCGTTGCTGGGATGGGAGGCGGTGAACCTTCAGGCCCGTCTCATGACTGAACATCTCGGGCCGCACTCTTACCTCAACATGGTGACTGCAGCAGGAGAACTGCGGTTCCACCCGGATGACTGGCGGGATCGCTACAACGCCACCAACTTGTCGATGAGCGAGTACCTCCCGCCTCTCGTCTGGCAACTGCGCTCTGCGGCGCACGGGCCGCTCATGAGCTACCAGACGTTGGGGCTGGGACGGAAGGCAAAGGAACTGCGCGCCCCAAAGATGATCTCCGAGAGCACGGACAAATGGGAGTCAACTGTCCGTCCCAACCCTGACGACCAGTCCATCTGGGTCACCGCAATGGACTGGGACGAGATCGACGGGTGGCACTCCCGACCGTCCTCACGGTGGGCGGACCTGCCGGTCGAGGTTCTCGATCAGACCACGAAACGCGGTATTCGCACCGAGACTCGGGAACTGACCGCGCGGATTCGGGCCAACGTGGACCTCGAGGTATCTCTTCGTGCCCAGTTCGCCTTAGGCAGCGCCGATGAACTCTTGGCGGCCGCCATCGATTCCGATGACTACTTTGGGGACCTGTCCGCTCCGATCGCAGAGCAGGAGGACTTCGTCGTGCAGGCTCCGGACGTCACTGTGTGCACCTATGACGAGGTGGGCTTCCTGCTGGAGAACCGCACGTTGTCCAACTACCGGTGGGTAACGGTGCACAAAGGCGGCAGTGTGCCGAGACGGGGGCCATCCCTGGTGGCCGTCGTGACGGCGAAACTGGATGACCTCGCTGGTGCCCCGGCGCGCGTGGTGGTCCGAGTGACGGATCCCGTGGCATGAGCACGCTGGTCGACGCGGTGCAGCAACTGCGGACGCAGCTGCTGCGTGAGCATGAGCAGGCGCCGGGACTGTTCGGAGAGATTGCCAGGATCGAAGCGTTGCTGGCAGAGACGTATCGCAACCGCGTCCTGTATGAGTTCCTGCAGAACTCCGACGACGCCGGCGCGACCGTCGTCACGGTGGACCTCAGACTGCCGGGCACCGTGCATTGGCGCAACAATGGCCGTCCTTTCGATGCTGCTGACGTGGAGGCGCTGTGCCGCAGCGCCAGCTCCACGAAACATCGAGATGGCGGAAGCATCGGATACCGCGGCATTGGATTCAAGGCCGTGGCTGCGGTGGCCGCCGAGGTTACCGTGGCGTCCAACGGGGTGGCGCTGACCTTCGACCGGGCCGCGGCAGCCGGCGTGCTGGGCGTCTCCGATGCTGCCCAGGTCCCATTGCTGCGAATACCGGCGAACGTGAAGCCATCGACAATTATTGATGGAGCTGCGTTCACCCTCGGGCTCAGTAACGCGGGGGAGGCGACCCAGTTGGCGTTGGACCCGATTGCGCTGCCCTTTCTGCGGCATCTGCGACAGGTTACGGTCCTTCGGCCATCGGGCGAGCAGCGACTGGTATGCCGGGTGGAAGGCGACATGGTTCGGCTGGTCCTGGATGGCGTCGAGGCGACGTTCCACCGACTCGCCGAGGGCGACACCGTTGTGCTGGTGCCGGCCGACGTTCACGCCGAACGTCTCACTGGAGTCCGTGGTCGGCTGGCATGTTTCCTACCGTTGGAAGATGAGTTGGCCATCCCCATCGTAGCCTCGGGCGACATCCTTACAGATCCTTCTCGGACGCACGCGGTCGTGTCGGACACGGCTACCCAGGCTGTGCTGCGTCAGATGGGCCGTCTGGTCGCAACTGCCCTGAGGGACGGTCCCAGCGCGGTCCGGGACCGTCTCTGGGAACTGCTGATGCAAGGGGAGGACCTTCGGACGGTCGCAATCGGTGGCGATGGCTCGGCAGCGGCTGCCATGCTGACCGCTATCAGCGAGGAACTGGCGAGGAGACCGCTGCCCTTCGCCTTCAGTGAAGTGCCTTTGGCGCCAGGCGACCTTCCCGCGGTATTCCCCCACGGCGCACCTCCGGCGATCTACGCAGAGCAGTACGCATCGCAGGCGCGCGCGCTGCGCACTGTACTCGGTGCGCAGACGCTCCGGATCGAGGACCTGCTGGAGCGCGTCGACAACGACCAATTGACGGAGGGCACGCGACGCAACCTTGCCGCACGTGTGGTGGACATTGCACGTGCACAGGGGAGAGCACTGACGCCGCGGGAACAGGGCCTGGTGGGCAAGAATGAGAACGAAACGACGCTTTCCGCCGTCGCCGAAAAGGGATCGGCTGTGCCCCAGTGGGGAAACCAGGCCATCTCATTCTCCGGTGCCATCCAACGGTGGCGGGCTGCTGAGATCGCCGTCTTGGAGTTTCTGAACGCCCTAGGATGGCACCTCAAGGACGTGAGTCGCCAGAACCTGGGCTACGACCTCGACGGCACGATGCCTGACGGGACCCTCGTCCACCTTGAGGTCAAGAAGGTCGACGGCCGGGACAGCCGCTTCGCGCTTACCAACAATGAGATGGCCGTCATGATCAGCGGCTCCGCTCGATACCTGCTCGCCATCGTGATCGGGGACGAATCCGCTTCCCAACTGGCTCTGCTGGACCCGCTCAAGGACAACATGCCGCGGGAGCGGGTCTGCCGTCGCTGGGACTGGGAGTACACCGACTGGAGCCGATTCGCCCAGATTCTCGCGTAGCCGTGCGTCGCATCCGCGCGAACGACGACCTCTTCGCCCTTGCGGCCAGATGGTCAGTGGCCGCGAGGGCCGTGGTGGCGGCACGACCGTTGGCACTGCACCTCGATCGTGGTTTGCGCAGTTCAGCGGCCAGACGACTCTGCGTCTGTCGCGGCGGGGGTGCAACGCCGGTCCCCGTGTGGGTGACGGCGTGCCGGGCGTCAAGGAGGCGTTCGAGGAGGTGTACGACGCCGCTGGCGGCGCGTCCTTTCTCGGCCTGCCCAGTGCGGACGCGTACGAGTTCGGACCCGGCGTCGTGCAGCACCTGCGCGGTGCCTGCTGCGGCCATCCCGCGGTGATCTGTGCGGTTTCGGGTTGGTCTGCGGTGGTCATCACCGCGGACTTGTGGAACGGGATCGCGCAGGTCGGTGCCGGGCGGCGGGGTGCACGGCGCCGGCTTCCCGGTCCATACGGCCGGAGGCGATCAGTGCTACGTCGGCCCTGCAGTCGATCAGGTGCCGACCGGGCGGATCCTGGCGCGGAGGCTGCGAGTGCCGAGAACCTCATCCGTGCAGCTCAGCGTGTGTATGGCGGGTTGATGGGGGTGCTCAGTGACGGCAGGAGCTGAACACGTTCAATGCGTTTTCGACACAAACGTGAACGCGTTCGACTCCAGCTGCGCAGCGGCGCTCGTTCGAGCTGCCCATAACTACCGGCGCACCCACCGGTGAGCAGGGTGACGATCACGGCGACCACGCTAAGGGTTCTCAAGCCGATGAGACGATACGGCAGCAGTCAGGTTCCGCGGCGGTGAGCAGGACCCGCTGCGGCTCCTCGGTGACCTGTACCTTGTCCACGCGGTCACACGACGCGAACTGGATCATCACCAGGAGGTCGTGGCTGTCGGCGCCGGCCCGGGCACTGCTGATCGGGACCCGGCCACCACCGGTGTCCGTCACGACCTGCCAGGCCACGACAGCACCGACGATCACCGCGACAACCCCGACGGCGAACCAGATTACGGACCGGCGACTCATGTCAGCAGCCCGCCATTACTGCGTTTGCAGCGCGCCGGGAAGGCCGTAGTACGCATCCCAGATGTCGGTGAACACGTTCCTGCACGGGTCCTCCAACTCGCCGGAGTAGTTGCCATCCACGCCGACAACGGCTCGTCGATGGCGTCCAAGCCGGTGGCGTTCCTGCTCGCCGATCTGGGCGTGACGAAGTCGCATTCCCGGCCGCATACGAGCAATGACAACCCGTTCAGCGAGTCGCAGTTCCGGACCTTGAAGTACCGCCCCGAATTCCCGGCGACGTTCGCGAACCTGCTCGACGCGAGGGCGTTCTGCCAACGGTTCTTCGGCTGGTACAACACCGAGCATCGGCCAGTGTCGCCTGGCACACCCCGCACAACGTCCATTATGGACACGCCGGGGAGGTTCATGCGGTCCGCGCGGAGGTGTTGGACGCCGCCTACGTCCGCAACCCTCGAACGGTTCGTCCGCAAGCACCCCGAACCAGCCGTCTTGCCCACCGCCGCATGGATCAACAAGCCCGCCGAGTAAGACGACGCAGACAGGCCGGCCAACTCAACGAAAACCTACCAACCCGCCTCAAAAATCTTGACACGCGCCGTAGAAGCCCTGTCGGGTGGCCCCTCTTGGCCCTCCCGAAGTGTTTGGCTGACCGGTGACGCGGCCGGTACCATGAGCCCCAAGGGTCGAGAAACAGCATAAGGAGAACCAATGGCCGGCAGCCGGACCTGTTCATGGTGTGGGACTGAAGGCCATGACAAGAGGTCGTGCCCCGTCCAGGGAAACGCAGGGACGTGCAGCGTCTGCGGCTTCCACGGGCACGACAAGCGGAACTGCCCCCGCAAGTAGGCTACGACCGGCCAATGTGACCAGCCGGTTCAACCGGCTCGCTGTGGAGGCGGGGGTCCGTGCGATCGGCCCGCACCAGGCCCGGCACCTGTTCGCCTCCAGCCTGCTCGATTCCGGGTACGGCATCCCTGAGGTGGCGGAGCGGCTCGGTCACGATCCTGGAACGTTGATGCGCTACTACGCCCTGGTCAACGCGGCGCGCCGCCGGCAAACCGCCGACCATATCGTCGAGCTGGTCGCACCCGAGGAAGCCGGCCAGTTCCTCGACCCGGCGGGCGACCTCCTGACGGCCGGCACCGACACGCTCGATGCCGAACACCTGTCGTCGTCAGGACAATACGGTCGGCATCGCGGGTGGCCGGGTTGAGAGCCGGTGTGGACGCGGCATCACGAACGGCACTTGATTGGAGTGCGCTAACAACGCGCTCACAGCGGAGATCAACTCCAGGCGGACACGGAAGCATGACGCAACATAGGCCAACACTCAGCCGTGTTAATATGGGCAGGTCACTTGGATGTGAGAACACCGGCCGACACGAGCCGACACTCCACAGTGGAACCGTTCCGATGCTGGGGGTCAAGGGGTCGTGGGTTCGAATCCCGCCGTCCCGACTTTACTAAAGGCCAGCTCAGCTGGCCTTTTCTGTTGACCGTGACGAATCTTCTGATCGTGTCATGACACGCGCTTTGCCCGTACGACCGTACGGTTTGCGACGTCGACGGCCGCCCGGCGTGCTCGCTGAACTCCTCGCTGTTGCGTTGAGCGGAGTCAAGGGGTCTGTGAGGGCCTGTCGGTGCTTGCCGTGAGAGTGTGGTTGAGCAGGCGTTTTGTAAGTCGTCGGCGATCGTGGCGTCACGTGATCGACACCTTGACTCAGGATTGCACCCCGTCCAATTCAAGTGTCCACTGTGGATGACCGTGACACATCTCTGACACGAACGCCCGTACGGTGATCTTCCCGAGGGTATGCTCCGCTCGGCGGCGGGCGGGCGTTGGGCATTCGGTGTGGCAGTTGCCCCGCCGGGCCGAGGTCGATGCTGTGTGAGCCGCAGGCGGCACTGTGCGTCCCCGATCCAAGCGGAGGTCCTCGCCTTGGAGGATGACAGCTCATCCAGCAAGTTCTCGACATCTGCCAGGTCATCGACGTGCTCGTCTCCGCCCGCCGCGCCGCCGAGGCAGCACGACGGTTCTTCCGGCGGGCGCTGGCCACCCTGAAGGTGCGACCCACCGAGATGGTCACTGACGCAGCGTCGGTGTACCCGGCGGTCCTCGATGAGCTGGTTCCGTGGGCGTGGCACCATGTCGAACGGCATGCCGACAACCGGGTCGAGGCCGATCATAGTCAGCTGAAACAGTGGCTCAGACCGATGCGCGGGCTGCGGACCGACCGGACCGCACAGACAATCATCGCCGGACACACCTCTTCATGCAGAACCTAATGGCCGCGGCCATTTACGAACTCGGACTCGACGCTCCGCGCGGGCTCCGCGTCGGTGCAGCGTTCACCGAGCTCGCCGCCGCCATCTGAAGACTGGCCGCGCTCACGCATACGCGCCCTCCAGTCGGCGAACGCAACAGCGGCCGTTCGGCTCGGTTCAGCGCCGTTCGGGGAGCCGTTGCGCTCCCGCTCTGCTCCCTCAGCGAGACGTGGTTAGCCGCCGAACGCCTTGGCATGGCTCGGCGCGGTGAAGTTCACCGCGGGCACGCCGGCGAGGGCGCCCTTGAGCGTGTATGCGACCGCGTTGTTGATGACCGGGTGCGACATCGTCTTGTTGGTCTGCGGGTTGTCGGGATCGGTGACGATGCCGGCGACCGCGAGCTGTTTGGCCATCACGACGAACGTCGCGCTCTTCTCGCTGTCGGTGGTACCGGTCTTGCCAGCGACGGGCCGGTCGACCTGGCCGTGGACGCCGGCGGCCGTACCACCGTCGGGGCAGGCGTTGAACGCGGACTGGTCGCCGACCGGGCAGCGGGCCATGTCCACGGCGGCGCGGGCCACGTCCGGGTCGACGACCTGCCTGCACTGCGGGCTCCCGGCGTCGATCTTGTTGCCGTTGAAGTCCCGGATCTCGACGATCGGGGTCGGGGCGCAGAACTTGCCGTCAGCGGCCAGGGTGGCATAGGCGTTGGCGAGGTCCAGTGGGGTCGTGTCCGACACGCCCAGCGTGAAGGCGCCCCACTGGTGGGCGTCAGCCGCCAGCTTGGCGTCGTTCGAGGACCGGAACTGGATGCCCAGCCGCTGCGCCACGTCGACCACCTTCTCGGCGCCGACCTTCTGCTGCAGCGGCACGAAGTACGTGTTCAGCGACATGCCGAAGCTCTGCCACATGTTGAAGTCGCCGGCCTGGTCACCCGAGTTCTTCGGGCAGTAGTGCGCCCCGTTGCAGGCGGTGGGGCTGCTGGGGTCGACCGGATAGTCGGACACGAACTGTTTCTGGACGTTTTCGGTATGCGACAGCGGCAGACCTGCCTCCAGCGCGGCGACCGCGGAGAACATCTTGAACGACGATCCGGCCTGGTAGCCGAGGATCTCCGGGCCGCCGGTGATGAGCGGGACCGTCGTGTTGGGATAGTTGCCCTTCTGTCCCTTCTTCGCCGGGTTGGTACTGGCCCCGTTGTGGGTCTGGTCGTTGCTGAAGTTGCGGTTCGTCGCGAGGGCCTGCACCCGCCCGGTACCCGGCTCGATCGCGGCGAGCATGGCCGCATCGGAGTCGCCGAGCTTGACGGAGTTGCCGGCGCCCGGCTGGTTCTGGGCGTACTTGAACGTGGCAGCCTGGGCCTGCACGCTCATCGAGCTGACGATGGTGTAGCCGCCGGAGCGAAGTTTGTTCTGCCGCTCGTACGCGTCGGCGCCGAACGCCGGCTGCTCGAGCCACCACCGGCGCAGGTAGTCGCACATGAAGCCGGCGCCGAGGTCGGCGCGCTGGACGGCCTCGCAGCCCTCGGGGGTCCGCCTGCCGACGATCGTGAGCTCGGCGGCCGCCGCCTCGTCGGCCTGCTGCCCGGTGATGTAGCCCATCGTCACCATCTGGTCGAGCACGTACTTCTGCCGGTCCAGCGCGCGTGGCAGGCCCTCGGCCGTGGCCGGGTCGTTGGTCGTCGGGGCTTTCACCAGGCCGGCGATCAGCGCGGCCTCCGGCAGCGTGAGGTCCTTCGGGTCCTTGTTGAAGTAGACGTGCGACGCGGCGAAGATGCCGTACGCGCCGTGGCCGTAGGACGAGATGTTCAGGTACCGCTCCAGGATCTGCGCTTTGGAGAGTTTCTTCTCCAGCGCGACCGCGAGCTTCATCTCGCGCACCTTGCGGGCCGGCGTCTTGTCGGTGGCCTCCACGACCTCCTGCGGCGTGCGCGCAGTGTAGGCGGAGACCTGCCGCACGTATTGCATCGTCAGCGTCGAGGCGCCCTGCTGATCGCCGCCGTTCTGGTTGTTCACGAACGCGCGGGCCACACCCTTCGCGTCCACCCCGTGGTGCTGGTAGAACCGGGTGTCCTCGGCGGCCACGATCGCCTGCGCCATGACCGGCGCGACGTCGGTGATCGGCACGTCCCGCCGGTTCTCGTCGTACATCATCGCCAGCAGCGTCTTGCCGTCGCTGGCGTAGACGTACGAGATCTGCGGCGCCGGCAGCACGTCGAACGTGGTCGGCAGACTCTCGAAGTGGTCGGCGCCGGACTTGGCGGCCAGGCCCGACACGGCCAGCGCCGGGAACGTCGCAGCGGCCACCACCACGCCGGCGAGCAGTCCACACAGCAGCAGCGACGAAACGGCGGACAGCACACTACGGCCACGCAAACGCATACAGATACCCCAGGGTTTCGCCGGCTATGCAGTCCCAATCGCTTCAAGCCCTACCCAACCTGATGCTTTGCGACACGTGACACTTTGCACATGGATCGGCAATAACTGTCCATTGTGGACCGTATCGGTCGCCGCAGGCGTGTCAGCGGGGCTGGGGACCGCGCAGCCGTCGGGTCCACAGCCAGCCGCCGGCCAGAGCAGCACCACGACGACCGTGCCGAGCACCAGCCGCAGGACCGATCCGGAACGCCGATCGCTCGAGTCGGCTCGGCCGCCGGAGCGGGGGAGGCGGCAGCCGGGGTCGGGCTGGCGGTCCGGGGGAACTCGGGCTCACGGAGGTGCGGCGCTGGTGGGTGCGGGCACCGCGGAGCGCGAGGGTGCGTGCGAACGCGACGGTGCGGGGGAGCCGTACGGTGCGGTCCCCCTCGCAACGTGGAGGCCAGAACTCGAGGGATAGAGGTTCATGGCTGAACGAGACATCGGTTCGAATATGTCCACCGCCAGCAGTTCCGCACCCGCACCGAGGCCCGGCTGAAGATCGCCACCTGGATCCGGAACTTGTGCCAGAGCCCAGTAGTTGGGCGCCGTGCATTGAGCGTTGGCAAGATCGAGGCAGACTTGAGCGATAAAGTCATCGATCAGGCCTGATCGGTGGCGGCCTGCGAAGTCGGCGTTCGCCGGGTTCCGGTTCCCGGCGGAGGTCATCGTCGTCGCGGTGCGCTGAACGCTCGAGGTGCTGCGGAAGGTCGTCGCCGGTCGATTCGGCAATCAGGCGGAGGCGGCGCAGGCGCAGCTCTTCTGGCACCGACCCCTTTACTCGGCCGGCGTATGCCGGAGGCGACCTGGGAGAATGTGCTTGAGCACGTCGCTGGGGCCTCCGACCGACGAACTGGTCGTGCGAGAGCGCATCGACGCGGCGCTGGCCGCAGGCGAACTCCGCGGCCCGGACGGCGTGATCACCCGCTGGCGGTTCCACAGCAGTCACGGCAGCGACGTCACCATCGAGGAGACCGACCCCGCCGAACGACTGATTCACGGCTGGCCCCTCTGCGGGTGTGCGGCGGTTCTGGGGGCATCGTCCCGATCGTTCGGGGCTGGGTCGCCTACCACCGCACGGCGGTGTCCAGCGTGGACCCGTGAACATTTCGATGAGTGCCGGACTCCCGGGGGCGTGTCGTCAGGACGTCGCCGACCCGGTCGCCAACTGCCTGGTCTGCTGTGCCGCCCATTGGGCGGCCGCCGCGGCGACGGGGATCGTCGGGTCCACCAACCATGCGGCCTCGAGGCCGTAGCAGAAAGCGATGATTTCCATTGCCTTGAGCTGCGGGTCGATGTCATCGTGCATCTCGCCGCGCTCTTGTGCGGACCGCAGGGTCGCTGTCACGCGGTCGATCGTTGTCCGGTAGCCGTCGACCAGCCGTGGGTGGAGGTCGGTGTCGGGGCTGACGTTTTCGCCGAGGACGACGGTGTTCATGCCGAGCAGGCTGGCCACCTTGCCGTCGTGCTGGCTGGGCCAGCTGGCCATGTGCTTGGCGATGATGTCGACGATCTTGATGCCGGGGTCGGGTCCGTCGCCCCACAGCCACTGCTCGGAGAAGGCCAGGTGGCGATCCATGACGGCGTTGAGCAGGGCCTCCTTGCTGCGGAAGTGATAGAGCAGCCCGGTCTGTGACACGCCGGCCTCGGCCGCGATGTCGGCGAGGCTGGTGCCGCGCGCTCCGTTGCGGGCGATGAATCGTACGGCGACGTCGACGATGCGGTCCCGTGTCTCGAGGCCCTTCGCTGAGGTCTTGGGCTTCTGGGCAGGGGACACGGTTGATCTCCTCGCGATGGTCGGGACGGTCATCGCCAAGCATAGACAACCGACTGAGTATTCGGTAACTTCTGCGAAACAGACTGAGTGCTCAGTCTTAACTGTGGCGAGAGGCGCGATCGCATGAGTGCAGCTTTCCGGCGGGGAACCCCGGTCGTCCGTGAGGAGGACACTGCGCTGCGGCCGCACGAGCAGGTTCAGGCCTTCCTGGACAGCTCCGGATCATCACCCGACCCGTGGGCCGCCGACATCGCGGCCGTGCGGGCGGACGCACGTGCGAAGGTCCTGGCCGTGACCGGCGAGCCGGCGCCGGTGGCCTCTGTCGAGTCGGTCGACGCGAACGGCGTACCGGCTCGGCTCTATCTGCCCACGGGTGCGGAACGGGAGGTGCTGGTCTGGGCGCACGGCGGCGGCTGGATGCACGGAGACCTCGACACCGCCGAGGGTGTCGCCCGGGCACTCTCGAACCGGGCCGGGTGCGGGGTCCTGTCCATCGACTACCGGCTCGCGCCCGAGTACCCGTTTCCAGCCGGCTTCGACGACACGTGGACGGCCGTCACCTGGGCACGCCACAACTTCGGCAGCGTGGCTGTCGGTGGGGACAGCTCGGGCGGAAACCTCGCCGCGGCTGCCGCGCTCAAAGCGCGTGATGAAGGCGTTCGGTTGGCCGCCCAACTCCTCGTCTACCCGGTACTCGACAGCGTCGAGAACACCGACTACAAGGTCGCGTTCCGGCGGCGGTACGAGACCTTCGCGGGCCAGTCGGGTTTCGGCTCCAACAGCTACCGTCGGCTCCAGCACATCTGGGCGACGTACGTCCCCGACCCAGCACACCGCAAGGCGTCGTATGTATCCCCGCTGCACGCTGAATCTGTGCGCGGTGTCGCGCCTGCGACGATCATCACGGCCGAACACGATTTCCTCCGCCGCGAGGCCGAGGACTATGCCCGGCGTCTGGAGGCGGCCGACGTGCCGGTCGAGCTGACCGAGTACGCGGGGCAGATCCATGGCTTCTTCGAGATGTTCGCCGTGATGACCGACGCGCATCACGCCGTTGGCAAGGCTGGCGACGCCGTACGCCGCGCGTTCCAGTCAACCCACACCATCGAGCCTTAAGGACTTCTCGTGCGATCGCTGACCCATTACTGCGGAACCCTCCGGGCCGCCGGCGTCGCCGCGGCGGCTGCCCTGCTGCTCGCCGCCTGCGCACCCGGCGGCAACTCCGAAGCCGGCCCGGCGCCGTCCAAGCCGGTCTCCACCGGTATCGGCAGCGAACCGGTCACCCTGAAGCTGCTCGTCACCAGCGGCGTCGACGTCCCGTTCTACACCGCTCTCGGCAAGCTGTTCCACGCCAAGCACAGCAACGTGACCGTCAAGGTGGAGAGCCAGGACTACGCCGCCTTGACCACGACCATCGCGCGCACTCTCGCCGGGAACAACGTGCCCGACCTCGTCCGCGTGCCGCAGCTCGGCAACCTGACCAAGGACCACCTGCTGATCAGCCTCGACCCGTATGCGCAGGCGTACGGGTGGAACGAGTGGCCGCAGTCGCAGTTCGCCTCCACCCGTGTCGCGGCGGACGGCAGACAGCGGGGGACAGGCTCGTTGTACGCTGCGGGCGCTGGTTTTGGCCTGACCGGGGTGTATTACAACAAGGCGCTTGCGCAGCGGATCGGTATGGCGCGGCCACCGGCGACTGTCGCCGAGTTCGAGCAGTTGCTCGCCAAGGCGAAGGACGCCAGGCTGCAGCCGATCATGATCAACGGCAAGGACGGCGGCAGCGTCTATCCGCTGCAGAACCTGGTGATGTCCTACGCCGGTGACGCGCGAGCCGTCCAGGACTGGAACTACGCCAAACCCGGCGCGAGTATCGACACCGCGGCGACGGTCAAGGCCGCCACGACATTGCAACGCTGGGGACAGGCGGGATACCTGCCGGCCGACGTGAACGACATCGACCAGACCCGGGCCCCGGCCGAGTTCATCAAGGGCAACGGCGTGTTCTTCCCGAGCGGCAACTGGCAGGCTCCGGGACTCGACAAGACCGGACCCGGTCAGTTCGGGTTTTTCCTGTTCCCGCCCGGCGTTGCCGGTGGGCCGTCGTACGCGATGACCGCCGTCGCCAACCTGGGGATCCCGGCGAAGTCACCCAACGCAGACGTGGCGGCCGCGTTCCTGGACTTCGTGCAGACGGACCAGCAGGCGCGGCAGGAGACGGTCACCCTCGGCGGGCTGGTGCCGGCCGGCCCGTCGGACGCGCCGGCTCCGACCGCGCCCGAGGGGTCGGCGGTCGCCGCCACCGTCAGCGCGTTCCAGGAGTTGCTGAAGGGCGACGGGCTGGTCGGCTTCATGGCTGATGCGACGGCTTCGATCCACGTCAACAGCCTCATCCCGCAGACGCAGCTGCTGCTGGCCGGCAAGACGACGCCCGAGGCGTTCGCGGCCAAGGTGCAGTCCGACTACGAGCGCGATCTCGGGCGATGATCGCGGCGAGCCGACCCAGGGGTGATGCGGTGCTGTCCGTCTCGACCCCGGAGGCGATGCGGCAGGATTCGGCTATGACCGACCCGTCGAGCGTTCCTGCGGCACCACAACCCGCCGCACGGCGCCCATCCGCACTCCGGCGGCGGAGCTGGAGCGCGCTCCTCTGGGTTGCGCCAGCGTTCGGCATGTACGGCGTTTTCGTGCTGTTCCCGATGCTCCAGTCCGTGCAGTACTCGTTCTACGACTGGGATGGCATCGGGCCGGCGACGCCTGCCGGACTGGACAACTGGAAAGCGATCTTCACCCAGCCGGAGCTACTGCAGTCCGTGGTGCACGCGTTCGTCCTCGTCGTGTTCTACACGGTCCTGCCGGTCGGGCTCGGTCTGGTCGCCGCGTCGCTCATCCGCGAACTGAAGCCCAGCGCGTTCAGCACCACCGCCCGGGTCGTACTGTTCATCCCCCAGGTGCTTCCGCTGGTCGCGGCCGGTATCGCGTGGACGTGGATGTACTCCTCGGACGGCCTGGTCAATCAGGTCTTGCGCGCAGTCGGCCTCGATCAGTACACACGGGCCTGGCTCGGTGACTTCACGTTCGCTCTGCCCGCGGTCGGTGTGATCGGAGTCTGGGTCATGCTCGGCTTCTGCACGGTGCTGCTGCTGGCGGGCATCGGCAAGATCGACCCGGCGCTGTACGAGGCGGCCCGGCTGGACGGGGCCGGGCGGGTCAGTGAGTTCTTCGCCGTGACGCTGCCCGGGTTGCGGCGCGAACTCGTCGTGTGCACGACGTTCACGATCATCGCCGCCCTGGCGAGCTTCGACGTCGTCCAGATCGCGACGCAAGGCGGTCCCGGCTACCAGACGATGGTGCCCGGCGTGCAGATCTACCGGTTGACGTTCCTGCAGCAGCACGTCGGCCAGGCCTCGGCGCTCGCGGTGTT
>NZ_BAAAQD010000042.1:0-78757 GCF_039531485.1 Dactylosporangium maewongense | reverse complement strand
ACCAACAACCGGCGCCTTGTGCGCCGCTATGAACGCAAAGCCGAGCACTTCCAAGCCTTCGCCGACCTCGCAGCCATCCTCATCTGCCACCGACGACTCACCAAACTCACCAAGTGAGACACCCCCTAAGGCAGGTCGGCTTGGTTTAGGTCGGCGCTGGCTCGGTAGAGAGGGCTCAGCGGCGGCCTCGGGGGAGTGCGGATGTTGAAGGGCTTCAAGAACTTCCTGATGCAGGGCGACCTGATCATCATTGCTGTGGGTCTGGTGGTCGCGTTGGCCTTCAGCACTTTGATCAAGGCGTTCACCGACAGCGTCATCACGCCGTTGGTCAACGCACTGGCAGGCGGCGGCACGACGGGGAAGGGTATCGGCTGGACGGTGAACGGCCAGCGGATCGACCTCGGGGCCTTCATCGGCGCTCTGATCTACTTCATCATCTTCATGGCTGTCATCTACTACCTGATCGTGGTCCCGTACCGGGCGTACATGCAGAAGCGCGGCAGAACGGTGTTTGGGGACCCGCCTCCGACGAAGACCTGCCCGAGCTGCCGGATGGAGGACGTGCCGGCGGCCGCGGTCCGCTGCCCGCACTGCACCACGGACCTCGCCACGGCCTGACCTACCAGCGTGGTCGAGGTCGCGACAGTTGAGGAGATCGCCGGGCGGACCGACGACCCAGGGTGCTGTCGGGCCGCCGGAGTGCCTGCGCAGGTGGGGTTCGTCACCAAGCCGCACCAAGGGCTGGCGATGCTGAAGCGGGCTCTGGCCGACCCGGCGGTGGTGTTCTCCTGGTTCGCCGCCGACTCCGGCTACGGGCGCGACCCGGCGCTGCGCCGCTTCTGCCATGACCAGCAGGTGCCCTACGTGTTGGCGGTCCCGGTGGACCTGCCCCTGCTCGACGTGCGCGGGCAGCCGCTGCGCCCGGACGCGGTGCTGGCGTGCACACCGGCCACCGTGTGGCAGCGGCGGTCTTGCGGCGATGGCAGTACAGGAAAGCGTTCTACGACTGGGCCGCGCATGCCGTGGTGGTCAAGGACCAGCCGCCGGCCGATGGGTACGAGCACACCCTGCTGATCCGCCGGGCCACCGCCCCGAAGGTCACCAATATTTCATGTGTGCGAGCTCGCCGCGACGACTGGCGCGCGGCCGGTGCTGACCAGACCACCATTTCGCCCGGTGCCAGTGAGGCCGGCGCTGTTTCATTGCTGAGCGAGCGCCTACCGGCGCGGGCGCTCTCCGCGGAGCGGAGCGCTACGTGTCATGTGGATGACGATGGTGGCCGCCGCGTATCGCGATTCGGCGGCCACCATCGCCTCGGCATGTCAGCCGTTGAGTCCGGCGTAGATCTGCTCGGTGGCCTCGACGACCGGGCTCGGCTTGGCGATTTTCACGGCAGTGCCGACGGCCGAGTACGTCGTCGTCATGGTGTCGGCCTTTTCTTCACCGTGCTCCGGCACCATGTACGACAGCGCGGTGAGCTTGCCCTGGGCGTCGAGGGTGGCGGTGAATGGAATCGCTTTGGCCTTGTCGGCGAGCGCGGCGACCGATTCGGCGCCGATGCCACCGACGCCCTCGCCGACCTTTGTCGCGTCGAACGTGCCGGTGATCTTCGTGCCGTCCTTCTTGGCGGTGACGATGGCCTTCGCGATGAGCGTCAGGCCGGTCGGGTCCTGCGCAGTGTTGATGAGCAGCTTGTTGAGTGACTGCAGCTTCCCCGGTTCGAAATGAATCCACTTGTTCGCCGCACCCGGGATCTGGACGCCGTCGAGCTTGGCGTAGTAGTCCTCGCCGACGACCGTGACGCTGACCTTGAGCTTGGCGGCCGGGATGTCGGCGACCTGGGCGATGTTGCCGGCCGTAGGGTCGACCGACCCTTTCACCTGCGGGCCGCTCTTGGCCTTGGTCAGGAACGCGTACGGCTTGGTGGCGAGGTCGGCGATCGCCGCCTCGAACTCGGCGGACCCGGCCGTCGGCTTGGCCGAGGCCGACGCGGCGGGTGCCGCTGCGCCCGTGGTCGCCGGTGTCCCGTTCGCGTTGGACGACGGAGAAGACTCGCCGCAGCCGGCCAGCAAGGTCGCCGCAGCGACGAGCGGAACCGCGATACGGTGCAATGCGCGCAAAATGATGCTCCCCTGGATGGTAGTCGCCGGTCAGGGTACGACAGTCTTGCCAGGGCGTACGACGGTCACAGTTCGGTGCCCCGGGCACCCCGCGGGTGCTGTGACGCGCTACTGGAGATCGGTGCAGGGCCCCGGAACTGACTGAAGAGACCGTCCCGATGTGCAGCCACCAGTGCCTGGACACCGAGGGCGGCAGCTCCACGACGGCCGGGACGCCGGTCGTGCAGCGCTCGTGCGACGGCACGCCGGTGAATCCGGCCGAACACACCCGTCGCAGCCGGACGTCGTCGAGAATCTGGCCATGAGCGATGAGCTGGCAGGCTCGTACCTCGACGTCATCGGAGGCGAGAACGAATGGTTCGGTGTCGCCGGCTGCTGGACCGTCGTGCAGCCGGGGGGCCCGGACGCCGTCGACATCGACCGGGTGGTCCGCCGGCTCGGCGGCGACCCCGCCGGCCTCGTCACCCGCGCGCCGAGCCGTGCGTGGGAGGTCGAGACGGGCGGAGACGAGCTGGTGTTCCTGGTGCAGACCGGCCCGGCGGTGTCAATGATCGAGGTCGGCGGACATCAGGGCACCCGCGACGTGGTGCTGTCCCGCCTCAGCGAGGCGGCCACGGTCCACAGCGCCTGCTGGAACGTCCTCGGCAAGCGGTACCTCGCCTACGCCGCCCACGGCGAGGTCGTCACCTACCTGCACAGCCACTTCCCGGACCGGCTCACCGGCGCCGATCCGGCGGCACTCGACGAGGACCTGCGTAACCTGCTGACGTTGGGCGAGGTCATCCGCAACGGCGCCTCGGACGACCTCGCCGACGGCGACGACTGGCTCGCGGAGATGCTCGCGGTCATCGACCGCCGCACCGGCGTCCGTCTGAGTCCGGACCAGCTCGACGAGCAGCACCCGTCGATCGTTCTCAGACCCCTTCCGGACGAGGGGCGCTGAGCCGGTGGAACACACAGCACCGTCCGCGGAATCCGAAAGCTGGCCCGCGGACGGTGCTGTCGTTGCTGGATTCGTTACTGGAAGGTCTGCACCAGTGCACCGCCGCTGTTCCCCTTGACGGAGCTGCCGGAGCGCGAGGGACTCACGATGTACTTCGAGGACGACACGACGGTCGAGCGAGGTGGCGTCCTCCTCCCGGCAGGGGCACCTGTACATACCGGCCGTCGTGCGGCGCCGATGCCGGATCGGCAGCGGTCCGTTGATCAATGGGTCTTCCTGTCGCGGGGCGCTTTGGCATATGATGACGCACGGTGCGCCGGGAAGTCTGGTCGGCAAGTCATTGACGCTGACCAGGAAGGCCCACGATCGTGGATTTCGCCGCCGCGCACACTCATTCCGCAGTGCCGATGCTTCCGCCTGTCGTTGGCGGCGGTGCGATGTCCGGTGTCCAGACCCTGACCCCGCCGGGGCGGCCACGTCCGGCCGCCGACCCGCGATGACCGCCCGTGCAGCGATCCGGGCGTGCCCGGGGGCGGTGACGCGGATCCATGCGTGACTTCGTCAGCGCGGCATTCGCGTTTCCCACGGCTGTGTTCAGCGTGCTGCTGCTTGTCGTCGCCGGGTACTGGGTGGTGGTGTCGCTCGGAGCGCTGCACGTCGAGTCGCTCGACACGGGCGGCGACACCGGCGGCGATGCCGGCGGCGACGATGTCGGCGTGTTGGATGTCGCCGGTCTCGGCGGCGTGCCGATCACCGTTGCCGTCTCACTGCTGATCGCGTTCGGCTGGTTCGCCAGTCTCGCCGCCGCGACGGTGGTGCACGGCCCCTTCGCGCCGGCCGTGGTGCTGGTCGTCGCCGTCGGCGTGGCGTGGCTCGTCACCAGGCTGGCCGTCCTCGCGCTCCGCCGGTTGTTCACCGCGGCGCCCGGCCCGTCCCGTGCCGATCTGCTCGGGCGCCCCTGTGTCATCCGCACCGGATCGGTCACGTCGACCTTCGGTCAGGCCGAGGTGACGGCCGCCGACGGATCGTCGGCGATCGTCCAGGTGCGCCAGGCCGGCGACGGTGGGCTGCGCGCCGGCAGCGCCGCGTACATCTACGGCTACGACGATACCGGCGAGTTCTTCTGGGTCGTGGAAGACCCCAGCACCCTCGCCTGACACCGCTGCCCAATCCTGCCCGGCCCTGCGCCGGCGTCGCCCGACGCCGGGTGCTCGAGGCTTGCCAGTTCCTGTTTGTCCCGCCCTACCAATGGGGGTTGTCGATGAATGTCATCACCACTGGACTCGCGGTGCTCGTCGCCGTCGTCGTGCTCATCGTGGTCGGCGTCGCGCTCATGGTCGCCCGGTTGTTCCGCAAGATCGACCAAGGAAAGGCGTTGATCATCTCCAAGGTACGGCGGGTCGATGTCACCTTCACCGGCGCCGTCGTGCTGCCGGTGCTGCACAAGGCCGAGGTCATGGACATCTCGGTGAAGACCATCGAGATCGAGCGCTCCGGGCACGAGGGCCTGATCTGCCGGGACAACATCCGGGCCGACATCCGGATCACATTCTTCGTGCGGGTCAACAAGACGGTCGAGGACGTCATCAAGGTCGCCCAGGCGATCGGCACCGGCCGCGCGAGCGACCAGGCGACGCTGCAGGAGCTGTTCAACGCGAAGTTCTCCGAGGCGCTCAAGACGGTCGGCAAGCAACTGGACTTCGTCGACCTCTACACCAAACGCGACGAGTTCCGCGACCAGATCATCCGCGTCATCGGCACCGACCTCAACGGCTACAGCCTCGAGGACGCCGCCATCGACTTCCTCGAGCAGACCCCGATGAGCCGCCTGGACCCGGCCAACATCCTCGACGCGCAGGGGATCCGCAAGATCACGGAGCTCACCGCGATCGAACACGTGCGCACCAACGAGCTCCAGCGCGGCGAGCAGAAGGAGATCAAACGCCAGGACGTCGACGCACGGGAGGCGATCCTCGAGCTGGAGCGCCGGCAGGCCGAGGCGGAGATCCGCCAGGCCCGCGAGGTGGCGACGCTGCAGGCCCGCGAGGACGCGGAGGTCGTGCGGGTCAAGGCGGAGGAGCGGCTGAAGGCACACGGCGCCGACCTGCGCACCGACGAGCAGCTCGGCATCCAGCGGGAGAACCAGGCCCGCGAGATCGCCGTCGCACAGAAGAACCGCGAACGGGTCGTCGCGATCGAGAGCGAGCGGATCGAGAAGGACCGCATGCTGGAGGTCATCGCGCGGCAGCGCGAAACCGAGCTGTCCGCCATCGCCAAGGACAAAGAGCTCGAGGTCGAGAAGCGCGGCATCGCCGAGGTCGTCCGCGAGCGCATCGCGGTGGAGCGGACCGTTGCCGAGCAGGAGGAGCAGATCAAGCGGCTCCGGGTGGTCGAGGAGGCGGAGCGCACCCGCCAGGCGATCGTCATCCAGGCCGAGGCGGAGGCGCAGGAGAACCTCGTCAAGGACATCAAGGCCGCCGAGGCGGCGGAGGCGTCAGCGAAGTTCAAGGCCCGCGAGGAGCTGGTCCTCGCCGAGGCGCGCCAGCAGACCGCCGAGCTCGACGCCCGGGCGAAGATCCGGCTCGCCGAGGGCGTGCAGGCCGAGGCCGCCGCGACCGGACTGGCCGACGTGCAGGTGCGCGAGCGCAGCGCGGACGCGATCGAGAAGGTCGGCAGGGCCGAGGTCGCAGTCGAGCGGGACAAGGCCCTCGCCACCGCCGAGGTGGGCAGGGCCACCGTCGGCGTGGAGCGCGAGCGGGCGCTGGTGAGCGCCGAGGCCATCCGCGAGAAGCTCAAGGGCGAGGCGGAGGGGCTCACCGACAAGGCCGCGGCGATGGCGGCGCTGGACGACGCGTCCCGCCGGCACGAGGAGTACCGGCTGCGCCTGGAGATGGAGAAGGACGTCCGCCTCGCCGGCATCGACCTGCAGCGGCAGGTCGCCGAGTCGCAGGCACTGGTGCTCGCGGCCGGCCTGGAGAAGGCCGACATCGACATCGTCGGCGGCGAGAGCATGTTCTTCGACCGGCTCCTGGGCTCGATCGCCATGGGCAAGAGCGTCGACGGCTTCGTGCAGCACTCCGACGTCATGGGCACGATCGCCGCGCCCTACCTCAACGGCGAGGCCAGCCTGGGCGACGACCTGGTCCGGTTGCTCGGCTCGATGGGCACCATGGACATGAGCAACCTGACGCTGTCGGCGTTGCTGCTGCAGCAGATCAACGCGGGCGGGTCCGACGCGGCGAAACTCAAGGAACTGCTCAGTGCCGCGCAGCAGCTCGGTGTCGCCGACGCTTCGGTGACCTCCCTGGCGGCGGGCAAACGGTGACGGTGACGCAGGAGTCGAGCGCACCCGCAACGCCCGCGGCGGGCCTCGACGAGGGCACCTTCGAGGTGCTCCGTGCCCGGCTCGCCGTCCAGGCGGCGGAGCTCACCCGGCGGGCCGAGGCGCTCAACGCCCGCCGGGTCGGGGTGTTCGGCGGCGCCGAGCTCCGGCTGCTCGGCACCGAACGGATCCGCACGGGCCACAACTGCGTGCCCCGCGACATCGTGTCCGTCGGCGGACTGATGCTCTTCGGCTACAACGTGTCCGCCGGGGCCGCGCCGGCGACCACGGTCGACCACGTCTTCTCCCTGCACGGCGTCGCTCGTGACGGCGACGGGTTCCGGTTCGAGGAGCCGGCGTGGGACGAGCTGCCCGGGCTGCTGCGCGACCCGCAGTTCGAGCGCGACCTCGGCGAGCTGTACCGCTACTACAAGCAGGCCCGCCTGATGCGGCTGCGCCGCCTGGACGACCGGTTGCTCGCGGTGTTCCAGACCGGGCCACGCATCGACGACACCCGGGTGCTGCGCTGGCGGGTCGCTGCCGACGGCGCGGTCACCTACCTGGACAACCAGGGCGAGCGCGACGACACGTTCCCCGCACCGCACGAGTTCACCTGGGTGCCGACCACCCGCGAACACCATGTGGCCGGCCGGCACCCGCACATCACCATCGAGGACGAGGTCTTCGTCGGGACGGTCGCCGGCACGCTCACCGTCAAGATCGAGAACGACACCGAGACCGGGGACGGCGTCTACGCGGAGCCGGTGGCCGAGCCGCTGCAGAGCCTCGCCGACGCCGAGGTCGCCTACGCCCGGGTCGGCGCGCTCATCCTGCTGCGCGTCCTGCCGTACAAGGAGACGGTCACCCGGTATCTGGTGTTCAACACACGTACCCGCGGCGTCGTGCGTCTCGACGGCATCGGCCAGGCCTGCCTGCGCCTGCCCGACGACCACGGCATCGTCATCCCCGGCGGCTTCCACCTGGACACCGGTGACACGAAGACGTTCGACGGCGACGTGTCGGGTCTGGAGTTCGAGCGGGTGATCCGCTCGCCCAACGGCGAAGACGTACTGTTCGTCTTCCACGACAGAGCGGAAGGACGTTCGCTGCTCCTGCCGTACAACGTGATCCGCAAAGCGGTGACCAACCCCGTCTCCTGCCACGGATACTCGTTGTTCGACGACGGCACCCTCGTGGTGTTCCGCGCATTGTCCGACGCGCCGGCCCGGGTCCACACGATGCAGGTCTGGCGGACGCCGTACACCTCCGACGCATACGCTGCGACCCGACCGGCCGGCACCGGAACGCTGGCGCGGATCGGCAACGCCGACCTCGTGCGAGGGGTGTCGGACTGCCTGTCGGTGGCCCGCATGGTCGAGGACATGACGCCGACCGGTGCGGTGTTCGAGGCGATCATCGCCGCGTGCGATCGCATCATCGACCATCACCACTGGCTCGGCGAGCCCGAAGCCGGTGACCTGCGGGGGCCGCTGACAGCCCTGCGGGCGACCGCCGCCGAGGTGCTCCAGGAGCACGAGAAGGTCCGCGACCTCCGCGATCGCGCCGCCACGGCCCTGCGAGAAGCCGCCGCCGGCCTTGCTTCGCTGATCCGCCGTTCGCGGGGGGAGACCCCGGCCGGCGCGGACGACTGGGTGCGCCGGCTCACCGAGCTACGCCAGGCACACGGCCGGCTCGTGACGCTGCGCGAGCTGCGGTACGTCGACGCCGGGCACGTCGAGGAACTGACGGGGCAGGTCACCGACGAGCTCGCCGCTGCCGCGCACCGGGCGGTCGGCTTCCTGCGGCGCGAGGACGCGTTCACCGGCTACCACCGCGAGGTCGAGCGGCTCGCCGGTGACGCCGCCGCCATCGCCACGGTCGCCCAGGCGGCGCCCGTGGCCCAGCGGCTCGCCGAGCAGGGCGACGGCCTGCAGGTGCTCACCGAGGTGATCGGCTCGCTGGACGTCGCGGACACCACCGTGCGCATCGGCATCCTCGAACGGGCCGGCGAGGTGCTCGGCGGCCTGAACCGGGCCCGGGCGATCCTCGACGGCCGCAGGCGCGAACTGCTGGACAGGGAGCGGCGCGGCGAGTTCGCAGCCGAGCTCGGCCTGCTCGGGCAGGCCATCACCGGTGCGCTCGCCGTCGCCGACAGCCCGCGACGCTGCGACGAGCAGCTCGGCCGGTTGCTGGTACGGCTGGAGCAGCTGGAGTCGAGGTTCGCCGCGATCGACGAGTTCGCCGACCAGCTCGGTGCGAAGCGGACCGACGTGTACGAGGCGTTCACCGCGCGCAAGCAGGCGCTGCTGGACGACCGGTCCCGGCGGGCCGACCGGCTCGTCGACACAGCCGGACGCATCCTGGGCACCGTCGGCCGGCGGGCGGCGACCCTCGCGTCACTGGAGGAGGTCAACACGTACTTCGCCGCCGATCCGATGGTGACGAAGCTGCACGCCGTCGCCGGCGAACTGCGCGCGCTGGACGACCAGGTGCGCGCCGGAGAACTCGAGGGACGCATCACGGCGGCCCGCGCGGCGGCCGGCCGGGCGCTCCGCGACCGGCTCGACCTGTTCACCGACGGTGGCGACACGATCCGCCTCGGACGGCACCGGTTCGCCGTCAACACGTCCCCCGTGGACCTCACGCTCGTCCCGCACGACGGCGGCCTGACCTTCACCATCACCGGGACCGACTACCACGCGCCGGTGCGCGACGACGTCATCGAGGCCGCCAGACCGTTCTGGGAGCAGCCGCTGCCGTCGGAGTCGGCCGACGTGTACCGCGCCGAGCACCTGGCGTCCGCGCTGCTCACCGAGGTCGGCCCGCGGGCACTGCACGAGGTGGCGGCGACCACCGACGGCCTGTCGGAGCTGGTCCGGCGGGCCGCCGAGCAGCGCTTCGACGAGGGCTACGAGCGGGGCGTGCACGACCACGACGCCGCCCTGATCCTCGCGACGCTGCTGCGGCTGCACGCCGGCGCCGGGCTGCTGCGGTACCCGCCGGCGGCGAGGGCGGCGGCGCAGGTGTCATGGTCGCAGGACACCGCCGTCCTGCGCCGTGCGGTGTCGCTGTCGCGGGCCCGCACCCTGTTCGGCCGGTCCGCCGCGATCGACGAGCTGTGCGCCGAGCTCGGCGCGTCGATCGCGGAGTTCCACACCGCCAACGGCCTGCACCTGTCCGCCGGCGACGCCGCACTGGCGGGGGAGTACCTGTTCGAGGAGCTGAGCGGCCCACCCGAGGGGTTCGTCACCAGCGCCGCGGCGCGGGCCGTGCTGACCGCGTTCCACACCGCGCTGGGCGACGCCCGGCGGGACCTCGAGGACGACCTGCGGGCGCTCGGCGACGACCCGGCCACGCTCGCCGCCCGCCACCAGCTGGTCGCGGCGTGGCTCACCTCCTTCGCCGCGGGAACGTCGTTCGACCCGGCGGACCTGACCGAGGCCGTGGCCGTGCAGCTGTGCGGACCGCGGCTGCCGCGGTACGACTCCTCCGCGGCAATGACCGCCGAGGTGCCCGGCCTCCTTGGCGCCCACCCGCGGATCGTGGGCCGGACCCTTGCCGTCCGCCTCGACGAGCTGCTCGCCCGGACCCGGCGGATGCGCACCGAACGGATGCCCGCGTTCCGGGCGTACCAGCGGCGGCGCGCCGAACTGGTGGCCGCGGAACGGGACCGGCTGCGATTGACGGAGTACACGCCGAAGGTGATGAGCGGCTTCGTCCGCAACCGGCTCATCGACGAGGTCTACCTGCCGCTGATCGGCGACAACCTCGCCCGGCAGCTGGGTGCGTCCGGCGACGGCAGGCGCAGCGACCAGCTGGGACTGCTGCTGCTCATCTCGCCGCCCGGCTACGGCAAGACGACCCTCATGGAGTACGTCGCCGACCGGCTCGGCCTGATGTTCGTCAAGGTCAACGGCCCGGCGCTCGGCCGCGACGTCACATCGGTCGACCCGGCGCAGGCCCCGAACGCCACGGCGCGCCAGGAGGTCGAGAAGATCTCCTTCGCCCTGGAGATGGGCAACAACGTGCTGCTGCACCTCGACGACATCCAGCACGTCTCGCCGGAGCTGCTGCAGAAGTTCATCTCGCTCTGTGATGCGCAGCGGCGGATGGAAGGCGTGTGGAACGGCCGCACCCGCACGTACGACCTGCGGGGCAAGCGGTTCGCGGTGTGCATGGCCGGCAACCCGTACACCGAGTCGGGGCAACGCTTCCACGTGCCGGACATGCTCGCCAACCGCGCCGACGTGTGGAACCTCGGCGACGTCCTGTCCGGCCGGGACGAGCTGTTCGCGCTCAGCTACATCGAGAACGCGCTCACCACCAACCCGGTGCTGGCGCCGTTGTCGACCCGGGCCCCGGGCGACGTCGAGCTGCTGGTGCGACTCGCCCGCGGTGACGGACAGGTGCGAGCCGACCAGCTCGAACACTCATACGGGCCGGTCGAGCTCGACGAGATCCTGGCAGTGCTCCGCAAGCTGCTGCGGGTGCAGCGCGTCGTGCTGACCGTCAACCGCGCCTACATGGCCTCGGCGGCCCAGGCGGACGCCGCACGGACCGAACCGCCGTTCCGGCTGCAGGGCTCCTACCGTGACATGAACACGATCGCGGAGCGGATTGTGCCCGTCATGAACGACGCCGAGCTGGAGGCGGTGATCGACGACCACTACGCCGGCGAGGCGCAGACCCTCACCGGCGATGCCGAGGCGAACCTGCTCAAGCTCGCCGAGCTGCGCGGCCGGCAGAGCGCCGAGCAGGTCCGCCGCTGGGCCGACGTGAGGGCCGCCTACGTGCGGCGGATGGCGCTCGGCGGGGGCGAGGACGATCCGCTGGTCAGGGCGGTGGCGGCGGTCGGGCTCCTGGCCGACCGGGTCGGCGGCGTCGAGTCGGCGATCGACCGCGCCACCGCCACCGCCGGCAGGCCAGGGATTTGACGGCCGGGTTCGCGTGGCCGCCGCCCGACCGCACCGTCATCGCCGGCTCGCGACCCGGCGGGTCCGTCGCGGTGCCGCCGTCGCCGCTGCCGGCACCGCGGCGGTGTCATGGAACTGTCATGGTTCCGCGGGGAGACGGCCACATCGCGGCGTCAGGGTGGCATTGCCTGCCCCGACCAACGGAGGAACCGTTGACCGCACTGTTGAGCCGCGACGGCAAGAACTTCACGCTGGCCTGCGACCGCTGTGGTCAGATGGTCACCGGTCTGGCGCCGTCGATGGGCACGTGGGACGTGGCGTGGAGCCTGTTCGGTCAGGACGGTTGGCGTGGTGCCGACCTGGCGACGGGTCCGCACGCCTGCGGTCGCTGCGACGGGCAGGTGGACGATGCGGGGATGGTCGAGCAGGCGTTCGATCGGCAGACGGACGTCCCTGTCGGCCGGGCGTTGCGGCGGATCGTGCTGCACCGCCTGCCTGACATGCTCGTGGTCCGGCCGGCCGGCGGACTGGACCTCGTCGCCAACGTCGGTCTGCAGGAGCTGCTGCGGACCGGTGTGGAGCCGGGCGGTCACGTCTTGTTCGACTTCACCCGGGTGACGAGCGTCGACTCCGGGACCTTCGCGGTGCTGGTCAACGCGCACCGGCGGGCCGTCGCGCACCAGGCGCGGATCGCTGTCGCCGGGGCGCGGGCCGACGTCCGTGCGGCGATCGAGTTGCTGTGTCTGCACCGTGTCCTGCCGATGTTCGACGACCAGCGCGACGCCATGCGGTGGCTTCGTGGCGAGCGTCGCGCGGGTTCGCACGGCCAGGCGCCCAGGAGCAGCGTGCGGGCCGCCGATGTGGACGCGGCGGTCGGCCCGCCGTCCGGGTCGTAGTCGCGGCGTGCGCTCGCCGGCCCGACGGACGCGCTCAGGTGGGCACGGTGACAACCGGGCGGGGCCCGCGGGCAACGGCCGTGAACCGCGCGGTGGGTGGCGGTTCGCGGCTTCGCGATGTCAGTGCCCTGCGAGTTGGGGTCGCAGGGTGTCGTACGCCCATGCGGCGAGGGTGGTGGGAGTCGTGGTCCGCACAGTCCGCGACTGCTCGGGGACGAATCCGTCGCGCAGCCCGGTAGACATCCCGATCACGGCGTCGGTGAGTCCGGCCGTCATTCCGCTCGCGCGCAACAGCTCGCGCATGGCGTCGTCGGAGATCTGCTCGACCGTCACCGGACGCCCGACGGCCGCGCTGACGATCTCGGCCGCTTCCGCCCAGGTGAGATCTGCGGGCCCGTGCACCGCCTGCACGACGCGGCCCGACCAGTCCCTCGACAACAACCGGGTGACGGCCACCTCGGCGATGTCCCGCGGCGCGACCCACGCCATCGGCTGGTCGACCGGCAGGATGATCGGTATCCGTCCCGCGCGGATCGCCTCGAGCTGCAACTCGAGGTTGGTGAAGAAGAACCCGCAGCGCAGGTGCGTCACGGCAGCACCGGCGGCCTCCAGGGCAACCTCGGTCGCCGCCAGCCCGTCGATCTCTCCGGCGCCGTGCCGTAGCTCAGCACCGACGCTGCTCTGGAACACGGTCCGGCCGATCTGGTTCTCGGCGACGGCCCGGACCACGGCGGCGGTCGCACGGGTGTAGTCGCCGAACGGATCCTCGCTGCCGGTGGTCGGATCGACCCAGTACAGCGCCTCGACCCCTCGAGTCGCGGCGACCACCCCGTCGGCGTCGTAGAGGTCGACGCCCGCCACATCGGCCTCCGCCCGCACCGCCGACGCCAGCCGCTCCGGTCGGCGGGCGAGGAGCAGGGGCCGCAACCCGGCCCTGATCAGCATGGCGACCACGTGCCGCCCGACGTTGCCCCCGGGCGTGGCGACAGCGATCCGCACAAGTCCTCCTCAGCGTCAAACTTCCACCGCGCGCCCATGTACCGCCGCGGCGGTTGGCCGATCGTTCGCGAGGTCCTCAGGATCCCCTCTCCCGGCACTTCGTGGTCTACACGTACCCCGGAGCGCGGGATGCACGCGCGTTCGTGGCAGCGGGTCTCCGCATGCCCCGGTGTTCGCGCGTACCCCCGTCACACCAGCCGGTGGCGGTGCGGTCCGCCGGGGCCCGAGCTGATCACCGGCCGTCTGGCTCGGCCGCGGCGGCTGCGGCGGCCGGGTGGGCCGGGGGCGTCGCGGCACCGGCGAGCCACGTGGCGAGCGCGTCGGCGGCCTGCTCCGCCGCCCGGCGGGCGGTCTGCACGGTCGCGCCGGCGAGGTGCGGGGTCAGGACCGTGCCGGGTGCCGCCCGCAGCGGCGAGTCCGCCGGCAGCGGTTCGACGTCGAACACGTCGAACGCGGCGGCCCGCAGCCGTCCCGACGTGAGCGCCTCGGCCACGGCCCGGTAGTCGAGCAGGCCGCCACGCGCGGAGTTCACCAGCACCGCGCCGTGCGGCAACTGGGCCAGTTCCTTGGCACCGATCATGCCGAGGGTCTCGGCGGTGAGCCGGGCGTGCAGGCTCAGCACCTGGCTGCGGGACAGCAGCTCGTCCAGCGTGACCGCTTCGGCGCCGTCGAGGGTGGTGGGGTCGGCGTACGGGTCGTGCACGATCACGGTCGCGTCGAACGCGCGCAGGATGCGGGCCACGCGCCGGCCGATGGCGCCGTAGCCGATCAGGCCCGCGGTGGTGCCGCCGAGCTCGGAGCCGACGGCGTCGAGCGCGTAGAGGTCGGAGCGCCACTGGCCGGCGAGCACCGACGCGTGGGTTTCCGGGATCATGCGCAGCGCCGCGAGCATGAGCGCGACGGTGTGCTCGGCGGCGGCCACCGCGTTGCGCCCCGGCGTGCTGCGGACCTCGATGCCGCGGGCTTCGGCGGCGGCGAGGTTCACGTTCACCGGGCCGCCGCGCGTGACCACGATCAGCTTCAGCGCCGGGGCGGCGGCCAGCACCCGTTCGGTGAGCGGCGCCATCTGGGTGATCACCACATCGACCCCGGACAGCAGGTCGATGAGCGCGTCCTCGATGTCCGACGCCTCGTCGACCTCGTTCACCCGGCCGAACGGCGTGTGCGGCCACGGTCCGGTGTGCGTGACGATGTCGAGGTCGGCGAGTCTGTGGAGGGCATCGATCACGAGCGCGGGGGTGACGAAGTGGTCGCCGGCGACGAGTACACGGGTCACGGGGTGGTCCTCCAGGTCGAGCGGGCGCTGGCAACAGCGGACAGGTAATGGGCGTATCGGTCGTCGCGGGAGCGGCGCGGGGTGAACACGGCGGTCGGCGGTGGTGGCGGCAGTTCCGCGATGCCGACGGTGCGCAGCGCCGCCTGGACCGCACCGCGGGCACCGACCTCATCGCCGAGCAGCACCCGGACGGGTCGGCCGAGGACGTCGGCGAAGATCTGCGCCCAGGCGCCGCTGCGCATGCCGCCGCCGCAGGCGAACAGTTCGCCGTCCAGGCCCGCGGCGGTGAGGCAGTGCCGCGCGCTGTACGCGATCGCTTCGCAGGTCGCGAGCACCAGGTCGGCGACCGTGACGCCGGTGTGCAGCCCGTCGATGCGGGCCCGGGCCGCGGGCGCCACGAACGGCGCCCGTTCTCCCGCCTCGGCGAAGAACGGCAGCACCGACAGGCCGGTGGAGTCGCCACTGGACAGCAGCGCAGGCAGGTCGTCGAGGGTCGCTCCGGTCAGGTTCAGCACCCAGTCCAGTCCCGCCGTGCCGACCATCGCCGGCAGCGCTCGCAGCCACCTCCCGGGTTCCCAGGTGGTGAGGGTCAGGCCGGCAGGTTCGCCGGTGCCGACGCGATCGGTGAGCACCTGGCAGGCCAGGGTGGTGCCGACGGTCAGCAGGCCGTCGCCGATCTGCGCGACGCCGGCTCCCAGCGCGGCGGCCGGCAGGTCGTACGGCGCCGCGACCACCGGGGTGCCGGCCGGTATCGCGCCGATCGTGGTGCGCAGCCCCTCGACCGGGGCGGCCAGGACCGGTGGGAGCAGGTCCCGGCGGTGGGCGAGGCCCAGCGCGGCCAGCAGCGCGGGATCGTAGTCGCGCGTGCCCGGGTCGAGGAGGGGCACCGAGGACACGTCGGTCGCGCGTAGCCCGGTCAGGCGTTGCACGACGACGTCCTTGCAGTACGCCGCGGTGGCCGCCCGGTCGAGCGTGGCCGGCTCGTTGCGGTCGAGCCAGGCCAGCAGCGGGCCCGAGCTGCCCGCGAACGGCAGGTTGCCGGTGCGGTCGTACACCTGCTGCAACGCCCCGTCGGTCGTCCACTCGGCGACGACGTCGGCGGCGCGCGCGTCGAGCCAGGAGATGGCGGGCCGGACGGGGTGCCCGGCGTCGTCCACGGCCCAGAGTCCGTCGCCCTGTCCGGTGATCCCGATCGCGGCGACCGGCCCGGGTTCGAGCTCGTCCAGGACGGCGGCGACCGAGGCGGCGACCGCCGCGGCGTCCTGCTCGTACCGGCCGGGGCCGGCCCGGTGCAGCGCCGTGGGGCGGGCGGCGCGGCGCAGGGCGGTGCCGTCCGCCGCGAACACGACCGCCTTGGTGACGGTGGTGCCGACGTCGACGCCGACCGCGTGGGGAGCATCAGACGGCTTCATATCTGACACCGTTTTCGCGCATCTCCAGCAGTGCCTCGGGCGGCGCCTGCTTGTCGGTGAGGACCAGGTCGATGTCGGACAGCGGGGCGAGCCGGTGCAGGGAGGCCCGGCCGAGCTTGGTGTGGTCGACCATGAGCACCGATCGCTGGGCGGCGCGGATCATGGCCCGCTTGACCAGGACGATCTCCTGCTCCTGGTGGTAGGCGTAGCCGCCGGACACGGCCGACGTCGAGGCGAAGAGCAGGTCGACGCGCAGCGCCTCGATCGCGTCGATGCAGGGCACGCCGAGGAAGGAGTCGTGGGTCGGGTAGTACTCCCCGCCGAGGGCCAGCAGCCGGATGCCCCGCATGGTGCTGAGCAGTTTGATGGTCTCCAGGAAGTTGGTCATCACGGTCAGTGGTGCCGCGTCCTCCAGGAGCCGGGCGAGCTCCAGCGTGGTGGTCGAGTCGTCCAGCATGATGGCCATGCCCGGTTCGATCAGCTCGCGGGCCCGTTGCGCGATCGCGAGCTTCTCGGCCTTCGCGGCACGCAGCCGGAAGGACACGTTGCTCTCGAACACGCTCGACGGCTGGGCGCTCACGCCGCCGCGGAACTTGCGCACGACGCCTTGCCGCTCCAGCTCGTCGAGATCGCGGTGGATGGTCATCAGGCTGACGTGGAACAGCTCGGCCAGGTCGTTGGCCGACACCGAACCGTGCTGCAGGACGTGCTCGACGATCTCCGCCTGCCGCTGGGCCGGCCGGCTGCGCTCCGTGGGGTCGGTCATGGCTGCCATCCTTCAGACACCGGCACGTTGTACGCCAGCAGGGCCACCGGCACGCCGTCCTCGAACAGCCGCAGCGTGGTCACCGCGACCGGATCGAGCGCCGGCAGTCGGCGGCGGTACTGCGCGAGCGGCAGGCCGAGCGCCGCACACACGACCAGCCGGATGATCGTGCTGTGGGCCACCACCAGGGCGCTGCCCTGCGGCACCCGCGCGGCCAGCGCGGCGAGCCCGGCATGGAACCGGTCGACGGCGAGGGCCGGATGCTCTCCGCCGGGGAAGTGGTGCGTGACGGGGTCGACGGTGAACCGCTCGGCGACGGCCGGGTCGAGCTCGGCGAGGGTGTGCCCCTCCGCGATGCCGAAGTCCAGCTCCCGCAGCCGCGGGTCGGTGGCCGGGACGAGGCCGGTCGTCGCCGCCACGGCGGCCGCGGTGTCCACGGACCGGCGCAGATCCGAGCAGGCGAGGGCGGCGTACCCGCGACCGGCGGCCCAGCGGGCGAGCGTCTGCGCCTGCCGGACGCCGACGTCGTCGAGCGCGATGTCGCTGCGTCCGGTGTACCGGTTGGGCGCGTGCCAGGCCGTTCGCCCGTGGCGGGCCAGCGTGACGGTGTTCATGCCGCACCGCCGGAGGCGCCGACGAGCGGGACGTCCTTGGCGTAGCCGGCGAGCGTGGCGTCGATCCAGTCGCGCTCGACCAGGGCGTCGAGGAAGCGGGCGTAGGCGTCCGCGAACCGTCCGGTCGCGCCGGGCCGAGGCGTGAGGACCGTTCCGGGGCGGATCATGCGTTCGGCCGCCGCGACGAGCGGGCCGTCGCCGGCGGCGGCGAGGACGGCCATGCCGAAGGCCGGCTCGGCGCTGGCCGGCAGGATCAGTTCATGGCCGAGGATGTCGGCCCGCAGCTGGCACCAGTACCGGCTGCGGGTGGCGCCGCCGGTGATGTAGTACGGCCCGTCGACCCGTGCGCCGAGCCGGCGCAGGTGTGCGTATGCGAGCTTCTCGACGTAACCGACGGCCTGCAGCACGGCCGCGTACCGGTCGTCGTCGTCGACGAGGTCGCCCGCCTCGAACGCCTCGGCGTCGGGCCGCACGAACGGGAACCGCTCGCCGCGGCCGGCGAGTGGGTAGACGATTCCGCCGGCCGGTTCGAACCGCGCCGCGGCCGCGTCGCGGCGGGTGCGGTCGGCGGCGGGGAAGCGCCGGTCGAGCAGGCCGGCGCCGACGCTCGAGGCGCCGCCCGGCAGCCAGCCCCGGTCGGGGTGGCGGTGCGAATACACGGCGCCGGCCGGATCTTCGAGCCGGTGCTCCGTGACGCCCTTGAGCACGAGGGTGGTGCCGAGCACGGCGTTCCACGAGCCGGGGACCAACGCGCCGGCCGCGATCTGCGCGGCGCAGCCGTCGGTCATCCCGGCGCGCACCGGTGTGCCGGCGGCGAACCCGGTGTGCGCGGCGCCGGTTGCGTCGATCCGGCCGAGCAGCGTCCCCGGCCGTACGACATCCGGAAGCACCCCGGAGGGCGACGCCGCCGGCCAGTCCAGCGCGGCCGGGTCGTAGCCGGTCTTCAGCGCGTGACTCCAGTCCGTGGCGACCCGGTGCCCGACCAGGCGCGCGGCGAGGAAGTCAGGGCAGTGCTCGAGCCGGACCCGGCCGGTGGCGAGGCCCGCGCGCACCGGTGCGCTGCCGTGCTCGGCCAGCCAGGCGAGCTTCGCCGGTGGCCAGGAGGGCTGCCCGGGGCCGGTCCAGCCCTCGGCGGCGCGTGCGTCGTCATACATGAGCGCCGGCGTGAGCGCCGCCGCATCGGTCAGCAGGAACGTCCCGGATGTGCCGCAGATCGCCATGCCCCGCACGAGCCCCGCCGGCCGGGGGTGCACCCGTGCCGCGTCGGCGAGCGCCTCTCGGCCGGCCTGGCCGAGGACCTGCCACCACTGCTCGGGATCCTGCTCGTGGCGGCGGCCGGACCGGTGGCTGTCCAGCCGGCCGGCGCCGCGCCCCACGATGACTCCGTGGTCGTCCACCAGCAAGACTCGCAGGCTTTGTGTGCCGACGTCGACGCCGGCCCACAGGCCCGAGGTAGAAGTGTGCTCGATTCCCATGCGCTGTCGCAGCTTCCCGTCGTGCGAAGTGAGCGTTCGGTTGATGTTAAGATAACAGCCACTTATCGTATCGGCTAGATCCAGGTGGCCGATTCGATGTCTTGGCAGGTCAAGCTCGGTATGTGACCAGCCAGGTCGGGCTGGACCCGGCCGCCTGCCCTCGCGACGCTGCGAGATTTTCACATCAACAGTTCACTACGGGCGTGCTTCGAGGCGCCGGAACGGATGGTGCGGGTGTCGACCGCTACGGCTGTCGCTCTCGGCGTCGCCGCGCTGTTCGCGGTGTTCACCGGCTTCAACGACGCGGGTGTCCTGGTCGGCATCGGGGTCGGGGCGTCAGGGCTGCGCCCGCCCGGTGCGCTCGCGCTGCTCACCACCGCCGTGCTCGTCGCGCCACTGCTGGTCGGCACCGCGGTGGCCACGACCCTCGACGGACGGCTGGTGCCGTCCGCGGCGCCGGGTCCGGCGTTCAGGGTGCAGATCCTGGCCGGCATCGGCGCGGCCGTCGCGGTCACCGTGCTGCTGGCTGCCCGTCGCCTGCCCACCAGCCTCACGCTGGCGCTCATCGGCGGCATCGCGGGCGCCGGCACCGGCGGCGGCCTCGTCCGTGGCGGTGGCGACGCCGTGGACTGGGCGGTGGTGGGTGCGGTGCTCGCCGCGGCGGCCGCGGCGCCGCTGATCGGTGCGCTGGTCGCCCTGGCCGCGGCGCGGGTCGTCGCCGCGCTGCCCCCGGCCGGGCGTCCCGGCGGGGCCGCCGGCCGCCTGCGCCGGCTGCACCTGGGTGGATTCGCCGCGGCCTGCGTCGCGTACGGCGCCAACGACGGCCAGAAGATGCTCGCGGTCTACGCGGTGCTGCTCGGCGGCGGGCCGGACCGCCACGCCCGCTCGCCGGCCGCGTTGGCGCTGATCGCGGTCTGTTTCATGGCGGGCGGCCTGCTCGGGGTGCGACGCCTGGGTGGCGCCGGGGGCGGGCTGGTCGCGGCCCGGCAGGACGGGGTGGTGGTGACCGAGCTGTCCAGCGCCAGTGTGGTGCTCGGCACGGCCGCCGTCGGTGCGCCGGTGAGCATGACCCAGTCGATGTCCGGCGCCCTGGTCGGCGCCGGACTCTCACGAGGAGCGAGGAGAGTGCGATGGCGGAAGGTTCTGCGACTGAGCCAGGCGTGGCTGTTGACCCTGCCGGCGGCGTTCGTCGGAGGGGGCGTCTGCGCGGCGGTGGTGGTGTCGCTGGTGTCCTGAGCGGGCTGGCCCGGCTGGCGCGGGACCTGGCCGGTGCCGACGACCGGTCGCTGGTCGGCCTCGTCGCCGCCCAGGTGCGCTGCGCCGAAAGCGGCGTCGAGGTGGCCCGCCGGGTCACGGCGGGCACCGTGGAACCCGCCCGGGCCCGGCGTCTCATCGGCGTGGTGGAGCACGACGGCGACGCGCACCGGGCGGCCCTGATCGGCCGGTTGCGGCGCATCGTGGCGTCCCCGATCGACCGGGAGGATCTGTTCCGGCTCTCCCGCAGCATCGACGACGTGCTCGACGCGACACGCGACTTCGTCCGGGAGTTCGACCTGTTCGGCGCGGCGCCCGACCCGCTGTACGGACCGGTGCTGGACCGTCTCGCCGGCGGGCTCGCCCGGCTCGACGCCGCGGTGAGGCTGTTGCCCGACGCGCCCCGGCAGGCTGCCGAGGCCGCGTCGGAGGCGAAGAAGCCCGGCGTCCGCCCGGCGTACCAGCAGGCGGTCGCCGCGCTCATGTCTGGTGCCGATTCGCCGGCCCTCGTGCCGGTGCTCCTGCTCGGCCGGCTCGACGTGGCCGGTCAGCGGCTTGCCGCGGCTGCGGACGCCCTTGCCGACGGCGTCATGAAGCGCTTTCAATAGCAGGCGGAGTGAAGTTCACATGAAGATAACGCGTCATGTTCGGGGTGCGTTCTGCGTGCTCTGTCCTGATCGACATACCGCTTCACCTCGGAGGAGGGACCCTGATCGGGTGCGGTCGTGATGATGGTCTTGTGAAAACAACACTGCTGATGTTAAATCACTCCAACGCCGCTGACACCCCGGGCTGCGAAGCTCACCGCAGCGCCGCGGCGCATCAGGAGGAGACATGGTACGGAGACGCATTTTTGCGGCCGCCGCGGTCGCGACGCTGTTCACCGGGCTCACGGCCTGCGGTGACGACGCGGGCGACAGCAGCGGCGGTGAACAGACGGTGACGTTCTGGCACTCGATGGCCGGTGCCAACGGCGAGGCGGTCAACCACCTCGTCGAGGAGTTCAACAAGGCCCACACCGGCAAGGTCAAAGTCGAGGCGACGTTCCAGGGCAAGTACAACGACTCGCTCACCAAGCTCAAGGCGTCGGTGCAGTCGCGGCAGACGCCGAACCTCGTGCAGGTCTTCGAGATCGGCACGCAGCTCATGGTCGACACCAAGGCCACGGTCTCGTTCGCGGACGTCGCCGGACCGGCCGGGATCGACACCGCCACCGTCGAGCCCGGCATCGCCAAGTACTACACGGTCGGCGGCAAGCTGCAGGCCCTGCCGTTCAACGCCTCGGCGCCGGTCCTGTTCTACAACAAGACCGCGTTCAAGGACGCCGGGCTCGACCCGGAGAAGCCGCCGGCCACCATCGGTGAGCTGGCCGAGGCGTCGCGCAAGCTGACGGTCCGCGACGGGGGCAAGACCACCCGCTACGGCGCGGTCGCCTCGATCGACGGCTGGCTCGTCGAGCAGATGCTCGCTGCGGGCGGTGTGCAGTACTGCAACCAGGACAACGGCCGGTCCGGGCGCGCCACCGCCGTCAACTGGGACACCCCCGAGCTGCGCGGGATCGTGAACACGTGGGCCGGGCTGGTGAAGGACGGCAGCCTGCTCAACGTCGGGCGCAACAACACCGACGCGTCCGCGGCGTTCCAGGCCGGGCGTGCGGCGATCCTGCCGTTCACGTCGGCCAACCTGCGCGACATCATCAAGGGCTCGAAGTTCGAGGTCGGGGTCGCCAACTACATCAGGCCGGTCGGCACCACCGCGAGCGGCGTGTTCAACGGCGGCGCGGCGGTCTGGACGATGGCCGGGCACCCGAAGGCGCAGCAGGCGGCCGCGGCGGAGTTCCTCAAGTACCTCGCGTCCGCCGACGCGCAGGGCTACTGGGCCTCGCAGACCGGCTACATCCCGGTGGTCAAGGCCGCGGCCGACAGCAAGGAGTTCAAGGACACCGTCGCCACCTACCCGGACTTCGCGAAGCCCGGCGCCGAGCTGCGCGCCGCCGCGACCACCCCGGCCAGCAGCGGTTGCCTGCTGGGCGTCATGCCGCAGGCCCGCGACAAGATGAACGACATCGTCGAGTCGGTCATCCTCGGCAAGTCCAGCGCCGACCAGGCCATCACCGCCGGGCAGACGGCCATTGCGGAGTCCATCGCCACCTACAACAAGTCCGTCGGACAGTAAGGGGCCCAGACCGTGCCGATCCTCGTCGGACACCGCGGCGCCCCCCTGCGTCGCACCGAGAACACGATCCCGTCGCTGCTGCTCGCGGCGGAGCTGGGCGCCGACGCGGTCGAGTTCGACGTCCGCGCCAGCGCCGACGGCCACCCGATCCTGCTGCACGACCGCACGCTCCAGCGGTTCTGGAACGACCCGCGCATGCCCGGGGAGGCGAGCCTCGCCGAGATCCAGGCGCTGCGCACCGAGGTGACCGGCGAGCGGATTCCGACGCTCGCCGAGGTCGCCGAGGTGGTTGCGCTGCGACTCGTCGTGGACAACAAGAACCCGGACCTGGTGCCGGCGGTGGCCGCCGAACTGCGCGCCGCCGGTGCGCTGGAGCGGTCGTGGTTCATCGGCCAGCCCGAGGTGCTCACCGTCGTGCGCGCGCACCAGCCGGAGGCCGAGATCGTGCTGTCGTGGGTCGGCCCGGACCTGCCGCCGGACACACTGCTGGACGCGGTCCGGCCGCAGGCGCTCAACCTGCGCTGGGACAGCCTGACCGAGGAGTCCGTCGAGCGGGCTGCCGCGCGGGGGCTGCGCATGTGGACCTACTGCGTCGACGACGCGCAAGCGGCGGCCCGGGCCCTCGCCTGGGGCATCGCCGCGGTCATCTCCAACGACCTGCCCGCGGTCACGCCGGTCCTCGCCGGAGCGAGCGCCTGATGGCCGCACCGGACAGTGAGCTCAAGACGCTGCACGAGTTCGCGGTGGAGCTCGCCCGCGCCGCGATGCGGACGATCGCCGGGAGCAGCCCGCAACCAGCGACCGCCGGGACCAAGGCCGACGCCGCCGACTGGGTGACGCCGTACGACCGCGAGGTCGAACGGCTCACCCGCGACGAGATCGCCCGCAGGTTCCCGGACCACCGGGTCGTGGGGGAGGAGTACGGCGGCGGTGCCGGCGACGGATTCACGTGGTACGTGGACCCGATCGACGGCACCACCAACTTCGTCCACGGGCTGCCATGGTCGTCGTTCAGCCTGGCCGGCTTCGACGAGACCGGCGTGGCCGTCGGTGTGGTCGCCGACCCGGCACGCGGCGAGATACTCAGCGCCGTCCGCGGTGGCGGCGCCTTCGCCGACGGTCTTCCCGTCAGCTGCCGCCCGGTGAGCTCGCTCGCCGGCGAGGTGCTGCTGACCGAGTGGTCGAAGAACCGGCCGTGGCCCGGCATGTTCGCCGTGCTCACCGAGGTGTCGGACCGGTTCGCCGCCACCCGCATCATGGGCTCGTGTGCGCTGGCCCTGGCCAGTGTCGGGGCCGGGCGCGCCGCCGGAGCGCTCATCCCCGGCCGGTACGACCTCTGGGACGTCGCGGCCGGAGCACTGATCGCCAAGGAAGGCGGCGCGCTCGTCCACGGAAGGGACGGTGTGAGCGGCGGGGTGCCCGAGGACGGCATCCTCGCCGCCGCGCCGGGCGTCGCCGACGAGGTCTGGCAGCTGTGGCGGGCGGCCGCATGACGGCCGTCGGCACCACCACGACCGGCCCGGCATCCGCCGCGGTGGCCCCGGAGCCCGGTCTGCAACCCCGGCGCCGGCCCCACTACCGGCCGGCCGAGATCGCCGTGGCCGCGGCGTTCCTCGTGCCGTCCACCATCGTCTTCGTCCTGTTCGTGTTCTACCCGCTCGTGCGCACCGTCTGGCTGAGCGTGCACGGCAGCGACATCTTCGGCAACGCCACTGACTTCGTCGGGCTGGACCGCTACGCGGACTTCTTCGGCGATCCCAAGCTGCGCAACGTCCTGCTCGTCACGGTGCTGTTCGCGGTGTGCACGGTGCTGCCCACCCTCGTGCTGGGGCTCGGGCTGGCGCTGGCGTTGCAGTCCAAGGTCAGGGGCATCGGCTTCTTCCGGACGCTGATGGCCACGCCGTTCGCGTTCTCCGCCGCGTCGGCCGCGGTCGTGTTCGACGTCTTCTACAGCCCGAGCATCGGCGTCTTCAACGGCCTGCTCAGCGAGTTCGGCGTGTCCGGCATCGACTGGCTCACCGACCCGGACACGGCGCTGCCCAGCCTCGCCGCGGTCAGCGTCTGGCGCGACCTCGGCTATGCGGTCCTGGTCTTCTCGGCCGGCCTGCAGGCGATCCCCGAGGAGTACCTGGAGGCCGCCCGCCTCGACGGCGCCGGTCGCTGGCGGGTGCTGACCGGGATCGTCCTGCCGCTGCTCACCCCGACGATCTTCTTCATGCTCGTGGTGTCGACGATCGCCTCGCTGCAGACCTTCGGCGAGATCAACATCCTCACCGGCGGTGGTCCCGACGGCGCCACCACCACCCTGGTCTACGGGCTGTACAAGTCGGCGTTCGCGTTCGGTGCGTCGGACTACGGCCTCGCCTCGGTGCAGGGTGTCGTCCTGCTGCTCCTCGTCACCGCGATCACCGCGATCCAGTTCAGGGTCCTGCAGCGGAAGGTGTTCTACTCATGAGCCGGTTGCGCAACGCCGGCACGATCGCCGGACTGGTCGTCCTCGTCGCCGTGGTGATCTTCCCGCTGTACTACGCGGTCGCCGGATCATTGATGAGCCGCGACGACCTGACCCGCTTCCCGCCCGCGCTGCTGCCGACCAGCCTTCATGTGAGCAGTTTCGGCGCCGTGCTGGACGCGGTGCCGCTGGCCCGCCAGTACGGCAACAGCATCCTGGTGTCCCTCGTCGTCGTTCTCGGCGTCCTGCTCACTTCGGTGCTGTCCGGCTACGTGTTCGCGTTCCTGCACTTCCCGCTGAAGCGGCTCGCGTTCGGCATGTTCCTCGCCACGATGATGGTGCCGGCCGAGTCGATGATCATCCCGAACTACCTCACGATGGCGGACTGGGGCCTGGTCAACACGTTCCCGGCACTGTTCCTGCCGTTCCTCGCGGCGGGCTTCGGGACCTTCCTCATGCGGCAGTTCTTCCTGAGCTTCCCGAAGGAGGTGTACGAGGCGGCGAAGGTCGAGGGCTGCGGACACCTCCGGTTCCTCTGGCAGATCCTCGTCCCGCTGTCCCGGCCGGCGATCGGCACCCTGGCCATCCACTCCTTCATCAGCAGCTACAACCACTACTTCTGGCCACTGCTGGTCACGAGCACACCGAAGATGCAGACGCTGCAGATCGGCCTCGCCCAGCTCAACTCGGTCGAAGAGCGGGCGCCCGACGTCATCTTCGCCGGCGTCGTGCTCGCCATCATCCCGATGCTGGTGATGATCTACATGTTCCAGCGGCACATCGTGCGGGGCCTGACAGCGGGGGCGGTCCGATGATTACGACCCGGGGGAAGACGGCACCGACCCTCGTGCCGGGCGAGGTCGCCGGCACGGGCAGCCACGGCCTGTACCACCGGCTGCGGCAGGTGCCGGGCGAGGCCCACACCCTGCGCACCGACTTCGTGCCCGGGCCGGCCCCGTCCGGCGGCAGCACCGTGATCGCCACCCTCGCCCACCTGACCGATCTGCACGTCGTCGATCCCGGGTCGCCGGCCCGCCTGGACTTCGCCATGCGGACCGGCGCCGGCGCCGCCGGCTGGGCCGGGCTCGTCGACTGGGTGTTCCGGCCGCAGGAGGCGCTCGCCCCGCACGCCGCCGCGGCGATGATCCGCACGCTCGCCGCGCTCGACCTCGATGCGTGCGTGGTGACCGGCGACAACATCGACAACGCGCAGGCCAACGAGCTCGCCGCCTACCTCGCGCTGCTCGACGGCGGCACCGTCGAGGTCAGCCCGTTCGGCTACCACGGGCCCCAACGGCTGGACTGGGACGACTCCTGGTACTGGCGGCCCGACCAGGGCGACGACCGGTACAAACGCCTGTGGGGGTTCCCGACCCACCCCGGCCTGCTGGAGGCCGCCACCGCACCGTTCACCGCCGCAGGCCTCGGCCACCCGTGGCTCGCCTGCCTCGGCAACCACGACCTGCTGATCGGCGGCACCACCGCGGCCCGGCCGGACCTCGCGGCGATCGCCACCGGGCCGCGCAAGCCGGTCGGCCTGCCGGACGGACCGGATCTGCCCGATGCCCTGGGCACGTTCCTGACCGATCCGGCCGCGCTCTTCGCCGGGCCGTCCCGGCCGGTGCCGGCACTGGCCGGCCGGGCCTTCATCACCCCGGCCGACTTCGTGCGCGCCCACCGGCACCCGGGCGCGCGCCCGGCAGGGCACGGGTTCACGGCGGCCAACCACCGCGACGGCACCGCCCACTACGCCTACGACCCCGTGCCCGGCGTGCGGATCGTCGTACTCAACACCGACAACCCGCACGGGCACTGGGACGGCAGCATCGACCGGGCCCAGCTCGACTGGCTCGCCGGGCAGCTCGCCGCCGACGGTCCGGACGACCCGCTCATCGTGCTCGCCTCGCACCACGCGACGAGCTCGCTGCGCAACGGCTACGGCGTCTGCCCCGACCACCCGGGCGAGCGCGCCTACGCCGGCGAGATCCTCCGCCTGGCGCTCGGCTGCCGCAACGTGGTGCTCTGGCTCAACGGCCACCACCACGCCAACCGGGTCGTCGCGCACCACCGCGGCGACGGCGGCGGCCTGTTCGAGGTGACCACCGCGGCGAGCGCCGACTGGCCGGTGCAGGCGCGGGTCCTGCAGATCGCCCGCGAGCGGTCCGGCGGACTCTGCATCACCAGCACACTCGTCGACCACGACGCGCCCGTGGTGCCGGCCGCCGGGCAGGACACCACCGACCGGCTCGCCGCGCTGCACCGCGAGCTGGCCTACAACGACGCCGTCCGCGCCGGTCGCACCGGTGCGGCCGGCGGCGCGCCGGACCGCAACGTCCGGCTCCGTCTCCCCGCACCACCACGCTGAAGGGAGCACCGCCTTGCGCCGACCGTTTCTGGCGCTCGTGCTGGTGATCGGCATGGTTCTCGGCACGGCCTCGCAAGCCGCCGCCGCGACTGTGACCGTCACCAGCGGCTCGATCAAGGTTCTGTTCCTCCGCCCGAACCTCGACCCAGTTCCCGATGCCGACTACGCCACCCCCGACCCGAACAAGAACGGACCCCAGTTCACGCAGTACCAGACCACCGGCCTGCGAGACGAGATCGACACCCTGGTCCAGGCCAGCGTCGCCGGATCGACCCTCTACGCGTCGCTGTACACCTTCACCGACCAGGCCATCACCGACCACCTGCTGGCCGCGCACGCCCGCGGGGTGAAGGTGCGCCTGCTCATCGAGGCGTGCACCGACGGCGACCCGGCGGTGTGCAACCAGTCCGCCCAGGTCGACTCGCTGGTCTCCGGCCTGCCGGCGTGGTCGTCCAGCGCGACCGGCTCATGGGCCAAACGCTGCTTCGCCTCCTGCGCGGGCGGTGGCACCGGCATCAACCACAACAAGTTCTGGGTGTTCAGCGCCCTGTCGGACGGGCGCACCGACGTCACCCTCATCGGGTCGAACAACCCCACCAACCCGCAGCAGCAGATGTACCAGAACCTCGTCGAGGTCTCCGGCAACGCCGCGCTCGCCACGGCCTACCGCGACTACGTGAACCGCAAGCTCGCCGTGACCGGCAGCAGCAAGGTCTACGAGACCGGCCACGTCGACGCCGGGCCGTTCCGGCTCTGGTACTCGCCACGCAACTCCCCGAGCACCGCCGAGGACACCACGATCACCAACTCGTTCAACCCGCAGAGCACCCGCCACGACATCTTCGCCGCCGCGATCGACGACGTGCAGTGCTCCACGACGAGCACGGACGACGTGATCCGGCTCGCGATGTGGGGGTTCCGCGACGCCCGGCCCGAGGTCATCGACGCGCTGGGTGACAAGGCCGACGCCGGCTGCACCGTCGAGGTCGCCACCGGCGAGCACCAGGACATGATCGACGACCTGGCCGCACGCGGCATCGGTGTCTACTCGATGAACCCGGGCGGCTGCCGGCAGTCGTTCTTCGCGGTGGGCTCGGCCGTCAACGCCGAGTGCTCCGACGGCAGCATCCACTCCAAGTACCTGGTGGTGCAGGGGGTTTCCCGCAAGGACAACCAGACGCATCGGTACGTGTACACCGGCTCGCAGAACCTCACCAACGGCGCGCTGAAGAAGAACGACGAGACGTTCATGCGGATCGACGACACGACCGTCTACAACGGTTTCGTCGCCGACTTCGCCGCCATCAAGGAAGCGGCGGTGAAGATCGCGCCGTCGCGGTACCCGAACGCCACCTTCGCCACGGCGAACCAGGTCGCCACCGGCGACCAGTTCGAGCCGGCGGTCGCCTCGTACCGCGACGCGAACGGGCGCCACGTCAGCGTGGTCGCGTTCAGTTCCGGCTCGCTGACCGGCACCGGCAACGAGATCCGGCTGGGTCGCTTCGTCGACGGGGTGCGCCAGTCCGACGTCGTCGTGCGCACCGGCGGCAGCACGAACTGGAACTACCGCACACCCGACGTGGGTCTTGCCGCCAACGGCGACGCGGTGCTCGTGTGGGCCGACGACAGCAACGGCAACGGCGGCTACGAGATCCGGTCCCGGCGCGTCCACCCGGACGGGACGATGACCTCGATCGTCAACGTCAACACGCAGGCCGCCGGCGACCAGAGCGAACCGTCGATCGCCGTGCTGTCCGACGGCCAGTTCGGCGTCGCCTGGCAGGACACGACCACGGCCGGGGTGAGCTCGATCCGGTACGCCTCGTTCAGCGCCGCCGACGTGCGGCTGTCACCAGTGAGCGGCGGATACGACGTGCCGGTGCAGGCGGTGGCGGGTGGGACCTACCGCAAGCCCGACCTCGCGATCAACGACTCCGGCACCGCCGCGGTTGCCTGGGAGGACGACGAGGACGGCAACGGCGGGTACAGCATCCGGGGGAAGACGGGCACGCTCGCCGGATCGTTCGGCACCGTCGTCGCCGTCCACACCGGCACACTGTCCGACGGCCAGCAACTCGAGCCCTCGGTCGCGATCGGCGCGTCCGGGATCTGGTACGTCGCCTGGACCGACGAGCACACCGGCCGGACCGGCTACGACGGCAACCCGCAATCGCTGATCTACGTGCGCGGCTTCACCGGCACGACCGCCGCGTTCGCCGCCCGCACCGTCAGCGGGCCGATCTACCGGTGGACGGCCAGCACGGCCGGCGTGTACAGCGTGACGGCCCAGACGGCGTACCAGTCCGACCGGGTAGGCCGCCAGTCGCGTCCGGACGTCGCCGTGGACGGCGCCGGCAACGCCGTGGTGACGTGGCACGAGACCGGGCAGGCGACCGGACTCACCAGTGCCAGCAGCGGCACCGAGGTCTGGGCCCGCGGCATCGGCTCGACGGGCGGGACGAGCAACCTGTTCCCGGAGCACCGGCTGAGCGTCTTCACCGCCAACCGCCAGGACACCCCGGCGATCGGGGCCGACCAGGACGGCTACCTGACGGTCGTCTACGTCGACGATTGGGACGGCAACGGCGGCACCCAGCTGATGATCCGTTACGGCCTGCGCAACTGCGCGCAGACCTGCTGACAACGGTGCTGGTGGGGAGGGCGGCGCCGCCCTCCCCACCAGCCGCCGCGCTCGGGCACAGCTGCCGGACCAGACGCCGGCGTGCTACACAGACGGGTCGGCCGGCGGCTGGTAGATGTCAGGTTCGACGAAGATCAGGGTGGCGATCGGCAGGACGGCGCGGATGCGGGCCTCGGCGCTGTTGATGGCGTCGCTGACCTCCTCCGAAAGCCGCCCGGGCGGGACGGCGACCTTGACCGCGACGAGGAGCTCGTCCGGGCCGAGGTGCATGGTCCGCATGTTGATCACCCGGTCGAACTGGGGTTCGGCGATCAGCGCTTCGCGGATCTTGCGGATGTTGGCCTTGGAGGCGGACTCGCCGACGAGGAGGCTCTTGGTCTCCATGGCGAGGATGACGGCGATCACGACGAGCAGCGCGCCGATGACGAACGTGCCGATGCCGTCGAAGACCGGGTTGCCGGTCAGCACGGTCAGCCCGACGCCGAGCAGGGCGACGACGAGACCGGTGACGGCGCCGGCGTCCTCGAGCAGGATCGTCGGCAGCTCGGGGGCTTTGGCGTGGCGGATGAACTGCCACCAGGTCTTCGACCCGCGGACCGCGTTCGCCGCCTTCGCCGCCGTGTACAGCGCGTAACTCTCGAGCCCGATCGCGATGACCAGCACGACGACCGCGACCAGCGGGGTGGTCAGCTCGTGCGGGTGGACGATCTTCTGGTACCCCTCGTACAGCGCGAACAGCCCGCCGAGGGTGAACAGGACGATCGAGACGATGAACGCGTAGATGTAGCGTTCCCGGGCGTAGCCGAACGGGTGTGCCTCGTCGGCCTCACGCCGGGAGCGGCGGCCGCCGACGAGCAGCAGCGCCTGGTTGGTGGTGTCGGCGAGGGAGTGCACCGCCTCGGCGAGCATCGACGAGGAGCCCGTGATGAACGCGGCGACACCCTTGCTGACCGCGATCCCGAGGTTCGCCGCGAGCGCGGTCACCACCGCCTTGGTACTGCCGCCGTCCGCTGCCACCGCGCTGAACTCCTCTATGTCTGCCTGGGGGTCTGCCTGGGGGTCTGCCTGGGGCTCCGCCGGACGCCGCCAAGGTCGACCGACAGTCTGGCATGCCCCCGCCGATCGGCGACACGGACAACGTCACAGGGTCGACGCCGGCGCCGGCACGGCAGCCCCCGCCGGTGGCGACCGCGGAGAGCGTCATGCGTCGCCTGTCGCGGCCCGCATCTCGGCGAGCCTGCGACGAACGGCGTCCACCAACGGGCTGTTGACGCCGAGCACCTGCTCGGCGAGCGGGAGCAGCTGCTCATCCATCGCGATCGCCTCGCCGACGCGACCCACCCGCCAGTAGGCGACGGCGAGGTTGTAGCGGGCGATCAGCGCGCCGGGGTGGTCGTCGCCGAACTGCCGGCGGCGGCCGGGAAGAACCTGCTCCCAGACCGCGACCGCTTCCTCGATCCGCTCGGCGTCCCAGTATGCGGTGGCCAGGTTGGAGAGGGTGGTCAGGACATCGGGGTGGTCGTCGCCGAGCAGCCGGCGGCGGCCGGCGAGCACCTGTTCGAGCGCCGCGACCGCGTCCTCGATCCGCTCGGCGTCCCAGCGGGCGACGGCCAGGTTGGAGAGGGTGGTCAGCACATCGGGGTGGTCGTCGCCGAACAGCCGGCGACGGCCGGCGAGCACCTGCTCCCACGCCGCGACCGCGTCCCCGGTCCGCTCGGCGGCCCAGTAGGCGATGGCCAGGTTGTGGCGCGTGGTCAGCACCTCGGGGTGGTCGTCGCCGAACACCCGGACATAGCCGATGAGCAGCTGTTCGAAGGCCGCGGCCGCCGTGGCGGCGTGACCCTGCAACCGCCGGTAGTTGGCCGCGCCGCTGGCGATGCGCAGCGCGCCGACGTTGGTGTGGACGGCAGGCAGGTGGCTCAGCACCGCGTCGAGGTGCGGCAGCAACGCGTCCCACCGTTGCCAGCTGTCCACGGTGTCGATCGGCTCGGCCGGCAACGCCGCGGTCAGCACCCGCACCGCCTCGTCCAGGGCGCCGTCCGGCGTCTCGGCGCGGATGACGGCCTGGACCAGCCGGTGCACGCGGACCGTGCCCGCATTCCAGGTGACCATCTTGTACGACGTCAGCAGCGTCAACGCCTCGTCCAGGTCGGCCGGGTGCTCGGACAGCGCCATCAGCACGTCCTCGGGCACCGCGTCGGGCGCCATCCAGGCCAGCACGCGCATCACGCGTTCCGCGAGCACCGACCGGCTCCGGACCGCGTTCAAGGTCAGGTGCAACGGTGCGGCGGCGGCCTGGTCCGCAGCGTTGTCGTACGCGTCCAGAGCGAGCTGGCCGCGCAGCAGCGACCAGTACTGTTCGACGGTCAGGCCGTCGTGCTGCCTGATGTACGCGCCCGCCTGCTCCAACGCCAGCGGAAGGTCACCCAGCTGCGCGGCCAGCCGGTCCGCACCGGCGGTTGCCGGCAGTCCCGTCAGCGCGACCAGCAGCTCGACGCTGGCGGGACGATCCAGCACCCCCAGCGACAGCGGTGCCAGGCCCAGCGAGGCCCACCGGGCCAGTCCCGGGTCGCGGCGGGTCGTCACCACCACATGGCCCCGGCCGGCCACGTCGCCCAACAGCTCGGCGACGTCCTCCACGTCCTCGACGTCGTCCAGGACCAGCAGCCAGTCGCTGTTCGACCGCAACCAGCCGACCGCCAACGCCTGCGCATCGGCAAGTGTGCCGGCCGGACCCAGCCGCCGGGCGAAAGTGGCCAGCCCGAGCCGCACGTTGTCTGCAGTGCCCGCGCTGACCCAGCACACCTGCCGGTAGCGGCCCGCGTGCTCCAGCGCGTAGCGCAGTGCCAGTTCGGTCTTGCCGATGCCGCCGAACCCAAACACCGACGCCTGGCCCACCACCACCCCGACGGCGGCGGGCAGCCGCTGGGAGAGCTGCGTCAGGTCACGGCCGACGAACACCTCCGAGGCCGGTGGCAGGTCCCTGAGCCCGCCGGAGCGAGCTGTGTCGCGGCCCGCCCGGCGGCGACACAGGCAGATCCGCAGCTGCGGCAGGCTCCGCCGCAGCTGTGCGACGGTCCGCGACAGGCCGTACGCCTGCCGTGTCTCGTCGAGGACCAGCAGCACCGGGGTTCGCGTGAGGCCTGCGGCGTCGATGATCGTGGCGAGGTCGTCGCTCCAGCCGCGAGCCTCCTCGTCCGTGATCCCGCCCGGCGACGCCAGCCGCCGCTCCCAGTCCAGCAGGATCGGTGCGCAGCGATCTGCCGCCCGCGGGCGCTGCGCGAGGATCTGCCTCGCCGTTTCCAGCAGCACCGGCGGCAGCGTGGGCGGACGGACGTCCGGACGGCTCAGGTCGAGGTACGCGATGGGCAGGCCGGCCCGGGCACGGTCGAGCAGGAAGCGGGCGGCGGCCACCGAACCACCACCACCGTCAAGGACGGCGAGGGTCGACCCGGGTGTGGGGTGGACCAGGTCGCGGAGCACACGAAGGTGCTCGCCGTCGTCAGGTTGCCGGCCCGCGGCGAGCGCTTCGACGGGTTGCAGCAGCAGGAGCCACTCCAGCCGGGCCGCGAGCGAGCCCGGGTCCGGCAGGTCGTCGAACCCCGCGGGTCCGAGCCAATCGCAGACGGTCCGGACGCAGACGAGCGCCGCGAGGTCCAGCTCGTCGATTGCGGGTCGACGGCCGGTGAGGTACAGCTCCAGGAAGACCTGGATCGGTTCGGCCGGGCGCTGCGGGTTGACGGCCAGGGCGTCGAGGATCCGCCCTTCCTGCCGGAGCCGGCGCAGCACCTGAACGCGCACGTCTGTGCCCAGGGTCCACCGCCGCTGCAACGCGGCGTCGACCGTCACGTCCGAGTCCAGCAGCAGCAGGTCAAGGTCGCCGGGCGGGCCCGGGACAGGGGTGATGGCCGGTGGTGAGTACCAGGCGAGGACCGCGGCCGCCTCGTGCAGCCCGCCGTACCCCGTCGTCGCCACCCCCTCGGTCATGCGCGCACCGACGGCCCGGCGGCATCCGCGAGCGCCCGGCTCGCCCGATCACCGAGCACCCGCAGGTAGTCGTGCTGCTCCGGGTGCAGATCCGCGAGGACACGGGCGGCGGCGTCGGCGAGGAGCTGCTCGGTCCACGGCACGCCGAGCTGCTCGTAGGCATCGCGGAAGAACTGCGCGACCTCGTCGGCACCGATCTGCTCCAGGGTCTCGATCGACGCGTGCTGCCCCACGGCGACGAGGGAGTCGTCGAAGCCGAGGAGCACCAGCCGGAACCCGGTCAAGAACCGGTCGACGCGCCGCGCCAGCTCCTTCACGAGATCGATGGTGGCCTGCATGGCGACGACGTGGTTGAAGCCGTCGATGACGATCCACGGGTTGCGCTCGTCGCGCATGGCATGCGACTCGAACTCGTCACAGAAGAGCAGCACCCACTCCGGCCACGGCGTGCCGACGGGGGCGGTGGCCAGCTCGGCCGGATACCCGAGCATCCGCACGATGCGCTGGGCGACGTCGTGGGGTGTCACAATCCGGTCGCGGCCGAGCAGCCGCGGGATCGCCTCAAGATCTACGTGGGCGATCCGGAACGCCGGGCGCACCATGTGAAGGTACGCGATGAGCTGCGTCGTATGGGACTTCCCGGTCCGTCGCGGGCCACCGACCACGAGAATCCGCCGGCCGGTGGGCTGGCAGAGCTCCCGGAGCGCCGCCCGCAGCCGGGACCGGTCGATCAGCACGTGACCGCCGCTGAGCCGGCACGCCGCGAAGTGGTCGGCGAGCGCGACCGGTGGGGCCGGCGACACCCGGTCGAGGGTTTCGCGCAGCAGGTCGTCGCTCGGAACGAGCGCCGAAGCGGTGCTCAGCAGCTCGATCAGCCAGCCGTCGGCGAACGCCGCCTTCACCACCGCCAGGACGTTGCCGCGGTAGTCGTTGCCCTTGACCTCCAGCTCGTCGAGCGTGCGGTCGCACGACATGACCAGCTCTTCCAGTCGCTGCCGGTCTGCGAAGGCCACCAGTAGGCCGTCGCGCACGGCAAGGAGTTCGCGTGGTTGGAGGTTCGGCCGGGCGAAGGTCATCGCCGCCGGACCCGCTGCTTCGGCATAGGAGGCCAGCCTAGGTCAACCGCTCGACCGGGCTCAATCACGCGACCGCGCAGCATTGCCTGGCCCATCGGGTCGGGAAAGCTGGCGGCGCGGCCCGTGCGGTGTGCCTTCGTGGTATCACTGTGCTGGCTCTGGCATACGCCACGGAACATCCAGACAGACAGGCCATTCGCTGATGCCCCCAAGCCGGTTGACCGGTCCGGAGATGATCGAGCTCCGGAATCTGCTCGCCGACGCGTTTCCGCGTTCGCGGTTCCGGGAGCTGCTGCTCGGCAGGCTGGACCGGCGGTTCGACGACTTCGTCGGGGCCGAGGTGGGGTACCGTGCGGCACTGCTGGACATCGTCCAGGATGCCAACGCCCAACTGTGGTGGCGTGACCTGCTCACCGCGGCCCGGCAGGCACTGCCGACGGACTCGGACCTGCTGGCGTTCGCGGCGCGGTTCGAGCTGGCGCCGCAGACCGGCACCGGCGGCGCGTCGCTGGAGCTCAGGATCCGCCAGTCCAACTCGATGTACGACCTGGCCACGTGGCTGGCCCGGCTCGGCGAGATCGAGGGTCAGGTGTGCCGCGTCGAGGTGTCCCGTCCCGGCGGGCTTGGCACCGGCACCGGATTCCTCGTGGGGCCCGACGTCGTCCTGACCAACTCTCACGTCGTGAAAGCCGTGGTCGACGGCGTCGTGGCACCGGCCGCGGTCCGGCTGCGGTTCGACTACCGGTATCTCGCCGACGGCGTCACGCCCGCGCCCGGGACCGTGCACCGGCTCGCCGCGGACTGGCTGATCGACCACAGCCCGCACAGCCGGCACGACGGAGAGGTCCCGCCAACAGGTGAACCGTCCGCCGACGAGCTCGACTACGCCCTCCTGCGGCTGGCCGGCCGCGCCGGCGAGGAGCCGGTCGGCGGGCCCACCAACGACGGCGAGTGGACGCCGCGGGGCTGGCTGAAGATGCCGGTCGCCGACCACGACTTCACGAAGGTCCGCGCCCTGTACATCGTGCAGCACGCCGACGGGGCACCGCTGCAGGTGGCGATCGACTCCGAGGCGGTCCTCGGCGTGAACAGCTCCGGCACGAGGGTCCGGTACGCGACGAACACCGAGCCGGGGTCGTCCGGCTCGCCGTGCTTCGGGCCGGACTGGCAGTGGGTCGCGGTCCATCACGCCGGCGACCCCCGTTACCCCGCCTTCGGGGTCGCCGGGTACAACCAGGGCATCCCCGTGGCCGCGATCCGCGCCGCCACCCGCAAGCGCGGCACCGACACGGCGTTCGGGCCATGACGGTGCCGCGCTCAGCTGCGTCGGCTCGTCCTCGGATGGGCCGCGGACATGGCCTCCGGTGGCGTCGCCGGGCCGGAGGTGGCGCTACTTCGGAGTAACCTGGTGAGAGGGTCACCATGCCTTTCGTGAGCGCGTCACCGCGCGATTCGGGCTACCTCACCGACCGCTGGCGTTCAGCGCGTGATGGGATGCGGATGAGGGCGCCCCTTACTCGGGTACGCCTGCTGTCGCTCGTGATTCGTGCGCAGCCGCCGCCGTGGCCGCTCGGGTTGCTCATCGCGGCGGTGGTGATCGCGACCGAGACCTTCGCGCTGATCCCGTTGCGCGGCACGGTTCGCGAGGATTCCCGAGGAATGATCTACCTCGTCGGGGTGCTGGTCGTCTCGATGGTGTGCGGTGCGACGACGGGCGCGCTGACGGCGGTGGCCAGCACCGCCGCGTACAACTACTTCCACGTGCCGCCCTTCGGCGAGTTCCAGCTCTCCACCGGCCAGGACCTCCAGGACGTGGCCGTGTTCGTGGCGGCTGCGCTGCTGGTCAGCGGTCTGGCGAACCTCGTGCGCAGACACGCCGCCGAGATCTCCGACCGGCGCCAGGAGGCCGATCTCAGCGCCGACCTCGCCCACGTGCTGCTCGGCGCCGAGCACCTGCACCCCGCGCTGGACACCGCCGCCCACCGGATCGCCCAGACACTGCGGATTCCCTGGGCCGAGATCGCAGTCGGCGGGTGTGCCGCCGACCCGGACCGCAGTGCGTTCCCGCTGCGCACCGGGCAGACCACGCTGGGCACCTTGCTCGTCCCGACCGGCCTGTCAGAACCCGTCCGGCGGCGCCTGCGGGAGCGGGTCGTGCCCGTCCTCGCCTCGGTGCTCGGCGCGGCGCGGGAGCGCGAGACGAGCCGAGAGCAAACCGCGAACCTGGCCGAACAGCAGGCCGCGTTGCGCCGGGTGGCCACGCTCGTCGCTCGGGGAGCCGCCCCGGCCGAGGTGTTCGACGCCGTGGCCGAGGAGATCGGCCACGTCCTCGGCCCGTACCCCACGGCGTTGTACCGGTACGAGTCCAACGGCACCGTCACCAGAGTGGCCGCCGCCAAGGAGCTGGACCTGGCCGAGCAGACGTTCCCGGTCCGGGGCGAGTCGCTCCTGCCGATGGTGCTGCGGACCGGCGCCGCGGCCCGGATCGCCTCGTACGACAACGCCGCCGGACCCAACGCCGAGATCGCCCGCCGCGCAGGCATCCGCTCGGGAGTCGGTGTCCCGATCGTGGTCGAGGGCCGTATCTGGGGTGTGGCCATCGTCGTGACGATGCGGCCCGAGCCGTTGCCGGGCGACACCGAAACCCGCATGGCCGACTTCACCGAGCTCGTCGCGACAGCGATCGTCAACGCCGAGACCAACGCGGAACTCACCGCGTCCCGGGCCCGCATCGTCGCCGCCGGCGACGAGGCACGCCGCCGCATCGAACGCGACCTGCATGACGGCGCGCAGCAACGGCTCGTCACGCTCGGCCTCCAGATGCGCATGGTGGAGGAGACCCTGCCCGCCGGGCCCGCTCGGCACGACCTGTCGCAGGCCGTGAACGACGTGACCAGCGTCCTGCACGACCTACAGGAACTCTCGCGCGGCATCCACCCGGCCATCCTGTCCAAGGGCGGGCTCGGTGCGGCCGTCAGGGGCCTCGTCCGCCGCAGCGCCACACCCGTCGACCTCACCCTGGCCGTCCAGCGGCGGCTCCCCGAGCAGGTGGAGGTCGGCGCCTACTACGTCGTGTCCGAGGCGCTCACCAACACCGCCAAGCACGCCCAGGCGAGCCTGGTCCGCGTCGACCTCGAGGCCAGTGACGGCCGCCTGCGGATCTCGGTGCAGGACGACGGCGTCGGCGGCGCGAACCTCAAGAGCGGCTCGGGCCTCGTCGGCCTCCGCGACCGCGTCGCCACGCTCGGCGGCTGGCTGGAGGTCGCCAGCCCACCCGGCCACGGAACAGCACTGCTGGCCGAGATCCCGATCGACGGCGACTGAACGCGGGCGCCGGGCGATCCGCCGGGCCCGGCCCGGCGTCCTCACCCGCCTCGCCGCGCAGCGCTGCCGCTACCAGCCGGCGTGGAACTCGCGCTCGCGGTAGGTCAGCGCAGCCGGCCGGGCCGATCCGTGCGGCGACGACCTTACGAGCCCTACAGGATGGTGAGGCGGGAGATCGCGACGAGGTCGGCACCGGCGTTCGCCTCGGCGACCAGTTGGCGGTGGCCGGCGTCGTCGGGGTCGCCGACGGTCGCGGAGACGGTGAGCGTGGTACCCCCGTCGTCGGGCACCAGCAGCGGCCGTTTGAACTGGGTCTCATGGTCGAGAACTCCGGCCAGGTCGCCGATCCATTCGGTGACCGCCCGTGCGGTCAGCGCCATGGTGAGCATCCCGTGCCCGATGACGCCGGGCAGTCCCGCCTGCCCGGCGGCGTGATCGCTGAAGTGGATCGGGTTGAAGTCACCCGACGCGCCCGCGTAGCGGACCAGGTCCTGCCGGGTGACCTTGAACTCGCGGTCTGGAAGCTGCTGACCGGGCGCGGTCCAGGGTCGCGCCGGCTCCGCGTCGCGAAGGCCGGGCCGGGGCCGGGTACCCCGTTCGACCAGCGTCGAGAATGCGGTGCTGACCGGCTCCCCGGCCGTGGTGGCGATCTCGCTGCGCGTGGTGACGATCTGGTGCACCCCGCCGGACTGAATCTGTTCGATGTGGACGGTCACGGTCAGTTCGTCGCCGGCCCGGATGTCCCTCGTGTGCCGGAATCGCTGGCGCCCGTGCACGACCCGGCTGTAGTCCAGCCCGAGTGCCGGGTCGGACAGCACGTGCCGGGTGGCGGGCAGGCTCAGCACGATGGGAAACGTGGAGAGGACCACTGGCTGGCCGTTCTGACCGGGGGTGGCTGCGGTGGCCAGGCCGAACTCCCGAATCTTCTCCCGACTGACCTGGTACGGCGCGGTGGGTGCGAACACCTTGCCAATGAACGCCTCGTTGAGCGGCATGTTCTTCTCCTGATCGGGGTCTGCTAGAGCGCGGTGGCCAGCCACGCGGCCAGGTCGACGTCGGTGGTCTTGAGGGTCAGCACGTCGACCCCGGCATCCGCCCAGGCCGCCAGCCGGTCCCGGATCCGTTCCCGGGGTCCCACGAGGGCGAGCTGGTCGATGAGCGCGTCCGGTACCGCGGCGGCCGCCTCGGTGCGGTGCCCGTCCAGGTACAGGTTCTGGATCTGCTGGGTGGCAGCTTCGTAGCCCAGCCGGGATGCCAGGTCGGCGTAGAAGTTGCGGCCGCGTGTGCCCATGCCGCCCAGGTACAGGGCGAACACCGGGCGCAGCGCGTCGTAGCAGGCCGTGAGGTCGGCTCCGGGCGCCATGTGCACCGTGGCCACGACCCGCAGCGGGCCCAGGTCCGCGGTGCGGCGGGCCAGCCCGGGGGCGAGCAGCTCGCGGTACACCTCGGGCCGGTCGGGGCAGTAGAAGGCGGGCAGCCAGCCCTCGGCGAGCTGTCCGGCCAGCGCCACGTTGCGTGGGCCGTTGGCCGCCAACAGGACCGGTATCCGCGGGCGGATCGGGTGCAGTGTGGCCTTCAACGGGCGTGGTCGTTCCCGGTCGGCCCGCGGATACGGCAGCGGGTAGTGGACGCCCGGGTAGGTCAACGGGTCCCGCCGGGCCACCACCGCGCGCACGATGTCGACGTACTCGCGAGTGCGGGCCAGCGGGGAGTCGAACGCGACGCCGTGCCAGCCCTCCACCACCTGTGGGCCGGAGATGCCGAGGCCGAGCAGCAGCCGGCCCTCGCTGAGCTGGTCGAGGGTGAGCGCGGTCATCGCGGTGGCGGCCGGGGTGCGCGCCGGCATCTGCAGCACCGCCGTGCCCAGGCCGATCCGACTGGTCACCGCCGCCAGGTAGGCCAGCACGCTGACCGCGTCGGAGCCGTACGCCTCCGAGACCCACAGGGAGTCCAGGCCGGCCGCGTCGGCGCGGCGGGCCACAGCGGCGAGGTCACGCAGGCCGGCGGAGTGTCCAAGGCTGAGTCCGAGTTTCATGAAGTCCGACTCTGTTCTGTATATAGAACGATCATTGTCTTGATTGCGAGAACATTAGAGACGCCAAGGATGAGCGTCAAGGTTCGGACCAGCGCTCATCTCTGCTGCAAAAGCGGCGTTAAGGGTTGACACCCCGGGATGATCCATTCCATGATGTTCGACACCAACCCGTTGAACGTCGTTCTACTGACAGACCGTCGGCGCTTCCCGACCGCTCTTCGGGACGCCGAGAGCCGGAGCCTCCGGCTCGTCGCATCCATACCAAGCAGCCCTGCGCGCACTTCCCCAGCCAGGGCTTCCGGCCGCATTGCCCACCCCGCAGGGAGCGACCATGTCCCGTACCCGCGCGGCACGATGCCTGAGCATCGTGGCCACCTCACTCACGCTCGCCGCATTAGCCACCGGCTGCGGCGACGGCAAGGACTCCGGCTCGTCGTCCGGAAAAGACATCGTCATCGGCATGGTCGAGGACACCTCGGGCGGAACCGCGGCCACATCGGCCGAGGCGAGCACGGGGATCTCGCTGGCCATCGACGAGATCAACAAGGCGGGCGGCGTCGGCGGGCGATCGCTCAAGCTGATCCGTCAGAGCGACGGCAGCCAGCCGAGCCAGACGCCGGCCGTGCTTCGCAAGCTCGTCAGCGACGGTGCCCGCGTCATCATCATGAACTCGTCGTCGGCGTCGGCCCAGCAGGTCAAGCCGGTCGTCGAGCAGGAGAAGATCGTGGCCATCTCGGCGACGAACATCGCCACCGCCATCGCAGAACCGCCGAACAACACGTTCTCGTTCATCCTGGCCAACCCGATCACCGACATCGGCACCGTCTACGCGGCGGCGTTCAAGAAGATCGGCGTCACGAAGCTGGCGGTCATCACCGACGACTCGCCCACCATGGCCGGCCTCAACAAGGGGCTGCTGCCCATCTTCGAGCAGTCCGGCATCACCATCGTCGCCAACGAGAAGGCGCCGCTCAACAGCACCGACGTGGCGCCGCAACTGAGCCGCATCGCCGCCGCCAAGCCCGACGCGCTGTTCGTGTCCTCACTGGGAGGGCAGCTGGAGGTGCTGTTCCACAACACCGCGCATCAGATCATGCCCGACGCGCCGCGGATCTCCCTGGCGTCGATCGGTAACCAGCCGGAGACCTGGAAGCTGGCCAAGCCCGGCGCGTTGCGGCAGCTCGTCTACGCCAGCGCCATCTCCGCCGACAACACCCGCTCGACCGAGCTGGGCGGCAAGCTCAAGGCCAAGCTGGGGGAGAAGTACCTCGGGCTCACCGCGTTCGCCGCGCAGGGCTACGACACCGTGTACCTGCTCAAGCAGGCGATCGAGAAGGCCGGCGTGGACAGCAGCCCGGCGCAGGTGCGAGACGGGCTCGAGCAGATCAGCAAGTTCCCGGCGAGCTGGGGACGGCAGGGCTTCACGATGAGTTTCACGTCCAGCAAGCACGTCGGCAGCGACGGGCTGTGCGGCATCGTGCTGCGCCGCTTCACCGAGCAGAACCAGCCCGGCGACAACTGGGCCGACTACCAGCCGCAGTGCTCATGACGGGCACGACAGGTCAATCGCGCACCGCGTTCATCACGGGCGGTGCCCGGGGCATCGGGCGGGTGTTCGCGCAGGCGCTCGTCGCCGACGGTACCCGGGTGGTCCTGGCAGACATCGACGGGGCGGCGGCGGAACAGGCCGCCGCCGATCTCGGGGCCGCCGTGGCGCTCGGGGTCGCCTGCGACACCGCCGACGAGGCGTCGGTGCAACGCGCCGTCGACGAGGCCGCGGCACACTTCGGCGGTCTTGACATCCTGATCAACAACGCCGGCAAGCACCTGATGGCCTGGAGCCGGCCGGTCACCGAGATCTCGACCGCCGGCTGGCGGGAGATCCTCGACGTGAACGTGCTGGGCATCGTCAACTGCGCCCGGGCCTGCCGGCCGCACCTGCGCCGCAGCGGCGCGGGTGCGGTACTCAACATCTCCTCGGTGTCCGGGTTCGCAGCCACCGACGTGTACGGCATCACCAAGCTCGCCGTGCGTGGCCTGACCGGCGCGCTGGCGAAGGAGTTCGCGCCAGACGGGATCCGGGTGAACTGCCTGGCCCCTGGGCCGATGGACTCCGAGTCGGCCATGGCCGACCTGCCCGAAGCGTTGCTTCGTGACTTCATCGCCAACAAGCAGCTCATCCAGCGCCAGGGCCGGATGGCCGACCTCGTGGGCGCCATGCGGTTCTTCTGCGGCGCGGACAGCGCCTTCATCACCGGCGAGACCCTGATCGTCGGTGGCGGTCACCCGCTTCGGGTCTGACTCGCATCACTACACCCAAGGAGTGAGTTCCATGTCGTGGAGCCTGCATCACGTCAACCTGCCCGCCTCGGACGTCCGAGCGATGGCCGCCTTCTACTCGAAGGTGTTCGGCATGCAGGAGAAGACGTTCCCCTTCGTCGCCGACGGACGGGGCACCCTGGAGACGGGCAACGACTTCGTCGCCCTGTTCGAGGACCACAACCAACGGCAGATCCACATCTGCAAGCCGACTCCGTCGCTGCCGTGGGACAACCAGCTGCGGCTGCACCCGGTCATCAACGGGCACATCGCCATCGAGGTGGATGACATCGACGGCGCGATGCGGCGGCTCGACGAGCTGGGCATGCCCTACAACGACACCGGCACGTGGGCGCTCAAGGGGTACCGGCAGGTCTACTGCTACGACCCGTCGATGAACGTCGTCGAGATCAACCAGAAGCACCCCTGAGACAACGATGCCCCTTCAGGTCATCGTCTCGATCATCGAGACAGGATGCTTCTTCGGTCTGCTGGCCGCGGCGATGTTCGTGGTACGGGAGAGTTCCGGATTCTTCAACTTCGCGATCGGCGGATACGCGGTGTTCGCCGGGCTCGCCTCGGCGTACTTCACCAGCGTGCGGGGTCTGCCCGCCGCCGCCGGGGTCGTCATCGGGGTGATCGGCGCGGTCGCACTGGCGCTGCTGACCGAGGTGCTCGTGGTGCGTCCGATGTGGAAGCCGGGCGCCAACGAGGAGCTGCCGATGGTGATCGCGCTGGTGGCCACGCTGTTCGCCCTGGAACAGCTCGCCGGGGTGCTGTTCGGCCGTGCCGCGCTGCCCGGGCCACAACTGGTCGGGGACGGCTCGGTGCGGCTGGGCAGCGCCACGGTGACTTCCCAGGCCGCCCTGGAGGTCGGGCTGACCGCGCTGGCGTTCGGGTTGCTGCTGCTGTTCATCTACCGCACCCGGATGGGTCGAAGTCTGCGCGCGATCGGCGAGAACACGCCGGCCGCCATCGTCCTCGGGCTGCCGGTGCGGGCGGTACGCATCGCCTCGTTCACCCTCGCCGGGGTGCTGGCCGGCCTCGCGGGCAGCGTCTTCGCGGCACGTTCCGGGATCATCTTCGACAGCTCGATGGACTACACCCTCTTCGCGTTCCTGGCACTGGTGATCGGCGGCACCTCGTCGGTGTGGGGGCCGCTGGCCGGCGGGCTGATCCTGGCCACCATCCAGTCGGCCGCGATCTTCTACTTCGGCGCGGCCGCCCTGCAGTACGCGACCCTGGCCGCCGCCGTGCTCTTCTTCGCCTTCCGCCCCCAGGGCATCTTCATGAAACGGGTACGGGTATGAGCGCCACCCGCCTGCGGCCCCTCGCCGAACCGGTCATCACCGGCGCGCTGCTGATCCTCGCCATCACCTGGGTCGGCACCGACGGATACCGGCAGGACCTCGCCGTGCTCACCGTCACGTACGGGCTGATCGGGCTCGGCCTGTACAGCCACTTCATCATGGGCGATTCGCTGTCCATCGCCTACAACGCCTACGCGGCGATCGGCGGCTACGCGATGGGCCTGGTCGCCACCCGGACCGGCTGGCCGCTGCTGGTGTCGCTACCACTGGGCATCGTCGCCGCTGTGCTCATCTCCGTGGTGCTGGGCCTGGCCACCCGCCGGCTCAACGGCTTCTACCTGGCCGCCGTGACACTGCTGTTCGGTGAGGCGTTCCAGGCATGGCTCATCGACGCACACGACGTCACCGGCGGCGCCGAGGGCGTGATCCTCACCCGGTCGATCAGTGTCTTCGGCGCGCAGCTCGGCCGGGACGAGATCGTGATCGTCGCGCTGGTACTGATGTGGGTGATCACGTTGCTGCTGTCCCGGTTGCGTCGCTCGCCGTTCGGCGTCGCGCTGCGGGCCAAGGGGCAGGCCGCGGTCGCCGTCGAGGCGGCCGGGGTGCCGGTGACCGCGCTGACGCTCATCTCGCTGAGCATCGGCGCCGCGATCGGCTCGCTGGCCGGTGCCGTGTTCACCACCGCGAACCTGTCGATCCTGCCGGAGTCGATCCCGCTGTCGGTGGCGTTCCTCGCGGTGTTCATCCCGTTCCTGGGCGGGCGTTCCAGCCCGTGGGGAGTGGTCATCGGCGCGCTGCTGGTCACGCAGCTCACCTTCAACCTCAACTTCTTCCAGGGTTCCGGGACGCTCCTGTTCGCCGTCGCCGTGGTGGCCGTGCTCATCTTCGCCCCGGAGGGCCTGATCGGCGTGGCCCGGGACCTGACCGGTCGGCTCGTCGGCGCTGTCAACCGAGGCGGACGCGATGAACGCTGAAATCCTTTCCTGTCATGAGCTGACCAAGTCGTACGGCGGGGTCAAGGCGGTCACCGGCGCCTCGTTCGCGGTCGGCGCCGGCGAGATCGTCGGGCTGGTCGGTCCCAACGGCGCGGGCAAGAGCACGATCGTCGACCTGATCGGCGGCGAGCAGCGGCCCGACAGCGGCCAGGTCCTCGCCGGCGGGGTACCTCTGGCCGGCCCGCCGTCCCGCCGCGCCCGTCGCGCCGGGCTGGCCCGCACCTATCAGTACCCGCTGGTCGCCGGAGCGCTCACCGCCCGCGACAACATCATCGTCGGCGGCCTCGCCCGGGGCATGTCCTCCGGCCTTGCACTGCTGGGCACGGCGGTGCGAGGCGTGATCGCCCCAGGCGGCCGGGCGCTGCGCGAGGAGGCCGGCCACGTAGCCGCCCGTCTCGGGCTGCACCGCATCGACCGGCTGGCCGCCGACCTGACCCTCGGCGAGCTGCGGCTGCTGGAGGTGGCCCGTGCGCTGCTGCAGCACCCGCGCATCGCGCTGCTCGACGAGCCGTTCGCCGGACTGGCCGCCGACGGCATAGCCGGCCTGTCCGAATCCATCCGCACGGTGGCCGCCGGGGGCACGGCCGTGCTGCTGGTCGACCACAACGTCGACATCGTGGCCTCGATGGCCGACCGGATGGTGCTGATGGCCGGCGGCACGGTCGTCTTCGACGGCGCACCCCGCGACTGCCTCGCCAGCGCCGAGATGCAGGCAGTCTACTTCGGCACCGGGCAGGTGGATCGATGAGCGAGACGGGACTGCGGGCCTCCGGCCTGACCGTCCGGTACGGACGGGCCAGCGCGCTGAACCTCGCCGGCACCGAGCTGCGGGTGCCGGCGGGGCGGGTGACCCTGGTGGTCGGCCCCAACGGCGCCGGCAAGAGCAGTCTGGCCCTGGCCATGTACGGCTCCGTGCCGGCGGGCGGGCAGGTGTTCCTCGGCGGCCGGGACGTCTCCGCGCTGCCCACCCGGAACCGGGCCCGGGCCGGGCTCGCCCTGGTACCGCAGGGCCGGCAGCTCTTCGCGCGGATGAGCGTCCGGGAGAACCTGATGGTCAGCGCCGAACTGCTGCGACTGGACCCGGCGCGGGTGGAGCAGGCACTGGACCGCTTTCCGATCCTGCGGACCCGCGCCAACCGGCCGGCCGGCGTGCTCTCCGGCGGTGAGCAGCAGATGATGGTGGTGGCCCGGGCGTTGATGACCGACCCCAGCGTGCTGCTGCTCGACGAGATGGCCACCGGGCTGGCGCCGCTGATCGTGGAGGATCTGCTGCGCACCGTGCGGGATCTGGCCCGGTCGGGCACCGCCGTGCTGCTGGCCTCGCCGACCATCGGCGTGCTCGGCCAGGTCGCCGACGGTGGCGTCGTGCTGATGCGCGGCCGGGTCGTCGCCGAACACGATGACGTCGCCGAACTGGACGCCGCCTACCAGGCCGCCATGGGCGCCGTCGTGGAGGGCTGAGCCGTGATCGATGGCACTGCGGTGATCGGTTTCGTGGGGCTGGGCAACATCGGCCGGCCGATGGCAGGCACGCTCGCGGCTGCGTTCCCGGTGGTCGTGTACGACGTGAACCCGTCGGCCGCCGCCGGGGTGCCCGGTGCCCGGGTCGCGGCCTCGCTGGCCGAGCTGGGCGCCGCCGCCACCGTGGTGGGCGTCGCCGTGTACGACGACAGCCAGGTCCGCGACGTGGTGACCGGGCTGCTGGCCGGGATGCGCCCCGGCAGCACCATCCTGGTGCACAGCACCATCTCGCCGGGCACCGTGCGGGACGTCGCGGCCCAGGCGGGCGCGGCCGGGGTGGCGCTGCTGGACGTGGCGGTCGCCGGCGGCGACAGCGTGGCACGACGCGGCGAACTCACCCTGATGGTCGGCGGCGACCCGGACGAGTTGGCCCGCGTCCGTCCGGTCCTGGACGCCCTGGGCAGCCGGATCCACCACGTCGGGCCGGTCGGCGCTGGACTGGCCGCCAAGCTGGCCAACAACCTCGCGCTGCACGTCGGGTTCCAGGTGCTGGAAGAGGCCCTGGCCCTGGGCGGCGACGCGGGCGTCGGCGAGGCGGAGCTGCTGGAGGTGCTGGACTCCGGCACCGCGCGGTCCTGGTTGACCGGCAACTTCGCCTACTACCGCCGCCAGATCCGCGAGGTACTGCCGCCCGGCATGGTCGCCAAGGACCTGCGCGCCGCCGTCGCGCTGGCCGGCGACGGCGCGGACATCCCGCTGACGAGGCTCGCCGCCGGCACCCCGCGGGAGGCGGTGGTGGTGGCGGCACTGCGGACCCCGCTGGGCCGCCGCCGGGGTGCGCTGAGCACGGTGCGCCCGGACGAACTGCTGGCCTACACCCTGCTCCGGCTCGTCCAGCGGGCCGGCATCGCACCGGACGCTGTGGACGACGTGATTGCCGGATGCGTCAATGCGGTCGGTGAGCAGGGCCGCAACATCGCCCGGGTGGCCGCGCTGGCCGCCGGCCTGCCGGTCACGGTCCCCGGCGTGACGGTCAACCGGATGTGTGGATCCAGCCAGCAGGCGCTGCACTTCGCGGCGCACGCGGTGCTGAGCGGTCAGCAGCGGATGGTGATCGCCGCCGGTGTCGAGTCGATGTCCCGGGTGCCGCTGGGCGCCGATGCGGCGGGCGTCCCGCCACCTGACTCGGTCACGGGCCGGTACGCGCTGGTGGACCAGGGCGTGGCGGCGGACCGGATCGCCGCGCGTTGGCGCCTGGACCGTGCCGAGCTGGACGCCTTCGCCTTGGCCAGCCACCGCAACGCCGAGGCCGCCTGGCGGGACGGCCGGTTCGACGACGAGTGCGTGCCGGTACCTGCCGACCTCACCGCTGTGCTGCTCGCCGGCGAGCTGTCCGACGCGGGCTGGCTCATCGAGCGCGACGCGGGCATCCGGCCGGACACCTCGCTGGCGACCCTGGCCGCGCTGGAGCCCGCCTTCGGCGCGGGCGGCGTGCACCACGCCGGCAACTCCAGCCAGCTCACCGACGGCGCGGCGGCCGTGCTGGTCTGCGATCGCGCTGAGGCGCAACGGCACGGCCTGGTGCCGCTGGCCCGGATCGTGGACACCGAGGTGGTCGGCGTGGAACCCGACCTGATGCTGCACGGCGTCATCCCGGTGACCCAGCGCATCCTGGCGCGCACCGGACTCACCCTCGCCGACATCGACCTGTATGAGGTCAACGAGGCGTTTGCCAGCGTCCCGCTGGCCTGGCTGCGGGAGACAGGCGCCGATCCCGACCGGCTCAACGTCAACGGCGGTGCCATCGCGCTGGGCCACCCGACCGGGTGCTCAGGCGTCCGGCTGGCCACCACCCTGCTGTACGAGCTGCGCCGCCGGGGCGGTCGCTACGGATTGCAGGTCATGTGCACCGGATACGGGATGGCCACCGCGACGCTCTACGAACGGATGGGTGAGGCATGAGCGAACTGCTGCCGGAGCAGACCCGGGAGATTCTGGACGGGCTGCGCGACTTCCTCGAAGCCGAGGTGCTCGCCCGCCACGGCGACGCCCATGCACTGCTGTCCGACCCGCGCCAGCGGTACGGGCCGGACGGCCGGCACGTCGCCGCGGTCGAGGAGCACCGCCGCGCCGTCCGGATGGCCTCGTCCCGCGCCGGGTACTACACGATGTGCGTTCCCGAGGAGCTCGGCGGCGGTGGGCAGGGCGCGGTCACCATGTACGCGGCGTGGGAGCTCATCAACCGGCTCTGCGGCAGCGCCGGCTGGCTGGGCAGCGAGGTGGTGGCGCACTGGGCGACCGGACCGAGCGTGGTGTTCGCCCGCGCCGGGCAACGGCTGCGCGACACGTTCCTCGGGCCCCTCCTGTCCGGCGAGCAGACCATGTGCTTCGCGATGTCCGAGCCGGGCGCCGGCTCGGACGTATGGCAGATGTCGACCCGGGCGGTACCCGAGGCGGGCGGCTGGCGGCTCACCGGCGTCAAGCAGTGGATCTCCAATGGGCCGCATGCCGACCTGGCCATCGTCTTCGCGGTCACCGACCCCGAGAGGGTACGGGCCCGGGCGGGCGGCATCTCGGCCTTCCTGGTGCCGACCGACGCGCCGGGATTCCGGGTGGACAGTGTCATCGGCCTGTACGGCCAGATGGGCGGCGAGCATGCCATCCTGTCGATGGACGACGTGCGCGTCGAGGACTGGCAGCTGTTCGGCGAGCCGGGCGGCGGGCTGTCGCTCGGGTTGGACGGCATCGCCACCGGCCGGCTGTACAACACGGCGAAGGGCGTCGGGTTGGCACGCTGGGCGCTGGGCCTCGCGGTCGAGTTCGCCACCGGGCGGGAGACATTCGGTACCCGGCTGTTCGACAACCAGGGCATCTCGTTCCCGCTGGCGGATGCCGCCACCCGGATTCACGCGGCGCACCTGATGGGGCTGCACGCCGCCGGACTGGTCGACGCCGGGCGGCCCGCCCTGACCGAGGTGGCGATGGCCAAGCTGTTCGCCACCGAGATGGCCACCGATGTCATCGACCAGGCTATGCAGACGCTCGGCGGGATGGGCATCACGACCGAGGTGGGGCTTGCGAAGGCGTGGCAGAGCATGCGAACGGTACGGATCGCGGACGGCTCGTCGGAGATACTCAAGCGGCTCATCTCACGGCGTCTGGCCAATGGCGAGGTGAGCGGATGACTCGAGGTGAAGGTGCCATGTCCGAGGAGTACCGAGTCCCCGCCATCGAACGGGCCGTACGGGTGCTGAGGCTGCTCGCCGCGCGGGACTCGATGTCGCTGGCGCAGACGGTGGAAGCCACCGGGATGAACAAGAGCACCACCTACTACATCCTGCGCACCCTGTTGGCCGAGAACCTCGTGCAGTACGACGACGCCGGGCAGCGCTACCAGCTCGGCCCGGCCCTGGTCGAGCTCGGTGCCGCCGCGGCCAACCAGATGAACGACGTCAGCATCGCCAAGCGCAGCCTGGCCGAACTGCTGGAACAGATGAACGTCACGATCGTGCTGTACCGGCGGATCAGCCTGACCGAGATCATCTTGGTCGACAAGCTGGAACGCCCGCACCGGGTTCGCATCACCCTGCAGGTCGGCACGCCGGTGCCGATCCAGGGCGGCTCGTTCGGCCGGGTCTTCCTCGCCTACGACCAGCCGTCGCAAGTCAACGCCGCGCTGGCCACCGGGCTGCAACTGTTCACCAGCAAGAGCGTCACTCGTAAGGAGATCTTCCTGCGAGATCTGGAACGCGTGCGCGAGCAGGGTTTCGCGGTCGACCACGAGGGTTACGCGCTGGGCGTCAGCACAGTCGCCGCGCCGGTCTTCGGGCCGGACGGGCGGATCCTGCTGGTCGCCGCCGCCGTGGGTTTCACCAATGAGATGGACGAACAACGATCCGCGCTGTACGGGCGACTGCTGCGCGAATGCTGCGAGCGGATCACGAAGATGCTCGCCGGTCGCACCGAACTCGTCGGTCAGGACGAGTCCTGGGCCGGCCACCAACCTCTGAAGGACAGGGAGTACCGCACATGACGGCTACGGCCTCGGTTTCAACACAGTCGCTCCGCGGTCAGGTGGCCGTGGTCACGGGTGGAGCGGGCGGACTGGGCCTGGCCATCGGCCGGGAGCTCGGGCTGGCCGGCGCCACCGTCATTGTCGCCGACATCGCCGCCGAACCCGCCGCCCGGGGTGCCGAGCAGTTCGCCGCGGATGGCATCGACGCACATCCGCACGTGCTCGACGTGACGTCCCGGCAGAGCATCGACGCGATGGCCGCCGAGGTGAACGACCGCCACGGCCGCATCGACATCCTGGTCAACAACGCCGGCTTCCCGGTGGACCGGCCGTTGGTGTCCATGAGCGACGACGACTGGCACCAGGTGCTCAACGTGTGCCTGTACGGCACCTTCGCGTGCAGCCGTGCCGTGGCGCCGGGCATGATCGAGCGCAGCTATGGACGGATCATCAACATCAGCTCCCGCGCCTACCTGGGCAACCCGGGGCAGGCGAACTACGCCGCGGCCAAGGCCGGCATCGTCGGCCTGACCCGTACCCTGGCCAAGGAACTCGGCCGGTACAACATCACGGTCAACGCGATCGCCCCCGGCCTGATCGCCACCGAGACCGTCCGCCGGCACCCGAAGTTCGACGCCATCGCGGAACGGGCGCAGCGCGCCAACTCGATCCGCCGCCTCGGCACCCCCGAAGACATCTCCGCCGCCGCGCTGTACCTCGCCTCGCCGGCCGCCTCGTTCGTCACCGGGGACGTGCTGCACGTCACCGGCGGCCGGTTCAGCTGAGGCGGCGGCAATGGACGTCCTGCTGAACGAGGACGAGCGGCTGCTGCGCGACAGCGTGCGCTCGTACCTCGACGCGAAGATCGCGCCGATCGTGACTGAGCACGAACGGGCACGCACCTTCCCCTGGCATCGGCTGGTCGAGCTGTACGAGTTCGGGTACGTGCGCGGCGTGGTACCGGAAGCAGACGGCGGCGACGGTGCCAGCCACATGGTGCTGGCGCTGCTGATGCAGGAGGCGGGCCGCTGCTGGGGTTCGCTGCGCACCACGCTCAACGTGCAGAGCATGCTGGCCCGGGTACTGAGCACGGCCGGCACGCCGGAGCAGAAGGAGCGATTCCTGCGGCCGCTGCTGGCCGGGCAACGGTTCGGCTGGTTCGCGCTCACCGAACCCGACGCGGGTTCCGACGCCGGGGCGCTGCGCACGACAGCCCGGCGTGACGGGGATGACTACGTCATCAACGGGCGGAAGCTGTACATCACCAACGCCTTGGCCGGCGACTTCGGGGTCGTGCTGGCCCGCGTGCCGGACACCGGCGAGGTCAGCGCGTTCCTGGTCGACCGGGCGGAGTCGCAGTACCAGGCCTACGACATCCCGCACATGCCGCTGCGGGCCACGACCAGCTGCGAACTGGTCTTCGACCAGACCCGGGTACCGGCGGCGAACGTGCTCGGCGAGTTGGGCCGTGGGCTGGCCCTGGCGATGGCCGGCGTCAACCTGGGCCGGTTGAACATGGCCATGGGTGCGGTCGGGCTGGCCCAGGCATGCCTGGAGTCCTGTGTGAGCTTCGCCCGTACCCGGGAACAGTTCGGCCGTCCGATCGCCGGATTCCAACTGGTGCAGGAGATGGTGGTGCAGGTCGCCACACTCACCGAGACGGCCCGGCTGCTGGGCTATCAGGCAGCCCGCACGCTCGACGCCGGGCTGCCGGGCCGGTACGAGTGCTCGATGGCCAAGTACTACTGCGGCGAGGCTGCCGGTCAGGCGGCCACGCTGGCGTTGCAGGTGCACGGCGGGGCCGGGCTGATGGAGGAGTCCCCGGTGGAGCGCTACTTCCGCGACGCGCGGGAGGCGACCATCCCCGAGGGCACCAGCCAGATCCAGATCCTGCACCTGGGCAAGCACCTGCTCGGGGTGTCAGCACTGCGATGAACACAGCACACGAAGAGGGAGACGTCATGTCCGGGCCGCTGCACGGGGTACGGGTCATCGAGGTGGCGGCGCTCGGCCCGGTGCCGTTCGCCGGGATGCTGCTGGCTGACATGGGTGCCGAGGTGATCCGGGTCGACCGGGTGGGCGCCCCCGCACCGGGCGCGGGAGCGAGCGCCGGGACGGATCCGCGGCACCGGCACCGGCGCACCGTGGCACTGGACCTCAAGCGGTCCGAGGGCGTGGACCTGTTGCTGCGCCTCGTGGAGGGCGCCGACGTGTTGATGGAGGGGATGCGGCCCGGCGTGATGGAGCGGCTGGGTGCCGGCCCGCAACCCTGCCTGGAGCGCAATCCGGGGCTGATCTACGCACGGATGACCGGTTGGGGGCAGGACGGGCCGCTGGCCCAGCGCGCCGGGCACGACATCAACTACATCGGGATCGCCGGCGCGCTGTATCCGATGGGGCCGGCCGAGCTGCCACCGCCGGTGCCGTTGAACCTGGTCGGCGACTTCGGCGGGGGAGCGCTGTACCTGGCCTTCGGGATCGCATGCGCACTGCGGGAACGGGAGCGCTCCGGGGCCGGGCAGGTCATCGACGCGGCGATGGTGGACGGGGTGGTCTCGCTGACCGCGATGTTCCACGGGATGCTGGCCGCCGGCACCTGGTCGGACCGGCGGGAGAGCAACGTGCTCGACGGCGGTGCGCCGTTCTACCGCACGTACCGCACCAGCGACGGCGGCTTCATGGCGGTCGGCGCGATCGAGCCGCAGTTCTACGCCCAGCTGCTGTCCGGGCTCGAGTTGGCCGCCGATGACTTTCCGCAGCACGACCGGGAGCGCTGGCCGGCGCAGGCCGCCGCGTTCGCCCGGATCTTCGCCACCCGCACCCGGGACGAGTGGACGGCGGCCTTCGACGGTACCGACGCCTGCGTCACGCCGGTGCTGTCGATGGCCGAGGCCGCCACGCACCCGCACCTGGCCGCCCGGCGCACCCTGGTCCCGGTCGCGGGTGCGCCCCAGCCGGCGCCCGCGCCGCGGTTCTCCCGGACCGCACCGGTGCCGCCGGGCCCGCCGGTCGGGTACAGCCGGCACACCGACGAACTGCTCGGCGGGCTCGGGATGTCCACAGTGGACATCGAACGGCTGCGTGCCGACCGGATCGTGGGATAGGCCGGCATGACGAACGACTTGACGAACGAGGGCATCGAGTACGACGAGCGTGACGGCATCGCCACCATCCGGCTCAACCGGCCGGACGTGGGCAACGCACTGTCCCGGCGGATGCGGCCCAGGCTGCGCGAGCTGTGGGCGAAGGTGCGCGACGATCCGTCGGTACGGGTGGTCATCGTCACCGGCACCGGGGACCGGCACTTCTGCACCGGCGCCGATGTCCGCGAGGTGGCAGACACCGGCACGACCACGTCCGGCCAGGGCACGGTGGCCGAGGACATCGTCTGGTCACCGTTGCAGAACCAGGTGTGGAAGCCAGTCATCTGCGCCGTGAACGGGCTGGTCGCCGGGGGCGGGCTGCACTTCGTCGCGGACGCGGACGTCGTCGTGGCCGCCGACCACGCCCAATTCATGGACACCCATGTCAGCGTCGGGCAGGTCGGTGCGGTGGAGAACATCGGCCTGGCCCGCCGGTTGCCGCTGGGCACCGTGCTGCGGATGACGTTGACGGGCAAGGGTTTCCGGCTCGACGCGGCACGCGCGTACCAGCTGGGCCTGGTCGACGAGTTGGTGCCGGCGGCTCAACTGATGGACACCGCTTGGGGCCTGGCCGTGGCCATCGCAGCCAACTCCCCGAGTGCGGTGTCGCGCTCGAAGCAGGCGATCTGGGGGGCCGCCGAACGGCCGCACCAGGAGGCCCTGGAGTACGGCTGGGAACTGGCCCGCCGACAGTGGACCCACCCCGACTTCCTGGAGGGTGCGCGTGCCTTCGTACAGCGACGTCCTCCACAATGGAACGTCGAGGCACCGGCATGAGATGGACCTTCACCGCCGAGCAGGAGCGACTGCGCGACGAGGTGCGGGCGTTCCTGGCCGAACACGTGCACAGCCGCGACCCGATGCAGTACTTCCATGGCCGCGGCGGTGCCAGCCGCGAGCTGTACCGCGAACTCGGCCGGCGCGGCTGGCTACGGCTGGCCTGGCCGCGTGAGTGGGACGGGCAGGCCGCGCCGCCCTCGACCGAGTTCATCGTCTGGGATGAGCTGGCCTACGCCCGCGCAGTACGCCCGGACCTGGCCGCCGGGATCATAGCGAAGACCATCATCGGGCACGGCACGGACGAGCAACGGGCCCGCTTCCTGCCCGGTATCGGCCTGGGCGAGATCAGCTTCGCGTTGGGATACTCGGAGCCGGAAGCCGGCTCCGACCTGGCCGGGGTGCGCACCCGGGCGGTACGCGACGGCGACGGATACCGGGTCACCGGCGAGAAGCGGTGGACCTCCGACGCGCACAACTCCGACTACCTGTGGCTGCTGTGCCGTACCCCGGACGACGGTCACACGCTGCTGATGCTCGACCTCACGGCACCCGGGGTGCAGATCCGGCCTATCCACACCATCGACGGGCACCGGCTCAACGAGGTGAGCCTCGACGGCGTGTACGTGCCGCAGGAGAACCGGATCGGTGCCGAAGGCGAGGCGTGGCGGCTGATCCGGGCCGCACTGGCCGTCGAGCGGCACCTGATGGTGCTGCCCGGCCGGGTCCGCCGCGACTACGAGGATCTGCTGCGCTGGTCGGTCGAGCGCGGCTGGTCGGCCGATGCCCGGGTCCGCGCCGACATCGCCGACGTTGCGCTGGACGTGGCCGAGGTGGAGGCGGCCGCCATGAGTACCCTCGCGGCCCTGGAGGCCGGCCATGACGGTGCCGCGCAGGCTGCGCGGGCGAAGCTGCTGGGCAGCAGGACCCTGCAACGCATTGCGCGGCTGCCGTTCGACGTCGGCGATGCCGGGGCCGCCAGCACCGGCACACCGAGCTTCCTGTGGCACGAAACCTTCATGGAGACCATCGCCGGAGGCACCTCGGAAATCATGCTGGGCGTGCTGGCCCGCGAGGCGCTCGGGCTGGGAGGACGTCGATGACCCTGTACCTGGATGTGCTGGCCGACCACGCGCGGCACGCACCGGACGCGCCGGCGCTGATCGACCCGGCCGGCGAGTACACCTACGCGGAACTGTGGACCGCGATCGAGGAACACGCCGCCGCGCTGCGCGCGCTCGGCGTCGCCCCGGGCGACCGGGTGGTCACCGCGCTGGCACCCGGCGCCCCGCATCTGGCCGCGCTGTTCGGGATCATCGCCGCCGGGGCGGTCGCGGTGCCGCTGAACACCCGGCTCGCCCCGCTCGAGGCATACGCCTTCCTGGCCCCGCTCTGCCCGGCCCAGCTGCTGGCCGCCGAGTCCCATGCCGAGCCGGCGGCCGAGCTGGCGGCCAAGCTGGGCTGCGGCTTGGCCACGCTGCCCTCGGCCGGGGCTCCCGGGCCGTTGACCGACCGGATGGCGCTGACCGTCGCGACGCCCGCCTCCTCGTCGTCCTCGTTCCGGGACGAGGCGGCCGCGATGATCATCGGTACCGGCGGCACCACCGGCGAGCCGAAGGGCGCCACCTGGACCCATTCGGCGCTGTATCAGTACGCCGCGTCCTGCCAGGCGCAGATGGAGATCCGGCGCACCGACGTGGAGCTGTACTTCTCCCCGTTCTTCCACATCGCGATCGCCACGGTCGTGTTCGCGACCCTGTACGCGGGCGGCACCGCCTGGCTGCTACCGCGCTTCGACGAGGCCACCGTCCTCGACGCGCTCGCCACCGGCCGGCCCACCCGGCTGTTCGGCGCACCCACCGCACTGCTGCGGCTGCTGGACCATCCCGGCTTCGGCGCGGAACACGGCGCCCCGATCCGCCGGGTGCTGTTCGGCTCCACCTCCAGCGCACCCGACTTCCCTGGCCGGCTGCGCACCGCGTTCCCCCGGGCCCACCTGATCACCGGGTACGGCGCCACCGAGTTCGGCGCGGCGGCCCGGGTGCGCTCCTGGGAACACGAGGACGGCGACGACCGGGGGGTGGGGCGGCCGGTGCCGGGCGCGTCGATCCGCATCGTCGACGACACCGGCCACGACGTGCCACGGGGCAGCGTCGGGGAGGTCGTGGTCCGCACGCCGTGGCAGATGTCCGGGTACTGGGCGCGACCGGAACAGACCCGCACCACTGTGGTCGACGGCGCGATCCGCTCCGGCGACCTCGGCTGGCTCGACGCGGACGGCTTCCTCCACCTGGCCGGCCGGGCCAAAGACATGATCATCTCGGGTGGCGAGAACGTCTTCCCGATCGAGGTCGAGAACGTGATCGCCCAGCACCCGCAGGTCCACCAAGTGGCGGTGTTCGGCGCGGACGACCCGCTGTGGGGCGAACGGGTGGAGGCCGCCGTCGTACCGCATCCCGGCGGCGGCGTGGATCCCGACGCGCTGCGCGAACACTGCCGGGCCGCACTGGCCGGGTACAAGGTGCCCCGCCGGTTCCACGTGCTTGACGAGCTGCCGGTGACCCCGGCGATGAAGGTGGACAAACGTGCCCTGCGGGAGGTCACCCGTGACGCTTGAGGTGGACTACGGCCAGCAGCCGCGGGAGTTCGCGGAGGCAGTGCGTGCGCTGTGCCGGCGCCACGAGGAAGGTTGGCGCCACCTGCCGGGCGACGGGTTTCCCGAGCAGACCTGGCAGGACCTCGCCGACATCGGGTTCCTTGGCCTTGCGGCCGAGGGCACCGAGGTGGCCCGCGAGATCGCCGCCGTCATGGAGGAGCTGGGCGGGCTCGGTTGCCCCGGCCCGCTCTGGGAAACCGTCCTGGCGACCCGCGCCGCCGGCGGACCACCGGCGAACGGCATCGCCACCGTGGGTACCGGCGGTCCGTTGCCCTGGGGACACCGCGCCACCGCGTTCTTCGCGCTCACCGACGACGGCCTCTGGGAATGTGAGCCGGCCGGTGAGGCGGTGCCGGTACGGATGCTCACCGGTGACGGGTGGGCCGAGATGCCGCTGGCGCCCCGCCGCCGTATCTCCGACGAGTGCGGCGCGCTCGCCCTCGGTGACCTGGCGCTCGCCGCGCAACTCGTCGGAGCCGGCACCCGGCTGGTTCGGGACGCCGCCGGGTACGTGGCCACCCGCCACCAGTTCCGTCGGCCGCTGGGCGACTTCCAGGGCGTGGCGTTCCCCCTCGCCGAGGCCGACGTCGGCCTGGCGGCCGCGCATGCCTTGACCAGCCGTGCCGCGACCCGGCTGGCGGACGGCGCGCCGGACGCCGCGCGGGCCGCCCGTGCCGCCGTCCTGTCCGCCGCCCGCGCGGCGCGTACCGCCACCTACCACACCTTCCAGACGTACGGCGCGATGGCGTTCACCGAAGAGGGTGGCGTGGCCTGGTACGGGCGGCGCATCGCCCAACTGCGCACCCAGGCGCTGGCCCCGTACCGCAGGTCGGCGTGGACCGCCGACGTCTTCGAAAGGAAGTCCCCATGACCGGCGACGTCGTCGTCCTCGCCACGGGTCGCACCCCGTTCGGCCGCTTCGGCGGCGCCCTGCGTGACCTGCCCTTGCCCGAGCTCGGGGCGATCCCGGTGGGCGCCGTGCTGCAGCGCGCCGGGCTGACCGGCGCGGACGTCGACGAGTTGGCGTTCGGGGTGAACTTCCCCGGCTCCGAGCGGTCGGTGGCCCGGCAGGTGCTGCTGCGTGCCGGCATCCCCGAGGAGAAGGTCGCGTACACCGTCGACCGGGCCTGCTGCTCGTCGCTCGCGGCGATCACGCTGGCCAGCCGGGGACTGCGGCTGAACGACACCGCGCTGAGCGTCGCCGGTGCCGTGGAGAACCTGAGCCGGGTGCCGTACTTCGTGCACGAGGCCCGCTTCGGCAACCGGATCGGCGACATCGTGCTCACCGACCAACTCGTCGTCTCCTGCCCGCACACGGGGGTACCCAGGGCCGTACAGGCCGGCGCCGAGGCCACCGAGTACGGCGTGGACCGCGCCGCACAGGACGACTGGGCGCTGCGCAGCCAGCAACGCTACGCCGACGCGCTGGCCCGCGGCTGCTTCGACGACGAGATCGTGCCCGTGGACGTGCCGGACCGCAACGGCCGCGCCGTCCGGTTGGCCGCCGACGAGGTACCGCGGCCCGCCACCACGGCACAGCAGCTGGCCGCGCTGCCGACGGTCTACGGCAGTGCCACGGTGACGGCGGGCAACGCGCCCAACATGAGCACCGGCGCGGTGGCCCTGGTGCTGGCCAGCGAGGAGGAGGCGGCGCGGCGCGGCACCACCGGCCTGGCCACCGTCGGCGCCTGCACGCAGGTCTCCGGCGACCCGCAACGCCTGGCGTCGATGCCCGCGCGGGCGGCCCAGCGGGCACTGGCCCGGGCCGACCTGACGCTCGCGGACATCGACCTGATCGAGGTCAACGAGGCTTTCGCCGCCGTACCCCTGGTGACGACGCTCGTACTGGCGGACGGCGACCGGGACAAGGCGCAGCGGCTGCGCGAACGGACGAACGTCAACGGCGGCGCCGTCGCGATCGGCCATCCCACCGGCGCGACGGGCGGCCGACTGGTAATGACAGTCATCAATGAGCTGCGCCGCCGGGGTGGCGGGCGGGGCCTGGTCACCATCTGCGGCGGCGTCGGCGAAGCCGAGGCGGTCATCGTCACCGTCCGGTGATGCGCGCTGAGGCCACCAGCTCCTACCGCAGCTGACCTGTGGTGGTCACGTCCGGGGTGTCCCAGCTGGCCGGGTCACCGAAGATGAACTCCCCGCCGTGGCGGCGAAGCTGGCCGGCCCAGCTCTCCACCTGATCTCGTTGCAGCCGAACATGTTCCACCACCCCGACGGAGTGATCTTGGTCGTGGACAAGGGCTAACGAGACCGGACCACCGAAACCTGGCTCAACGACAACAACATCGATGTCGTCCGACCCGCATAACGCACCGACCCGCCACGCCCGGACGGCCACTGCTGCGCGCGGTCCGGCAGAACATCGAGTCCGTCAACCAAACCCTCAAAGGCCAACTCGACCTCGAACGCCACGGCGGACGAACCCCAGCCGGCGCCGCCGTCGGGGTACTGCAACGCATCCTGGCCATGACCGCCGCGATCTGGCACAACTGGCACACCGGCCAGCCGATCATGCGATCCCTGACCGCCTACGACCACTGAACCGCAAGCGTCACAGGCCGTACTGCTCCAGCAGGCGCAGCCAGATTTCGCTGACGGTCGGGAACGGCGGCACGGCGTGCCACAGTTGGTCGAGGGGAACCTCAGCGTTCACCGCGATGGTGGCCGAGTGCAGCATGTCTGCCATGTCGGAGGCGACGAAGGTGGCGCCGAGCAGGACCCGGCGGTCTTCGTCGACGACCAGCTTCGCCCGGCCGGTGTAGCCGATGCCGCGGACGATGGCGCCGGCGACCTCGCCGATGTCGTACTCCACGGTGCGGACGTTGAAGCCGTCGGCGCGGGCCTGGGACTCGGTGCGCCCGACCATGCACACCTGCGGCTCGGTGAACACGACCTGGGGCGCGCCCCGGTCGTCGGCGGTGTCGCGCAGCCCTGGCGCGTCCTCGGGCCGGCCGGTGGCGCGGGCTGCGATGACGTCGCCGCAGACGCGGGCCTGGTACTTGCCCATGTGGGTGAGCAGGTTGCGGCCGTTGACGTCGCCGACGGCGTACAGCCAGCCGTCCGCGACGGCGGTGGCCCGCATGCTCGCGTCCACCCGGATCGGGCCGTCGGGGCGCAGGCCGACCGTGTCCAGGCCGATGTCGTTTGTCGAGAAGCGGCGGCCGGTGCCGACGAGGAGCTCGTCAGCATCGACCTGCCCGCCGTCGTCGGTGTGCACGGTCACCGGACCGCCCGCGACCGGCCGCTCCACACGGGTGGCCGAGCGGCCGAAGCGCACGTCGATGCCCGATTCCCGGAACGACTGCGCTACCAGGTCGCCGGCGAAGGGCTCGGCCCGGGTGAGCAGCCGGTCGCCGCGCACGAGCACGGTCGTCTCCTCGGCGCCGAGGGAGTGCAGCGCCTGGGCCATCTCGCAGGCCACCGGCCCGGCGCCTATCACGACCAGCCGCTTGGGTACCTGCTGGACGCTGGTCGCTTCCCGGTTGGTCCATGGGCGGGCCTCCCGCAGCCCGGGCACGTCGGGGACGGCGGGGGCGCTGCCGGTGGCGACGACGACGGCGTGCCGGGCACGCAGCGCCCGCGTGCCACCCTCCGGCGTCATGACCTCGGCGCGCAGCGGCCCGGCCAGCCGTCCATAGCCTCGCACGAACGTCGCCGGGAACTTCTCGATCAAGTTCACCTCGTGGCCGTCGTCGCGGTGCGACACCGTCTCGTCGCGGCGGGCCAGCACCGCGGCGGCGTCGATCGGGCCGCGCAGCTGCAGTCCCGGCATCCGGTTCACCTCGGCCGCCAATTCCATCGGCCACAGCAGCGCCTTGCTCGGAACACACGCGTAGTACTCGCACTCGCCGCCGGCCAGGCGCTCCTCGACCACGGCCGCGGTCAGGCCACCCCGTACAGCGCGCGCGGCGACGGTTATCCCGACCGGTCCCGCACCGATCACGATCACGTCGAAAACGTCATTCTTGTTCGCCATGGCGCCCCTCCGATGCTCGAGGTCATGCCCTGTGTGACTTCCCCAGCAGGCTGACTCGAACCCGTGGTATCTCGAGCCGCGATGGCTTCACCGCAGATCAGATGCCCAGCCCTGCACGCCTGGCGTCTGCGCGGCGGGCAGCAGAGCAACTGCCCCGAGATCTTCACCCCGTGATTCGGGCGGACAGGAGCGTGATCACCGACACGTCTCACTCCTTAGAGTGGCCGGCAATAGGTGTTGCTTGAGTCGGCGGGTCGTCGGTCGGGTGTCCCAGCGGTAGAGCGTGCGTGCGCGTGCTTCCACAGCTCCAGTGGCAGCGCCCGGACCAGCGAGGACAACACCGCCCGTTCCGGCCTGCCGACGCGTGAGATTGATGCTCGTAAACGCTTGACAGCTCCGTCGATGCGGTGGTCCCATCTCTAGCAACTGTCAGGCAACTTGCCTAACAATTCAGGCTTCTCAGGCTTGGAGGCTCGATGAGTTCCGGAGGACCACGAAAGGCAAGACGCTGGATCACCTTCCTGATGGCGGCAGCAGTGGTGGCCGCGATCCTCCCGCTGGCGAAACCCGCGCAGGCCGCCGCGATCCGGTATGAGGCCGAGAGCGCCACGATCTCCGGCGGCGCCGTGGAATCGAACCACACCGGCTTCACCGGGACCGGGTTCGTCAACTACGACAACGCGACCGGCAGCGCCGTCGAATGGACCGTCAACGCCGCCACGGCGGGCACCGCGTCGATCGGGCTGCGGTTCGCCAACGGCACCACCACCGACCGGCCGATGGACATCAGCGTCAACGGCACGGTGGTCACCGCCTTGCTGTCGTTCCCGGGCACCGGCAACTGGGACACGTGGCAGACCAAGACGATCACCGCCGCGGTGAACGCCGGCACGAACCGGATCCGCGCCGTCGCGACGACCGCGAACGGCGGGCCCAACGTCGACCGGATCGACGTCGACGTCGCGCCGCCGGCCTCGGACTACCAGGCGGAGAACGCGACCGTCTCGCAGGGCGCGGTCGAGGCGAACCACACCGGGTTCACCGGCACCGGCTTCGTGAACTACGACAACGTCATCGGCAGCTACGTCGAGTGGTCGATCCCGGCCGCCACCGCCGGCAACGTCAGCGTCGCCATCCGGTACGCCAACGGTGTCGCTAACGGCGCCAGCGTCGACCGGCCGATGGACGTGACGGTCAACGGCACCCTTGTGCGCAGTGCCCTGTCGTTCCCCAGCACCGGCAACTGGGACACCTGGCAGACGGTGACGCTCACGGTCGGCCTCTCCGCCGGTACCAATCGCATCCGGGCCATCGCGACGACCGCCAGCGGCGGACCCAACGTCGACCGGCTCAGCACCGGCGTCCCCGGCGACACCGCGCCGCCGACCGCGCCCGGACAGCCCGTCTGCGGCACCATCACCGAGAACAGCATCAACCTGTCGTGGGGTGCCTCGACGGACAACGTCGGCGTCGTCGCGTACGACATCTACCACGACGGCAACAAGATCAGCGAGGCCGCCGGGAACGTCACCGCGAAGGCCCTGACCGGGCTGCAGCCCAACTTCGAGTACCGTCTGTCGGTCTTCGGCCGCGACGCCGCGGGCAACGTGTCGACGAGCAGCGCCCAGGCGATCTGCCGGACCCTCGCCAGCACCGACACACAGGCGCCGACCGCGCCGTCCGGCTTCGCCACCGCGAATGTCGCCGGCAGCACCGTCGACACGTCATGGACGGCGTCGACGGACAACGTCGGCGTGACCGGATACGACGTGATGGGCGGCGGCTCGGTCCTCAAGTCGGCCGGCAACGTGACCTCGACAACAGTCACCGGGCTGGCCTGCAGCACCACCTACACGCTGACGGTCGTCGCGCGGGACGCGGCCGGCAACGTCTCCGCTCCGAGCAACGCCCGGACGATCACCACCACCGCGTGCAGCGGTGGCGTGCCGTCCGGCATCACCACCGTCTCCACCGGCTGGACGATCCCGTGGGGCATCGCCTGGATGCCCGACGGCCAGACCGCCATCGCCACCGAGCGCGACTCGTTCAAGGTCTTCAAGGTCACCCTGGGTGGGGCGCGGACGCAGGTCGGCACCGTGCCGAATACGGTCACCACCGACGGCGAGGGCGGCCTGCTCGGCGTCGCGGTCGACCCGGCCTGGACCACCAACCATTTCGTGTACTTCATGCACACCGCCGCGGAAGGCAACCGCATCGCCCGGATGACCTACAACGGCACGACGCTCACGGCGTACACGTCGCTGGTCACCGGCATCATGAAGAACCGCTACCACAACGGCGGCCGCCTGGCGTTCGGCCCCGACGGCTACCTGTACGCGACCACCGGTGAGGCGCAGACGCCCAACCTCGCCCAGGACAAGAGCTCGCTCAACGGCAAGATCCTGCGGATGAAGACCGACGGCACCGCGGCGCCCGGCAACCCGTTCGGCACCCTCGTGTACAGCTACGGCCACCGCAACCCGCAGGGCCTCGCCTGGGACTCCCAGGGCCGGCTGTGGGAGGCCGAGTTCGGCAACAGCCAGTTCGACGAGCTCAACCTCATCAAGGCGGGCCGTAACTACGGCTGGCCGACGTGTGAGGGCACCTGCAGCGTCTCGGGCATGGAGAACCCGAAGCGGCAGTGGTCGGTGAGCACCGCCTCGCCGAGCGCGATCGCGATCGTCCGCGACGTCGTGTACATGGCGGCGCTGCGCGGCGAGCGGCTGTGGCGCATCCCGTTGCTCGACGCCGAGAACACCGGCACGCCGACGTCGTACTACGTCGGCACGTACGGGCGGCTGCGCACGGTCGTCAAGGTGCCAGGCGCCGACCAGCTGTGGCTGTCGACGACCAACTGCGACAACAACGGCGGTGCCGCCGCCGGTTCCGACCAGATCTTCCGCATCACGATCACCTAGCCATCCCGGAGGAACGATGCGACTCAACAGACGGCGCGCCGCGCTGGCGGCGGGCGTGGTGGCGGCACTGGCGGCGATCGGCCTGCCGACCGGTGTCGCCCAGGCCGCCACGACCACCGCCTACCAGGCGGAGAACGCGACGATCACGAATGGCGCGGTGGAGTCCAACCACGCCGGCTACACCGGCACCGGATTCGTCAACTACGACAACGCCACCGGCTCGTCCGTGCAGTGGTCGGTGACCGCCGCGGCGACCGGCAGCGCGACGCTCAGCATCAAATTCGCCAACGGTGCGGTCACCAACCGCCCGATGGACATCGCGGTGAACGGCACGACCGTCGCGTCCGGCGTCGCGTTCAACGGCACCGGCGCCTGGACCACGTGGCAGGAGACGTCGCTCACCGCGACGCTGAACGCCGGCGCCAACACGGTGCGGGCCACCGCGACCACGGCCGGCGGCGGCCCGAACGTCGACAAGCTCACCGTCGTCGAGGGCGGCACCACCGGCCCGAGCATGGCGGTCGCGCCGTACGAGTACTTCGGCTGGGGCAACCCACAGAGCCCGACGTCGGTGATGTCGGCGACCGGCATCAAGTTCTTCACGCTCGCCTTCATGCTCTCCGACGGCGGATGCAACCCGCTGTGGGACGGCTCGCGGCCGCTGACCGGCGGCGACGATCAGGCGAAGATCAACGCCATCCGCGGCGCCGGCGGGGACGTCATCGTCTCCTTCGGCGGCTGGAGCGGCAACAAGCTCGGCGAGAAGTGCTCGTCGGCATCCGCGCTCGCCAGCGCGTACCAGAAGGTCATCAACGCCTACGGGCTCAAGGCGATCGACATCGACATCGAGGCGACCGAGTTCTCCAACGCCACCGTCCGGCAGCGGGTCATCTCCGCCCTGAAGACCATCAAGACGAACAACCCAGGCATCAAGACGTTCGTCACGTTCGGCACGACCCCGACCGGGCCGGACTCCGACGGCGTCGATCTCATCAACAAGGGCGCGGCGGCCGGCCTGAGCAACGACGGCTGGACCATCATGCCGTTCGACTTCGGCGGGCACAGCGGCACGATGGGCGCCGCGTCGGTCAGCGCCGCCAACGGCCTGAAGAACGCCGTCAAGAACGCCTACGGCTACAGCGACGCGGTGGCCTACACGAGGATCGGCATCTCGTCGATGAACGGCGTGACCGACGAGTCCGACGAGACGGTCACGCTCGCCGACTTCCAGACGATCCTGGCGTACGCACAACAGCACCACCTGGCGCGCCTGACGTTCTGGTCGGTCAACCGCGACCGGGCCTGTGGCAGCGGCTCCGACGCCGATTCGTGCAGCGGCGTCCCGCAGGCGGCATACGCGTACACCAAGATCTTCGTCCAGTACACCGGCTGAGAAGGAAGCCCATGAGACGCAAGCAGCTCGGTCTGCCGATAGTGGTGCTCGGGGTCGTGGCGGCGCTGACGTCGCCGGCGACGCCGGCGGCAGCGGCCGCGACCCGCTACGAGGCGGAATCGGCCACGATCTCGCAAGGCGTGGTCGAGTCGAACCACACCGGATTCAGCGGAACCGGATTCGTCAACTATGACAACGTCGTCGGCTCGTCGGTGCAGTGGTCGGTGACCGCCGCCACGGCCGGTGCCGCCACGATCGTCCTGCGCTACGCCAACGGCACCACCACCAACCGGCCGATGGACATCGCCGTCAACGGCACGGTCGTCGCGGCGGCCACGGCGTTCGGCAGCACCACGAACTGGGACACCTGGCAGAGCAAGACGATCACGGCGACCCTGAACGCCGGGACCAACACGATCCGGGCGACGGCCACGACGGCGAACGGCGGTCCCAACGTCGACTGGCTCAGCGTCGACGCGGGCACCACCCCGCCGACCGGACCGGCGGTGCCCTTCGGCAGCCACCTCTTCCCGTACCAGGCCGGCACGCTGAAGCCGACCGGCTCACAGTCGACCCTGGACCAGGCCGTCGTCACCTACTACAACAAGTGGAAGGCCGCGTTCGTCAAGCAGAACTGCGGCAACGGCTGGTACGAGATCATCTCACCGGACGCCGATCACCCGTACGTCGCCGAGGCGCAGGGCTACGGCATGGTGATCGTGGCCACCATGGCCGGCGCCGACGCGAACGCGAAGACCGTGTTCGACGGGATGGTCAAGTACATGCTGGCGCATCCCTCCGTACACAATCCGGATCTGCTGGCGGCCGAGCAGGACACGGCCTGCAAGAGCGTCAACGGTTCCGACTCGGCCACCGACGGTGACCTCGATGTCGCGTATGGGCTGCTGCTCGCCGACAAGCAGTGGGGCAGCGCCGGAACGTACAACTACAAGCAACTGGCCATCAGGCACATCAACGCGATCAAGGCCAACGAGGTCAACCCCACGACACACCTGCTGCTCCTCGGCGACTGGAGCACCCCGGGCGACAGCCTCTACTGGACCACCCGGCCGTCCGACTTCATGATCGACCACTTCCGCGCGTTCAGGGCTGCCACGGGCGACACGGCGTGGGACACGATCCGCACCGCGCACCAGAACCTCATCACCAACCTGCAGGCCCAGTACGCGTCGGGCACCGGGCTGTTGCCGGACTTCGTGGTGAACACCAACACCACACCGAAGCCCGCGCCCGGCGAGGTGCTCGAGGACCCGAACGACGGCAAGTACTTCTGGAACTCGTGCCGCACCCCATGGCGGATCGGCGCGGACGCGGTGACCAGCGGCGACGCCGCGTCGCTCGCCTCCGCCCGCAAGCTCAACACCTGGGTGCGCGGCAAGACCGGCGGCAACCCGAACAGTATCGCGGTCGGTTACTCGCTGAGTGGATCGGCGATCTCGTCGGGCAGCGAGCCGGCGTTCTTCGCACCCTTCGCGGTGGCGGCGCTCACCGACCCCGGCGGCCAGGCCTGGCTGGACGCGCTGTGGACCAAGATGGTCAACACCTCGTTCACCAGCAACGACTACTACTCGACGAGCATCCAGTTGCAGGTGATGATCGTCGCCAGCGGCAACTTCTGGGCGCCCTGACCGCACACGGCCGGGCCCGGTGTCCCCAGCGGGCACCGGGCCCGTCCGCTCGTCAACGAGGCCGTGGCCGAGTTCACGGCCGTGCACAAAGGCGTCACCGTCGACGTCAGCTACCTCGCCACCGACGCGGCGGCCCGCGCAGCCAAGTTCAAGGGCGCCTCAACGACCCCGCCAGCGCCCCCGACGTCACCGAGTTCGGCAGCACCGACCTCGCCGGCTACGTCGCCGCCGGCGGGATGGCCGACGTCACCAAAGACCTCGACGCCTGGGAGGCCAAGGGTGAGCTGCCGGCCGACCTCATCAAGACGGTGACCGTCGGCGACAAGGCGCAGCAGTGCGTCGACCTGACCGGCGGCAAGTCCGTCTCCACCTTCGCCGCCGGCACCGCGGGCATGGGCATCATCGGCAACTTCAAGGTCGATGCCGTCGACGGCGCGGAACTCGGCGGTGGAGCCGCGTGGGGATGGACCTTGGTGAGGCCCTTCGCCTCAACCAGGGGTGTCGGTCAGGCCGGTGGCCTACGAACGACGACCGCATAGTGTCATGTCCACGCGCGGTGAGTGCAAATTCTTGCAGGCGAGCCTGTCGATGCAAGTTCGAGCTACGCGAGTGGGTCAGGCGGGTGCCCGGCCAGATTTGTGACGGCGGGATGCACACCGTCACGGCGTGCTGTTGTCCTCCGCAGCGGTACGGCTTGAGAGTTGCCTCGGCAATCACTACGCGTGACATCCAGGCGTGCGCCGGCAGCGTAACCGCACTGCCTCACTCGGCATGGCGTGCCTGATCCTCGCGGCTACCTCCATCCTTCACGTGCAGGTTTGCGCCATATCATCAAGTTATTACGGTCGTTTAATAGAACTATTGCAGAGATGTGTCGGCGGGTGCAAGTATGACCGGCCAGGTAGATGAGAGGGGAGTGTCCATATGTCAATCTCACGTCGGAAGTTCGTCGCCTCGGTCGCGTCCGGCACCGCCCTCGCCGCGGTCTCCACCGGCGAGCTGGTCTCCGCGTGGACGACGGCGGCGTTCGCGGCGAGCCCACCCGGTGACGTGGTCGGCAAGATCACCGTCGGTTACCAGGGCTGGTTCGCCTGCATCGGCGACGGCTCGCCGATCAACGCGTGGTGGCACTGGAGCCAGAACAACAGCACGCCGCCGTCGCCGTCCAACACGACGATCTTGTCGTGGCCCGACATGCGAGAGTTCACCAAGGGCTACACCACCGCCTACGCCAACCTCGGCAACGGACAGCCCGCCCAGCTGTTCTCCTCCTACGACCAGCAGACGGTCGACACGCACTTCAAGTGGATGCGCGACTACGGCTGCGACACCGCCGCGTTGCAGCGCTTCAACCCCAACGGCGGCGAGGGCCCGATCCGTGACGCGATGACGGCCAAGGTGCGCAGCGCGGCCGAGGCGTACGGTCGCAAGTTCTACATCATGTACGACGTCACCGACTGGACCAACATGCAGTCGGAGATCAAGACCGACTGGACCAACAAGATGTCGGCGTACACGTCCTCACCGGCGTACGCGCGCCAGAACGGCAAGCCAGTCGTGTGCATCTGGGGCTTCGGGTTCAGCGAACCCTCCCGCCCGTTCACGCCCGCCCCCTGCCTGGACGTGGTGAACTGGTTCAAGGCACAGGGCTGCTATGTCATCGGCGGCGTGCCGACCTGGTGGCGCACCGGCGTCAACGACTCCCGGCCGGGGTTCCTCGACGTGTACCACGCCTTCAACATGATCTCGCCGTGGATGGTCTTCCGGGCCCGCACCATCGCCGAGCTGGACTCGTACTACGCCAACGTCAACGTCGGTGACCAGGCCGACTGTAACGCCCGCGGCATCGACTACCAGCCCTGCGTCATGCCCGGCGACCTGTCCTCCGGCGCCCGCGCACACGGCGACTTCTACTGGCACCACATCTACAACATGACCCGCCTCGGCGCGCAGGCCCTGTACGTGTCGATGTTCGACGAGTTCAACGAGGGCAACCAGATCGCCAAGACCGCCGAGAACGCCTCGATGCAGCCGACGAACTTCGGCCACCCGGCGCTGGACGCCGACGGCGTGGCCTGCTCCTCGGACTACTACCTGCGCATCACCAACGACGGCGGGCGCATGTTCAAGGGCCTGGCCCCGCTGACCGCCACCCGCCCGACGCAACCCAACGGCGGCACGACACCACCCCCGACCGGGAACCTCGCGCTGTTCAAGCCGACGCAGGCAAGCAGCCAGTCCCAGACGTTCGCGTCGGCCAACGCCACCGATGGCTCTCAGGACAGTTACTGGGAGTCGGCGAACAACACCTTCCCGCAATGGGTGCAGGTCGATCTCGGGTCTGTGGTCGCGGTGAACAAGGCAGTGCTGAAACTGCCGGCCTCATGGGGCTCGCGCACGCAGACGCTGTCGGTGCAGACGAGCGTCGACGGCGGCGGGTTCACCACCGTGGTGAACTCCGGTGGTGTCGGCTTCAACTCGGGCAGCGCCAACACGGCCACCCTCAACTTCGCCCAGGCCAACGCCCGCTACGTCCGGGTCAACTTCACCGCCAATACCGGCTGGCCCGCCGGGCAGCTGTCGGAGCTGGAAGTCTATGGCCCGGCGACCGGCGGCGACACCCAGCCGCCAACTACGCCCGCCAACCTCACCTCGACCGGGAAGACCTCCAGCAGCGTCTCGCTGTCCTGGACGGCCTCCACCGACAATGCCGGCGTCACCGGCTACCAGGTACGCCAGGGCAGTGCCGTCGTCGGGACGACCGCCGCCACGTCGTTCACCGTCACCGGTCTGAACCCGTCGACGTCGTACACCTTCACCGTCACCGCCCAGGACGCGGCAGGCAACACCTCTGCCGCCTCGAACGGCGTCACCGTCACGACCGACCCGGCACCCAACACCAACCTGGCCCGCGGGAAGTCCACATCGGAGAGCAGCCACACGCAGGTCTACGGCTCCGGCAACACCGTCGACGGCAACCAGGACACCTACTGGGAGTCTGCGAACAACGCCTTCCCGCAGTGGTTGCAGGTCGACCTCGGCTCGGCGACCTCGATCGGGCGGATCGTGCTGAAATTGCCGGCGTCGTGGGGTGCGCGTACCCAGACACTCTCGGTGACGGGCAGCACGGACGGCGCGAACTTCACCACGCTCAAAGCGTCCGCCGGCTACACCTTCAGCCCGAGCGCCAACACCACCACCATCACATTCACCGCCACCGCCACCCGCTACGTCCGGCTCAACTTCACCGCCAACACCGGCTGGCCCGCCAGCCAGGTCTCCGAGTTCGAGGTGTACGCCTCCTGACGCCGGCGCGCACGGGCGCTGCGCTCTTCACGTTCCATGGCCTGGTTGTCCTTGGGCCGGGTCCGTACCGGGCCCGGCCCATCACCGGTCGATGTGCGACCTGCCCCGCTCGGGAAGGTATAAGCGCTTGAGGCAGAGGTGACGGCCGCAACTGCGGCCCGCCGCGTCGTCGCCGGTCGGTTCGGCAACCAGGCCGAGGCGGCGTAGCCGTAGGGCTCCGCGGTCCCGGCGTGACGCCGTGCCTGGCGGGGGCGGCGTGTCACTGGACGTTCGGCATGGAAGGCAACGCGTGCTGTTCTGACGGTGTGTGGACGGGACCACGCGTGCTGTCGCCGGTCGTCGCTGCGGCCAGCACCGCGAGGATCGTGCCGCCGGCCAGCACCGCCAGCAGCGGCGGCAGTGCGCCGACCGGTGGCTGCCAGGCGCCCGTGAACGGGTCGAGGCGCGCGGCCGGGCCGGACCGGAAACGCGTCATCACGAACGCCAGCAGGTACACGTGCAGGGCTGCGGCTGTGAAGGTCAGGACGGTGCAGTAGGGGCGTAGCCGGTGCTGCGAGGCGAGGCGGCGTTCGAATTGCGGGGCGCAGGCGGCGCACAGCACCACTGCGGTGGCTGCCGGCATCGCGTACCGGCCTTGCGCGAACCAGCCGATGATCGGTAGATAGTGCAGTTCCAGGGTGAGGAGCAGGCCGAGGCAGGCGGCGCCGAGTGTGGTGGCGATGAGGGTGAGCCGGCGGCCGCCGTGGATCAGGCTCGGCACGACCACGGCGACCAGCAGCAGGTACCACGCCGCGGTGACCACCAGTGGTGGCTTGGTCTCGCCGTAGTCGAACTGGCCGACGGCCTGCCTGAGATAGAACGGGATGCGCCGGGTGGCCAGGGCCTGCGCGAGCTCCGGCGGGGCGAGGTGCTGGGCGTCGCGGACGACCGCGGCGACGCCGGCCACGTCGGAGTACGCCATCCAGCCGAGCGAGCCGGCCAGACCGAGCGACCACGAGCCGGCGACGATCCAGCGCGTCTCGCGGCGCCGCCACAGCTGGGCGATGCGGCCGGGGCGGGCCAGTGCCACGCATGCCGTCACGATGAGCGTCAGCAGCGCGGGCCCGAGTTGGCGGACGGTGAGCAGCGCCAGCGAACCGACCCCGACCAGCACGAGCAGGCGGCGCACGGCGCGGTCGCCGAGCAGTGCGTCGGGTGCGCGTAGCAGGGCGAGCAGCCCGCAGCAGACGGCAACGCCCGCGGCGATCTCGAGGCCGTTCGGGTTGACCGAGCCGGCCAGGTTCGCCGCCATCGGCGTCGCGGTGAGCACGACACCGAGCGCGAGCAGCCGGCTGCCGAGCCGCAGCGCGGCACCGGCCGCTCCGGCCAGGAGCGCGGCCGCGGCCAGCGCCGAGATGAGCCGGGCGAGCAGGATGCCGGTCCGGTCGGGCGCGATCACCAGCGGCGCACCGACGAGCAGGTAGTAGACCGGGCTGTACCTGGCCGCCCCGCTCGGGGTGAGGACGCGGGCCCGGTCGGTGGTCCAGCGCTGGCAGTCGGCCGGGCGCGCCGGGCGGGGCGCCCAGGCGCAGTCGACGTTGCTGTTGCTGGGCATCAGGCTCGCCGGCACCAGGAACGCGGGCTTGCGGTCGTCGCGCCGGTCGACGACCGTGCGGTGGGTGGTGAGCTGTCCGGTGGTCACGGCGTACGCACGGGCGATGTGGTCCTTCTCGTCGTACGTGCCGTTGACCGGCAGCGCGAGCGCCCACCCCGCTGCGATCAGGAAGAACGCCGGCAGGTAGAGCCACCACCGCGGCGCGGCCCCCGCGACGCTACCGCGCCGCATGGAGGGCAGGAAGTTCCGACATGGGATCCCCGTGAGTGACGGACGCGTGTTGCGATCGGCCCATTCGTACCCGGGCACCGGGTTCGTAGGGGGTGAAAGACGGGGTTGATGTCGCAGGACGCCACGGCCGCAGGTCCACCTGGTCCATAGGTTTCTCCTGTCCGACGTACTCGTGAACAGGAGCCGGCCCGGTGACCTCTCCGGATGAACCGCACCGGTCCGGTGATCCGGTGAACGACCGGCCCGGCCGCGCGCGCGGCCGGGCAACCGTGCCGAGCGACCGGAACCAGCGCGCGTGCGGCCGGGCAACCGTGCCGAGCGACCGGAACCAGCGCGCACGGCCCAAGGCTCCGTCGTGGGCGCGGTGGTGCATCGTGCTCGGCACGACCCTGGTCGTGCTGGCCGGCGCGGTGCTCGTGGCGAAGGAGGCCCTGCTGTCGTACGCGACGCGCGGCGTCGTCGAGCAGAACCTGCTCGGCGACACCGGCAGCTGGGCTCAGCAGCCCGGCCACGCGTCGGTCACAGGGGCGAAGAACATCCTGCTCATCGGTGTCGACGCCCGCCCCGGCCAGGACCCTCGCGAACCCGTACGCTCCGACTCGATCATCATCCTGCACATCCCGGCGACGTATGACGCCGCGTTCATGGTCTCGATTCCTCGGGACACCTGGGTCGAGATCCCGCCGTACGACAACGGGGCCAGGCGGTACCCGGGCGGCGACGACAAGGTCAACGCCGCGTTCGCCTACGGTGGCAACGGCCTCACCGGGCCGGCCGCCCGCAGCCATGCCGTCGAGCTGCTCGCCCTGACGATCAGGAAGCTGTGCGGGGTGACGTTCGACGGTGCGGGGATCGTCGACTTCACCGGCTTCCAACAGGTCGTCAACGTGCTCGGTGGGGTCGACATGTACGTGGACCAGGAGACCACGTCCGTGAGCATCGGTCACAACAGCACGGGCGGGACCGAGGTCCCGTTCCGGCAGTACACCAGAGACGACGGCGGTCAGGGCCTGGACCCGGTTCCGGGCGTGACCCCGGTGGTCTACCACGTCGGCTACCAGCACCTCGAACCGTGGCAGGCCCTCGACTACGTCCGGCAACGCGAGACCCTGCCCAACGGCGACTACGACCGGCAACGCCACCAGCAACAGTTCATCAAGGCCGTCTTCAAGAAGATGCTCAGCAAGGACGTGCTCACCAACCCGGTGCGGTTCAACAAGGTCATCGAGGTCGCCGGCAAGGCGATCACCATCGACAGCGGTGGCATCGACCTGGCCGACTGGGCGTACGCCATGCGCGGCGTGAGCGGCGACGACGTGGTCACCATCAAGTCGAACGAGGGCACGTTCAACCAGTCGCCCGGCAACGGCACCGCCGAAGACCTCGACCAGACCACCATCAACCTGCTCACCGCCGTCCGCACCGACCGGGTCAAGGGCTTCCTCGCCGCCCACCCCAAACTGGTCGCCGGCGGCTGACCGGCCGGCGTCGTGAAGGTCAGCGGGACAGCCGGATCGCGGCGTGCATTCGTGAGGACGAAACCTGAGTGGCCCGGCTGGTAAACGATTCGGCCGCTGCGGCAACCGTAGTGTGTGCTCTCATCCAACCTGCTGTCCGCGCGGCTGAGTCGGCGCCGGTTCGTCGGCGGCGCGGCGGTCGCCGGCGTGGCGCTGGCCGCTGGCTGTGCTCATGAAGATGACGATGCCTTTGGCGCTGGTGTGCTCGCGGGCGGGCCGGCGGAGCAGTTCACGTCGCCGACGGCCAAGCTTTCCGGGGCGCTGCGGATCCTCGCCTGGAGCCATTTCGTGCCGACGTACGACCGCTGGTTCGACGGTTTCGTCCGTCGGTGGGCCAGCCAGGTCGGCGTCGACGTCACCGTCGACCACATCGACCTGGGCCAGATCACGACCCGGGTGGCGGCCGAGATCTACGCCGGTCGGGGGCACGACCTCATCCAGTACGTGGCGCCGCTGCCGCAGTTCGAACCGGCGGTGCTGGACCTCACCGACCTCGTCCGGGAGGCCAACCGGCGGTGGGGTCCGCAGCTGGAACTGTGCCGGCGGTCGAGCTTCAACCCGGCGACGAACCGGTACTTCGCCTACGCGCCGGGCTGGGTGCCGGATCCCGGGAACTACCGGCGTTCGATGTGGTCGAAGATCGGCCTGCCCGACGGCCCCTCGAGCTGGGACGAACTGCTGCGCGGCGGGGCCGAGATCCGCCGCGCCACCGGCGTTCAGCTCGGGCTCGGCATGTCACAGGAGCTCGATTCGAACATGGTCGGCCGCTCCCTGCTGTGGTCGTTCGGATCGTCCATTCAGGACGCCGAGGGGCGGGTCACGCTCGAGGCGCCCGAGGCCGTGGCGGCAGTGGAGTTCATGACCAGGCTGTACCGCGAGGCCATGACCGACGAGGTCTTCTCGTGGATCCCCAGCTCCAACAACCAGGGGCTGGTCGCCGGCAAGTTGTCCTACATCTGCAACTCGATCTCTGCCTGGCGGACCGCGCAGCGCTCCACTCCGGCCGTCGCGGCTGACATCGACTTCGTGCCGGCGTTGGCCGGCCCGGCGGGCGCCACGGCCGCGCACCACCTCGTGCACAACTGGGTCATCCCGAAGTACGCCACCGGGGCCGCCGCCGGACAGGAGTTCCTGTTGCACTACACCGCGAACTTTGCCGCCGCCACCTACTCGTCGATGCTGTACGACCTGTGCGCCTGGCCCGGCCGTACCCCGGAGCTCGCGACCTGGCTGCGGCGCGACCCGTTCCGCGCCGACCCGCCCGGCAAGCTCGAGCTGCTCGTCGACGCCGCCCGGTGGAGCGCCGACCTGGGCCATCCCGGCACGGCCAACGCCGCCGTCGGGGAGGTCGCCAGCAGCTTCGTCATCCCAGACATGTTCGCCCGCGCGGCGCGCGGCGAGGTCAGCGCCGCGGTCGCGGTCGCCGACGCCGCGGCGCAGGTCCGGTCCGTCTACGCCAAATGGCGGGCCAGGGGACTGGTGGCCTGATGGGAAACCACGCCTTCCCGACGCGCGGGCGCAGCGCCCGCGATCGCGCGCTGGCATCGCTGTTCGTCGTGCCGACCGTCGCCTACGTCGCCGCCCTGATCCTCGGGCCGGTGGTGCTGGCCGTCGCGTTCGCCGTGTCGGACGTGACCGTCGCCGATCCGACCTTCGACTGGGCCGGCCTGGCCGGCATCGAACGTGTGCTGGGCGACCCGGTGTTCTGGCGGGCGTTGCTCAACACGTGCATCATCACCGCGGCGACCACGTCGCTGGCGGTGGTCGGCGGGAACGTGGTGGCCCGGCTGATGTTGGCCCGGGTGTACGGACGTTGGCTGGTGCGGCTGTGCGTGCTACTGCCCTGGGTCACCCCGGTCACCGTGTCATCGGTCGCGTGGCTGTGGATGCTCGATTCGGTCTACTCGCCGCTGGACTGGACCGGTCGGCAGCTCGGTCTGCTCGGCGCGGGGGAGAGCGTCAACTGGCTCGGCCGGCCTTCGACGGCCATGGCATCGGTCGTGGCGGTGCAGGCGTGGCGGCTCACCCCGCTCACTGCCGTCATCATCATGGCCGGGCTCGTGGCGATCCCCCGCAACATCTACGAGGCCGCTCGCGTCGACGGTGCTGGCCGCTGGCTGCAGACCCGGTTCATGACGGTGCCGTTGACGGCCCCGATCGTCGCGGTCGCGGGCCTGTTCTGCGCGGTCCTCACGTTCAGCGACATGGCGGTGGTGCGGGTGCTGACCAACGGTGGGCCGACCCATGCCACGGAGGTGCTCGCCACGCTGGCGTTCCGCCGGGGCATCGACGGCGGTGATGTCGGCCAGGGCGCTGCGGTGGCCCTGTTCCTGCTGCCGGTGCTGCTGGCCGCGACGCTGACGATCCTCGGCCTGGTGCGCCGGATGGTGGCCCGGTGATCCCCGTGCGGCGCGCCGAGCGGGCGCGGCGGCGGCAACGGCTGGGTGGCGTGGCTGTGCACGCGGCGGCATACGCGGCCGCGTTGCTGGGCGCGGGGCCTTTCCTGTGGAGCATGATCACCGCTGTGAAGCTCAACCGGGACCTGTACGACCCGGCGCACAGTCCCTTGTGGTTCAACGCCCCACCGACCGCCGACCACCTTGCGTACCTGTGGCGGCACACGGCCTTCCCGACGTTCGCCTGGAACACGCTGTGGATCGGCGCGGCGGTGGTCGTGGCCACCCTCCTGCTCGCCACGCCGGCCGGCTACGCGCTGGCGCGGCTGCGGCGGCCATGGGCCGGCCGGCTCGGCATGGCGATCTTCCTGTGCTATCTCGTCCCGCCGAGTGTGCTGTTCCTGCCGCTGTCGCGGCTTGTCGCCGCCGTCGGCCTGCAGGACTCGGACTGGGCCCTGGTGCTGGTCTACCCGACACTGACCGTCCCGGTGTCGGTCTGGCTGATGATGGGCTTCTTCAGCGCCATCCCGCTGCAGGTCGAGGAGCAGGCACTGGTCGACGGCTGTACCCGGTTCGCCGCCTTTCGCCGGGTCGCGCTGCCGCTGGCGGTGCCCGGGGTGGTCGCGGTCGTCGTACTCAGCTTCGTCCTGTGCGCGAGCGAGTACCTGTACGCGATCGCGTTCGTCTCTCCCACCGCCGGGAAGGTCGTCTCGACCGGGATCCCCACCGAGCTGATCCGCGGCGACCTGTTCTACTGGCAGTCCCTGCAGGGCGCCGTCGTGCTCGTCGCGGTGCCCGTCGCGGTGGTCTTCAACCTGTTGCTCAAGCGGTTCGTCGCGGGGTTCACCGCGGGCGCGGTGACCGTGGGCTGACCACGGCGGAACGCCGCCAGTGGCGGCTACGGTGGCGGCTACGGCGGCGGCCCGATGCCGCTCCTCGGCGCCTCGGTGCTGCTGCCCGGCCGGTCATCGAAGATGATGTGGATGTTGACGTCAGCGCGGCTGAGCGCCCACAGGCCGATGATGTCGGCCACCGCGAAGATCACCGCGGCGAGGATCGCCAGCACGATCCGCCGCCGCCGTTCCCGGCGCCTCCAGCCGGCCAGAGCGGCCGGGTAGCGGTTCGACGCGCCGTGGACCGAGGTGGCGAGCGCGTCGAACACGTCGCGGAGCTGTTCCTCGGCGACCCCCGAGCCCGCGGCCGAACCGGTTGCGGGTGCCTGGCCTGGTACCTGGCCGGATGGAACGCCACTCATCTCCGCTCCTCCAGTAACCGCGTGAGCGTGGCCATACCTCGCGACGTGTGTGACTTGACCGCGCCGGCCGAGATACCCATCGCCGCGGCTATCTCCGATTCTCGCAGATCCAGCCAGTACCGCAGGACCAGCGCTTCCCGCTGCCGGGCCGGCAATTGCTTGATCGCCTCCACCAGGGCGCGCTGGTCGTCGCGCAGCAGCACCTCGGCCTCGGCCGACCCGACCGACTCGATCACCTGCTCCGCGTGCCGGCGCGCCACCTGCAGCCGGCGCACCCGCATCCGCACGAGGTTGCACACGACGGCGCGCACGTAGCTCAGCGCGGCGTCGTGACTGCGTAACCGGTGCCAGCGGCGGTACAACTCGTAGAACGCCTCCGAGACGATGTCCTCGGCCTCGCCCTCCGCACCGAGCAGCACCGCCAAGCGCAGCAGCGGGGTGTGGTTGGCGTCGAAGAGCCTGGCCAGTGCGGCCTCGCGGTCCAGGTCGGCGAGGTTCACCCCGGTGGGGCCGAGGGTGGCCGGCGCCGGGTCGGCGGCCGGTGCGAGCGGCCGTGACGAGACCTGCTGCGTCATGGGACCACCACCCCGGTGGCGGTACCGTCGCCGAGCTCGCGGGCCACGCCGAGCCGGTCCAGCGCCGGGGTCAGCGCGGCAGCGACCGCGAGGTTGAGCACCAGCGCGGCGAGCGCGACGTACACGTGCACACCGGCGAACGAGACGACGGAGGAGAAGCCGCCGGAGGCGACCAGCGCGGTCCCCGCGACCATGCCGACGAGCCAGCCGACGAGCAGCGCGCCGCGGTGCGGCCAACTGGTGAACAGCCCGAGTGCCACCGTGGGAAACGTCTGCAGGATCCACACCCCGCCGAGCAGCTGCAGGTTGATCGCGTCCTGGTCCGGTAGGCCGAAGATGAACGCCAGCGCCCCGAACTTCGCCACCAGCGACACCGCGCGGGCGACCTGGGCCTGGTGCTTCGGTGTCGCGGTCGGGTGGAAGTACTCGACGTAGACGTTGCGGACGAACAGTGTGGCCGCGCCGATCGACATCACCGCGGCGGGCACCAGCACCGCCACCGCGAGCGCGCCGAACACGAGCCCAGCGGCGACCGGTGAGGTCAGCTCCCGCACCATCAGCGGCACGGCCGCCTCGGCGTTGCCGGGCCGGGCCTCTACGCCCGCGGCAAGCGCGGCGACGCCGAGCAGCGCGAAGAGCCCCAGCACCGCGGTCCATGCCGGTAACCCGATGATCGCCTTGCGGAGCCGGTCGCCGCTGGACGCGGCGAAGGACGCGGTCAGTACGTGCGGATACATGAGCAGCGCGAGCGCGGAGCCGAGCGCCAGCGTGGCGTAGGCGGTGTAGAGCGAGGGGGTGAGCGTCAAGGAGGTCTCCGGTACGCCGCGTGCGGTGATGGCGTCCTCGGCGGCTCGGAACGTCGCCTGCGGCCCGCCGAGCCGGTTGAGCACGAGTACGACGATGCCGACGACCGTGGTGCCGATCAGGACCCCCTTGGCCAGGGAAATGACGGTCGGTGCGCGCAGCCCGTTGCGGTACGTGGCGCCGGCCAGCACCGCGAACACCGCGACCAGCGTGAGGTCGCCCGCGATCCCGTCGGTGGGGTAGAGGCCGCCGGCGGCCAGGATCGCCCGGATGCCGAGGAGTTGCAGGGCGATGTACGGCATGGTGGCGAGGATTCCGGTGAGCGCCACGGCGAGCGCGAGCAGCGGTGAGTCGTACCGGGCTCGCACGTAGTCGGCCACCGTCGTATGGCCGTTGTCCTTCGCGAC
>NZ_BAAAQD010000041.1:0-84239 GCF_039531485.1 Dactylosporangium maewongense | reverse complement strand
CCGGCTCGCCTTCTGGTCCGTCAACCGCGACCGCCCCTGCCCCGGCGGCGGCGTCGTCTCCAACTGCAGCGGCATCGCCCAGAACAACTGGCAGTTCACCCAGATCACCGCCACGTTCACCGGGTAAGCACACCGCTTCAAGTAAGAGGGCTGGCCCTACAGGGCCGGCCCTCTTCTGTTTCCGGCGGCGGACAGGTCGAGCCGTTCGCGCCACGGCGTTCGGACTGCGCTGTCCGTCAGTACGGCGATACCTGCGCACTCCCATCGTCACGCCGAGAGGCCTTGATGACCGATACGTGGCATCCAAACAGCAGCGGTGCGAACGCCGCCAGGAAAGACCTTGTGACGGACGCGGAGCAACTCGCCGCTGACGCCATCGCCCTGATCGACGGTGCCGACTTCGGACCCTCTCTCACCGCACCGATCCAACGGGTCCACGATCAGGCCAGACAGGTCCTGGCCATGGTCCGCGAGCCGTACAAGGTCGGCATCATCGGTGAGTACGGGGCGGGAAAGACACTGTTCGTCGCCTCGATGCTCGGCTTCCTCGAGAACCTGCCGATCGGTGACCGGCCCACCACCGGCAACGTGACCCGCTTCCGGCTGCGCCCGGTCGCCGGCGGCACATCCACGGTCACCGGCCGCCGGATCGTGTTCCTGAGCCGCTCCGAGTGCGAGGCCTGCCTGGCCGACCTCGGCCGGCAGATCCGGGCGATCAGCGGCCCGCACCCGGGCCTCGACACGCCCACCCGCAAGGCCGTCGACGGCGATCCGGACTTCCTGGCGGCCTGGCACCGCACCGCCAGATCGCTCGACCCGAGTCTCGACCGCCTTGTCCGGCAGCTGATAGCGGTCGCCGCGAGTGCCCGGCAGCACGACGCCTGCCTCGGCACCAGCCGGGAGGTGTCCGCGGAGGAGTTCGGCGCGCTGATCCAGATCGCCTACGAGGACCAGTCGCCCGCACAGCTGTTCTGGATCGTCCGTCAGGCCGAGATCGCGATGGACGTTCCGGTGAGTGTGCTGCCCGGCCTGCTCGCGCACGGCCCCGGCCTTCAGCCGCCGGACCGGCCGCAGCTCTCCGGGTTCGGCGAGGGCGCCGTGCTGGAGCTCTGGGACTTCCCTGGCATCCTCAACCACCTGTCGTCCGAGCGCGACCGGATGCTGACGGAGACGCTCCTGCACGACGTCGACACCGCGGTGGTGCTGCTCAAGGCGGCCAATCCCGACAGTTTGGCCTCCGACGAGCTGACCCGGCTGCTGACCGCCGTCAACGGAGGGGCGATCGCCGGCGTCGGCAACGTGTTCGACAGCCCGCAGGCCGTCCGGTTCAGGGAGGCCGGCCTGGACAGCGACGACGCGGTCCGCAGCAGCTTGACGTCGATCACGGAGCTGCTGCGCACCGCCGGTGAGCTGGCCCCGGGTGAGCCGTTCCTCTATGCCGGCCTCGTCGCGCTCGGCCAGGTCGCCCCGGAGCTCGTCGCTGGACGGTTCGACGACCGCGTCCGGATGCAGGGTGCGCTCGCCGGCGACGCCAAACGGGTCGCCCTCGGCCTTCCGGAGGGCAGTCCGTTCCGGGCGCTGCTGCTGCCGGTCGCCGAGGACGGCGGCCGGCAGCGGGTTCAGACGATGCTCGCCGACCAGCTGTCCGTCCACGGTCTGCGCCGCCGGGTGGAGCGGGTCGAGCGGGAAGACTCACGGCTGCGCGAGCTCCTGCTGCAGCTGGAGTCCGCGGTCCAGACGGCCCCGGAGCCCGGCGGCGCCGCCGCCGCGCACGTGGAGTTCCAGTCGGTCCTGTCGGGTCTGCGCAGCGTGCTGATCCGGCTGCGCCGCAGCCTGCCAGGTGTGCTGACCGGCGCGCTGTCCGGGGACGGGCCGGACCGCACGTCGTTCGCCGACTTCGTCGAGGAGACCGCCGCCCGCCGTGTGCACCGGTGGCCGGAATGGCGGCAGACGCTCGACTCGGTCCGAGGGCGTGAGGTCCAAGATGGTCCCGAGACCACCACCAAGCTGGTCGGGCCGTTCAGCGAGTCCTGCGTGGAGGCGTTCGACACGGTCCGCGCCGAGGCGCTTTCGCGTTGGGAGCGCGCGTTGATCCGCAACGCGGAGGACACGCTCGCCGACGAGGAGGCGCTGCGGAGCCGCGCGAAGGCGGTCTTCGCCGACCAGCCGGCCACGTTGACCCTGATCGTGCGGCCGGAGGACTGGCAGGGACTGCTGACCAACGCCTCGGCGTCAATCTTGGAGCAGATTCCCTACCAAGCTCCCGGCCCGAGCCGGTACGCCGAGGCGTTCCCGCTCCGCCGCGATTCGCGGTTCGTGTGGTCGCTGCCCGCGAAGCACACGTACGACGCCTCCGACTCCGACCTGCTGCACCGCAGGCATCCCGGATACGTGATCCGGCTTCGTCACGAGTTCGTCGCCACCTGTGCGTACCTGATGCAGACCGACGTCGAAATGGTCCGTGGCTGGGCCGAGCAGGTGACTCTGCACTTCTTCAACCGGTTGTTGCAGGCCCTGGCCAGTGCCAGACCACCCGAGGCGTCACCGGCGGACGAGGAGTCCAGAGGCGCGCTCCTGGACGCGATCCGGAAGCTCCGCACCCGCTCGACCGGTCCGACCTCCGGTGGACTCTGGTCGGAATTGGAGAACTGAGATGGACATCGAACTCGAGTTCATCGACCAGGCCGACGGCAGCGCCCACCAGCAGTTCACCCTGGACGGCACCGACCTGCCGGTCGCGCTGCCGTCGCCGCTGCTCGTCAACCGGTCCGGCCGACACCTCGTCGTCTGTGGAATCCGGGTGACGGCTGACACTGCCACGCCGCCCACCCGGCAGATCTGCGACCTGTGGCGGCCCTCCCTGCCGCGGGAAGGGCTGGACCTGCCACCGTACGGGCGCTACATGGCGCCCTGGCAATACGTGGCGGGTTCGGCACTACCGCCCGGCCAGACGGCGTTCACCTGGGCCGTCGACGTCGCCGAGCGCCTTGCCGACGGCACCTTGACATCGTCCGGCGATCCGCTGCACCGGCAGTGCGTGCTTGTGACCCCGTCCCAGATCCCGGAGCCGCCCGTGTCGCCCGCCGAGTCACCCGCCACCGAGCCGCGATCGACGGCCGCCGACACCGACCAGCGGTACAAGGGCTGGATCGCGATCGACTTCGGCATGTCGAACTCGACCATCACGATGTTCGACCAGAACCAGAAGCGCGCTTTGCTCGGCATCGCCCCGACCCAGGTCGCCCGGATCCGCGACTGCCTGACCGAACTGCTCAACGGCACCGCCACCGACGACTTCGGGCTGTCCGGCGACGAGTGGCGACGGCTGCTGGAGGGTGCCGGTCGCACCCTCGCTGCGTCGGCACCCGGCAACCGTCTCGGCGACCCACTCACCCACCTGAAGGAGTCCCTCGCCGGCGACCGGGTCTTCGACGTGCTGCTGGCCCTCGACCAGGAGGTCGACAATGCGCTGCCGGCGCGCCGCGACACGCTCACCGGTGTGCTGCAGCGGCTCTACCGCGACGCGTTCTCCCGTCCGCCCATCGCCGAGCTGCAGTTCTTTCCGGTACCCCTGCACGCCGGCACACCGGCCATCTCCAGCGATGCGCGGGTCCTGTCGCTGGCGCCCTTCAAGCTCGCGATGTGGAACGACGGGCATGCCCACACCGACGGGGACGTTCCCGTGGCGGTGGAGCACCAGCCCGGCCTCAAGCGTTTCGTCGGCAACGAACGGCCGCTGCCCGGGCTCCCGCCCGGTGTGACCGACGGCCCGACGACGGACGATGCGCTGATCGCGGTATGGAGGTGCCTGCTGGACAAGGTCACCGAATTCCGCCGGGCGAACAAGGACCGATACGCGCCCGGCGAGATCCACCGGGCGGTCGTCACGTATCCGACGACCTCCCCGCCGCAGACCCGTCTCGACATGGAGCGCCTGGCGCACGACGTCGGCCTGCACCTTGCCGACACCCGGTTCGACGAGGCGACCGCGGCGGCGATGTTCAACCTCATGCGGATGTTCGCCGGTGACCCGGCGATCGGCGTCGAGACGTTCCGCGCCCGCAGCCGGCAGGTCGCCCCGGAGACCTGGCGACACAACATCCTGGTCGTCGACGTCGGTGGCGGGTCCACCGACGTCGCACTGCTCACCCTCACCCTCCGAGACCACACCGAGCGCGACGGCGGTGTGCCGGCCGACCAGCAGGGCCGTTTCTACGAACTGCGGCCGACGGTGCTGGGCAAGGCCGGCAACCTCCAGCTCGGCGGCGACCGGATCACGCTGGGCATCTTCCACCTGTTCAAGGCCCGCATCGCCGACCTGCTGCTGACCCGCACGCCGACCCTCGTGGTCGGCGAATACAAGCCGTTCCTGGAAGGCGGCGTCTACCGGGCCGGATCGCTGCTGCCGGTGGCCGGCGCAGAGGACGTCTCCGACACCGAGCAGGACAGGCTGACCCTGATCGACCAGGTCGTCCCCACCCGGTGGGCGGCCGTTCGGACGGCCGCCGAGGAGGTGCAGGCCCGCCAGCGGTTCGGGCGGTTGTGGATCGAGGCGGACCGGGCCAAGCGGGCCTCCGCCGCAGGCCAGCCGTACCAGCTGCGCAACCTGCACGAGCTGCTGGACCTCGGTGCCGCGACCGAGCACCTGTCGACGGTCGAGATCGACGCCGACGCCATCCGTGCCGAGGTCGACAACGTGTTGACCCGCTCGATGGAGATCGCCCTGGACGTCGCTCGTAAACGACTGTTGGCCGCGGAAGGCGACAACGAGCCGCTGGACACGGTGATCCTCTCCGGCGGCACGACTGCGTTGCCTCGCGCCCGGGAACTGTTGCAGCAGGTCTTCACCAGCGACACCACCCACAGCGGCTGGGGCGCCCTGCGCTGGAACCCGCTGCACGTCGTACACGACCCGGCGTTCGCCAAGGTCGGCACCTCCATCGGCGCCTGCTGGGCAGAACACGTCCGCCAGAAGGGCTACGCGGACCCCCGCCGCGCGAAACGCAACGTGGCGATGGGCCGCACCGAGCTCCACATCGACGTCGACAACCTGCTGCACGGCCTGCCGTTCGACCTCGAACTGTCCGGCACTGGCCCGAACCAGCTCCCGGTCTTCCCCGCCGGCCGCGAGTTCGAGCGCATCGGCGATTCCGGGCAGGGTGCCCAGCGCTCCGAGTGGATGCCGGCGATCCTCGACATCGCCATCAACCGCAGCGGTGTGTCGAAGGCCGAACCGGCGGTGCTGTGGGGCTTCCTCAGCCTGCAGGATCTGCAGCAGTCCGAGAATCCGCAGGGGCCGTTCGACCTCGACGAGTGGGTCCGCCAGGTATCGATGCAGTTCCAGATCGACGAGGCCGATCAGCTGATCGTCCACTTCTGCGCCGGCAGCCCGCACTACAGCCTCGACATGTCCACGTGTCGCCCGGACGATCAGGTGGCCGGCCGGGACGCGGCCTTCGGCCCGGTCCGGCTGCAGCACGACCTGGTGGTCAACCCCGATGCCGCTGGCGGGATGGCCAACCACGGCAAGATGTTGATACACGAGGACGCCGAACCTGACGGCTTCGTGGTCTCGCCCGACGACCCGACGCCGCTGAGCTGTTGGATCAGCGTCCGCTTCCCGCGGGAGGTGCCCACCGACGGCACGTGGTGGATCGGCCGGCGCGACCCCGATGACTCGACCGTGCTGCATCGGGTCGGCGCGCCGTTCCGGGCGAGCATCCGGCACGGGCGCGGTGCCGACACCCGCATCGTCGTGGATGAGACCGGCCGTGTCCAGCCTGTTCAGGGCTTTGTGCCGTACCTGCCGGCCAGCTCCATGGCCGACGTCATCGCCAACCCCGGCAGGGTCCTCACCGTCGCGATGAGGCCCGGCAACATCGACCTGGACGAGCGCTTCGACCCATTCAACGGTTCCCACTGATGGGATCCCTCGACGACGCGCTCGGCGTACTGCTGGCCGAGCCGGCCACCGCCACCCTGGTCCGTGGCCTGCTCGCCGGTATGCGCGCGGCACTGGAGGAGGCCGCGCCCGGCAACGCCGCTCGCGAGGCCATCGACCGAATCCTTGCCGGCGGTGGCGCGGCCCTGCCGGCGATCGGCCGGCCGATCAGCACATCGCCGGGGTCGGCGGCGGCAACGCGGACCCCGGCCACTCCCCTTTGGACAGAGGCGGCGCAGGCGGCCGGTGAGCACGACCCAGGCCCGCCCCCGGCCGACCGCGCCCAGCTCTGGAGCGCGCTGCACCTCCTCGGCCTCCGGATGGCCCCCGACGACCGGCGGGACGTCCAGACCCGCGCGGCGGACGAGGCCCGCGCGGCCGGCGCCACCGTGGAAGCCCCTATCGTGACCATCCGCGGCATCGACCGGGACATCCTGATCCCCCGGCTGTCCGTCGGGGGACGCACGCTGCACGACGGCCTGGCGACCGACCCGGACGCGCCGCTGCCCGCTGAGCTGCGGGTCCACGCGGCGGCCGTCGACCGCGCCGGTGCCGACCCGGCCACGGTCGCCTTCACCCGGCTGGTGGTGCCGGTCCTGCACCTGCTGTCGCAGGACCGGCACCTACGGCACTGCCTACAGTCCCTGCACGTCCGCGGACTGGCAGAGCGCACCACTCCGACAGACCAGGACCGGCTCCGCGGTCAGTTGACGGCCAGAACGGCGGCGCTGATCGCCGCCGTGCCGGGCGACCCGGACCGGCTGGAGTGCCTCGTCCGCCTGCACGAGGCGGTGACGTCCGTGGTCCACCTGCCACCGGCTGCCGACGTCAGCTGGTGGGGGCGGCTCCGCGTCCGCGCGCACACCACGATCCGCGACGCCGCCGCCGAGATCGGCCCCGGACTGGTGAAGCTGCCACCAGCCCGCTTCGACAGCGCCCAGGCGTTCACCGCCGACAACATCCCGCTCCGGATCCCGGAGGTGTCCGGGATCCGGAGCCCGGACGTATCCGGGATGGTCCTGGCCTGCGTCCGCGTCTGGGCGAGGGTTCACGACACCGACTACCCGGGACGCGTGATCTATGCAAGCTGAGGCGAGGTACTGCATCGACCATGTCGCCGACGGCCGGGCCGCGTTCCATCCTGCCGAGCTCCGGCGCGCCTGGCTCGCCGTCGACGCGGACAACCGGCCCGCGGCAGCCGCCATCACCACCACCACCGTGACGTTCCGGCTCGCGGCCGCCGACGGCCCGTGCCGCGCGGAGTGTTTGATCGCCGGGCCCGTCGGGGTGCTCCGCGACCGCAGCCTGCTGCTCGGGCAGCTCGACCTTCCACCCGAGGTTGTCGTGCCGCGCTGGTACGAGCAGGGCCTGCGACTCGAGGACGGCTTCCGCCCAGTCCTCGTGTACCCCGAACTCCCGGAGAGCGTCCTGGCCGGGCGCCTTCCGCACCTGACCCTGGCCGAGGTCCAGAGCCTTCTGGAACGCTGGCTCGCGTTACGTGAAGCCCTCCGGCAGCGCTTCGGGCTTGAGCACGCCGGGCCGACCCCGCACCTGGCCCACATCCCCTCCGACAGCGTCGCGACCTTGCGCGTCGTGGGCTGGGATCGTCCACCGGGCGCACCGCCCGCGCCGGACCTGCTGGAGCAGGCACTGCTCGACCGACTGGCACAACTCACCCCGCAGCCCGACCCGGCCGACGACGACGACACCGTGGCGGCCCCCGCAACGCCGATGGCACCGCCCGGGGACCCTGCGCCGAAGCTGGAGCAGCCACCGCTCGACCAGCCGGGACAACTCACCTCGCTGCCCGCCCCGGTCGACAACGACGACACCCCGGCGGTCCCCGCAACGTCGGCGGCACCGACCCGGGACCGTTCGCTGATGGCCGCCGTGGTGATGGCCACGGTCGTCGCAGGCTGCCTGCTCGGTCTCATCGCACTCTGGACAATGTAGGAGCCAGCATGAAGCCGACCCCTAAGCTCTTCGGCGCCCTGTTCGTCGCGATGGCCGTGGTCTGCGCGGCGACCCTCGTCACGGCTGCGGTGCGCCTCTCCGCCGCCGACAAGAAGGTCTCTCAGCTCGGCGACGACCTGGACCATGCCCGGCTCGAGTTGCGGAGCTCCCGCGAGGAGGCCGACATCGCCGATGGCCAGAACGCGGAGGCGCTCCGGACAGCCCGCGAGCACATCGCCACAACCAGCCCGCAGGACCTCGCCCGCGGCCTGACCGACATCTACTTCGACCTGCCCATGTACTCCTGTGACGGAGGCGACGACAACTGTGACAGAGACAAGAGGGTGGCGGTGTCCCTGCAGCTGAGCCGGTGCTCCAGCGGCACCCCGTTCTGCGTCGCCGGGTCGCGGTGGATCAGCGGCTTCTACGCGCTCACCCTGAACGGCGACACCTGGTCCGCCCGCGGCACCGCCGTGAACGGCCGCGCGGCCTGCTTTGCCGTCCCGACAAGCGGCGCCGCATGGGCCTTCACCGCGCAGGTGACCGGCGCGCAGTACAGCATCTCCGGCGGTTGGAAGGTCACGAAGGCCTACATCACCTTCTCGGCCACCATTCCCGCCACAAGCTGCTCCGCGACCACAATCTGGTGGAAAGGCACGGTGCCGCTCAGGTGATCGCGGCCCGTAGCCCCGCCGACAGTGGTCGGCTAGCTCCAGCCTGACACGACGGCGCGCAAGCCGGTGGCCGACGTCGACACGCTCGGCGCGCCGTCCGGACAGCTGTTCGACGCCGTGAACGTGCCGCCTGGGGCTCCGGCGGTATACAGGGTGATGATTTTCCCGGAGGTGGCGGTGAAGGCCAGGCTCAGCGTCACCGTCTGACCGGCGGAGACGCCGACGGCGCCGAACGAGAAGTGCGTGTCGCCCGCGGCGGTGGCATCGGCCGTGGCCGCGAGGCCGCCGTTGACGGAGACCTTCAGATGGCTGGTGACGGTGCCGTCGGGGTCGATCTGCACCAGCACGTGGTCGATGGCGGAGACCCCGGCCGGGACCACGAACGTCTGCGACACGGTGCCGCCCGGCATCGACCTGCTGTTGCCCGGGTTACCCCGGCACATCGCACGACCGGCGTTGGCGGCGCCGTAGTTGTCGTACGGTGTCACGGCGTGCGGTTGCTGCGGCGCCGGCGAGGGCGGGTTGCCGCCGTTGCCCGGAGGCGGCGGCGCCGGCGTGGCCGGCTTTCCCTTCAGCTCCAGGGTGAAGCGGCCCGGCTGATCCTTGCCCCACGACGAGAAGAGGTCGGGCAGCTGCGGGAAGGTGGAGGTGATGATCCCGACGACCTTCAGGAACCGCCCGAGATAGCGCAGCCGGTCCTTCGCCTGCTTCAGGCCTTCCTCCGCCTCCTTGGCGTAGGCCGCCTCGCCGAACAGGTCCTTCGCCGCGCTGAGCGCGACGTCGGGATTCTCGAGGTTCTTCAGCGCCTGCGTGACGAAGCAGCCCAGGAACGCCTTCGCACCGTCGGCCGACGGGAACGGCGAGAGTTGGGTGACGCACTTGGCCACGATCAGCGCGGCGCTGGACACCTTCGTGCGGGGATCCAGCCCGAGCACGCTGATCCCGACGCTGAGGCCGGCGCTCCACGCATCGATGTACGCGTTGAAGTCCTTCTTCGCCGTCTGCGCGGGCTGCTTGTACCCGGCGGTGAACCGGCCGTTGCCGGCCAGCAGCACGTTGCCGCCGATGTCGTGCCCGGTGACCTTGGCGATGGCCCGGCGAAGCAGGTCGGGCTGGTCCTCGACCCAAACATAGTCCGCACCGGCCGGCACGTTCACCCACTGGTAGAACCGGCGGTTGGACTGCACCTGGATCTCGGCCCGGTCGGCGTTGGCGATGGAGCACAGATGCACCAGTGTGGTCCGCTTGTCGACGCTGCTCCAGCCGGGCGCGGCGGGGCCGCCGCAGGGCCGGGCGTCGGTGCGCTGCGTGGCGAAGTCCGCGAACGAGTCGGCGAGGTCACGGACCCAGCCCGGTATCGGGATCCACCCGAGCAGGTTGGGCGAGAACTCCTTGGTCGAGAGGTACGGCACCCCGTCAGCGGTGCGCGACAGGCTCTTGGCTTCCCAGTCGCCGCCCGTCTCGGCCGGCGCCGCCCAGCAATGGCGCTCCGCCGACGCCCACGCCCGCGACGGCATCCTCGCCGACCCTCAGGTCGCGTCCTCACCGCTCGTGGCGGGCGCCGCCGCGCGGACGGGCATCATCCCCAGCCAGACCCTGCGGCGAGACAAGGCTCCCGCCCCGCCGGCGCGGTTGGAGGTGACCGTGCGGCGCATCCGGGGGGCGTGGGCTGCACCGCATGGCCACGTGCTGGTCCGCCGAGCGGGCCGGCGAACCGGTGCAAGCACAAATCGAGCCGACTGTACAGCGGCACTGCACGGTTGGCCAGGCGGTCACGCCACCCGCGCAGACACCGAGCACCGGGACATCCCGGCCGGCGGCCCGTCGCTGCCGCCGCCAAGCCCGCCGGGCCAGGCACGCCCACAACCGCATCGACGCCGCCCGCATCGCCCGCAACGCCGGCTGGCTGTGAGCGCCTCACCGTTCGTACGAGCTCACCGCTCCGGTCAGGTTCGGCGATCGGGCCTGCTGGTGTGTACGGCGTCGAATGCCTCGGCGACCTGGTCGGCGAGGGTGACCGCGACGAGCCGGGCCTGGAGCGGCACGGCGTGGCCAGGGGTGGGGGTGAGCATGAACCGCCCGTAGTACACGCCGTCCGCGCTGACCCTGAGTTCGACGTCCGCATCCGGTAGCTCGCCCGCCTGCGACGACGAGTGAACGGGTTTCGGTGTGATGCTGCCGTCGGGTTCGAGCCGCGGTGGACGGCCGAGCAGGAGTCCCTCCTCGAATCGGCATCCGCGCAGGTGCAACAGGTCGACCAGCTCCGGGCGGACCTGGTTGACGACCTGGTTGGGGGCGGCACCGGACTGGACCAGCTGCGTCGTCCGGTGAATCCAGGACAGCTGGTCGGCGTCGGTGACGGTGATGAGGTGCAGGCGATGGGCCCGCGCGGCCAGCTGCGACACCGCCAGGCCGACGACGAGCAGGAGGATCGCCGTGAGGACGTCGGTGTTCGCGGCGATGGTGAACCGCTCGTACGGCTCGGTCAGGAAGTAGTCGAACCACACCGCGGCGGACAAGGCCGCCAGCGCGCCGGCCAGGCGGTTGCCGATGGCGGCCACCGCAACGACAGCCACCACCAGGACCAGCGCCATGTTCGCGCCGGAGATCGCGGTGCGGAAGGGGATCAGGACTCCGGCGACGGCCAGCGGCCCGAAGATCGCCGCCGCGAGCGCGATCCGTTCCCGGCTGAGGGAGCTGAACATCGTGCACCGCCTGCCTCTTCGCCCAGCGGTAACCGCCTCCAGCGTACGTCTCCCAGCTGGGCGACGTACCGACGCGACTGGGAGTTGTCTGTGATCTGCCGGCAGCGGGTTTGTCGCCGGTCCGGCGGTGGTATCGGCAGCCTTGGTCCAAGTGAGGAGGGGCCATGAGATTCCATCGGATCGGACTCGCACTCAGCACTGCTGTGCTCGCCGGAGTCGGCGCGGTGGGCGTGCCGGCGGTGGCGGGTGCCCAACCCAGCCCGTCGGCTCCGGGCTGCGGTCCGGAGACCATGGCGCCGGGCATGGGCTCCACGGCCTGCGCGCACGGCCACCGGCACGAAGGCATGCTCAGGGACGTCGAGCACGGCGAGGGTGTCGTCCATACCAAGCAGGGACAGGTGAACGTGGCCATGCAGAACGGCACGCTCACCGCCGTCTCGGCGTCGTCGGTCACCGTGAAGTCGGCCGACGGATGGACCAGGACGTGGGCCATGGGCGACAACCTGCGGGTCGTCGAGCATCGGCACACCCTGCAACCAAGCGCCCTGAAGGCCGGCACGAAGATCACCATCGCGGGCACGACCAGCGGCACCGGCACCAGCGAGACCTACACCGCCCGGATCATCCGGTTGCACGAGCACACCGGCATGCAGCCGTCGCCGGGCGCGACGCCATCGCCATCCGGCATGTAGCGCCACCGTCGAGCCGGCCCGAGGCCACCTTCCGGGGTGGCCCGGGCCCGGTGACGTTGCCGGGGTTCGTGTCCGGCTGTGTGGGAGGTAGCACGAGGTAGCGCGAAGTAGGTGGAGCGCCGATGGACGATCGGGCCTTCGCCGGCATCCTGTCCCGCCGGCAGGAACTGGCGGAGTTGGGCGTGTTCCTGCTGCTGCTCGTGCCGCCGCTGGTGCTGTCGTACTTCGCGGCCGGGCAGGCCGCCGTGCCGTTCACCCTGCTGGCCAGTGCGACGATCGCGCGCGACGCGGGCCTCGTCGCGTTGATCCTGCTGCTGCTCGCCCGTGCCCGGCAACCGGTCGCGGTCATCGGCTGGACCGGCCGTGCCGCCTGGCGGGAGGTCGCCTGGGGGGTCGCCCTGACGGTGCCGGTCCTGGTCGGGGCGCAAGCGCTGGACGCCGTCCTGCGTGGCGCGGGCCTGTCCGGGCCGCGGCCGTCCAGCGCGAGCTTGCAGCCCGCACCCGGGGTCGGACAGCTGCTCCTCGCCGTGGCGCTGGTCGCGGTGGTCGCCGTCGCCGAGGAGACGGTCTTCCGCGGGTACCTGATCCTGCGGATCGCCGGTGTCCTCCGCAGCCGTACGTCGGCGGTGCTGCTGTCCTCCGTGATCTTCTCCGTCGGGCACGGATACGAAGGCAGCGCGGGAGTCCTGACCGTGGGTGCGACCGGTCTGGCCCTCGCCGCCGTGTACGTCTGGCGGCACAGTCTGGTGGCGCCGATGGTGATGCACTTCCTGCTGGACTTCCTCGCGATCGTGGTGGCACCCCTGCTGCTCCGCTGAGGCGGCGCGACGATGAGCCGGTGAACGCTTCGTATGCTGGGATGGTGGGGTGTCACCCGGATCTCGCGGTGGAAACCCGGGGCCTGACCCGGCGGTTCGGGGAGCTGCTCGCGGTCGATCATCTGGATCTGCTGGTCCCGCAGGGCATGGTGTTCGGCCTGCTGGGACGCAACGGCGCCGGCAAGACCACGACGATCAAGATGTTGACCACGCTGCTGGCCCCGACCGAGGGCACGGCCAGGATCGCCGGCTTCGACATCGGCACGCAGCCGGCGCGGGTACGCCGCCTGGTGGGCTACGTGCCGCAGCTGCTCTCCGCGGACGGTGCCCTGACCGCGTTGGAGAATCTGCTCGTCTTCGCCCGCCTGTACCACATTCCCCGGGCGCAGCGGCGGACGCGCATCGATGCGGCGCTGGCGTCGGTGGGGCTGCAGGACGCGGCGCACAAGCTGGTCCGCGACTTCTCCGGCGGGATGATCCGCAGGCTCGAGATCGTCCAGTCGATGCTGCACCGTCCAGCGGTGCTGTTCCTGGACGAACCCACGATCGGGCTCGACCCGGTCGCCCGTCACGGCATCTGGGAGCAACTGCGCAACCTGATCGCGCAGGAAGGCACGACCCTGTTCCTCACCACACACGACATGGAGGAGGCAGACGAACTGTGCGGCCAGGTGGCGATCATGCACCGCGGCACGGTGGTCGTGCACGGGACCCCTGAGGAACTGAAGGCCCGGCTGGGCGCGCACGCGAACCTGGATGACGTCTTCGTCGCGTACAGCGCGGCGACCGAGGAGACGGAGGAAGGAGCGCTCCGCGATGTCCAACGGACCCGGCGCACCGCACGGCGCCTCGGCTGAAGGCCAGTTCTCGTACCCGGTACAGGCGGCGCTGCGGCGCCTGGCCGTGCCGCTGCTGTTCGCTCAGGACACCGCCACGATCGTCGACGTCGAGATCCGCAAGCTGCGCCACGACCCGGTCGAGCTGCTGACCCGAGCGGTCCAGCCGGTGCTGTGGCTGCTCGTGTTCGGCAAGGTGATCGCCCACGCCCGGGCGATCCCGACCGGGGACCTGCCGTACCTCGACTTCCTGGCACCCGGGATCCTGGCCCAGAGCACCCTGTTCGTCGCGATCTTCTACGGCATCGCCGTGATCTGGGAACGCGACCTCGGGGTGCTGAACAAGTTCCTGGTCAGCCCCGCCTCCCGGGCATCACTCGTGCTCGGCAAGGCGCTCTCGGCCGGGGTACGGGCCCTCGCCCAGGCCGCCATCGTCTACCTGATCGCGGCCGCGCTGGGCGTGAACCTGGCGTTCGCCCTGGCGCCGCTGGCCGGCGTCGTCGTCGCGCTGGTCCTGGGCGCGGCGGTGTTCGCCACCTTCTCGCTGATCATCGCCTGCCTGGTCAAGACCCGCGAACGGTTCATGGGCATCGGGCAGATCCTCACCATGCCGCTGTTCTTCGCCTCCAACGCCATCTACCCCATCGCCATCATGCCCACCGCGCTGCAGTGGCTGGCCAAGGCCAACCCGCTCACGTACCAGACGGACATCCTGCGCACCCTCATGCTGCAAGGCGGCACCAGCGCCTTCGGGCTGCCGCTGGACTTCGCCGTGCTGACCGGGACGCTCCTGGTCCTTGTCGCGGTGGCGGCGCACCTCTATCCCCGAGTCGTGCTCTGACGATGCCGGTTCCTCGCCGGGGTACTTCCTGAGGTGCCGGTCTGTAAGGTGTGGCGAATGGGGTGGGAGGCGCTCGGGCAGTGGGGTGACGACGTCGCTCGCATCGAGCGGCTCGCCGGCGGAGTCGCCAACGACGTGTGGAGCGTGCGTGTCGACGGGCAGCTCGCGGTCGGGCGGCTCGGCCGCCGGAGCGACGCCGATCTCGCGTGGGAGACCGAACTGCTCCGACACCTCGACCGTGAAGGTCTGACCGTGCCGGTGCCGATCCCGACCACGGACGGCCGGTTGTTCGTCGATGGTCTGGTCGTGATGACCTACCTGGAAGGTGGACCGCCCGAGACGCAGGCCGACTGGCGTCGCGTGGCCGAAGCGCTCCGCGAGCTGCACCGGTTGACGCGGGGCTGGCCGCAGCGCCCCGGTTGGCGGTCGTCGACCGACCTCCTGCACGCCGAGACCGGGACGAAGGTCGACCTCGGCGCGATGCCCGTCGAGGGCGTCGCCCGGTGCCGGGCGGCGTGGGCGCGGCTCGCCGGACGTCAGACCTGCGTCGTGCACGGCGACCCCAACCCTCGCAACGTCCGCATGACCGCGGACCAGGTCGCGCTGATCGACTGGGACGAGGCGCACGTCGACGTGCCCGACCTCGACCTCGCGCTGCCCGACAACGCTGCCGGCCTCGACGACGATGCGTACGACATCGCCGCGCAGGCATCGGCGGCATGGGAGGCCGCCGTCTGCTGGGACGACGAGTACTCCGTCAAGCGGCTCGCCGAAGTCCGAGCGGTCTGACGCGGCGATCAGGCCTCGGCCGCGGCCGGCGCCGACCTGTCTCGTACCTGCCCCGCGGCGGGACGAACGCCGGCCCCGGTCACGAGTACCTGAGCAGCTCCTGTAGTTGCGGAAGCCGGCCGAACAGGTCGGGGAGGCCACGCACGCCGTTGCGCGCGGACTCGTGCGACAGCGCGAGCTCCGGGCCGGTGCTCGCCTCGACACCGGCGAGGCAGCGCAGGATGTTCCACCTGATGTGCCCGAGCCAGCCGCCGATCATGAACACGAACCAGCTCGGACCCCACGGCGGCAGCGGTCCGCCTCCCGCGACGTAGCCGTCGAGGACCGAGCGGAAGACGGCGGGCTGGATGTCGTCGAAGCCGGGTCCCTTCGCGATGCTCAGCGCGGTGGAGCCGAGCTCGCCGGACAGGTCGAGCATCCCCGAGAGCTCCCAGTCGAGCACCACCGGCCGGCCCTCGTGCGAGAGCAGGTTCCACGGTTGGATGTCCCGGTGGGTCAACACGACGGGGCCCGGTCGCTCGCAGGTGTCGACGAAGTGGGCGATCGCGAGGAACGTCTCGACCTGGGAGGCGAGTTCGCCGGCCCAGGGCTGCCGGGTCGCCGTCGCCCGCTCGGCGAGCTCGGGCCAGTCCCGTGCCGTCGGCTCCTTGGTCGAAGCGTCGGTCCACGCGACGGCGAGCGCGTGGATGCGGGCGAGAATCTCACCGACCTCGAACGCGTACGCCGCCGGCACCGGTGCTTCGGGCACCTTCTCGCCCTCGGCCCACCGGTGGACGAGCGTGTCGTGACCCGCCGAGATCGGCTCCGGCATCGGGACGCCGGCGGCGAAGGCCGCCCGCTCGAACCTGAACACGTCCTCGACGCGGTACGCCGTGCGGCGGTCGACGAGGTTCAGCTCCTTCACCGCGAACGACCCCTGGTCGGTGTCGAGCCGGTACATCCGGTTGGCGTAGCCGCCGTGGACACGGATCATCGGACCGATCGGCGCGCCGAGATGTGAAAGATCCACCCCGAGCACTCTAGGACTGGCAGTTCGTCGATGCACCCGCTTTACCGCGGCGTACATCGGTAAGAGGTGACCGTGCGGCGCACCCGGGGGGCGTGGGCTGCGCCGCATGGCCACGTGCTGATTCGCCGAGGGGGGGTTGGCGAACCGGTGCAAGCACAATCGAGCTGACTGTACAGCGGCCCTGGATGGTTGACCAGACGGTCACGCCACCTGGTCCAGCGACCGGCACCGCACGCCGGTGGACGGGGTGATTCGGGGGGTGACCCGCGGCGCCCGGACCGCCACGGGGCCGAGCGTCCGGTGCGTGGCCGCCCTACCATCGAATCGTTGCCTCCGCTCGACCGGTTCCGTCCGATCCACCCACGGGACCGTTGGAGAAGGGGACCCATGATGCAGGCACGCTTGGCGGCGTGGCTGGTACGGCTGGGTCCGCCGCCCCTCGCCGCAGGAATCGCGGTCGGCGTCGGGTTCATCGTCGTGGAGACGCTGTTGGTCTTCCCGCTCCGGCACCTCGCCGCCGTGGAGGCCGTGGCCATCGTCTACCTGCCCGGTGTGCTCGTCGTCTCCACCGTGTGGGGCTTGTGGCTGGGCGTGGCAACGTCGATCGTCAGCACGCTCGCGTTCGACTTCTTCTACACCCCGCCGTTCTGGCATTTCGAGACGGAGGACTGGCGGGACTGGCTCGGGCTCTCCGTGTACCTCATGGTGGCCGGGGTCGCCAGCTCGGTGGCGCAGCTGGCCCGCTCGGGGGCGATCGAGACCATCAAGCGGCGCCGGGAGAGCGACGCGGTCGCCGAGCTGACCCGGCTCATCCTCGGCGCCGACGACGTCCGAGCGGTCCTTCCGGCGGCCTCCGCCCGGATCGCGGAGGCCATGCGCCTGCCGTACGCGGCGATCGAGCTCGACACCGTCCCGCCGTACGAGGGCCGGGTGCAGCTGCCGCTGCACCCGGGCGCGCTCGTCGTGTCCGCGGATCTGCCGGAGCGTGTCATGGGGCGCCTGCGCGACAGTGTGGTGCCCGGGCTGGCGACCGTGTTACGGGCCGGCAGGTCGCTGCAGGCGAGCCGGACGGAGCTGCAGGCACTGCTCACGCAACAGGCGGCGCTGCGGCGGGTGGCGGAGCTCGTGGCCCACGGCGTCGCTCCCGCCAAGCTGGTCGCCGCGGTCGCCGCCGAGGCGGCTGAGCTGTTCAACGCGGACGCCGTCCGGGTGCTGCGCCGGGAAGGCTCCAGCACGGTGAGCGTCGTCGCCGAGTGGAGCAGAAGGCCGGGGGTCCAGGTGCTGCTGGGCCAGCGGCTCGACAGCTCCGGCGGGGTCGCGGACCTGGTGCTGCGCGACGCCCGTCCGGCTCGCCTGGACTCCTACCAGGACAGCAGCGGCCTGGTCGTCGACATCACCCGTTCCGAGGGCTTCCGCGCCTCCGTCGGCGCGCCGATCATCGTCGACGGCCAGGTCTGGGGTGTCCTCATCGGCCACTGGGGCCAGGGCCCACCACCATCCGGCACCGAGCACGAGCTCGCCCAGTTCACCGATCTCGTCGCGACCGCGATCGCCAACACCGAGAGCCGGACGGAGCTCACCGCGTCACGGGTCCGGCTCGTCTTCGCCGCGGACGAGGCCCGCCGCGGCATCGAACGCCAACTCCACGACCACGTGCAGCAGCGGCTCATCTCGCTCGGGCTCGAGATGCGCATCTCCGAGGCACTGGTCCCAGAGGATCTCGGCGAGCTGCGGTCCCGGCTGTCCGACACCACCGCGGGGCTGAACGGCGCCTTCGAGGCCCTCCAGCGGATCGTCCGCGGCATCCACCCATCGCTGCTCTCCCAGGGCGGGCTCGTCCCCGCGGTCAAGGCGCTCGCTCGCCGCTGCCCGGTCCCGGTGACGGTCCGCGGCGGGCCGCACCGTCGCCTGCCCGACTTCGTCGAGGTCGCCGCCTACCACGTGGTCTCCGAGGCGCTCGCCGACTCGGCCGAGCACGCCGGCACCTCGGCGATCGAGGTCGAGCTCGACATCATCGAGGATTCGGCAACGGACGCGGCCATGCAGGGCGAGGTCCTCAGCGTGACCATCCGCGACGACAGTGCCGGCAGCCCCGACCCGGGTCCGGGCCTGGCCGACGTGCGCGACCGCGTCGAGGCACTCGGCGGCACGCTGACGCTGACCAGCCCCGCCAGCCGCGGCACGACCGTCAACGCGCGGCTGCCGATGGGCGGCCGCGACCGTCAGGATTCGGAGGCCGACTGGTCGTTCGGTGGCACCTGAAGCGACCGGCACCCCGGCACGACCAGCGCGTCACTGACCGGGGTCGCAGTCCGCGGCTGTGAGGGGAATTTCGACGCTGAGACGGGTGCCGGCGCCGCGCGGGCTGTACAGGGTGATGCGGCCGCCGAGCGCCTCGGCGCGGTCTTTGAGGCCGAGCAGGCCGGTGCCGTGGGTGAAGTCGGCGCCGCCGATGCCGTCGTCCTGGACGCTGACACGCAGGGCGGGGTCCGTGGTGACGGTGATGGCGATGCTCGATGCGTGGGCGTGTTTCGCCGCGTTGGTGAGTGACTCGGCGACGATGTAGTAGGCGCTGACCTCGATGGGTTCCGGGAGCCGTCCCACCGTCTGGAGGTTGAGCTCGACGGGGATCGGTGAGCGGCGGGCGAGTGACCGCAGCGCCGGACGGAGCCCACCGGCGGTGAGGATCGACGGATGGATGCCGTGCGCGGTCTCGCGGAGCTCGTTGGCGACGGTCGTGGCCGTGGTGACGGCTTGTTCGAGTTGCTGGGCGACCGTGTCGAGGTTGGGTGGGAGCGTCGCCTGGGTCGCGCGCAGCTGCAGGGCGAGCGCGACGAGGCGTTGCTGGGCGCCGTCGTGCAGGTCGCGTTCGATGCGCCGGCGCGTCTGGTCGGCGGTGGCGACGATGCGGGCGCGGGACGTGGTGAGTTCCGTGCGGCTCTCGGCGTTGGCGATCGCGGTCGCCACGAGCTCGGTGAAGTCGGCCAGGCGGCGTTCGGTGTCCTGGGGCAGCCGATGGCGCCGGGATCCGACGCCGATCGCGCCCCAGAGCGCGCCCTCGACCGCGATCGGGCTGGCGACCGCGCAGCGGCACGGGATGGGAAGGTCCGCCCAGTTGAGCCGGCCCGCGTCGCGGCGGGCCGCCCGGCCGTTGGCCTGGACCGATGCCAGCACCGACTCGGCGTCGAGTTTGGCACGTGCGGCCGGTGATGGGTCTTCGTGCGGGAAGCCGCCCATGGCGGTCGCCTCGCCGTCCGGCTCGAACCGGACGATCGCCGTGCTGTCGGCGCCGAAGAGGGCCGCGACCTCCTCGGCCACCGCGGTGAAGACGGGGCCGGGGCCGACGCCGTGGGCGACGAGGGTGGCGACGCGTCGCAGGGCGGCCTGCTCGTTGGCGATGCGGCGGTACTCGGCGTAGAGGTGGGCGTTGTCGAGGGACACGGCGAGTTGACCGGCGATGAGCTCGACGGCGTCGAGCCGTTCAGTGGTGAACGCGCCGCGGATGAGGCGGTTCTCCAGCAGGAGCACGGCGCGCAGCGTGCCGCGGCCGACGATCGGCACGGCGAGCAGGGAGCAGCAGGTGACGTCGGTGAAGTACGGGTCGCGGGAGAAGCGGTCGTCGCGGGTGACGTCGTCGACGACGAGTGGGGCAGGTATCCGTTGGGCGTATCGCAGGACGGACAGTGGCGCGAGCTGTTCGTGGCCGGTGCCGGTGACGGGGGTGACGCGCCCGGGCGCGGGCAGGAGCCACTCGCCTTGGTCGTCGCTGCGCATGAGGAGACTGACACCGGTGGCGCCGCCTATCGCGCTGAGGACCTTGACCAGGCGGGTGTGGAGCCCGTCGATACTGGTTTCGGAGCTGAGCGCCTGGGAGGCGGACAGGATGCCGAGCAGGTCGATCGTTCCGGTCGTGACGGTGGCGCGGCGGCGGGACAGGTCGGCCGCCGGGCCGACGCTCGGATCAGGTTGGAGCCGCAGTTTCGGGTAGGCCCAGTCCAGTTGGGTGACCTTCGCGGTGGCGCCCCAGTCGAGGTAGTCCTGGCGGGCCTCGACGAGCAGGCCGTAGCCGGCGCGTTCGACGCCGTGGTCGAGGAGAAACCGGGCCGCGCGTTCGGAGATCAGGGCGCGGTGCCATGGGCGCTGCCGCTCGATGACGTGGCGCAGCGCGGCGTCGAAGGCGAGGACGGCGGCGCGGAAGTCACCGACCGCCCAGGCCCGCTCAGCCTCGAGCAGCCGCAGCAGGTGCTGGAAGTTGACCTGCATGTCCCTGGCACGGGCGGCCATCCAGCGCACCTCCTCATCCAGTGCCCGCAGCGGGCCGTCCCGCTCTGCCCCGGCGGCGGCGCGGACCTGCCCGGCGAGCGCCAGCCCGTGCAGCAGGTGGACCAGGGCCGCGATGTAGACGCCCGGGGATGCCGGCAGCAGCGGCGTCGCCGCCGTGGCGTGCCGGGTCAGGGCGGCCGGATCACCGAAGACGGCGGCGGCGAGCGCGCGGGTCGCATGCGCGTGGAGCTCGGCCAGCGGGTTGTCGGCATACCTGTCCGCCGGGAGCGCCCAGCCGGCCCTGCTGGACCGGTCGCCGCGCAGCACGCCGGCCAGCCACCGGTAGCTGTCGAGCGTCTCGCGGATGTGCGCGCCGCCGGTCTGCTGCGCGAAGGCCAGCCCGGCGTCCACCTCGGCCAGGCAGGTGTCCAGCGGCGCGCAGTCCAGCAGGGCCCCGCTGATCACGAAGTATGTGTGCAGGGCGTTGGCCAGCTCGCCCCCGGTGATCAGCCCCTCCCGGGCCTGCCGGGCCTCCTCGACGGTGCGTTCGACCGGTTCGGACCAGCAGCCCACCAGGGAGGACAGGAAGCGCACCTGGGAGGTCTCGGGTTCGTAGCCGCGCGCCTCACCCAGTGCCAGGACCCGCCGCATCACCCGCCACCCGGCGGCGTAGTCGCTGAAGGTCGCCATGGCGGTGAAGGCGGTGTGGCTGGCCGGGCCGAGCAGCGGGCGGGCGGGGCCGTGCTCGATCCAGATCCGCAGCGACTCCAGACTCAACCAGTCGAACGTGGCCTGGTCGGCGGCGAAGTAGACCGCCCCCAGGATCGCGCTGATCACCCGGGCCACGGCGAGCAGCGTCGGGTCGGTGAGGTCTGGGCGGGCCAGCTCATCGGCGTCTTCGGTGTGCTCCAGCCACCGGTACAGCAGGGTGATCTGGCGGTCGACCTCCTCGGCGAGCCGGTCCGCGGCCGGGACGGCGAGGCCGAGCTCACGCAGCGACTCCAGGCCCAGCGTGATCGCCTCCCGGCTGCGGTTGCGGTGCATCAGGCTGCGCGCCTGCACCACCGTCGCGTCCACCCGGCCCAGGGCCGTGGGACACAGCCCCGCGATCGTGCGGTACTCCTCGTCCGCCTCCTCCAGGCGGCCCACGCTGTACAGGGCGCGGTGGCGTGTGGTGCTGACCTCGACGAGCGTGGTGACGTCGCCGGGATCGACGAGCGGCACCGCGGCGGCCAGCAGCGCGTTGACCAGGATGTAGTCGCCGATCAAGGCCGCCTGGCCGGCGGCTCGCCGCAGCAGGCCCACCACCCGCCTGCGCTCCGCGGCATCCTCGACGGCGTCGATCACCGGCAGGTACTGCTCGGCCGCCGCCGCGAACAACTCCGGCACGCACGCCAGCCGCCGCGCCATGTCCAGCTGCAACGCGGCCCGACGCCCGGGCGCCAGCCCGCGCAGGACCCCGTCGCGGATCCGGTCGTGACGAAACCGCACGCCCTGATGCGCACCGGCCTCCACCACCAGAAGCCCCTCGGCGAGCGCCGGCGCCAGCCGCTGTTCCAGCACGCCCGCCGGTACGCCGGTGGCGGCCTGCAACAGGCTCAGCTCACCCCGCCCGCCGAGGCACGCCATCGCCTCCACCACCCGCCGCGTCGGCCCGGGGACCGCCGCGACACCCGCCGCCGGCAACCCGGCGACCTCCGACCGGCCCAGCCGGGCCCGCACGGCCGCCGGGTCCCACCGCCACCCGGCAGCGGTCGCGGTCAGCGCACCGTCGCGCCGCAGCGAGTTGAGCAGCTCCACCGTCTCGTACGGATTGCCGGACACAAACGGGTCGATCAGCCGCACCAGGCCGGCCGCCTCGGCCCGCGGCACGCGGAGCATGTCCGCGACGATGGCGACCGTGCCGGGGACAGGCAGGTCGACCAGCCGCAGGTGCCGCACCCCCGCCTGGTCCCGCCACCGCGCCAGCGGCGCCGCCAGGGGATGGGCCGCGTCCACCTCACCGTCCCGGTAGGCGGCCACCAGCAACAGGCCCTCGACCGGCTCCTCGCTCAGCATGAGGTCGACCATGCCCAGCGGCGTGCGCCCCGCCCACTGCAGGTCGTCGGCGAACACCACCATCGGCCGCTTGCGCGAGGCGATCGCCCGCAACGCCTCCACCGACGTTCGCTGCACCCGTGTCTGCGCGGTCAGCGGATCGCCCGGATCGGGCACCACCCCCAGCAGCGCCGCGAACTCCGGCACCACCGCGGCCAGCTGGCCGGCATTCGACCCCGCCGCGCGCAGAATCCGCTCGCGGACCTCGGCCAGTTCCTCCTCCGGCTCGGCCAGCAACAGCTGACCCAGCCCACGAAACGCCTGATGCAGTGCGTCGAACTCCAGGTCGCGCCGGTACTGGTCGAACTTGCCCCGCACGAACCAGCCGTCGCCGCCGGTCACCACCGGGCGCAGTGCATCGACGAGCGACGTCTTCCCAACCCCCGGCGCGCCGCTGACCAGCACCCCACGGCACCGGCCGGCCAGCGCCTCCTCGAACGCCGCGGCCAGCGTCGCCACCTCCGCGTCGCGTCCCACCAGCCGCGACGGCGGCATCAGCCGCAGCGGCACATCACGCTCGCCGACCCGCAGCCCGGCCGCCGCCGGGCCGGCGTCGCGCAGCCGCTCCAGGTCGTGCACCAGGCCGTCGGCCGTCTGATACCGGTTGCCCGGCTCCTTCTCCAGCAGGTGCATGACGATCTCGGACAGCGGCTCCGGCAGGGCCGGGTTCACCTGAGCCGGCGGCACCGGCACCCGTGCGAGGTGATCGTGTGTCAGCCGCAGCGGGTCGCCGGAGCCGAACGGCGGCTCACCCGTCGCCAGCTCGTACAGCGTCGCACCCAACGCGTAGAGGTCGGCCCGCTGATCCACCGGCCAGCCGGTGCGCCCGGTCTGCTCCGGCGCCAGGTACGCCAGCGTCCCCACGATCTCGCTGTGGTGGGTGAACTCCGGGCGGATCTGCGCCAGCGACGACGCCAGGGCGAAGTCGACCAGGCACGGCGCGCCGTCCCGGCAGACCAGGACGTTCGCCGGCGTGATGTCGCGGTGCAGCACACCCCGGCGGTGCATCCCCGCCACCGCGCGGGCCAGCCCCGTCGCCAGCGCGATCAGCTCCGCGACCGCCATGGGCTTCGCCAACGCACTCAGACTCGTGCCGCCGACGTCGGCCATGCTGACCGCCCCCGGACACCATGGCGTATCCGCGACCTGGACGACGCCCCGAACACCGCGCAGGCGCTCGAGGGTCGCCACCTCGTGCTGCACCCGCCGCGCCGCACCCGGCCCCAGCGGCTCCTTGCGGATGACGACGCGCCCACCAACCGACACCCGACTGATCCGCGTGCGCTCACTCTCGTGGAGTACGCGGTCAGGTGGAACCCCGCCCGGCAGCACTTCGCCTGCCCCCATCCGACACCTCCGCGGACGGTCTGATCCCCACCTCTACCGTACTGATGCCCACTTTCCGGGCGAGGGGACGCCCACACCCATGCACATCAGCGGCCTGGGCCGCGACGTGATCTGCGGTGATCGCCGACACGCCGCACGGTGTACCCCAGGGGGTATCCTGAACGGCAAAGCGTGGTGAGGAGCGGGCATGCAGATCGACCAGGACGCCCTCGGCGACGTCATCAAGCGGCTGCGGCGCGCCGAGGGCCAGATCCGCGGCGTGATCGCGATGATCGAGGACGGCCGGGACTGCGCGGAGGTGGTCACCCAGCTCGCGGCCGTGTCCCGGGCGCTCGACCGGGCCGGCTTCAAGATCATCGCCACGGGGCTGCGGCAGTGTGTCACCGCGGAGGCGGACGACCGGGAGCCGGCGATCGACGTCGCCCAGCTGGAGAAGCTGTTCCTGTCCCTGGCCTGACGACGCGACCTCAGCCGGCGGCCGGGTGGAGCAGGGTCTGGGTCACCACGAACGCCGCGATGACGAAGACGAGGTAGGCGAACCAGCGGCGCAGCCGGTCGGCGGGCAGCCGGGTGGCGACGCGGGCGGCGACCAGCGAGCCGACGATCGCCGCGGCGGTGAAACCAGCCGCGATCCTGTAGTCGATGGCGGTGTCGCCGGCGTGCGCGACGAACCCGGCCACCGAGTTGATCACGATGATGACCAGGGACGTGCCGACCGCTGCGGTCATCGGCAGGCCGAGCAGCAGGACGAGGGCGGGGATGATGAGGAACCCGCCGCCGACGCCGAACAGGCCGGTGAGGAACCCGACGGCGACGCCGGCACCGACGGACTTGGGCAGGCAGCCGCGCCAGTTCACCCCGCCGCTGGGCAGGGCGCAGTCCCCGCCCTCGCCGCCCTGCCGGCGCAGCATCCGTATCCCGGCGGCGACCATCATGACCGCGAACCCGATCAGCACGATCCGAGGGTCGAGCAGCCGGTTGACCGCGGCGCCTGCGAACGCCGACACCGCGCCGGCGGCGCCGAACACGGCGGCGATGCGCCGGCGCACCTGTCCGGCACGCAGCCGGGGCAGCACGGCGGCGGCCGAGGAGAGCCCGACCACGAGCAGGGAGGTCGGCACCGCCGCGCGCAGCGGCAGTCCGACGCCGTAGACGAGGGCCGGCACGGCCAGGATCGAGCCGCCGCCGCCGAGCAGGCCGAGCAGGATGCCGATCACGGCGCCCAGGCCGAGTGCCGCGATCATCGTGAGCTCCTCTGCGGGATCGGCAGGTCGCCGGCGGCGCCTCGCGGGGTGTGCCTGCCGCTCTCGCCGGTACGGCCGGCCGCGGCGGTGGCCGCTCTCGTGGCGGTCACGGCCGGTCGGCGGCCAACGACCTGATGACGCTGTCCAGGTCGGTGCGAGGGCCTCGGTTGTAGGGCAGCTTGGCCAGCAGCATCCCCATCACGCAGGTGCCCGACAGCGCGGCGACGGTCAGCCCGGCGCCGACGAGACCGGCGATCCACTTCGCCGGCGCCGCCACCACGCTGAGCAGGACCGCGACGAGCACGATCGAGCCGGCGACCAGCCGGACCTGGCGTTCGAGGTCCCATCGGGCCCGGCCGCGGCGAACCGGCCCGCCGGCGGCCTGCCAGGCGGTCATGCCGCCGTCGAGCACACGCAGGTTGGGCAGCCCGGCCGCGGCGAGGGCCTGTTCGGCCTGGCCGGCCCGCTGTCCGGAACGGCAGACCAGCACGACCTGTTCGTCGAGGTGGGCGAGCAGTTCGTCGCGGTGCTCGCGGAGCAGGTCGAGGGGGACGTTGTAGGAGCCGGGGATGTGGGCGGTCTCGAACTCGCCCGGGGTGCGCACGTCGATGAGGCGGGGCGTGCCGCCGGATTCCACGAGGTGGCGCAGGTCGTCGACGGGCAGGGTGGAGGTGCTGGCCACGATCAGATGTCTTCCTTGTCGGTGGTGACGGTGGGCAGGCCTGCCGCAGCGGCCTGCGCGTAGGCGTCGTCGATGTGCACGACGCGGCGGCCGGCGCGGACCAGCAGGCTGGTCGCTGCCGCCGCCCGGTAGCCGGAGCCGCAGTGCACCCAGATCACCCCGTCAGGCACGGCGTCGAGGCGGTGCGGCAGGTCGGGCAGCGGGATGTGCGCCGCGCCGTCGATGTGGCCGGCGCGCCACTCGTTGCTCATACGCACGTCGAGCACGACGTCGGGAGCGGGCAGTCCGTGCGGGGGACGGCCGTCGCGGGCGGCGGCCAGGTCGGCGAAGGTAGCGGTGGTCAGCTCGCCCAGCCGCGAGGCGTCGCCGCCGGCCAGCTGCCGCGGGGTGCCGGTGGCCGCGGCGGCGGGGCGGTCGATGCCGATCCGGGCCAGTTCCCGTTGTGCGGCGGCGACCTGCTCCGGTGACTCCCCGAGCAGGGTGATCGGGGCGCCCCACGGGGCCAGCCAGCCCAGCCAGGTGGACATCGGCCCGTCCAGGCCGAAACTCAGCGTGCCGGTCAGGTGCTGGCGGGCGAACGCCTTGCGCGAGCGCAGGTCCACCACCCACTCCCCCGCGGCGATCCGGGCACGCAGCTCGTCGGCGCTCGCGGGCCGGACGGGGGTCAGATCGATCGCGTCGGCGCCGTCGGCGTTGCGGGCGCCCATGTGGGCGTAGTACGCGGGGTAGGCGTCCAGCCCGGCAAGGGTCGTGGTGACGAAGTCGTCGGCCTCCAGCCGCAGCACCGGGTTGGCGGACCGCTCCCTGCCGATGGTGGACTCCGACGCGTCGGACTGGGTGGCCGAGCAGAAGCTGCCGAACCCGTGCGTGGGCCACACCTGCGCACCGTCGGGCAGCAGGTCGGCCAGCCGGCGGGCGGAGGCGTGCTGATGCCGGGCCAGGGTGTGGGCGTGCTCCTTGCCGAGCAGGTCGGTCCGGCCGGTGGTACCGAACAGCAACGATCCGCCGGTGAACACCCCGACGGGTCCGGTCGGGCCGTGCAGCACGTACGACAGGTGGTGGAACGTGTGTCCCGGCGTTGCCACCACGGCCAGCCGCAACTGCCCGGACACGGTGATCTCGTCGCCGTCGGTGACCGCCACCCGGTGGAAGGCCACCGCGTCGGCCGCCGCCACCAGGTACGCCGCGCCGGTCACCTTCGCCAGAGCCAGCCCGCCGGAGACGTAGTCGTTGTGCAGATGGGTCTCCACGACGTGCGTGATGCGCACGCCGAGCCGGCCGGCCAGCGCCAGGACGCGGTCGATGTCGCGCTGCGGGTCGACCACCACCGCGACCTGGCCGTCGTGGGCCAGGTAGCTGCGGTCACCCAGGGACGAGGTCGCCACGACCTCGACGTCGATCGTCATCGCGTTTGTCACCTTTCGTCGGTCACCGGAACTCCTCAACGATACCCCCGGGGGTATGCGCGGAACGCACGCCCGCCTCGGCTCCAATATACCCCTGGGGGTATCAAGCAGCGTGTGGAGATCGTCACCCTCGGCGGCATCCCCGCACCTGGGCGCGGTAGTGCCAGCGCTGGAGGCGGCGAAACACGGTCCGGAGCGGCCTGCTACCGGCTCGCGCTCCCGGCGTCGTACCCGTCGGGGGTGACCAGGCCGTTCTGGTAGGCGAAGACCACCAACTGCGCCCGGTCCCGCGCACCGACCTTCGCCATCGCGCGCGCCACATGGGTCTTCGCGGTGAGCGGGCTGACCACCAGGCGGACCGCGATGTCGTCGTTGCTCAGTCCGGCCGCGACGAGTTGCACCACCTCCCGCTCCCGGGCGGTGAGCAGGGCCAGCTCCGGCGGCTCGGGCCTCCGCCTGACCGCGGGCTGCCCGGACTGGACCGAGCGGCGGATCACCGCCCGAGTGACGCTCGGCGACAGCAGCGCGTCGCCGCGGGCCACCACGCGCACCGCCTGCACCAGTTCGTCCGGGTCGGTGTCCTTGACCAGGAAGCCGCTGGCGCCGGAGCGCAGGGCGGCGAACACGTCGTCCTCCTCGGCGAACGTGGTCAGCACCAGAACCCGGACCCCGGACAGCTGGGCGTCGCCGGTGATCAGTCGCGTGGCGGTGACACCGTCCACATCGGGCATCCGGATGTCCATCAGCACGACGTCCGGGCGCAGCTGCCGGGCGAGCGCTACCGCCGTGCCTCCGTTGCCGGCCTCGCCCACGACCTCGATGTCGGGCACACCCTCCAGCAGTGCCCGGAAGCCGGCCCGCACCAGGGTCTGGTCGTCGACGAGCAGCACCCGGATCACGACACCCCACCTTCCGGCGCCTGCGGCGCATCCCGAGGCAGTATCGCCCGAACCTGGAAGCCGCCGCCCGGCCGAGGCCCGGCCGTCAGCCGTCCACCCAGCGTCTCGACGCGTTCCCGCATGCCCTGCAGGCCGCGCCCACCGCCCGTCGCGTCCAGCGGTGCGTCACCGGCGTCGTGGCCCGGCCCGTCGTCGCGCACCTCGACGGTCACCGACTCGGGCGTCGCCCGCAGCAGCACCTCGGCGCCGGCCCGCTGCCCGGCTGCGCATCAGCGCGCCGAGCAGGATCGCCACCGCGATCGTCGCGGCCTGCGGCAGGAACGCGGAAAGCACGTCCAGCGCCGGCATCCTCCGGTGCGCGATCAGCGCGATGGCACCGGCGCTCAGGAAGAACACCGGCACCGGCACCGCCCACCACAACCGCCCGGCGCGGGTCGCGTCGCACAGGGGCACCGCGAGCACCAGCCCCGGCGGGAAGCCCGGATAGTTGAGGGCGTAAAACAGCAACAACACCGCCGCGACCACGTACAGCGCGACCGTCGGATAGCGCCGGCGCCGAGCCACCTCGGCAGCAGTCCGGTGCAAAGCGCGCTGAGGGAGACCACGGCGGTGAGCGCGGTGATGCTCCACACGACCGGCGTGCGCCCTTGCAGCTGGTTCAGTGCCAGCACCGCCGACAGGTCGCCCGCGTCGGACGCTCCGACGAGCGCGGATTCGGCGGCCTGGGACACGAACCCGAGCGCGACGAACACCGTGCCGACGATCGCGATCGCGGTGGCAAGCGTGTCCTGACCGGCCCTACGGATGACCGGGGCCAGGGCCGCGACGAACACGATCGCCGCCAGCAACGCCGCGCCGACGGTGACCTCGCTGGCCACCAGCGCCGACCGGTGCGCCACGTTGAACGCGGCGACAGCAGCGGGGGTGTCCCCGTCCGGACCGAGCCCTTGCAGCAGCCGATGGACCACGTAGAACAGGTCGAAGCCGAATGCCCCGAGGGCCGCCGTACGCAGCGCCCGGCGGCCGGTGGCACCGGCAGTCATGCCGGACGAGGAAGTGCATGCGATGGACATGCCCACGAGACTGTCGCAACCGGCCACCGCGATCGTCCGCCCGCTGGAGACAGTCGGGGAAGCGGCTACTGCGCCGGCGTACTCCGCTGGGAGTAGCCGGCCGGCGTGGGTGCCCGCACTCCCCCGAACAGCAGCCATCAAGAGGCTCGGCGTTGGGTGGTGGGGCAGGGCCTGCCTGCCCCACCACCCGGTCGGTGACCCGCCTCAAGCCGCGGCTATGTCAGCTCGTCGAACCCCGACGGCTGCTCCGTCGTGCCCGACGAGGCCGACGGTGCCCGCCGCGCCGTGCAGCACCTCCTGCCGCCTCGTCCCCCGCGCCTCCACCGCCGTCGTGGCTTCCCCCGGTGGCGCCGACCGCTGACCGCCCGGATCAGGGGGCGGCGCGGACGACGATGCGGACGGGTTCGCTGTAGGCGATCCGGCCGTAGGCGCTGAGCTTGGGCTGGGCCCAGAACTCCCCGGGTGGCGTCCCGACCGGGACGGTGACCGGGAACTCGACGCTCAGCGTGGACCCGGGCGCGACGGTGAGGCCCTGGATCGGCTCGCCCGTCAGCGGCCAGATGTAGTGCGGGGTGATGAGCTGGGCGTGCCCCCGCAGCGGCGTACGCAGGTCGTGGCTCACCCGCACGCGGACGTGACCGCGTGCCCCGGGGGCCAGGGTGAGCTCCGTGACGTCGGCGCTCGCGTGCAGCAACGGTCCCGGCGCGGGCCGGCCGACGGGCACGACGAGGGTGTCCTGGAGCTGCTGGCCCTGGTGGGTGATGCTCGCCGCGACCGCATACCAGCCGGGCTCGGCGTCGTCGGGAGCCGTGACGGTGACCGGCACGCTGACGTGGCCATCCGCGGCGACGGTCACGGACCTCGACCGGGGGGTGGCGGTCCACCCCTCCGGCGCCTCGACGAGCAGGTCCCCGTCGTAGCCGGCGTCGGTGTCGTCGCAGACGATCTGCGCGCACAGCCGGACGCCGTCCCCTGGCCGGTCGTCCGGCCGGAGGGTGAGCGTGACCGGCAGGTTCCCCATGGGGGCGGGGCCGCAGTTGTGCAGCCAGTAGCGGGTGAACACGGGCTGCACCGGTTCGGTGGCCGCCGCGAGCGGCGTCCCGCCCCGTTCGGCGCGAGCCGGTGACAGGGCCAGCGACGTGATCCGGTACCCCTCGACGTCCAGCCGCAGCTGCCGGCCGTCGTGCTCGACGGGCGCGCCGGAGCGGTCGAGCAGGTCGGCGGTCGCGGCCGCGGCGATACCGGCGGCGAGGCGGATCGCGACGCTGCCGGACCGGCCGTGCGGCTCGTAGCCATGGACGATCAGGCTGCCGCACGGGTCGGCGGGCACCGCGGAGCCGGTGGCGAGCGGCTCGCCCCGCGGTTTGACCGCGGTGACGACGAAGTCCCCGGCGGGCTCGACGCTCAACAGGGATCCGGTGGCCGGCAGCGCCCCGTCGCCGTCCGGTGCGGCGGTCGCGGCGAGCGGATGGTTGACGGACTCGCCGGCGGCGACGAACCCTGCGGCACGCCATCCGCCGGCGCCGCTCACCAGGTGGTACTCGAAGCGCCTGCTGGTGAGGTGCTGGAAGCTGCGCCCGCCCGGCGCGTTGAGGTCCGGGAAGTTGATCGCGGTTCCGGTGGGCCAGCCGGTGCTCGCGCGGGTCAGCGACATGTTCAGCGTGCCGTCGGGCTCGACCGCGAAGCCGGGGGTGCCGCGGTTGAGCAGCGCGACGGCGTAGTCCTCGACGGCCGTCTCGCCGTGGTGCAGCTCGGACGGCTGCGTCACGTGCACGTTCGCGTCGCCGAGGTCGTCGAGGAGCCCGGCGAGGGCCTTCCGTTCGGCGTCCGCGTCGGTGCCGGCGACCAGCAGGACGGGCAGGTCCCGGATCGCGCGCACGTCGGCGCCGGGCCGCCAGACCTCACCGAGCGGCCGCTCGGCCGGGATCCAGAGGCGGGCCGTGCCGGTAGCCGCGAGCTGGGCGGCCAGTTCGGCGGCGTACGGCGCCGGTGCCCGGTCGAGAAGCTCGGCGACGAACCCGTTGCGCTGCGGGGTGCCGACCGCCACGCGGCAGTCGGGGAGGTTGGAGTCGGTGTCCAGCGCGCCGTACCGGTTTCCCGTCGCTCCCGTCACGGTGGCGGTGACCCCCGCCCGGGCCAGCGCGACGGCGAGCCGCCGGGTCGACGGCAGGCCCTCGTCGCCGTCGGGGACGACGAGCTCGGCGATGGACACCGCACGCGAACGCTCGGAGCGTTCCTCTGGAGCGTGCAGACGTACAGTCAACGCCGCGCCGAGGCCGAACCACTGGTGCGCGGTGTTGTCCAGGGTCCGGGGGTGCTCCGCCGCGTCGGCGTCGAGCAGGGCGTAGCCGCGGCCGATGACGGCGGCGGCGGTCTCGCTGACGGGCATGCCGCCGGGGACGTCGCAAGGTACGCGCACCCGCAGGAGCCGGTCGGTGGCGGCGAACCCGTCGATGTTCGTGGCGAAGTCGATGCGGTCGATGCCGTGCCACAGGGTCGTCTGCTGCGTGTAGCGGCATCCGTCGACCTCCGCGGTGGCCGTGACGCGCTCGCCGATCGGGCAGCGTTCGACGGTGACGGTCGCCGCGGTGTCCGTGCTGCGCCAGGCGACGGCGTGTGGGAGCAGGTGCCACGGGCCCTCGCCGAACTCGGGGTGGTCGCGGTGCTCGGCGACGCAGACCAGCTCGTTGCCGACCCGGCCCGGCGGGAGGAGGTCCCGACCGGCGGCGAGGTCGGTGATCTCGGTCAGGGCGCCGCCCCGCGCGGGATCCGCCCGGACCCGGTAGCGGTCGTTGGCGATGCCGGTCGCCTCGGCGAGTTGCGAGACGGCGCGCCACGTGGACGCCGACGGCTCCGTGGTGCTGGGCAGCAGTCGGTAGGTGCGGTAGCCCATCGACGGCACGTCGCGTGCGACCCACCGCAGCAGCGCCCGGCCCGGCCGGCCGTCGGCGGCGGGCGTGAGGGCCTCGGTGAGGTACGGGACCGGGACCCCGCCGTCGTCGGTGAGCGTGACGCCCGCCGCCGGGTCGAGGTCGATCTCCAGGCCGACGGTGTCCGTCCGGGGGTGCGCGAGGGGGTTGAACACGACGACGGCCGTGCCCTCCCCGCGGGTGTCGACGTGCCGGGCCAGGTGCCGGCGGGCCGACCGGTCCACGCCGGCGGCCAGGTCGTGCGCCTCGCGCCAGCCGGCGACCAGGTCGAGGTAGACCTGGTCGGACTGGGTGCCGGTGACCGCGTCGTGGTGCGCGCCGAACAGCAGCAGCCGCCACGCCTTGTCGACGGCCGCGGCGGGGTAGGCGGCGCCGTGCAGCGCGGCGAACGTGGCCCACTTCTCGGCATCCAGCAGGAGCGTCTCCACCAGGCGGTGGGCCTGCTTGGTGTCGATCGCGGTGACGTCCTTGCCGGTGTAGATCGGGTTCATGTCGCGGGTCTGCGGCGTGGCGTGCACGCCGCGCGCGGCGAGCTCGTCCCGCACGGCGGCGAAGAAGTCGCGTGGCAGGCCGTACCGCAGCCGCACCTGCGGAAACCGCTGCTCCCAGGCGGCGTGCAGGTCGGTGACCCAGCGCATGGGAGGGCTGAAGTCGCTGCCGAGCGGGATCATGACGTTGCGGGTCGCGGCGGCCGGGCTCAGCTGGGTGAACAGCTCGTGCAGCTCCCCCGCCGCGGTCTGCGGGTCCTGGGCGGCGTCGAGGCTGAAGCCGGCCGAGTAGTGGCCGGCCATGTAGTGGGTGAGCAGGCCGTCCCCGCCGGGCGACACCCACTCGAACTCGGTGGGGAACTGGACCGGCGCGAACGGCTTGCGGTGCTCGCGGATGTTCCAGCTGGTCAGCATCGGCCCCCACTGGTGGTAGGGGCCGCGGGCGAACGCGATCGAGGTCAGCCCCGCGCCGGCCATCACCTGCGCGAACTGCGGATCGTGGCCGAAGACGTCCAGCTGCCACGCGGTGGCCGGGACGCCCCCGACGACGTGCCGCTGGAACCCGGTGCCGTGCACGGCGTTGCGGATCGTCGTCTCGATGCCGGTGAGGTTGGTGTTGGGTTCGTTGTAGGTGCCGCCGACCAGCTCCAGGCGGCCGTCGGCGATCAGTCGCCGGATGAGCTCCCGGTCCTCGGGAAAGGTGTCCCAATACGGCTTGAGGTAGTCGACCTCGGCAAGGATCACGCTGTACCGCGGATCCTCCTGGACCTTCGCCAGGTGCGCCTTGACGAGGCTGAACGCGCTGTGCCCGGGCCAGGCGTAGCGCGCCTGGCCCTCGTCGGCAGCCTGTTGATCCTGCGGTTCGTCCCACGTCTGGGTGTACGCGGACTGGGTGTTCCACCACACCGGGTCGTAGTGGAAGTGCGGGATGAGCCAGACCGTCCAGGTCACGCCTTCACCGCCCCCTGCATGATCCCGCCGATGATCTGCTTGCCGAGGAAGAGGAACACCAGCAGCACGGGCGCCGTGCTGATCAGGGTCCCGGCGAGCACGAGCGAGTAGTCCATGTAGTAGCCACCGGCCAGTGTGGACAGTGCGACCTGGGCGGTCGGGTTGCTCTGGCCCAGCGCCAGCAGCGGCCAGAAGAAGTCGTTCCAGGCGTTCATGAAGGTGAACAGCGCGAGCACCGCGGCGACGGGCCGCGCCGCCGGCAGCACGACGTGCCAGTACAGCCGGTGCGTCGAGCATCCGTCCATCCGGCCGGCCTCCAGCAGCGCGTCGGGCAGCGCGTCGGAGAGGTACTGGCGCATCAGGAAGACGCCGAACGCGGAGGTGGCCGCCGGGACGATGACCGCCTGCAGGTGCCCGGTCCAGCCCAGCCACTGCGACATCATGATGTACAGCGGGATGATGCCCAGCTGGACCGGCACCATCATCGTCACGAGCAGGAACCCGAGCAGGGCGTTGCGGCCGCGGAACTTGAGCTTCGCGAACGCGAAACCGGCCAGCGTGCTGGTGAGCACGACGCTGACCGTGACCACGGTCGCAACGATGATCGAGTTGAGCAGTGCGAGGCTGAAGTTCGCCTGGGTGTACGCCCGCTGCAGGTTCTCCCACAGGTGGCTGCCGGGCAGCAGCCGGGGTGGCCAGCTCCCCGCCACGGAGTTGTCGTTGGATGCCGCGACCACCGACCAGTACAGGGGGAACGCCGACACCGCGGCGATGAGCCCCAGCAGCAGGTAGGTCCTCTTTCCGGCGCGGCGCTGGGCCGGCGCCGCGGTCCGCCCGCGGACCCGGCGGCCGCCGGTCATGGCACGGGAAACCGGGATCAGGGTCGTCATGAGGAGCTCCGAATACGTCGGGACAGCAGGTAGTTCACGCCGACCGCCAGCACGATGATCATGAACATGGCCCAGGAGACCGTGGCGGCGTAGGAGTACTTGCCATGGGTCCAGAACTGCTCGTACACGTACATGGCGAGGGTCTGGAACTGGCGGGAGTCGCCGCCGGTCGGGCTCATGCCCGGGTTGAACATCAGTGGTTCGGTGAACAGCTGGATCGTGCCGATGGTCGACATGATCACGCTGAAGATGATGGTCGGGCGCAGCGCCGGGACGGTGATGGTCCGGAACTTCCGGAACTGGCCGGCGCCGTCGAGGTCAGCCGCCTCGTAGAGGTCGTCCGACACGGCCTGCAACGCGGCGAGGTAGATCAGGGCGTTGTAGCCGGTCCAGCGCCAGGTCAGGATGACTGCCAGCGCCACCCACGACTGCCAGGTGCCCGCCTGCCAGTCGACCTTGCCCAGGCCGACCAGGCTGAGCACCCAGTTGATCAGGCCGACGTCCCGCCCGAACAGCTGGGCGAAGATCACGCCGACAGCGGCCACCGAGGTGATGTTGGGCAGCAGCACGCCCATCCGCAGCAGGGTGCGGCCTCGCATCTTGCGTTGCAGCAGGTGGGCGATCCACATCGCGAGCAGCAGCTGCGGCACGGTGCCCAGCAGGCCGATCACGGCGGTGTTGCGCAGCGCGTTCCAGAAGAAGTCGTCGTGGATGAGCCGCACGAAGTTGCCCAGCCCGACGAACGTGTCGTCACTGCCGGGGATGTCCCGGTTCCACTGGGTGACGGCCATCCAGCCCGTGTAGAGCAACGGGAACAGCCCGAACGCCGCGAACACCACGAAGAACGGTGCGATATAGAGGTACGGGGTGCCACTCACGTCGAACTTGCGGCGCAGGCTCGGCCACCGCTCGACCTTCTCCGGCGGCGCGGCCTCCGGTCGCTCGGGCAGCACCGGTGGGGGTGCGATCACTGCCATCAGGCTCGTCGTTCCTTTCTACGGCTCGGTGGCATTCGCGACGTCCTTGAGGACCTGGCGCCACGACTGTTCGGGTCGCTGCTTGCCCTTGTCGACCCGGTTGATCCCGAGGCCGATCAGCGGGCCGATGTCGCCGTCCTTGGGGCCCTGGTACTGCGGCCGCAGGGTGCTCGCCGACTCGGTGAAGATCCGGCCGGTGGGCGCGTCGTTGAAGAACGCGTTGCTGTTGCCGAGCACCGCGGGGTCGTCGTACAGCGCCGCCTGGCTGGGCAGGTGGCCCTGGGTGCGGAAGATCCAGCTCGCCTGCTCGGGTGCGGTCAGGAACCTGGCGAGCTCGGCGGCCTCCTTGCGGTGCTTGCTCTGCTTGGGCACGGTCAGGAACGACCCACCCCAGTTGCCGCTGCCGCCGGGGACCTTGGCGATGTCCCACTTGCCGCTGGTCTGCGGCGCGTTCTGCTTGATGGTGTCGGTCATCCACGCCGGGCAGGCCACGGTGGCGAACGACCCCCGCTGGAACCCGGCGTTCCACTGCTGGCTGAACGTCGCCAGCTTCGCCGACTGGCCCGCCTGCACGGCCTCGACCGCGAGGTCGAACGCCTTCTTGACGGCCGGGTTGTCCGCCACCACCACCTCGTTGTCGGCGTTGGTGTAGCCGACCGGCGCCTGGTTGATGATGGCGTTGAAGACGTTGGAACCGGAGTCGAACCAGGCGACGCCGTCGGGCGCGTTGGCCTTGAACCGTTTGCCGGTCGCGATGTACGACTGCCAGTCCGGCCACAGCGCGGCCACCTCGTCGCGGTCGGTCGGCAGGCCGGCCTGCGCGAACAGGTCCCGGCGGTAGCACATCGCCAGGCCGCCGACGTCCGCTCCCAGCCCCATCAGGCTGCCGTCGGGGCCGGTCGCCTGCTGCGCCTTCCACGCCAGCCACTGGCCCGGGTCGGCGCCGTAGTCGCGGAAGTCGACGAACTTGTCGGACATGACCTTGAACTGCGAGATGTAGCCGCCGTCGATGGCCTCGATGTCGCCGGTTCCCGATCCGCCCAGCAGGTGCGCCTGCAGGTTCTTGTGGTGGTCGTCGTACGAGACCACGTGCTCGACGATCTTGACGCCGGGATGGCTCTGCTCGTACTTGGTGTACAGGTCGCGGTAGCCCATGTCGCCGAAGATCTCGACCACGAGCTGCGTCTGGCCCGGCTTGACGGCACCACACGCGCCGACCGAGGCGACGAGCGCCAAGCAGCCCAGCATCAGCGCGGTCAACGCTGCGGGCCTGCGGGTACGCATCGGATCTCCTTCAGGTGTTCGGACTGCTGGCAGGATCGGATGCGAGGAACGCAGCGCGCGGTAGCGCCACACGACGAGTGCGTCATCGAATCCGGGATCGGCCGAGGGCCGTCGCCGGCCCGGTCGACCCGGGCACGGGCGCGAGGCCGCGGCGGAGGCGCTAGCAGGACGACGGCTTCGTGCAATGCGGTCAAAGCGCAGTGCACCCGGCCTCGCGGCGGCGGTCGACGCCGGCCGCAGCGAACTTCGCGGGAGCGGCACCAACTGCCGGAAACCCTAGCCCGCTCGCTTTACGCGTGTAAAGACCGAATTAAGGAAAACTTTAGCTTTGTCCGCTTCGCAACTATTGCGCATTCAAGTTCGAGCACCGTCAAGGAACCGCCCGGACACTGGACCGCGTGCGGCTACTCGGCCGTCAGGAGGTTCGCAAACGGCCGTCCGGCCGGCCCGGAATGACACCTGGCACCGTGTCATGACCGCGTTGCAGACGGCGGCCGAGGTGGACGTCGAGCCGGACGATCACGCCCTCGGCAGGTCAAGAAGGAACGGTGTAGCCGTCCGCCGGCGCCGGGTCGTCCGCGGGCCGTGGATCGACCGCCGTCCAGGACTGCGAACTCTGATACAAGGGGCGGCTGGCCGGTCGCAGGAACCGCTCGCTGCGCGGGTCGGCCAGCCCGGCGAACCCGCCGAGGGTCGCCGCGATGCCGGCCACGACGGTCACGAGCATCAGGGTGCCGGTCAGCTTGAGGTCGCTGTCGATGAAGGCGAGGCGCAGGCCGGTGGCGGTGGTGCGGGTGGCCCAATACAGGGACAACACCTGCAGGAGCAGCAGCAGTACCCCGGCGATCCGGGCGATGTGCGCCCCGCCCGGCCAGCCGCTCCCGGCGACCCACGCCGCGAAGCACGCGCCGGCGGCCGCGACAGCGATCGCGCCGGTGCCGGCCAGGAAGATGAGACCGGCAACGCTGGTGAGGTCCGCCAGGTCGCCGTCCACGAGGTCGTCGATGTTGATGTAGACGGGCCCGGCAAGACTGAGCACGCCGCCCACCGCGAACCGTGCCGCGGCCGCCCGCAACGGTGCCGGCGGTCCGGTCCGGCCCGCCTGCGCGATGCCGGCCTGGTCGACGCCGTCGGCCACGAACGCCTGACGGGCGGCCGGGACGCCGAGGCTGACCGTCGCCCCGGCCAGCGCGATCATGGCCACCAGCACGCCGAGCACACCGGCCCACGCCGGTAGGCCGATTCGCACTTCGAAGTCCCAGATGGCCAACAGGCGCCCGCGATTGGCGTACTGCACCAGGGTCACGACGGACCCGACGCCGCACAGCCACACGAGCGCGGCGCGCCCGGCGTCACGGCCCGCCAGCACCAGCCCCGCGCTCACGAGCAATCCCACCACCAGCAGGGTCGCCGGCAGCATGGCCTCGAACACGGCGGCGGTGAGGAGGTCCTCGAGCACGTCGGCGGGGAGGTCGGCGCCGATGTCCCGGGCCAGGACCACGTGGGTGTCCCGGACTCCGACGTAGGTGCCGTAGAGCAGGACCGCCAGGCCGAGGACGGCGAGCCCCACCGCGGTCAGCCCGAGGGCGACCGGGGTGCGCGATGTCTGGGACATCCGCGCACGGTACAACCCGCGAGGGTGCGGACGCCGTCTGCGGTGATCAGCGCCGCGCGGACCGTCAAACGGTGGGATCCGGTCAGGCCGCGCGGATCGCGGCCTGACCGAGGGGCGTTGCCGGGATCGCAGTCGTGGGACCGGGGGCGGCGGCATCAGGCGAGAGCGACGACCAGCAGGGTGAAGGCGGCGATGATGACGGCGACGCGGACGTAGTGGTAGCGGTTCCACCGCTGCAGCTGCTGCTTCCAGTCGGCGGGCCGGTTCTCGGGGGTCCAGGTCTTGTTCCGGTTGTTGATCGGGACGAGCAGCAGGATCGACATGACCACGCTGACGATCAGAAGGCCGGCGGCGGTGACGACGAGTCCGGCGCCGTGGTCCTGCCACCGGGCCGCGGCCCAGACGGCACTGAGCAGGACCGAGCCGATGTACCAGAACGGCATCAGGGCGCCGAGCATCCGGCCGCCGTGGGCGTGGCCGAGCTGGCCGGCGTCCCCGGGAAGTGCGTCCAGAATCCGGCTCATGATGAAGGCGACGGAGAACTCCACCCCCACCATCAGCCCGACGATGACGACGGTGACGACCGTAAGTGCGTTGAGCATGACTGACCCTCCGAAATCTAGCACTGCTAGCTGACGAAGCAACGCTAGCAATGCCACTGCTCGATTGTCTAGCAGTGCTAGGATCGGGTCATGTCGACGCAGGAACGCAAACAGCGCGAGCAGGCGGTCCGCGAGCGCCTCATCGTGGCGACCGCCCGCGAACTCGCCGAGCAGCAGGGCTGGGACGCGGTCACCACCCGCCGGCTCGCCGAGCGCATCGAATACAGCCAGCCCGTCCTGTACAGCCACTTCCGCGGCAAACGGGAGATCATCGGCGCCGTCGCCCTGGAAGGCGCCACCGAGATGGCCGCGGCGATGCGGGCCGCGACCTCCGCCGAGGACGACCCGCGCGCCCGGGTCACCGCCCTGGCCCGCGCCTACCTCGACTTCGCCGCGCACAATCCCGCGGTCTACGACGCCCTGTTCCAGCTCGACGGCGGTCTGACGTACGCGCAGGAGGACACTCCCGAGCCACTGAAGGACGCCTTCGCCGCGCTGATGGAGAGCCTGAGCGAGGTCGCCGGCGACGGCGTCGACCCAGGGCTGTTCACCGAGGTGTTCTGGGCGTCCCTGCACGGCCTGGCGACCCTGACCCGCGCGGGCCGCCTGCTACCCGAGTACGCCGAGCTGAGGGTGCAGCTGCTGGTGGACCGGCTCGCCGTGATCTGACACACCGTCGTCGGCCGGCGCGACGAGGACGTGGCGCTCGTCGAGCACGGGCTCGCCGGCCTTGTTCAGTCGATCGTGAGCTGGGTGGGGGTGCCGCGCCGCCAGACCGTACGCAGGTTCAGCGTGTCACCGATCCGGGTGGTGGGGTCGCCGTCGACGAGGAGCAGGTCCGCGCGCAGGCCGGCGGCGATGCGCCCGCGGTCGTCGAGTCCGAAGCGGCGAGCGGGTGTGGATGTCGCCGCGCGTAGCGCCTCGAGCGGGGTGAGGCCGGCCCGGACCAGGTACTGCAGCTCGTGGTGGACGCTCGCACCGTGTGCCACTCCGGCCATGAAGGGCAGCGGGAACGGGACGGCGTCGGTTCCGACGAGGATGTCGACGCCGGCGTCGTGCAGTGCCTTGACCGAGTGCAACACGTCCTCCAGCCTGCCCTGCGGATACCGGTTGTAGCTGCCGCGGAGGAGGTCCGTCCAGGCCTCGCCGAGGCGGGCGGCGACGCGGGGATCGTCGGCCAGCGCTGATGCGGTGATGCCCATCATGGACGCGTCCAGCACGACGCACGGGACGACGAACACGCCGGCAGTGGCGATCCGTTCGATGACGTCGTCGGTGTGTGGCTGGTCCATGAACAGGTGGGCGAGACCGTGGACGCCGGCGTCGACCGCCATCCGGGTCGCGTCGACCGTGAGCGCGTGGGCAAGGGTGAGCATGCCGTGCCGGCGCGCCTCGGCCACGCCGGCGTTGAGGGTGGCCTGGTCGAGCATCGGCAGTCCGGGGTGGCCTTCCACGGAACCGTCGTCGACCATGAACTTGATGTAGTCCGAGCCGGCCGCGATCAGCTGAGGAATGAAGCCGGCCGCTTCCTCCGGCGTGGTGGCGAACGGCATCAACGGCGCCGGTCCGTCGTGTCCACCGTGCTGGTCGTCGCCGCCGGGTCCAGGGCCGAAGTCGAAGTCGTCCGGGAACAGTTCGCTGGGGTGACCGCCGGGCGGGGTGATGCCGAAGCCCGCGGAGCGCACGTCCGCGAGGGTGTCGTCGCCGATGATGTGCGACCGGTGGGGCCGCGTGTTCATGCCCTGCATCTCGAGCTCGGTCGTGACGCCGAACCGCAGCGCCAGGGCGAGCGCTTCATCGGAGCTGTGGGTGTGCGCGTCGATCAGGCCCGGCAGCAGCGTCGCCCCGGACGCGTCGACAATCTCTGCCGCGGCCGGCGGTTCCCCGCCGACCGCGGCGATCCGGGTGCCGTCGATGACGACCGTTGCCGATTCGAGCACCTTCTCACCGTCGAACACCCGCGCGTTCGTGATGGCGGTAACCATGCCGTACCTCGTCTCCTGGACTGTTCGAGCAGTTGGCTCACAACGTGCCGAGCCGAAGAATAGTGCGGTTCAGCAATTATGTGCAACAGTGCACACATGTGCTCACCGGCACTTCCTCGCGTAGGCTATGCCGGTGACCAGCGAAAGCGCGCTCGAACAGCGAGAACGGGACCTGTTGGATGCGGTGGGCGGGGCGTTCGCCCGGATGCGGCGACGCACCATGCAGGCCCCGGTCGACCCGCCGAGCGGCCGTAAGGACCTCACCCGCAACCTGGTCCTCAACCTCGTCGAGGAAGCGCAGCTTGCCGGCCGGGAGATGACCGTCGGCAACCTCGCCGACCACCTCATGGTCGACCCTTCCGTGGCCAGCCGTATGGCCAGCGACTGCATCACCCACGGCTACCTCGTGCGCGCGGCCTCACAACGAGACGGCAGACGCACCATCATCCAGCTGACCGACGAAGGCAACGCGCTGCTCGACCACTTCCGCCACCAGCACCGGCAGGCGTTCGAATACATCACCCGCGACTGGCCGAAGGCCGAGCAGCTGGAGTTCGCCCGCCTGCTCATCAAGTACGCCGAAGCCACGTCCCGCCTCCCCGAACCGCCCGGCAGTGACGACAGCGACAAGCCAAGCCGCTCCGGCGAAGGCGCGCGCAGGAAGAGCACGGCAGCGAAGACCGATTCCGCCGATTGACGACACGGCCCCGCGCCCTGCGACCTCAGCGAGGCGGCGCCTCTGCCGGAAGGGGGAACGCGGTGCGCGGCTGCTGGCCTGCCCACCACAGCCCGATCGCAAGCGCCGCTGCCGCCTCCAGGTAGGCCGCTCGTGCCAGCCCGCCGCAGGGCGCTGGCGTGCAGCCGATCGAGCTGATCAGGGTCTCCGTCGCCGCGGCTGCCTCGGCGTGGTCAGCGCAGTAGGGCACGGCCAGTGGTACGCCCTCGAAGGTTGGCGGACGCAGTGTCCAGATGCTGACGTGGCAGAGGTTGAACACCTTGACCACGTGCGCGCCGGGCGCGGCGCCGGCGAGTTGCCGCGCCACAGACGTCGTGCCGCCGGTGTTGAGCATCAGCCCGTCGCTGGTCGGCACGAGGGAGTTGGTGCAGTCCATGACCGTCCGACCGGCGAGGCTCCCGGCAAGGCTGCCCACCAATTGCGGCGCCTCTGCCGCCGGAACCGCGACGAGGACGGCATCGCCGTGGCCCGCCGCGTCCACGAGGCTGCCATGCCCGGCGGCGCCGATGCGTCTGGCGGTCTGCTCCGCCCGCCCCTGACTCCGGCCACCGATCACCACCTCGTGTCCGGCCACAGTCCATGCGCCGCCAAGTGCCGCCGCCATACCGCCCGTGCCGAGGATGCCGATTTTCATCCATCTGCTCCGTTTCCCGCTCCGCGGCTGCTCGGTTCAGGCAGCCGTGCAGGACGATAGGCAGGCCGATGCACACCGTATGGTGTGCAATACATCGGGCAGGATGGGCGCATGGGTGATCCCGCCGACCAGCTCGACGACTACACCTCCGACTGCCGGGCCCGCGTGGCATTCGAGGTGCTCGCCAACCGCTGGGACAGCGTCGTGGTCTTCACCATCGCCGCTTACGGTCCGATGCGGCCGACGGCACTCCTCACCCGGATCGGCGGGATCAGCCCCAAGGTACTCAACGACGCGTTGCGCCGGCTGGAGTACAACGGCCTGATGGAGCGCCGGCCGTACCCGGAAGTGCCACCCCGTGTGGACTACGCGCTCACGGAAGCGGGCAACGCGCTGCTGGAGCCGATGCAGGCAATGGGTGCCTGGGCCAGCCGGTACGCCGATGCGGTCCTTGACGCTCAGGAGCGGTTCGAGGTACGGGAGGCGTACACCCGACCCGGAGCCGCTCGGCGTCGCCGCATCTCACTCCCCGGCAACGCCGAGTAGCTGCCACAGCGAAGGGAGTGGGTGCCGGTCAGCGAGGGGAGCCGGCGAGGCGCAGGGCCGCGTCGGCGACCGACTGGCCGAGCTGGTCCGGCGGTGGCAGGGCCGGCAGGTCGCGGCGCATGCCGATGACGCTCTCCACCATGCCGAAGACCAGGTCGCCGGTCACGTCCGCCGTGGGGGTGCCCGCGACGGCGGCGACCAGGCGGCGGTACGCGGACCTGAGCTGCTCGCGTTCGGCACGGAAACGGGTGAACGGTTCGGTCGCGATCTCCGGCAGGGCGTACAGGATGCCGACGTTCCATCGTGCGCCGAGCAGGATCCCGACGTCGTACCGGACGAGCGCCTGCAGGGCGTCGGCGGGGCTCAGCGCCTGCTGGGCGAGTTGCTCGGCGTAGGTCAGCGACGGGCGGACGGTCGATTCGAGCAGCTCGGCCAGGATCTGTTCCTTGGTGCTGAAGTGGTAGTACAGCGACGCCTGCCGCACCCCGACCATCTCGGCGATCATGCGGGTCGAGGTGGCGGCGTACCCGCGTTCGGAGAAGAGCTCGGCCGCGGCGTCGAGGATCTCCTCGCGGGCGGTGCCGGCCGGCAGGCGCCGGGCTCCGGAGCGGGGACGGCCGACGGAAGGTGCGGAGCTCACGCTCGCATCGTCGCACGCAACCGGGGTCCGGGGCGATGTGAGCGGGACGTAACCGCGCCGAGACGTCCGGCAATCGAACGTTTACGACGGAGAAACGCCTGTCGATCTCACGTCGAGAAATCTGTCACTCGACAGGTATTCGGGCGGCGGGACCCCCAGACCCGCTGCCGCCTGCGTCGAGGAGGCGGTCTTGTCCACTACCCCCACCCTGGCGACACCACCGGCGAGCGATCGAGCCGACGCCGCGGATCTCCGTGGCTTCGGCTACCGGCCCGAGCTGCGCCGCAGCATCGGCAGCTACGCGTCGTTCGCCGCCGGGTTCTCGTTCGTCTCGATCCTCACGACGGTCTTCCAGCTCTTCGCCTTCGGGTTCTCCTTCGGCGGCCCGGCGTTCTTCTGGACCTGGCCGCTGGTCTTCGCCGGCCAGTTCATGGTGGCGCTCAACTTCGCCGAGCTCGCCGCCCGCTACCCGCTCTCCGGCTGCATCTACCAGTGGTCGCGGCGGCTGTCGAACGCCACGGTCGGCTGGTTCGCCGGATGGGTCATGATCGTCGCGCAGATCGTGACGGTCGCCGCCGCCGCGATCGCCCTGCAGGTCGTGCTCCCCCAGATCTGGTCCGGCTTCCAGCTCGTCGGCGGCGACCCCGCGCTCACCTCGACCAGCGGCGCCACCAACGCCGTCGTCCTCGGCTCGATCCTGATCGCGTTGACCACGCTGGTGAACGTCATCGGCGTGCGGCTCATGGCGATCGTCAACAGCGCCGGCGTGACCCTGGAGATCATCGGCGTGGCGGCCGTCGTGATCCTGCTGCTGTTCAACATCGAGCGCGGGCCGGGCGTGGTATTCGACACCGGCGGGATGGGCAGCGGCCTGTCCTACGTCGGGCCGTTCCTGGTGTCGGCGCTCATGGCGGCGTACGTGGTGGTCGGCTTCGACAGTGCCGGCGAGCTCAGCGAGGAGACCCGCGACCCGCGGCACATCGCGCCACGCACGATCCTGCGGGCGCTCGCCGCCTCCGGCATCGGCGGTGGCCTGATGCTGCTGGTCGCGCTGATGTCCGCGCCGAGCCTGACCGACGGCCGGCTGGCCACCGAGGGCCTGCCGTACGTGCTGACGAGCCGCCTCGGTGAGGCCGGCGGACGGATCCTGCTGATCGACGTGGCGATCGCGGTCGCGGTCTGCACCCTCGCGATCCAGACCGCGGGCAGCCGGATGATCTTCTCGATGGCGCGTGACGGCGTCCTGCCGTTCTCCGGCGCGCTCAGCAAGGTCAACCCGCGCACCGGGACGCCGGCGTGGCCGGCGATCGTCGTCGGTGTCGGCGCGGCCGCGGTCCTGCTGGTCAACATCGGCCAGGCCGCCCTGTTCACCGCCCTGACCAGCGTCTGCATCGTCATGCTGTACATCGCCTACGCCCTGGTGACGATCCCGCTGCTGATCCGGCGCAGCAAGGGCTGGCCGGCCGGCGAGGAGGCGGCCGCCACGGAGCGCGGCGGCAAGCTGTTCTCCCTCGGGAAGTTCGGCATCGTCGTCAACGCCCTCGCCGTCGTCTACGGCATCGGCATGATCCTGAACCTCGGGTGGCCCCGGCAGGAGGTGTACGACCCGGCCGGCGCCCACTGGTACCTGCACTACTTCCCGCTGCTGTTCGTCGGCGCCGCCCTGCTCGCCGGTGCCGCCGCGTTCCTGCGCCACCGCGCCAAGGTCGCCGCCTTGCACCCGGAGCTGGCCTTCACCGCACCCGTCGTCGCCGGAGAGACGGCATGAGCACCGCGACCACCGCTGGGGCGCGGGCGCACGCCCGCGCCCAGGGCGGGACCGTCGTGGAATGCATGCCCACCGTCCCTGCCGGTGAGGGCCTCAGCTGGGCCGAGACGATCCCGGGTGGTGGCTACGCCGGCAAGCGGCTCGCCCGCGGCACCACGCTGCAGCTGACCGACCTGCACGGCGACGCCTGCGTGTCGGTGCTGCTGTTCAACGCCGACGAGCCGTGGGAGCGCCTCAACGTCGCCGACACGGTCAAGGTCCTGTGGCAGGCGTACATCGGCGAAGGGCACCTGCTGCTGTCCGACCAGGGGCGGGTCCTGGCCTCGGTGACGGCCGGCGCCCCGGACCGTTCGGACACCTTCTGCGGCACCTCGACACTCGCGAGCAACACCGGCAGGTACGGCGGCGGCGCGCCGCACACCGCGACACCGGCCGGGCGGGAGCTGTTCGTCCTGGCCGCCGCCAAGCACGGCCTGACCCGCCGGGACCTGCCGCCGAGCATCTCGTTCTTCCAAGGGGTCCGCGTCGGCGACGACGGCACGTTCACCTGGCTCGGGTCGGCCGGGCCCGGGGCGACGGTCGAGCTGCGGGCGGAGCTGCCGCTGATCGTGCTGCTGGCCAACGTGCCGCACCCGCTCGACCCGCGGGAGGCGTACACCTGCACACCCGTCCGCGTGCAGGCCCGGCCCGGCGCACCCACCGCGCCCGCGGACGCGCTGTGGTCGCGGTCGCCGGAGGGCGAGCGCGCGCTGCTCAACACCGCGGACTACCTGACCGCCCGGGGGATCGAATGACCGTCACCGCAGCGCCGGCGCCGGCCGCCGGCCGGATCGTGCTGGACGAGACCGTCGCGGCGCGCGCGCCCTGGTCGGCGGTGGTGCGCCGCGGCCAGGTCCTGACCATCGTGGACCTGCACGGCAACCAGGCCGTCGACTGCCTGCTCTACAACGCCGGCGACACGGCCGAACGCTATTCGGCGCCGGACACGATCGCCGCGCAGGGCGGCATCTTCCTGACCACCGGGAGCGTGCTGCGCTCCAACGAGGGCCGGGCGCTGATGACCGTCGTCGGCGACGAGGTCGGCCGGCACGACACCGTCGGCGGCGCCTGCAGCCGGGAGTCGAACACCCTGCGCTACGGGCAGCACACCAAGCACCAGCACGCCTGCGTGGAGAACTTCCTCATCGAGGGCGCCCGGTGGGGGCTCGGCAAACGGGACCTGGTCAGCAACATCAACTGGTACATGAACGTGCCGGTCGACCCGGACGGCAGTCTCGGCATCGTCGACGGCATCTCCGCGCCCGGCCTGCGGGTCGCGGTGCGCGCCGAGATGGACGTGCTGGTGCTGGTGTCGAACTGCCCGCAGATCAACAACCCGTGCAACGGCTTCGACCCGACGCCGGTCCGCATGATCGTCACCGAGGAGTAGCCGCGTGTTCGACACGCTTCTGGTCGCCAACCGCGGCGAGATCGCCTGCCGCATCATCCGCACCGCCGCCCGGCTCGGCCTGAAGACGGTCGCGGTCTTCTCCGACCCGGACCGCGGCGCTCCACATGTACGGCTCGCCGACCAGGCGGTGCGGCTCGGCCCGGCCCCGGCCCGGCAGAGCTACCTGCTGGTGGACCGCGTGCTCGACGCGGCGCTGTCCAGCGGCGCCGGTGCGGTGCACCCCGGCTACGGGTTCCTCTCCGAGGACGCGGCCTTCGCCACCGCCGTGGAAGCGGCCGGGCTCGCCTTCGTCGGGCCGACACCCGCGCAGCTCACCGCGTTCGGCGCCAAGCACACCGCACGCGAGCTGGCCCGCGCGGCCGGCGTACCGATGATCGAGGGCACCGGCCTGCTCGCCGGTCTCGACGAGGCACTCGCCGCCGCCGACCGGATCGGCTACCCGGTGATGGTCAAGGCGACCGGCGGCGGTGGCGGCATCGGCATGCAGGCGTGCCACACGCCGGCCGAGCTCGCCGCCGCATTCGACCGGGTGGAACGCCTCGCCCTGGCCAGCTTCGGCAGCGGCGGCGTCTTCCTGGAACGCTTCGTGCAGCGCGCCCGCCACGTCGAGGTGCAGGTCTTCGGCGACGGCCGCGGCCGCGTCGTCGCGCTCGGCGACCGAGACTGCAGCCTGCAACGCCGCAACCAGAAGGTGATCGAGGAGGCGCCCGCGCCCGGCCTGTCCGGCGCGGTCCGCGAGCGGCTGCACAACTCGGCGGCGGCGCTGTGCGCGTCGGTGAGCTACCGGTCGGCGGGCACCGTCGAGTTCGTCTACGACGCCGAGCGGGAACAGGCCTCCTTCCTCGAGGTCAACGCGCGCCTGCAGGTCGAGCACCCGGTGACCGAGGAGGTCCTCGGCGTCGACCTGGTCGAGTGGATGCTGCGCCTGGCCCAGGGCGACGACGACGTCCTGGACACCCCGCGCCGGGGCGGTGCCGGCGCCGCCGTCGAGGCCCGCGTCTACGCCGAGGACCCGACCCGGGAGCATCAGCCCAGCGCCGGCCTCGTCACCGACGTCGCGTTCCCGGCGGGCGTGCGGGTCGACGGCTGGGTCGAGGCCGGCACCGAGGTGAGCACGGCGTACGACCCGATGCTCGCCAAGGTCATCGTGACCGGGGCGACCCGCGACGAGGCGTTCGCCAACCTCCGCGACGCCCTGGCCGCCACCCGCGTCGACGGCATCGAGACGAACCTCGGTCTGCTGCGGGCGGCGGCCGGCAACGGCGACGTGCTCGCCGCCCGGCACTCGACCGCGACCCTCGCCGGCGTGCACGACACGGAGTCGCGCATCGTCGTGGAGCGGGCCGGCACGCTGACGGCCGTGCAGGACTGGCCCGGGCGCACCGGGCTGTGGGAGGTCGGCGTGCCACCGTCGGGGCCGATGGACGACCTGTCGTTCCGGCTCGGCAACACGGCGCTCGGCAACCCCGAGGGCGCCGCCGGGCTGGAGTGCACCGTCGACGGGCCCGCGCTGCGGTTCACCGCCGACACCACGATCTGCGTCACCGGCGCCGCGATGCCCGTCACCGTCGACGGCGTCCAGGTGCCCCAGTGGGAGCCGGTACGGGTGCGCGCCGGCTCGGTCCTCGACGTGGGCCGGGCGACCGAGGGCGGGCTGCGGGCCTACGTGCTGTTCGCCGGCGGCCTCGCCGTCCCGCAGTACCTGGGCAGCGCGGCGACGTTCACGCTCGGGCAGTTCGGCGGGCACGGCGGCCGGACCCTGCGCCTCGGCGACGTCCTGCGCACCGCACCGCCGGCCGGCGCGACCTCCGCCGCCGTCCCGGTGGCGCAGCGACCGGTGATCCGCCGTGACTGGCAGATCAAGGTGACCGAAGGGCCGCACGCGGCCCCCGAGTTCTTCACCCGCGAGGACATCGACGCGTTCTACGCCGCGCAGTGGCAGGTGCACTTCAACTCCGCGCGCACCGGCGTCCGGCTGGTCGGCCCGAAGCCGCGGTGGGCGCGCACCGACGGCGGCGAGGCGGGGCTGCACCCGTCGAACATCCACGACACCCCGTACTCGGTCGGCGCCGTCGACTTCACCGGCGACGTGCCGATCCTGCTCGGCCCGGACGGGCCCAGCCTCGGCGGGTTCGTCTGCCCGGCCACCGTCGTCACCGCCGAGCGGTGGAAGCTCGGCCAGCTGGCCCCCGGCGACACCGTGCGGTTCGTGCCCGTGTCCGACCTCGACTTCACACCGCTGGTGCGACCCGTCGACGACGGCATCCTGGCCCGCGACGACGACGTCACCTACCGGCGGTCCGGCGACGACAACCTGCTCATCGAGTACGGCCCGATGACCCTCGACCTCGGCCTGCGGCTACGCGCCCACGCCCTGATGGACCGGCTGCGCGCCGAGGGCCTCGACGGCGTCGTCGACCTCACCCCCGGCATCCGCTCGCTGCAGGTCCACGCCGACCCCGCCCGCCTGCCGGTGCGCAGGCTCCTCGGCCTGGTCCGCGCGCTGCAGGCCGACCTGCCCGCCACCCGCGACCTGGCCGTGCCCAGCCGGACCGTGCACCTGCCGCTGTCCTGGGACGACCCGGCCACCCGCGAGGCCATCGCCCGCTACATCAACGGCGTCCGCGACGACGCCCCGTGGTGCCCGTGGAACATCGAGTTCATCCGCCGGGTCAACGGCCTGGCGTCCGTCGACGACGTCCACCGCACCGTCTACGACGCCAGCTACCTCGTCCTCGGCCTCGGCGACGTGTACCTCGGCGCACCGGTCGCGACCCCGCTCGACCCGCGGCACCGGCTCGTCACCACGAAGTACAACCCGGCCCGGACCTGGACCCCGGAGAACGCCGTCGGCATCGGCGGCGCCTACCTGTGCATCTACGGCATGGAAGGCCCCGGCGGCTACCAGTTCGTCGGCCGTACCGTGCAGGTCTGGTCCCGCTGGCGGCGGGAAGCCGGCGACCCTTGGCTACTGCGTCACTTCGACCGCATCCAGTGGTACCCGGTCGGCGCCGAGGAACTGCTCGACCTGCGCGCCGACGTCGCCGCCGGACGGCACCGGCTGCGCATCGACGACGGCACCTTCCGTCTCGCCGAGCATGAGGCCTTCCTGGCCGACAACGCCGCCTCGATCGCCGCCTTCCGGGCGACGCAGGCCGCCGCGTTCAGTGCCGAACGCGACGCGTGGGCGGCGGCGGGCGAGTTCGACCCCCGCCCCGAACCGCCGGCGCCGCCCGCCGCCGGTGCGGTGTCCGTGCCGGACGGCGGCGCGCTCGTGGAGGCGCCGTTCGTCGCCAGCGTGTGGCGCGTCGACGTGCGCCCCGGCGACCGGGTCACCGCCGGGCAGTCGCTGCTCGCCCTGGAAGCGATGAAACTGGAGAGCGTCGTCACCGCGCCGCGGGACGGCACCGTCACCGACATCCTCGTCACCCCCGGAGCCCAGGTCGCTCCGGGCAGCCCACTGGTGGTGCTCGCATGAAACCGACCGACCGCGTCCGCGCCGCCTACGCACGCCTCGCCCTCGGCGAACGCCCCGAGGCATGGATCACGCTGCGCCCCGAACGCGACGTGCTCGCCGACGCCGCCGCCGTGGAAGCCCGGCTCGCCGCCGGCGAGCACCTGCCGCTGGCCGGGCGCCTCGTCGCGGTCAAGGACAACATCGACGTCGCGGGCCTGCCGACCACGGCGGGCTGCCCCGCCTACGCCTACCAGCCCGAATGCAGCGCCCCCGCCGTGCAGCGCCTCGTCGACGCCGGCGCGCTGATCCTCGGCAAGACCAACCTCGACCAGTTCGCCACCGGCCTGGTCGGCACCCGCAGCCCGTACGGCGCGGTCCGCGACGTCCGCGACCCCGCCCGCGTCTCCGGCGGGTCCAGCTCCGGCTCCGCCGTGGCCGTCGCGCTCGGCATCGCCGACCTGGCCGTCGGCACCGACACCGCCGGCTCCGGCCGCGTGCCCGCCGCGTTCCAGGGCATCGTCGGCGTCAAACCGACACCGGGACTCGTCCCCACCGACGGGGTCGTGCCGGCCTGCCGCAGCTTCGACTGCGTCACCATCTTCGCCCGTACCGTCGCCGAGGGAACGCACGCCATCGCCCTCATGAGCGACCCGGTCCTCCCCGCGGACGCACCGCTCGCGGCGCCGCCACACCCGATCGTCGCGGTGCCGGACCGCGACGACCTGACCGGCCTGTCACCGCAGTGGCTCGACGCGTTCGAACAGGCCACGAAAACCCTGGAGACCCACGGCGCCCGGCTGCGGCCGATCCGGCTCGCGCCGTTCCTCGCCGCGGCGAGACTGCTCTACAACGGCGGGTTCGTCGCCGAACGGTACGCCGCCGTCGGCGCCTTCATCGACGGGCACCCCGACGACATCGACCCGACCGTCCGGGCCATCATCGGCGCCGCCCGCGACATCCCCGCCCACGTCCTCGTCGCCGACACCGAACGGCTCGCGCACCTGCGCCGCGAGGCCATGACCGCATGGGGCGACGCGGACGCGCTCCTGCTGCCGACCAGCCCGATCCACCCGACGATCGCCGAGGTCACCGCCGACCCGATCGGAGTCAACGCCACCGTCGGCACCTACACCAACTTCTGCAACCTGTTCGGCCTCAGCGCCGTCGCCGTGCCCGCCGGTGAGGCCGGCGGCACCAACTTCGGCGTCCAGGTCGTCGCCCGCGGCTTCGCCGACGCCGTCGCCGCCGACATCGCCGCACGGCTGGCCGGCGAGGCTCCGACGGGCGCGCACCGGCGGGGGCTGCCGATGATGGTGGTCGGCGCGCACCTGACCGGGCAGCCGCTCAACCACCAGCTCACCGAGGCGGGTGGCCGCCTGCTCCGCCAGGTCCGCACCGCACCGCAGTACCGGCTGCACTGCCTGACCACCGAACCGCCGAAACCGGGCCTGGTCCGCGTCCTCGACGGCGGCGCCGCCGTGGAGGGCGAGCTGTGGGAGCTGCCGCCCGCCGCGGTCGGCCCGTTCCTGGCCGCGCTGCCCTCCCCCATGGCGCTGGGGAAGGTACACCTCGACGACGGCTCGACCGTCACCGGCTTCCTGTGCGAAGCCGTCGCCGTCGCCGACGCCCCCGACATCACCGCCCACGGCGGCTGGCGCGCCTACCTGGCCTCCCTGCGGCAGCACCGATGAACACGCCCGGCGTTGCATGTGGCATGAGCGGATGTCTTCCTCGCTCAAATCGTGTCGATAGAACGATCGAGGGCGTCTACCGTGCACCGGGTGTCTCGTGATCACCCTTCATCGACCGTCCTGCACGCCTTCGGTGTCGACGGGCCTGCCCGACGGCTGACCGGCGGGCAAGGCACCTCGTGGGCTGCGGACCATGTGGTACTCAAGCCGGACGGGGGTGCCCTGCACGAATGGCTGGGCGATGCGTTCACCGACGTCACATGTGAAGGTTTCCGGCTTGCGGCGCCGGTCCGTACCCGTGACGGCGCGTGGAGCGTGCAGGGGTGGTCGGCCACGCGATGGGTCCAGGGTGGCGAACCGGACTACACCGCGGTATCGACGTGGCAGGAGATCCTCACGGCCGGCCAGGCGTTTCACCGGGCGGTTGCCCATCTCGGCCGGCCGGTCTTTCTCGATACGCGACGGGACTGGTGGGCACAAGCGGACAGAGCGGCCTGGGCAGAACGGGCTATCCGGTTCGTACCGGAGTTCGCCGCCCTGGCACGACGGCTGGAGGACGCACTGCAGCCGTTGGGGCGCCCGCAGCTCGTGCACGCGGACCTGACGAAGAACGTCTTGTTCGCTCCGGGGCTCCCTCCGGCCATCATCGACATCTCGCCCTACTGGCGGGCGCCCGCGTACGCCGACGGGATCGTGGTGGCTGATGCGCTCTGCTGGCACGACGCACCGTCGTCTCTGTGGGAGACGGTGGATGTATCGGCAGCGGCGGTAGCGCGCGCACTGCTGTTCCGGATGGCCACGACGAACGAGCGCGTTTTGTCCGGAGGCGAGGGAGTCGACCTGCAGGACGAAGCTCGGCGGTACGGTCTCGCGGCCGCAGCCATCGGTCTGTGACCCGTCAAGAGGTCCCCAGCTCGCAGGAGCGCGTACCGGTCTGCCTACCCTCAACCGGCCGAGGATCTACGGAGCTCGCATCGAGCACCCGAAGATCATGGACGAACGTCGCTGCGAGTCACGACTGCACCGAAACTGAGCCAGAGCCTGGAAACGTGTCGCGGGTTGTGGTGCGGATGCGGATACTGCATCGGTGACCGGCTCCGCTTCGCCTCAGCCGCTCCGGCCTCGTGCGCTGAGACCCGGCGATCTCGTCGTCATCGCTTCGCTGTCCGGGCCGCTGCCCGCGGCGTACGAGCGCAACGTCGCGCAGACGGAGGTCGCGCTCGAGCGGATGGGGTTCCGCGTGCGCCGGGCCCCGCTGCTGGAAGCCGGGCGGCACCGGTGGTGGAGCGCGGCGACGCCGGCGGAGATCGCCGCGGAGCTCAACGGCCTTCTCCGTGATCCTGAGGTGCGTGCGATCATCGCGAGTGACGGCGGCCAGACGGCGTTCGGCTACCTCGACCTGATCGACATCGAGGCGATCAGGGCCGATCCGAAGCCGATCCTCGGCTACAGCGACATCTCCTTGCTGCATCTGGTGCTGTACTCGCGCACGGGCCTGGTCGGGTTCCATGCCGACATGGCCGTGCCCGGCTTCGGCGGCAACTGGCAGACGGCGCCGGCGACCCGCCGGGCGGAGCTCGAGAAGCTGTACTCGAGGCTGCTGACCGACACCGCGGCGATCGGTCCGCTGCCTGCGAGTTCGTCGTGGGAGTGTTGGCGCGCCGGGCGGGTCGAAGGCCCGCTGATCGGTGGGGTGATCAACCGCATCGCGCTGGTACAGGCGACGCGCTTCGCGGTGCCGCTCGACCGGTTCGACGGTGCCGTGTTGTTCTGGGAGGAGATGGGCGGCCAGGCGTCGCACGTGTGGAGCTATCTGCAGGTGATGCGGCACGGCGGCATCCTCGATCGGATCTCCGGCATGGTCGTGGGCGTTCCGCGCGAGATCGCCGGACTCGACTCGACCGAGGCGTCCCCGACGCTGTCCGAGATCGTCCTCGACGTGCTCGGCGACCGTGACATCCCGGTGCTCGGCAACGTCGAGTTCGGACACGCCGGCCCGAACCTGCCGATGCCGGTCGGCATCCGTGTCGGTCTCGATGCGCAGCAGCGGACACTGTCGCTGCTCGAACCGGCGGTGCGCGGCTGAGCGCTCACGCCGGCGTTCGGCCCGTCCCCCCGTTACCCCCCATGGCGCCGGGAAAGGTACACCGCGACCGTCACCGGTTCCCGTGCGAAGCCGGCACGGTCGACGCCGCGCTTTTCGAAAGCTTTGACACCGCCGTGAAGGTCGCCCAATACTGGCGCCATCGACACTTGTCAAAGCCGGACGCCGACCGGTTCGTCGCACGCTGCCCAAAATGAGGAGGAACGCGCGCACCATGAACACGCGTAGCCGTCTGCTCGCCACCGCTGTCGCCGTCTCGGCGGCCGCGGCCCTCTCCACGTTCGTCGCCTGGGCCGCCACCCCGGCGAACGCCGCGACCTGTAACGGGTACGTCGGGCTCACGTTCGACGACGGCCCGGGCACCAACACCGGCAACCTGCTCAACGCCCTGCGCCAGAACGGGCTGCGGGCCACAATGTTCAACGAGGGCCAGTTCGCCGCCCAGTACCCGGCCCAGGTCCGCGCGCAGGTCGACGCCGGCATGTGGGTCGGCAACCACAGCTACACCCACCCGCACCTGACCCAGCAGAGCCAGGCCCAGATCGACTCGGAGGTGTCCCGCACCCAGCAGGCCATCGCCAGCGCCGGCGGCGGCACCCCGAAGCTCTTCCGGCCCCCGTACGGCGAGACCAACGCCACCGTGCAGTCGGTCCTGTCGCGCTACGGCCTGACCCAGATCATCTGGGACGTCGACTCGCAGGACTGGAACAACGCCAGCGTCGACGCGATCGTCCAGGCCGCCGGGCGGCTCACCAACGGCCAGATCATCCTCATGCACGACTGGCCGGCCAACACGGTCGCCGCCATCCCGCGCATCGCCCAGGGCCTGGCTGCGCGCAACCTCTGCGCGGGCATGATCTCCCCGCAGACCGGCCGGGCGGTCGCCCCCGACGGCACCAACCCGACCACCCCACCGCCGACCACCCCGGGCGGCGGCACGTCGCAGCCGCCGACCTCTCCCCCTCCGGCGGGCGGCGCCTGCTCCGCGACGTACGCGGTCACCAGCTCGTGGCAGGGCGGATTCCAGGCCTCGGTCACGGTGCGCGCCGGGAACGCCGCCATCTCACGGTGGACGGTCAGGTGGACGTTCGCCAACGGCCAGGCGATCACACAGCTCTGGAACGGCACGCTGAGCACGTCCGGCTCGGCCGTCACCGTGACGAACGTGTCGTACAACGGCGCCGTCCCGGCCAACGGCACGACGTCGTTCGGCTTCACCGGCACCTGGAACGGCACGAACGCCGTGCCCACGCTGACCTGCACCGTATAAACGCGACTACCGGGGCGGGCGCCTCACCTCGAGGCGCCCGCCCCGGCAGTGGGGCCGGGTCTCAGGTCGGTCCAGTTTCACGTTGACGATGTGGGCAGTCCGACGGCGATGAGGCGCTGGGGACCTGGAACGATCCTCGAGTGGCCCCTGACATCCGCCGTGCGCCCAGTCTGGACGAGGTTCGGCGCTACCACCTGGACCGCCTCAACCAAGCGTTGCGCCGCCCGAGCATGTGGGGTCGGGAGCTGTCCATCCGCTTGCTCATGGACGACGTCGCCTTTGTCGACGGGACAGACGAGCTGTGGCGGCAGGAACACGATGACCTTCGGGTCCGAGGTGCGTTCAACCCGCTTGGTGTGCACGGGGCGTTCACGGCGATCCTGCCCGGCTACCAGGACGACGGTGCGGCGGTAGCCTCTGTCTACGCCGACATAGCGTGGCGACTCGGCTGGCTGACCGTGGATCGGACCCTGCCCGACGACGAACACCAGCAGCTGAGCGCTGAGACTGATCGATGGAGTGGCCGGGACCGGCAACTCGATGAGATCGTCGCCGAGCTCGGGCCACCGTCCGTCCTGTTCGGCGGCAGCAACCCGCGTTACGCCAAGACCCTCGCCTATGCCGCCGCGTCCGGCGCCAGAGGCTTGGTCTGCCTGCACTTCGCAAGCACCTACGACTGGAACGCGCCTCAGCCGCAGCCCGAGGCGCAGCCCGTCCTCGTGGCGGTCCGGTACGGCACCGGCGCCTTCGCCGACACGTTCACCTTTACCCCTGCGGGTTCCGCCTACCGCCATGACCGCGAGGTTTAGCAAGCTCCAAGCACCGGCAGCGTAGGCCGCGTCCACGTGCAGGTCTATCGGGTCCAGTCGCGGGTCAGCACCGACCGGGGCAGGTAGCCGGACTCGATGTCGATGTCCCAGCCGGTGCCGCCGGGCCCGCCTCCTGCTCGGCATCGACCAGCGCCGCCACCCGCCGCGGGAAGTCGTCGGTCGCCGCGACGATCCGCTCATCGGCGACCATGTGCCGGTTGATCCGAATTGTCATCGCAACAGTATGGCCGTGAACGTTTCCCGGCGGCGGGCCGCGTCGCCGCTGCTGAACGCCGTCCGGATGCATGATCCGGTCGCGGCGGCGTGCGCGCCCGGCGGCATCGGGGCAGCATTCGAAGCGCATCGACAGTCATCGAGGAGGAGCGCCCATGCGATCAGCGCGGATATGGTCCCGTACGACGATCGTCACGGCCGCCACGGTCATCGTCGGGTCGACCGGGGTGCTCGCGACGACGCTGGCCGCGCACGCCGCCGCCGGATGCCGCGTCAAGTACACCGTGACGAGTCAGTGGCAGGGCGGCTTCGGCGCGAGCGTGGACGTCACCAACCTCGGCGATCCCGTCACCAGCTGGCGGCTGACCTGGTCGTTCGCCGCCGGGCAGACCGTCACGCAGCTGTGGAACGGCACGGTGAGCCAGTCGGGGTCCACGGTGACGGTCACCAACGCCGCGTGGAACGCCGCCCTCGGCACCGGTGCCACCACGAACTTCGGCTTCGGCGGCACCTGGAACAACGCGTCCAACCCGGTGCCGGGGACCTTCGCGCTCAACGGCGTCGCCTGTACCGGAAGCACGGCATCACCGACCGCCTCCGGTAGTGGCCCGGCGGGGACCGTGCTGGACCAGGTCAGCACCGTGGGCCGGGTCCGAGCGGCCGGGACCGCCGCGCAGTTCACCTGGCCCGGCACGTACTTCGAGGGCCGGTTCCGCGGCACCGGCGTCGGCCTGGCGCTCAACGACGCCGACAACGACTACGTCGTGCAGGTCGACGGCACCACCGTGGCGAACCTGGTGACGCCGGGCCGGACCACGTACTGGGTGCGCGGCCTGCCGGGCGGCGAGCACACCGTGCGGCTGGCGAAGCGGACCGAGAGCCCGTGGGCCGCGGGCGAGTTCGGCGGCCTGGTCGCCGACACCGGCGGCGCGATCCTGGCGAAGGCCGGCCGGCGCAGCCGCCAGATCGAGTTCATCGGCGACTCGTGGACCGCCGGCTACGGCAACATGTCGACGACCCGCGACTGCGCCGGCAACGGCGGCGTGACCCGCAACTCCAACGCCGACGCGTCGTTCGGTGCACTGACCGCGAAGGGCCTCAATGCCGATTACCAGATCATCGCCTGGTCCGGCATGGGCATGGTCCGCAACTACGGCGGCCAGAACACCGCGTACAACTTCCCGGCGAGCTACTACGACAAGGACCTGCAGGCGCTGTACAACAGCGGCGTGTGGCCGGTGCCGAGCACGTGGCGGCCGCAGGTCGTGGTGGTCGGCCTGGGCATCAACGACTTCTCCATGGCACTGACCTCCGGCGAGAAGTGGTCGACGACCGGCGCGCTCGCCGCCGACTACCGCGCGGCCTACCAGACCTTCATCGACAGGCTGCGGACCCGGTACGGCACGAGCACGCACATCGTGCTCGCATACCCGGACCTGACGTACATGACGACGGCGTTCGCCGACTCGGTCCAGCAGATCGTCCAGGCCCGCAACAGCGCCGGCGACGCCCGGGTCTCGGCGCTGTACTACGACAACACCGCCCTGGGGCTGGACCTGCTGGGCTGCGACTGGCACCCGTCGCGGCACGACCACCAGGTCCTCGCCGCCGCCCTGTCCCAGCACCTGTCGACACTCCCCCTGGCCTGGTGACCGACCGCCGACAAGGACGTGCTGCCGGGTCGCCGTCGGGGTTCCCGGGCCTGCTCGCCTGGGCGGCCGCCGGCGCGCGTTGCCGGGCTACTGCTTGACGTAGTCGGTGCCGTTGTAGCGGTACGTGGTGGTGTGGATGGTGCCTTCGGCGCAGCTCGGTTCGCAGTCGTTGAGCTCGCTGCGGACGGTGTAGGTGCCCTTGGCCGTGTCCATGACCAGGCGAGCGCTGTAGAACCGCTCCTGGTAGCCGGATTCGGCGTCGGGCAGGGTCGCGAAGTCCTTCAGCCCGCCCGCGACCGGCCGCAGAATGATGACGCCGTTGAGGCGGCCCGGGTTGAAGTTGATGAAGACGTTGCCGGTGGCGTCCATGCCGGGGTCGGCGAAGGCCACCGACTCCCACTGCCTGTCGTAGTCCTTGCGCCAGACGACCTTGCGCTGGGCGTCGAACGCGATCAGGTCGGAGCTGCCGTAGCCGCCGGCGCCGCCGGTCGGTGACAGCGCGACCACGAGGGTGACGACGCCCCAGGTCGGATGCAGGAACGCGAACTGGCCCTTGACGCGGCAGCCGGGGCAGTTGTTGGCCCGCAGGTCGGCGTCGGCGACGGTGGCGGCCTTGAGGCGGATGACGACGTCGTACACCGGATCGCTCTTGCCGCCGAAGCCGGCGAACTGGTCCCACAGCTCTCGCAGGCCGGTGACCAGCAGGTTGATGCCGGTGAGGATCAGCCCGACGGCCGTGCCGACCATGTTCAGCAGCACCCCGGCGGCGAAGACCTTCACGTCCTTCAGCTGCGCCTTCATGATGCCCGGCAGGCAGCCCCAGACGGCCTTCGTGACATCGAGGGCGTTGGTCTCGTTCATCTCGGTGAGGTCGGAGACCGCCTTCGTACACTCGATCAGCCCGTCGATGGGCTCCGCGTTCGCGGTGCCGCCGAGCAGCAGGAACAGCCGGTCGATCGTTCCCTTGGCGGCCTTGGCCAGCGTGTCGCTCGCCGCCTTCACCACGGCGTAGTACACCTGGATGCCGAAGACGATGGCCGAGATCGCCCAGGCGAGGATCGACATCTCGGCCGTGACCCGGCCGGTGGAGTTCTCCGGCACCTCGAGGGTCAGCGTGTCGCCGCCGTCGACGATCCGCGACGCGGTGCCCTTCGGGGTCACCGCCAGCATGCCGAGCGCCCGCGCCGCCGAGTCGGTGCTGAACCCGTGCGACTGCCCGTCGACGACCTTCCACGCGGACGGGTACGCGATCTGCATGAACGTGCGCGAGTTGTTGGCGATCCGCACCACCCGGCGGCCGTTGTCGACGCCGAAACACCATTTGACCCGGTCGCCGCCGTCGCTGGTGACCTCGACGCCGGCCGGCCGGGCGGCCTTCTCGTCGCCGCAGCGCGGCTGCGCCACGCCCGAGCGGCCGGTGATGTAGTTCTTGAAGTCCTCGCCCCGGTCCTTGATCCACTTCTTGATGTCGAGGCCGCCGAGGAAGCCCCCGGAGAAGTGGTCGACGGTCGCGGAGATGCCGCTCTCCCCCGCGGTGTATGTCGTGGGCACCCAGCGCCAGTCCCCGGCGGCGTCCTGCCAGACGACGACCGGTGTGAGGGTGCCGTCCTTCACCGCGGCCGGCGCCTGGAACGTCACTGTCGCCGGCTGCGTCAGCCCGCCGGGCAGGTCGACCGCGACGGCCGGTCCGGCGACCGTCATCCCGTCCGGCGCCGCCGGCGCCTCGCCGCCGACCGCGAGCTTCGCGACGACCCCGTCCTTGGCCGCGCCGTCGGGCAGCACCACCTGCACGTCGGCGACCGACAGGGTGGTCGCCGCCCCGGCCTTGACCTGCGCGCTCACCTGCGCCGCCGGCGGGGCCGGCTTCTTGCGGCCGGAGCAGGCGGTGGTCGGCGCGACCACCACGATCACCGCCACGACCGCGGCAAGCACGCGCCTCATGGAGCCGACGTTACGGCCCAGCCCGGCCTCGCCGGATCACCGCGAACGATGCGTTCCCCTGCCCATGTGGGGCGACTTTGCTGCCCTGACAGCGTGGTGTCGTAGAACGTCAGAGGTTCCGGGGAGCGGCCGGGTCGTCGACACTGTGAGTGCGACCCCGTTCCCGCGCCGGGGCCCTCGAATCCCCCGGGGACGGACCCACAATAGGAGTTCGGAACGTGGTGAGCCAAGCACGGCCCGAGTCCGCGCAATGTGCCACCCAGTGTGGTCGAGGCCGAGTTCACCAACCCGGGAACGACCGGCGCGCGGATCGCGTCTGATCGCCCATGAGGAACGTTTCGGTGACGCTGGCGTGGCTGACACATCCCGTGTCCGCCGTCGCGGTGCTCGTGCTGCTGGTGAACGACCACCTGCTCAAGGCGGCCGCGCCGGGCGTGGTGACCGGCAAGCTCAGCGACGTCGCCGGTCTGGTCTTCGCCCCGGCACTGGTCGCGGCGCTGTGCTGCCTGCTGGTCCCCCGCCTTCCGGCGCGATGGGCGGCGGCCGGTTCGACGGTACTGGTGGGCGTGGCGTTCGCCGCGGTCAAGGCGGTGCCCGGCGGTGCCGATGTCGCGTCGGCGGCGTGGAGCGTGATCCGCCCGTCGACGATCCTCGCCGACCCCACCGACCTGCTCGCGCTGCCCGCGCTCGGGATCGCCTGGTGGGTCCGGGGCCGGACCCTGACGCCGGTGGTGTCCACTCCGGTCGCGCGCGGTGTCCGCGCCGCCGTGGTGCTGCCGTTCGCGGTGCTGGGCGTCGCCGCGACGAGCGCGCCGGACTACCCGGCGGTGGACCGGGTCGTGGTCGTCGACGGGCAGGTTCGGGCCATGCTGTACAACGCCTTCCACGGCCTGCCCGACGGCGACAGTGACCTCGACGACGCCGCGGCGACCGTCGACGGCGTGACCTGGACCGCCCTCAAGGCGCCCGTCACGCCGGACCTCCCGCCGCGCGCCACGAACGCGTGCGTGCCGGACCGGCCGGACGTGTGCTACCGGGTCGTGCCCGGCCGGCTCGCCGTCGAGGAGAGCACCGACGCCGGGCGGACCTGGCGGATGTCGTGGCAGGTGGCGGAGGGGCGGCGCACGTTCCTCGCCCGGCGCGACAGCGACCTGCGCTCGCCTCGCGAACACCTCAGCGCCGCGGAGGTCGCGATCCTGCCCGCCGACGGCGGCTATCGCGTGTTCGTCGCCAACCGGCGCGACGGCATCGCGGTCCGGCAGCCGGACGGGGCATGGCAGCGCATCGGCCTGTCGTACGCCGGCAAGACCTGGCCGCCGGCGCCGCTCACCGCACCCGGCAAACACATCTGGGCCGAGTACGCCCTCGCCGTCGCGATCGGGTCCGCGCTGTACGTCCTGGGCCTGCTGCCGGCCCTGTCCCGGCGGCGGGTGCTGGCCGGCTTCGCGGCGGGCACGACCGTCCTCGGCGCGATCGTCGTCGCGCTCGCCCAGCTGGTGGACTCGTTCCTGGGTCTCGGGTTCACCCTGATCGGCATGGGCGTCGGCGTCGCCGGCCTCGTGTGGTGGATCGCCACCGTCGCCGGCGACCCACGACCACGGCCGTGGCTGTGGCCCACGCAGGCGGCACTGGCAGCAGCCGCCGCCGCGGGCGTCATCGCGACGTTCTACGGCTGGTCGGCGGGCCACCCCGACGCGTACTCCACGGCGGCCGGCATCGCCGGCGCGGTGACCGGCGCCGCCGTGGCAGGCACCGTCGTCCTCGTCCTGTTCGGCCGTGGCCCGGCGGCCCGGCCCGAGCCCGAATACGAGTGGACCACCAGCGGCGGCTGACCTCATCGAACGGTGCCGCGGCCGGCGGTTTCACCCACATCGCGTCCGCGTGAATAGTCGGCTTCGCCCGGGAACAGGATCTAAGTACGCTTTGAGGTGGATCGGATCGTGCCGGGAGGTGTCTGATGCAGAACGGCGGGATGCTGCGTGGCCGCGATCCACCCGGTCGGATCGAAATACTGTACGAGAGCGAGCACACTCGGGTCACCCGGTTGCTCGTCGCCGGGCGCACGGTCATCCGCAAGGAGTTCTCGGGACCGGACGCGGACCGGCGGGTGCGGCACGAGGTGGCGATCCTGGGGCGGCTGCGCGGCGTGGTCGGTGTCCCACAATTGCTGGAGGCACCGCGGTGCCCGGGGTCGGTCGTGGTGGAGGATGTCGCCGGCACGAGCCTGGCCGGGGCGGCGAAGCCGCTGGCGGCCGATGACCTGATCGGGCTCGCGGTGAAGCTGGCCCGGACGGTGGCGGGGATGCACCGCCGGGGCGTGATGCACCGCGACATCACGCCGGCGAACATCGTGGCGTCCCGCGACGGCGCCCTCTGCCTGGTGGACTTCGCGCTGGCGACGTCGATCGCCGAGCTTCGTCCCGGGTTCACGCACCACACCGAGATCGCGGGGACGTTGGCGTATCTGGCGCCGGAGCAGACCGGGCGCACCGGCCGGCCGGTGGATCAGCGGGCCGATCTGTACGCATTGGGCGCGACACTGTATGAACTGGCGACGGGCGCGCCGCCGTTCGGCTGGGGTGACCCGCTGCGGCTCACTCATGATCATCTGGCTCGGGTGCCGGTGCCGCCGGCGCAGGCGAACCGGACCATCCCGGCGCCGCTGTCCGAGATCATCATGCATCTGCTGGAGAAGGAGCCGGACAAGCGGTACCAGACCGCGGAGGGCCTGGTCCGCGACCTGGAGCGGCTACGGGACGCCGACCCGCGCGCGGCGACGATGCGGGTCGGCGAGCGCGACGTTCCGCCGCGGCTGTTGCCGCCGTCACGGCTGGTGTGGCGCGATGCGGAAGTGGCGGTGCTGACGGCGGCGTTCGAGGAGGCGCTTACGGGCCGGTGTCAGGGTGTGCTGATCTGCGGGGCGCCAGGGGTGGGAAAGACGGTGCTGGTCGATGAACTGCGGCCGGTGGTGACCGGCCGGGACGGCTGGTTCGTGGCGGGCAAGTTCGACCAGTACCGGCGGGACCTGGAATGCGACGCCGTGCACCAGGGGTTGCGGGCGGTGGGTCGGCTTCTGCTGGCCGAGTCGGAGGACGAGCTGGCCGACGTCCGCAAGCGGATCCTGGCGGCGGCCGGCGCGAACGCGGGCCTGCTGACCGCGGCGGTGCCGGAGTTCGCGGCACTGCTGCGGGTGCCGCCCGATCCGGGGGATCCGCTGACCGCGCAGGCGCGGGCACAGCGGGTGGCGTTCGACGTGTTGCGCTCGGTCGCCTCACGGAAACGGCCCGTGGTGATGTTCGTCGACGACCTGCAGTGGGCGGGACGAACGGCGATGGGCTTCGTGGACCTGGTGCTGAGCGCGGAGCCGGTCGACGGTCTGCTGCTGGTGGCCGCCTACCGCGAAGGTGACGTGGACGCGGTGCATCCGTTGGCGGCTGCGCGGACCCGGTGGTGTGACCGGCCGGAGGTGCGGGACCTGCGGCTGGCCAACCTGCCAGTCGCCGGCACGATCGCCATGGTGGCGGAGATGCTCCACGTGGACAGGGCCGCGGCGGCGAGCCTGGGCGAAGCGATCAGTCCGCACACGTCCGGTAATCCGTACGAGACGGTGGAGGTGCTCAACGCGCTGCGCCGTGACGGTGTGCTGGTGGCGGGGGCCAGGTGGCGGTGGGATGCGGCGCAGGTGCGCGCTCACCTGGACCGGCCGGAGGTTGCGGGACTGTCGGCGGCGCGGGTCGATGCCATGCCGGCGCAGACCCGGCTGATGGTGGAGGCGATGGCGTGCCTCGGTGGGCGGGCCGAGCTGGGCGTGCTGCAGACCGCCGTCGGCGAGCCGGCGGAGGTGATGGAACAGCGACTCGCGGCCGCCCTCAACGAGGGGGTGCTGGTGTTGGAGCCCGGAGTGCGGGAGGCGGTGCTGTTTCGCCACGATCGGATCCGTGAGGTGGTCCTCCGCGGGGTGGAACCGCGCCGGCGGCGCAGCCTGCAGTTGGCGATGGCGCGGCGGCTGGCAGCGGTGGCGGAGCTGTTCGCGGTCGCAGCGGAACAATACCTGCCCGTGGTCGATGCGGTCGACGACCCCGCGGAACGGCGCCGAACGGTGGAGCTGTTCCGGCGGGCCGCCGAACAGTCGACGATGATCGGGGAATACTCGCTGGTGAACGCGCTGCTGACGGCCGCGCTGCGGCTGATCGGCCCGGACGGGACCGCCGCGCTCGTCGAGGTGCGCACCGGCCGGCACGCCGCCCTGTACAGCCTGGGGCTCCTGGAGGAGGCGGACGAGGAGTTCCGCACGATCCAAGGGCTGTGCCCCACCCCCTTGGAATGTGCGCCCGCCACGGCGGTGCAGGTGCGCGGCCTGACGCACCGCAACCGCTACGTCGAGGCGATCGGGCTCGGCCTGGAGTCACTGCGTGAGCTGGACAGCGCCGTGCCGACCGCGGACCGGCTCCCGACCGAGCTCGACCGCCGGTTCGACCTCATGTACCGGTGGCTGGAGCACGAGGACGCCGTGGACGAGCTGACCCGGCCGGAGGTCACCGAGCCGGTGGTGCTCGCCGTGGCCCGTCTGATCAACGCGATCCTGCCGGCGGTCTACTTCGCCGCCGACCACGCCAGGCTCGCCTGGCTGAGCCTGGAAGCGCTGCGGATCTGGATCGAGCACGGCCCCGCCGGCCCCCTCCTCGGCCCGGCGAGCCACGTCGGCTTCGCCGCCGTGTCGGTGCGCGGCGACTACGCCGCCGCATACCAGGCGATGCATCGAATCCTGGCACTGGGCGAGGCCCGCGGCTACGAGCCCGACACCTCGCAGGTGCGCTTCCTGTCCACGCTGCTGAGCTGCTGGTTCGAGCCGATCGAAAACGGTGTCCGCGCGAGCCGGCGGGCTCGTGCAGGCCTCGTCGCGGGGGGCGATCTGGCCAACGCCGGATACACCTACTACCTGGACATGGTCGGTCTGCTGGACTGCGTGCCGTCGCTGGACGTCTACGTCGCCGAGGTGGAGGCCGGGCTTGCCTTCGTGCGGCAGACCGGCGACGAGCACATCGGCGAATCGTACGACAGCTACCGGCGACTGGCCGGTGTGCTGTGCGGCGAAAGCGCCACCATCGCCGGTGCGACGTCCCCCACCGACAGGTACGCCGAGAGCCCGTGGGCGCTGTTCCACCTCCAGGTCACCCGCGCGATCGCCGCCGCCATCCTCGATGATCTGGTCGGCCTCACCCGGTGCACCGCGGCGGCGATGCCCTTGCTGTCGGCCGCGGCCACCTTCTACCCGACCGCCGCCGCGCACGTGCTGCGTGGACTGGCCCTCGCCGGGCAGGCCCGAGCCGGCCACACCGGAGAGCGCGACGGTCTGCTGTCCGAACTGGACGAGGTGACGCACTGGCTGGCAGCACGCGCCGCAGACGCGCCGGCCAACTTCCTGCACTGGCTACGGTTGCTCGAGGCCGAGCGGGCCTGGGCCGTCGGCGACTTCGTTGCCGCCGTCCACGGCTTCGACGCCGCCCGGCACGAGGTCGCCCGCCACGTACGGCCATGGCATCAGGCCCTGATCACCGAACACGCCGCCCGCTTCTACCTCGCCCACGGCGTCGAACACGCCGGCTTCGAACTGCTCGCCGCGGCCCGTCAGGAGTACCTCGCCTGGGGCGCGACCGCGAAAGTCGACCAACTGGACTGGGCCTACCCGGCGTTGCGACCGCACGACGAGCCGATCGACAAGCACGACGCCCGCCACCCCGGCGACCTTCTCCAGCGTCGCCCCACCATGACGACCGGAACCGTCGACCTGCTCGGCATCCTGTCCGCGTCGACGGCGCTGAGCTCCGAGACCAGCACCGAAGGCCTGTACTCCCGCCTGGTCCAGGTGCTCTCCGCGATGACCGGCGCCACCGGAGTGCACCTGCTGCTGTGGAGCGACGACCGGGACGAATGGATACTGCCCGCGCCCGGGGATGGCTGCAGCATCATCCCGGCCAGCGGCGCCGGTTATGAGCACACGGCGCCGATGTCCGTGCTGCGATACGCCGAGCGGATGCGTGAGCTGCTGGTCGTGGGCGATGCCACCCGTGACGACCGCTTCGCCCGGGACCCGTACTTCACCGGCCTCAGCTCCTGCTCCCTGCTGGCCGTGCCCATCCTCAACCGCGGCATGCTGCGGGCGGTGCTGCTGCTCGAGAACCGCCTCATCCACGGCGCGTTCACCGCCGAACGGCTCGACTGCGTCAGACTCATCGCCGGTCAGCTCGCCGTGTCGCTCGACAACGCCCACCTGTACACGGCCTTCCGCCGGATCGCCGACGAGCAGGCGGCGTTGCGGCGGGTGGCGACGCTGGTCGCCCGCGGGGCGGCGCCCGATCGCGTGTTCGCCGCGGTGGCCGACGAGGTCGGCGCGCTCTTCCACGCCGACGGCACGTCGATCCTCCGATTCGAGCCGGACGGGGAGGCGACGGTGCTGGGAGGCTACGGACTCAAGCAGACCGCACCGGGTTGGCGCGGCAGGCCCGACCCCCGCACCGCCATGGCGACGGTACAGGCCACAGGTCATTCCGCGCGCCGCGACGTGGACAAACCGGCGTCAACGACGCTGCCCGGGATCGAGCCCGACATCTGCTCCATGGTCGCCAGTCCGATCGAGGTCGAGGGGCGGCTCTGGGGCGTCATGCGCGTCGGGTCGCGCCGCCAACGGCTGCCCCACGACACCGAGCAGCGGCTGGCCGACTTCACCGGGCTCATCGCGACCGCCATCGCCAACGCTGAGAGCCGGACCGAGCTCACCGCGTCCCGAGCGCGGATCGTCGCCGCCGCCGACCAGACCCGCCGGCGCATCGAGCGCGACCTGCACGACGGAGCCCAGCAGCGGCTGATCTCCCTGGCCCTGCAGCTGCGCACCGCGCAGGCGGCGCTGCCACCCGAGCTCGACACGCTCGCCGAACAACTCGACCGCGCCGTCGCCGGGGCGACGGGCGCCGTGGACGAGCTCCGCAAGATCTCCCGCGGCATCCACCCGGCCATCCTGACAGAATCCGGCCTCGGCCCGGCGCTGCGCACGCTTGCCCGCCACGCACCGATCCCCGTCGACCTCGACATCCGCATGGAGGGACGGCTGCCCGAGCACATCGAGGTCAGCGCGTACTACATCATCGCCGAGGCAGTCACCAACACGGCCAAACACGCGAACGCCTCAGCCGTCACCGTCACCGTCGAAACCGACACCACCGGCGGCGTCCTGCGCATCGTGGTCCGCGACGACGGCGTCGGCGGCGCCGACTTCACCCGCGGCACCGGCCTGGTCGGCCTCAACGATCGCGCCGAAGCGCTCGGCGGCCGGATCGTGCTCCACAGCCCGCGCGGAGCCGGGACCACCCTGCGCGCGGAGCTCCCACTCACCCCGGCCGAGTGGGACGCCGGCCGCCGATCCGCGTCGGGCAGGATTCGCTCACCCGGCGCACCCGCGGATTGCGGGTGACGCCGGCGCCGCAACGGCAGCCGTGGCGGGCACACCGATGCCCATGGCAGCGACGACGTGCGTGACCAACGGGGCTGCGCTGTTCGTCAAGATCCCGGTCGACGGCACATGAGCAGCACCCGCACGACCGTGAGGCCCGTGCGGGCGACGTCCACCGGGGTGATGTCGGCGAACCACGCGTCCCGGTGCTGTTCGCGCAACCACCGCTCGGCGGCGGGGAGCAGGGCACCGGTGTCGAGCACCGGGTGTGGCCGGCCGGTGCCGGCGAGTTGCCGCGGGCCGAGCAGCGACAGCAACGCCTGCGTCGCGGCCGCCGCCAGGTCGTCACCCCAACCCACGGCCGGCGCCGACCGTGGGACCCGCGCCACCACGACGGGGATGGCCGCGCCGGCCGGCACGGACAGCCGGACGGGCAACCCGGCCCGCGCGGCGGTGCGCACCAGCAGTTCCAGGATGTCCGGCCGGCTCGCGCCCGCATACAGCGCCGCCGGCTCGACGGGACGGCCGGGCCCGGCTCGGGCCGCATCGCCCGCGAGGACGTGGCACAACCCGGCGGTCACCGCATCCGCGAGGCCGGCGCCCACCCCGACGCCCGCCCTGGACTGACCCGCGGGTGAGGATGCCGGGTCGCCGGTGAACGGCCTCCGGGCCGGTGCCCACCGCAGCGGCAGGTCGGGGAGGACCGCCTCGGCGTAGTGGGCCACCGCCGCCCGGACAGCGGCGTCCCGGGCCGCATCCACTGTGGACGGATGGTAGGCGACGAAGGTCTGTGCAGGGTACGCCAGACGGACGGCACCGACCCGCAGCGGCAGTTGCGTCGCCGCGTCGTCGGTGAACCCGGCCAGGACCCCGACGTGCGATGCGACGAGATCCGCCGCCGTCGCGGCGGCCGCGCCACGGGGATGGGCGCAGCCGGGGTGCGGCAGCAGCCGCTCCCGGTGGGTCTCGCAGGTGGCGAGGTCGAGGACCAGGACCGCCGGGAAGGGCCGGCGGCCGCCCCTGACGGCCGCCAGGACCTCGGCGGCGAGCAGCGTCCCTGCGATCGCGGCACGGGCGCCGTCCGGCGCGGCCGGGGCCACGGTGCCAGGGTCACGGTTCGCGAGCAACCGCAGCCGCGTACAGCTCGGGCAGGGCCCGCCATCTTCCCCGGTGGTGGCGCCGATGACCACGACGTCGGCGCCGACGAGTGCCGCGACCGTCACCTCGCCGGGCGCCTCGTGCGGGCCCCCGATCGGCTCGACCGTGACGATCGCCGTGTACCCGTGGCCGGCGGCTTGCCCCGATACGAACCTGAGCGTGGCCGGGTGACCCGTTGCGGCTTCGGCATCGAGGGCGGCGCGGTCGCGGCCGGACAGGTCGGCCGCGATGTCGATCGCCGGCATCCCCGAGCGCAGCAACGTGCGAGCGGCCGCGGCCACCATGGGTGCCGCCGCGGGCCACCGGCTCCTCAGCAGCACCCGGTGGCGGCGCGGGTCCTCAGCCGGCGAGGCGCGGTTGTCCTGCGCCACGTCTCGGGCACAGTCGTGGCGCAGCAGCAGGGCGGCGAGTTGCACCAGTGTGCGCTGCTCGTCGGTGGGAAGGCCGGCGCAGAGCCCACGGACCGTCGACGTCCCGTTGAGCCGGGGGGCGATGCGCTCGAGCGTGGCCGCTGCCTGCCCCCGGACGAGAAACGCGGTTTCCCCGCGCCGTATCAGCATGCCATCGGCTGTCCGGGTGAGCCGGACGTCAGCGCGCAGGCGCAGGCGGTCCTCGGGCGTCACCGTCATGACAGAGGGTGCGGCACGTGGTGCGGGCCCTCCGACGGGGGCGCGGCGGCGTGCCGCAATGCGGTGCTGATCCGGGTGAGCCCTGGTGCGCGTTGCCGGGGGCCGAAGTCGAGCGGCACCAGCCCCGGGGCGATGACCCGCGCCGAACGCAGGCCCAGCCGCCGCTGCTCCACTGTGGTCAGGTCCACGACGATGACGTCCGAGCCGGTCTCCATGACCGCACCGGCACAGGCTTGCAGGTCTTCGAGCAGGTCCATGTCGGACGGTCGGGGCCATGGGCGCGGCGCCCCGGGGACTTCGTGCCGGTCGCCGAGCAGGAACCCGGCGTACGCCATCGCCGCGGGGTCGGCGAAGAGCGCGGCGTGGTCGGCGGCGGACTCGACGAGGCCGTGGTCGCGCCGCATGGCGTCGATCCGGCCGCGCTGGGCGAGGGCGCGTTCGCGGACGGCCGGCACGAGCGCGGCGAGTTCACCGACGGCGCCGGCGACGGCCGAATCCGGGTCGAGACCGGCTGCGGCGGCGAAGCACAGCGCCGGTGCCGCACCGCCGGTGGCGACCGCGACCGCCGTGACCACCGGTGCCGGCAGGTCGATCCTGGTGTCGAAGAGGCGTACCTGGTGTCCGCCTGCGGCGAGGCGGTCGATCAGTGCGCCGACGGCCGGATCCGTGACCGTGCCGGGCGCGAGTTCGGGCAGGTGCGCCCGGCCGTACCACGCGATCAGGAACGCGTCTCGTTCGATGAGCTCCAGCAGGCCGTGCAGGGCTGCCTCCTCGAGGCACGTGCCGATGGCGCAGCCGTTCGACGTCTCCCGGGGACCCGCGAGGAAGTACGCCATCCGCTCAGGCACGAGGACCGGCGCATCGTGGCGCAGCGAGTGTCCCGGTACCCACCGGATCGGTGACCGCGGGTCGAACGACGGCCAGTCGCCCGGAACGGCACGTGCGGCGACGCGTTCGAACGTGTCGACGACGACCGGGGCGGTGCCGGTGTGCCATGCGGCCGCGGTGCGTTCCAGGCCCTCCAGGAGCGCGGCGGTGCGGCTACGGCCGTAGCTGCGGGCGTGCCCGCTCCACATCACCGGGATGACCCGGTTCGCTCCGCTGCCGGAGCCGGCCAGGGTGCCGCCGACCACCACGGGGACGATCGGTGCGTCGGTGAGGGCGACGGCGGCTGGGCCGAGGGCCCCGCACACCGGGTTGACCAGTGCCCGCTCCGGCAGGTGGACGGCGTCGAGATCGCGGAGGCGGGACGCCGACATGGACGGTTTCGGCCGTGGTACGAACCGGATCGGGTCGGCGGGAGCGGGGGTGCCGCAGGCCGGGCAGGACGGGTCGGGCAGCAGTTCGTGGCGCTGGATGTCGAGGGTCTCCCAGGCCAGCCGGAACACCGTGCCGGCGGCGACGACCGCGTGGAGGTGGCGGATCAGTTCCAGGACGGCGGGGGTGAGGTGCGGCCAGGGCCCGGGTGTCCAGCTCGCGGCGTCGGCGGCCAGGCGCAGCGGGGCCGGTTGGAGGCGCTCCCGGCGCAGCGCGAGGCAGGTGTCGCAGGAGCCGATCAGGACCGCGTCGTCGGTCAGGTGCACCGTCGCCGCCGGGTCGGTGCCGAGCACGCCGACCACGGCCTGCGGCACGTACGACTGGATCGCGGCGACAGCCGTCACCAGTCCATCCATGACGCGCATTCTCACCGGCGACGATCTGGGGGAACCACTAGATCCAGCCAGCGTGACGGCCGAACCGGGCGGTGATCCCCCACCGTGGGCATAGGTCGCCCGGGCACGGGCCGACCACCGCTGAGGAGGTAACAGATGCAGTCAACGGAAGGCCTGACCGACTCCCGGCCCGAGCTGCGGTTCGAGCTCGACGAGGTGCCGATGGACATCTTCGACCTGGCCGAACAGGGCCTGACGGTCGAATCACTCACCGCAGGGCACGGGCTGGGCGAATTCGGCGCCTCGTCGGTGTTCTCCTGCTCGTCCTCGTCCTGATCCAATGACACGACCGCAGGCCCTGACCACACGGACGGTCGCCGGCTACGCTGTCGAGCAGCCGGTGGTGGTCCGGGTGGCGGGCCTGCCGGTCGATGTCCTGTCCGCGATGCGGTTCACCCGTACGGTCGCTGCCGTCGACGCACTCCTCGACGCGCAGGACCGGGCCCGGCGCACGGCACAGGTGCTGTCCGAGGCGCTGTACCCACTCGTCGGTGACCCGGCCAACGCCGCCCTGAAGACCCGGCTCGTCGCCCTGCGGCGGGCCATCCACCAGGACCGGCGACTGCCGGAGCACGTGTGGAACGCGGAGATCCGCGGTGCCCTGCCCGTACCCATGGTCTGCCGGATCGACGCGTGGCACGCGGAACGGGCCGCCCGCATCGGCGCGGAAGCCGACCTTGAGCCGCTCCTCGGCGTCGAGGCCGACACGGTCGCCGCCCGAATCCGGGACGCGGCCGGCCGCCCGGAGTTCCGCCGGGCGTTGGCCCAGGCGAGTCCTGACCTGTCGGCCGCGTTGGAGCGCTGGCTGCGGGACGGTCACCGGCCCCGCGCCCGGACGATCGGCGGGTTGGTCGCGTTCCTCGGCCGGGCCGCCGCGAAGACCAGCCCATACAGCTCGTTCGCCCGGATCGGCCTGGCCCACGTCGACGACACCGGGCCGTCGGCGCCGGCCGGCGCCCACCCGGTGCCGGCGTCGTCGGTGCTGGAGTTCGACCGGGTGCTCGTCGCGCGGCTGGTCCGCGCCGTGTCGACCCGTCCCGACCTGGCGGCGACGCTGGTGCTGCGGGTCAACCCCAGCCTGCACCGGGCCGGCGAGACGCTGCGCTTCCTCGGTACGGGCGAAACGATCGTCACCATGGCCGCCGCGCCCGCCGTGCTGGCCTGTCTCGACGTCGTCCGCCACCGGCAGGCCACCACCGCCGACGTCGTGCGGCACCTCGCGGCCACCGGTGCGGCGGCCGCGAAGGTCGGCGTCTTCGTCGACCGGCTCGTCGCCGTGGGCCTGCTGGAGGCCCGTCCGCCCGTGCAGGTCGAAGGCGCGGAGCCGCTCGGCGCCCTGGCCGGCTGGCTCGAAGCGACAGGTGCCGACGTGCGGCTGCTGCGCGAACTGGACCGGCTGATGAGCGTCCCGACACGGATCGGGGACCACACCGAGCTCGCCGCGCACCGCGAACGGCTCGCCACCGCCGTCGCGCACACCGTGCGGCTCGGCCACGACCTCGCCGTGCCGGACTGGCCGGACGCCGACCGGCTCGACCGGTTCGTCTGCCACGAACACGTCGTGGAAAGCGGCGCGCCGGCCCGGCTGGACGCCCGCGCGTGGCGGCCGGTGCTGGACGACCTCGACGTCGTCCGGCGCTGGCTCGGGCTGCACGACCCGATGCTGCCGACCCGTCTCGCCCTCGCCGACCGCTGGGCGCCGTGGTTCGGATCCGCCCCCGACATCGCGTTCCTGGACCTGCACGAGCGCGTCCAGCGGGAGCTCGCCGCGCGGACCCCGCTGTCCGCGTACCTCCGCGGCGACTACACGGTCGGCGCCGCGGACCTGGCGACAAGCCGGGTCGAACGGCACGCGCGGCTGCACGCCCTGCTCACCGAGTCGATCGCGGAGCTCACCGGACCGCAGCGGGTGGACCCCGAGCTGGTGCGGCGGCTGACCGCGAGCTGGCCGGCCTGGGTGACCGCGCCGGCGTCGATCACCTGCTACGGCCAGGCCGTCCCCGGCGCCGACGGGCCACGCCTGGCGGTCAACGTCATCACCGGCGGGCATGGTCGCGGGCGTGGCCGGTGGGCGCACCTCGCCGAACGCGCGACCGGCACGCCGGTCACGGCCCCACCGGCCGCGGACCGGCCCGACGGGCCGATCGTCGCGGAACTGGCCGGCCTGTTCGGGTCGGCACTCAACCTTCATGTCGCCCTGTCGACCCACGAGATCTCCTACCCCGGCACGGAGGACACCCGCCCGCCGCGGCACCGGATCGCCCTCGGTGCGCTGCGGGTCCGCCAGGATCCGGGAACCGGGCTGCCGCAACTCTTCGACGCCGCCACCGGCCGCCAGGTGATCCCCGTCCACGCGGGCATGATGGCCGACCTCCTGCTGCCGCCCGCCGCGCGGTTGCTGCTCGCCGCGTTCGGCCCGGCATACCTCGTCCACCCGGCCTGGCCGGTGCTGTGCCCGCTCCTCGACCCGGCGACGGTCACCGCGCCCACACTCCTGCCCCGGGTCGAGGTCGGACGTGTCGTGCTGCAACGGGCCCGCTGGCTGGTGCCTGCCGCCGCGGTGCCCCGGCAACGCCCCGGCGACACCGGCGCCGGCCACCTGCAACGGCTGCTGGGCTGGCAACGCGAAACCGGCATCCCCCGCGCCTCCTACGTGCGGCTGTGGGACCCCGAGCAGGTCTGGGGCCAGCGGGCTTTCACGAAAGCCCGCAAGCCGGTGTACGTCGACCTCGCCAACTGGTACGCCGTGCAGAACCTCGACCGGCTCCTCGCGGACTGGTCCGGCCTGGTCACGTTCGAAGAGCCCCTGCCGGCACCGCAGGACGCCGCCGAGCGGGTCGCCGAGCTCATGTTCGAACTGACCGCAGTGGGGAGCACCGAGTGAGCGGACACGACTGGCTCAGCATCCACCTGTTCCAGCGCGGCGACCTGGACCCGCTGCTCATCGACCTCGTGCCCGCCCTGCTCGACGAGCTGCGCGAGGAGAAGCTCGCCGAAGACCTGTTCTTCCTGCGGTACTGGGAAGGCGGCAACCACCTGCGGCTACGCGTCCGCCCGGCGCCCGAAGCGTCGCGACGACGGCTCGCGGCGCGCCTCGGCGGCCGGTGCCGCGACCACCTGAGCGGCCGTCCGGTCACCGGCGAGGACTCCCAGGCCGCATACGCGCACCGGGCCGCGCTCGCCGCCCGGTGGGAGGGCCGCTCCGGCTACGCACGCCGGCTACGGCCGGAGAACACGGCCCACTTCGTGCCGTACCGCCGCGAAACCGAACGCTACGGCACGGGCGCGGCGATGGAGGCCGTCGAGCGACACTTCGTCGAATCCAGCCTGCTGGCGCTCCGGGTGCTGCCCAGGACGCCACCCGCCCAGCGCCTGACGGTCGCCCTCTGCGCGATCCTGACCACCTGGCTGGTCTGCCAACCGGATCCGGCGACCCTCGCGCCATTGCTGCGGATCATGCCGGACCCGGTCACCGCAACCGACGACGCGTACGCGCGGCAACATGATCGGCTCATGTCGATCACCGGCCAGGTACGGCGCGTCGTCGCCGGCACCGGCACCCTTCCGCCGGGGCACGTGCTCGGCGGCTGGGCCACCTCGGTGACCCGGCTGCGCGACGGCCTCACCGCAGAGCTGACCGCCGGCCGGTTCGCGCCGCCCGCCGGCGGCTGGGAGGGCACCGGCGCGGCCGGCGACGGCGTGCTGCCGGTCCTCGACATCTGCGCGCATCTGCTGTGCAACCGGCTCGGACTCACGGTCGGACAGGAGGCGTACGTGCGGCACATGGCGGTGCGGGCGGTGCACGAGTTGGAGGCGGCGTGACCGGGTGGCAGAGCGTGCACATCCACTACCACGACGACCCGCGCGACCTGCTGCTCGACGCCGTGCAGCCGCTCTTCGCGCAGGTCGCGCCGCACGCCGACGCCTACTTCATGCCGCACTGGCGGCAGGGCCCACACCTGCGGCTGCACGTCCGCGCACCCGGCGACGTGTTCCGTGACGTCGTCTCCCCGCTGGTCCACGATCGCATCGGCGGCTACCTGCGCGACAACCCGTCACGGACGGTCCTGGACCCGGCCACGGTGCTGGACAGCCACCGGCGCCTGGCCGAGCTGGAACAGGACCCCGGTCCGCTCCTGCCTTGGCCGGCGAACAACACCGTCCTCGATGCCCGCTATGACCGGCGGCTGCACATGCTCGGCAGCGTGGCGGCCGCCGACCTGCTCGCGGAGTTCCACCTGCGGACCACCGCCCTCGCCTTCGACGTGCTGCGGTTGCGCCGCCAGGGCCGCCAGCTCCCCGCGATCGCGTTCGACCTGCTGATCGCCACCGCCGAAGCGCTCTGCGGCGCGGACCTCAGCTGGAGCTTCGTGTCGTTCCGGTCCCACGCCGAGGCGTTCCTGTCGACCTGGCCCGAGGGCGCCGGGCTGCGCCCCGCGTGGGACGGCTACTTCACGGCGAACGCCGGACGGCTCACCGCCCGCGCCGAGGCGGTCGCCGCCGCCGTCCACGACGACGACGGCGACGCCCTCGTCCAACGCTGGGTCCGCACCGTCACACCGTTCCGCGACCGGGCCGGCGCCCTCGTCGACGCCGGCATGATCACACTGGACCCGCCACCGGAGGCGCGCGCCGAACACGCGGCGCTGAGCGCGCAGCTCGGCCGGGCCAGCGCGTTCCACGCGGAGACCGCGGACAGTCCCGAGTTCGAGGCGCACGTGCGGGACACCGTCTGGTTCGCCCAGCACCGCCTGATGCTCAACTACCTGTACCTGTTCCTCACCCGAGTGGGCCTGACCCCGTCGGAACGCTTCCTGCTCTGCCACGTGGCGGCGAACACCGCCGAACGCCTCCACGGCGTGTCCGCGGTCGACGCAGCGCGGCGCAGCCCCACCGGCGCTTCGATGGGCCGTCTCGTCCCGGGCCTGCGCCCCTCGGACGACGGTCCCGCACAGCTCTCCGAGCGCCTCGCCCTGCGCCTCGGCGTGCACGGCGTCACCCGCGACGACGGCCGGCACCACCTGGTGAGCTGGCCTCGGGCGGAGCCGCTCGGCGTCCTCGACGACGGCCAGCGGGCCGTGCTGTGGCGGCTGTCGGCGGGCGGCTGCGACCCCTCGGTGCTGGCCGAGATCGCCGCCGACCATGCCCCTTCCGCACCGGTGGACGGGCTCGTCGACCGGCTGCGCGAGCGGGGCTGGCTGGCCGTCACCGTGCTGCACGGCGGCGTCGCCCAGTACACGGTGGTCCCCAAGGGCAACTGGTGGCCCCTACCACCGGTGGAGCGGTCCGGACCGCTGACCCTGTCCCGGTTCGCGGTGATGCGCCGGGACCACAACGGTCTGCAGCTCACCTCGCCCCGCTCACCGGTCGTGGTCCGGATCCACGCGCCGCAGATCGCCGCGCTCGTCGCGGGCCCGCTCACCACGGACCTCGAAAGCCCGGCGTTGCCCGCCCGTCTCACCGCCGACCTCGCCCGGGCCGGGCTCCTCGTCGGCGCGGGGGACGCCGAGCCGTTCGACGAGGCCCACTGGAGCCCGCACGAACTGTGGTTCCACGACAGCAGCCGCCAGTCGTACGAGCGCGCCGGATCGACCCGGTTCTCCCACTTCGGCGCGACCCTGTGGGCCAAGGACCGGTTCCCGCCCCTGCCCGGCCGACCGGCGCCCATGAGCACCCGCACCGTCGCGCTGGCGCGGCCCGACCTGACCCGGCTGCACCAGACGGACCCGACGCTCACCGGTGTCCTGGAGGGGCGCCGTTCGATCCGCGCGTACGCCGAGTCGTCGCCGGTCACCATCGAAGCGATCGGCGAGCTGCTGTTCCGCTGCGCCCGGGTGCGCTCCACCGACGACAGCCAGGGATGGGACACGTCCGATCGCCCGTACCCGGCCGGTGGCGCCGTCCACGAACTGGAGCTGTACCTCGTGGTCCGCTCGGCGGCCGGGCTGGAACCCGGCATGTACCACTACGACGCCTTCGAGCACCAGCTCGAGGTGCTCGACGCCGCCGAACCGCCACGCCGGCGGCTGCTGCAGGCCGCCGCCCGCGCGATGGGCGCCGAGCGGCCGCCCCAGGTGCTGATCGTCATCGCCGCCCGCTTCGGCCGGCTGATGTGGAAGTACGAATCGATGGCCCTTGCGCTGACCCTGAAACACGTCGGCGTGCTCACTCAGACGCTGTACTCGGTCGCGACCGCGATGCGGCTGGCCCCGTGCGCCGTCGAGGCGGGCGACACCGACGCGTTCGCACAGGCCACCGGCCACGACCGCCTGTCCGAGTCGAGCGTCGGCGAGTTCTGCCTGGGCTCGGCGCCGCCCTCCGAGGAGCCACCGTGTACCTGATGATCGTCGCCTGGGACCTTGCCCGCTCCGAGCAGACCACCACGTCGCTGCGCGACTACCTGCGCGGTTACGCCGTGGACGCGTTCACCGGCCTTCCCGGCATGCTGGGCAAGTTCTGGTTCTCCAACGAGCCCCGCCAGATCTGGGGTGCCGTGTACCTGTGGACCACCCTGGCCCACGCCGACCCAGCGCGACTGCCGAGCCGGGCGGTCGAACTCATCGGCTACGAGCCCACGTCGGTCAGCGTCTTCGCGCTGGAGGCCGTGGCCGCGGGCGCGGACTGGTCCAAACTCCTCGACGGCGGCGTCGTGCACGCCTGAGGGGCTTCCGGCCGGCTCGACCGAGCGCTTCCGGCTCGGTCGAGCAGTCCCTCGCCGGGAGCGGCACCGGGCCCGTCCGGCGGATGGCGGCGATGTTGTAGCCCTCGGTTACGATGCGGGGCTCAGCTGGTGAACAGGAGATCGTCGATGGGAATTGTCGCGGGGGCACGTACGCGAATGCCGCTGGTGATTGCGGTGATCGTCGGTCTGATAGCCGTCTTGGCGACGTACGTGGTGCTCCGTCGCGACGCCGGGGAGGCGGGTGCCGACAAGCGGGCCGGCTGTGAACCCATCGAGGTCAGTTCGTCGACCGAGAAGGCCGACCTGATGATCGAGTTGGCGCGCCGGTACAACGCCTCCGACACGCTGTACGGCGGCAAGCGGTGCGCGTCGGTGACCGTGCACCGGCTCACGTCCGGCGCGGCGGCGCAGGCGCTTGTCTCCGGGTGGGATGAACAGCGCGACGGTGGGCCGCCACCACAGGTGTGGACGCCCACCGCATCGCTGTGGCTCCAGTTGGCCCGCCAGCAGGAGACCGCCGGCGGCAAGCAGGTGGTGCCGCCGGCAGGCACGCAGATGCCGTCGATCGCGCAGAGCCCGTTGGTCATCTCGATGCCGAAGCCGATGGCCGAGGCGTTCGGCTGGCCGAACCGCGAGTTCGGGTGGAGCGACGTGCTGGCGCTGGCGTCCGATCCGCAGGGGTGGGGCCGGTACGGCCACCCCGAGTGGGGGCGCTTCTCCTTCGGCAAGGACAACCCGCACCGGTCCACGTCCGGCCTGGCCGCGACGGTGGCCACGTACTACGCGGCGACCGGCCTGTCCCGTGAGCTGACGACGGCCGACCTCACCCAGCCCAATGTGATCAACTTCGTTCGCGGGGTCGAAGCCGGCGTCCTGCACTACACCGACGATGCGGTGAAGTTCCTCGCCAACTTGGCCGAAGCCGACGCCAAGGGCGCCGCGATGTCGTACGTGAGCGCCGTCGTGCATCAGGAGCAGCTCACCTTCCTGTACAACAAAGGCAACACCACCGGCGACCCGAAGGTGACAGGCAAGGCGCCCACGGTGCCGCTCGTGCCGATGGTGCCGCGGGACGGCACGCTGATGCTCGACCACCCATACGTGGTGCTGCCCTCGGCCAGTGACGCGCAACGGGAAGCGGCCGCGGACTTCCTCGCGTTCCTGCAGCGGCCGGCCCAGCAGGCGGCGTTCGCGGCGATGGGCTTCCGCGACCACCAGGGCAACGCCGGCCCCGAACTGACGCAGACCCTGCAGATCCCGGCCGGGCAGAAGCTCAGCCTGATCCAGTCACCCGTCGGAGAGGTCCTGGACAAGATCCTCGCCGGCTGGGACGACCTGCGGAAGAAGGCGAGGGTGCTGCTCGTCCTCGACGTCTCGGGCTCGATGAAGGAGAAGGCTGCCGGTGACGTCAGCAAGCTGGAAGCCGCGAAGAACGCGGCAATCGCGAGCCTCGACCTGCTGCATCCCGACGACGAGGTGGCACTGTGGACATTCACGGGGCAGCGACCGAACGGTGCGCAGCCCTACACCGAGCGGCTGCCGATGTCGCGCGTCGGTGACGCGAAGCAGCAACTCACCGGCATCATCCGGGCGCTGAGCGCCGATGGCGGCACGGCCCTCTACCACACGACCCGGGCCGCCGACCTGTACATGCGGGAACGGCTGGACGCCGACCGCATCAACGCAGTCGTGCTGCTCACCGATGGGCGCAACGAGTATCCGGCCGACAACGACCGGGCGAAGCTGCTCCACGACCTGGACGGGTCACCCCTGGAGAACTCGGTTCGCATCTTCGGTATCGCCTTCGGCGAGGAGGCCGACCTGGACACGCTCGAACAGATCGCGAAAGTGTCGCGGGCAGCCGCCTACGACGCTCGCGACCCAGCCAGCGTCGACAAGATCTTCAGCTCGGTGCTGAGCAACTTCTAGTGGCGACGTCTGACAACCGGGTCTTCAGCGGTCGAACACGATACCGAGAGCCACCCGCACCACGTGCACGATCACGGCGACCACGACTCCCGCAGTCAGCACGGCCGTCGTGCCCGCACCGGCGAGGCCGCCGGCCGTGCCGCTCAGGGCACCGAGCAGCACGGCCGCTGCCACGCTCCACGGATCGGTGAGGTGGCGGCGGACCGATCGCCCCCGCCCCGGTTCGACGGCCTCGTCGACGCGCGACGCGCGGCCTGCCGTCGGCGAGGCCGGCGACAGCTGCGTGACCCGCTGCGGCGAGCCCTGCGGCACGGGTGCCGGGCCGGCGGCCGTTCCACGCGGCTGCGCAACGGTCTCCTCTGACCCGGCATCGGCGGGCAGCCTCATCGTGACGCCGGTCGGCGTGCGCTCCTCGCACGCGTCGAGCAGGATCAGTGAACCCTCCGCCACCACGAGCTCGGGCTGCTCCAGAACCGTCGGTGGCATCCCGAACGCGCGGTGCAGCAGCGTCGCGACGAGTGGGACACGGCTCGACCCGCCGACGAGGAAGATGCCACCGACGTCTGACAGCCCGATGCCCGCGCTGCGCACCGCGGCGCGGGTAACCGCGACCGTCCGCGCGATGACCGGCTCGGCGAGCTGCTCGAACTCGTCCCGGCTCACCGGAACGGTCTCGTCCAGGACCGGCAGGTGCACCAGCGTCTGCGAACGCCGGCTCAACGACTCCTTGGCCAGCCGGACGTCTTCCCACAGCTGCCGCTGGGCGCGGCGGTCGGCGGCGGTGGCCGGTTGCCGCAACCGGTCCCAAGCGTCCCGGGCCCGATGCGCGACCAGCCGGCCCAGGTGCTCCACCAAGGCGGCGTCCAGGTCCAGGCCGCCCACCTCGGGAAGCCCTTCACTGGCCAGCACCGTCAGCGCTCCTCCTGGGCCGCGGCGCACCACACTGGCGTCGAACGTGCCTGCCCCGAAGTCGTACACCACCGCGCACTGACCCGCGCCGACCCGGCCGACCTGGCCGAGGAAGTAGGCGGCGGCAGCGATCGGCTCCGCCACGAGCATCGGGTCCGGCAGGCCGGCACGGACGGCCGCCTCGGTCAACCGGCTCAACCGCGACGTGCCCCAGATCTCCGGATGCGTGACCACGACACGATCCGGGAGCCGGCCGACGACCTGCCGCGCCTCCGACGCCACGCGTCCCAGCACGGCGGCGACCAGGTCGACCACGTCGATCTCGTGGCCGCCGAGCAGGACGATCCCGTCTGCCATCCGCCGCTTCGGGTTGGGCTCGTACCGATCCGGCTGCACCCGCGCCGACCGCACGGCTTCGGCACCGGACAGCACGTCGCCGGGGCCTTCCAGGAGCACCGCAGACGGCAGCAACGGTGACCCGTCGAAGAGCAGGGAACGTGCTTCACCGCCGCCGCGACGCACCATGGCCACGGTGTTGAAGGTGCCGAAGTCAATCCCGAGCAGCACGCCGTGAGCCATCGTTGCAGCGTACGCGGCTCCCGCATTCAGTCCCGCCTTGATCGGTGTGTGGGTGCGTCCTCGCAGGTCAGGGGGCCTGTGCAAGGCGGGCCAAACATCGGTGCGAACAACGTCGAAACGGCTGGTCCGCAGGATCGGTGGCGAGGAGGGCCGGGTTTCCGTGGGGGCCCTCCGGACCGGTTCAGTGCATCGGAGGGAGGATCGAGCGTGCTGAGACAGGGCAGAGCCAGGGCCAAGGTGCTGAGGATGCTCACGGCGGCGGTTGTCATGCCGCTGGTGGTGGTGCTGGGTTGGGGAGCCGCCGCGTACGCGGGGACGAACCGAACGGCGGGCTCGCGGGGCGAGGGGGTCCGGGCCATCTTCTACCACGACGGCGAGCACTTCTTCGTGTGCGACGACTCGACAGACGGGCTCCAGGTCTACGGCGAGTACATCTGGAACGACGTGAACTACCAGAAGTACAACGCGCTGGGGGGTGGGACGTGCTACGACCACAACCTGGACTTCCCGGAGAACCGCACCTTCATGTTCCGGGCGTGCCTCGACTACCCGGTGCTGCCACCGCCCGCGCCAGGCCTGCCTGGTGACTGGTGCACGCCATGGGTGGCGGCGATCACCTGATGAGCACCAGGAGCATGCGCAGTCGGCTGGCCCGCATCAGCCTGGTGGCGGGCGCGGCGGGGGCGCTCCTCGCCGGGGTGGCGACGCCCGCCCACGCCGGGGACAACAACACCGGTCGCAACGTGCTGGAGTACGTCGACGTGCTCGGCATGGCCGCCGGTTCGGGCAGCTTCCAGCACATCGGGGACAGCTTCACGGTCTGCAAGTCCGACCGCTGGGACGTCTACATCGAGTTCGAGTACATCAGGATCAACGGCACCCTGCAGCGGGGGACGCACAAGGTCACCGGGCCGGCGCCGTCGTGCGCGACGTACCTGCACGACTTCGGTGAGGAGCGCTTCATCGACATGCGCGTCTGCGCGGACGTCGACAACTTCTGGGACCCGTGTTCACCCTGGAGGCAAGGAATCGTATGAGCATCATCCGGAAATCCGTCGTCGTCCTTGCGATGGCCGGGGCGCTGGCAGCCGTCCTGGCCACCCCGGCGCATGCCGCGATCGGGCCAGACCAGCCCGGCGACTCCTACCAGTCCGAGCTCGCTCAGCAGTCGTTCACCAGGTTCTTCCCGTACGGCGAGCACCTCGAGAACTGCCAGCTCGGCGGGGACACCTCGTACGTGGAGTTCCAATACACCGACGCGGCCACCAACCGGACGGTCCAGTCGAAGTTGTGGAACCCGGGGCCGGAAGGCAACTGCATCCGCTGGAAGCACCTGGATGCGAAGGAGGACACCGCGTTCTACTTCAAGTCCTGCGTGCGGTACTGGACCGGCGCACAGCACTGCGCGCCTCCGGTGAAGGGCATCAGCTGAGCAAGGGACCCGGCCACCTCGGGGCGGCCGGGTCCCGACCGCGGTCCCGCAAAGATTTCGATGCATCGGTACTGTCTGCGCGGTGGACTACAGGGTGCTGGGACTCGTCGGCGCATGGCTCGACGGCCGGCCTGTCCCGGTCAGTGGCACCAAACCCCGAACCGTCCTCGCGGCCCTCGTCCTCGCCGCCAACGAGCCGGTCTCCGCGGACCGGCTCATCGACGTGACCTGGGGCCCGCGTTCTCCGGCCTCCGCCCAGCGGATCCTCCACCAGTACATCTCCAAACTGCGAGGCCTCCTACCACCGGGGTCGATCGAGCGGCACCCGGTCGGCTACGTGCTGCGAGCGGCCGAGGACGACGTCGACGTGCTGCGCTTCGAGCGGCTGGCCCGGGAAGGCCGGGAGGCCCTGCGCACCGGCGACGCGGCCGCCGCCGAGGGGCTGCTCACCGAGGCGTTGGCGCAGTGGCAGGGGCCGGTCCTCGGCGGGGTCACCGACGAGCTCGTCGTCGCCGCCCGGCCGGCGCTGGACCAGCGGCACGCCGCGGCCCTCGCCGACAGGGTCGACGCCGGGCTCGCCACCGGCCGGCACCATGAGCTGCTGCCGGAGATCGGTCGGCTGGTGGCACAGACCCCGCTCGACGAGCGCCTCCGCGGGCAGCTGATTCTGGCGCTGTACCGGGCGGACCGCCGCGCCGACGCCCTCGCCGCATACACGCAGGCCAGCCGCCTGCTGCGCACCGAGCTGGGCATCGACCCGGGACCGGCCCTGCGCCGGCTGCATCAGCGGATCCTGACCGACGACCCGACGCTGGCCACGGCCGGTGCCCCACAGCAGCGGTCCGAGCACCGCAAAGCGGTCAAGCAGGAGCCGCCGACCCCGCGCCAGCTGCCGGTGGTCGGCCTGCACTTCGTGGGTCGGGGCACCGAGCTGGCCCAGCTGGACGACTGGCTGGCCGCCGACACCGACGGCCCCGCCACCGTCGTCATCTCCGGGATGGCCGGCAGCGGCAAGACCAGCCTCGCCGTGTGGTGGGGACGGCGGGCCGCCGGGCAGTTCCCCGACGGGCAGCTGTACCTCAACCTCCGCGGATTCGGGGCGGAGCCCGAGGCCGGCCCGGCTGAGGCGCTCGGGCACCTGCTCACCGGCCTCGGTGTGCCGCACGGCCAGATCCCGGCCGACGTGCCGCAGGCCGCCTCGCTGTTCCGTTCGGTCACCGCGGACCGGCGGCTGCTCATGGTGCTCGACAACGCGCGCTCCGCCGAGCAGGTGCGCCCGCTGCTGCCCGGCGGCGCCGGGGTCAAGGTCCTCGTCACCAGCCGGGAGCGGCTGCTGAGCCTGGCCGCGGTGGAGGGCGCGCGGAGCCTGCCGGTGGCCGCGCTCGCCGAACCCGACGCGGTCGTCCTGGTGACCCGGATGGTCGGCGCCGAGCGGGCGGTCGCGGAGCCGGCCGCGGTCACCGAGCTGGTCCGGCACTGTGGTGGGCTGCCGCTGGCGCTGCGGATCGCCGCGGTCGACCTGCCGGTGGGGGTGGCGCACCCGATCGCGGAGCGCGCCGGACAGCTCGCCGGCGACGCCCGCCTGCCGGCCCTGCGGACCCGCGACGACGCCGACAGCGCGGTCACCGCCGCGTTCCGGCACTCCTACAGCCGGCTCGGCCCGGCCACCCAGCAGGTGTTCCGGCTGCTCGGCCTGCTGCCGGCGGCCGAGTTCGACGGCGAGGTCGGCGCCGCCGCCAGTCGCCTGCCGGCGGCGGAGGTGGCGCCCCTGCTGGTCCGGCTGACCGACGCGAACCTGCTCAGCACCGTGCGCCCGGGCCGGTACGCGATGCACGACCT
>NZ_BAAAQD010000040.1:0-86933 GCF_039531485.1 Dactylosporangium maewongense | reverse complement strand
AACCGGCGCCGCAACTCCGCGGCCTCAGCCCGCACCACCGCCAACTCAGCCCGCAACGCCTCGATCGTCGCCGCCTGCTCAGCAATCACCACAGCCTACGCAGCCACCAACGCCGCCAGATCGACAGGCATCACAGGCTCCGACACCCCGCGATCGTCCTACAACCAGCCATCACCATCGATCAGACACGCCGACCACCTGAATAGTTACCCACCACGCGACTTCGATCACGCCGGCCATGGCCACGATCGACCCGCAAAAGCCGGCGAACTCGCACACGCGCCCCAGCAGTCAGGTGGCGGCCGCGGGTCTCGCGTGGTCCTGCGCCGCTGGTTGCACGACCAGCACGGATCGCGTCGACCGCTGACGCCGCCCCTCTCGATCGAAGTCGTGTGGTGGTCGTCCGGGTGACCGGGATTGTCCTTTGATCATGGTGATGGCTGGTTTCGGCTGAAGGATCCGCCTGCGGGTCGGCTGACGTTGCGTTGCTGTCCGCGTGCGGGTTCACCGATCCGTCTGGTCACAGGACAGGCCGGCGCGGAGGTGGGTTCTTCCGTCCGGTTGTGGGCCGGGCGCCAGGTGGGTGGGCACCGTCCGTGCAGTGGTCGCGGTGATGTTCCCCGGCCGCCGTCCTCGCATGGTCCAGCGCCGTCGTTGGCGCTCACAACCCATCCACATCACACCGACCGCCGGCGGCGCGCTCGTCGTCGTTGGTTCACGAGCAGGGTGGCGCGCGCCTCACCGCGGCCGAGCCCATCCGCTCGGGGTGGTCAGCTGGCGTTCTGTAAACCGTTGACCTGGACCACGACCGACTCGGCGGCGGCGACGGCCTCGGCGGCGACCAGGACCTCGATGGCGGCCAAGGGCTCGGCGGCGGCGAGGGTCTCGACGGCCGAGCGGCGGCAGCGGCGGCGTACAGGCTGAGGGGCGGCAGCGACGACAGGCATGCCGCCGGCGGCGCGGACGGCGCGTCCGACGAAGCCGACCTTCGCGGCCAGGGCCGCGCCCCGGAAGGAGCGGCGAGGCCTGATAACGCCCGCGGCCGAGGGCTGCGGGTCCGCGTCGGCCGAATTGGCGGCAGGAGTCCCCGCCACCGCGAAACCGGAGGAAGCGAGCGCGAGCGCCGGGGCCGGCGCGGAGCGGCGGCGGAGGCGGCCGATGAAGCTGAGCAGCGGGGCGCCGGCGAGGAAAAGCAGGGCGGCGGCGGCCACCAGGACCAGCGGGAGCCAGGACGAGTCCGCGATCGCCTCGCCTCCGAAGTGGCCGAGGAGCGCGCCGTAGGTGGCCCAGAGGGTGGCGGCCAGAACGTCGTACGAGGCGAAACGGCGGGTCGACACGCCGTTGCGGCCCGCGTAGATGGCGGTGATCATGCGGCCGGCGGGGACGAAGCGGCACAGGAGGACGGCCAGGAAGATGTGCTTGCGCATGGCTTCGTTGAGGCGAAGGGTGATCGCCCTGGGCTTGCGCCGGGTCAGGCGGTCAGGGGTGCCGGCGTCGCGGCGGGCCAGGCGGCGGCCGAGCAGGAACGCCAGGAGGTCGCCGGAGACCGCGCCGACGGCACCCGCGGCGACGAGCAGCAGCAGCTGGACGTGGCCGGTGGTGGACAGGATGCCGCCGCCGATCATCAGGGCCTGGGCCGGGACGACCGGGACGAACGCGTCGACGGTGAGAAGGACGAGAATCGTTGCGTACAGGACACCGGGAGCTGCCACCAGGTCCATGACCGCGTCTACCATGTCCCGCTCACCATGGTCCGCCCCCTACCCCGTCGTCAGTCGACCATTCCCCGTTGACCATGGCAACACGAATGCACCCCGTTCCATGCCCAACTGGTGATGATTGTGTCCGGCGTCTCCTTAGAAACCGCTGAGAAACGCATACTCGCAGGTAGGAAGGGCGGGAAAAGCTAGCCGATGGTCTCGTCCAGGTAACACCAGCGCCAGTACTCGCCGGGCTCGATCGAGCGCATGACGGGGTGATGGGTGGTGAGGAAGTGCTGCGTGGCGTGCCGGCGCGGGGAGGAGTCGCAGCACGCGACGTGCCCACAGGTGAGGCACTGGCGCAGGTGGACCCAGTCGGTGAAGCCCATCTCGATACATTCCGGACATCCCTCGACCTCCGGAATGTCCAGCTTCTCCGCGGCTTCAATGTGCGGGCAGGTCACAGATCTCCTCGCTCCAGCAGTGACTCTTCCAGGTCCATGTCGCGCTGCGCCTGGCGCAGCGTCTCCTCGGGGATCTTGCCGGTGTCGCGGGCGCGCCGGAAGACCTCGCGTTCGGCGTTCAGCATCTCGCGCCGCAGGCGAGCGTACGCGGCCGACGGCGTTTCCCGGTCGGATCGGCCGAGACGCTCCCAGGCCAGGTTGGAGCGGCTGAGCGCGACCTGCCGCAGCCGTTCGACGACCCCGTCGGGCGCGTCGTCGGCGACCTCCTCCAGGCGGGCCTTGCCGGCCCGGCTCGCCTCGTGCTGCACCGACGCCTCGGCGAGCGCGTCCTCCTTCTCGTCGTCGCCGGGGACCTTCAGCCAGCGGGCCACGGTCGGCAGCGTCGCGCCCTGCAGCACCAGCGTCGCCACGATCACCCCGAAGGCCAGGATCACGAAGAGTCCGCGCGGATAGGCGCCGGCCTGCTGCGGCGACGGCAGCGAGAGCGCCGCGGCGAGGGTCACCGCGCCCCGCATGCCGGCCCAGGAGATGACGGCGGGCGCCGCGAACGTCGGCGACGGGTCACGGCGGCGGACCCGTGGGATCAGCCGGGCGAGGTACACGGTCGGGAACAGCCACACGATCCGGGCGACGATCACGACCCCGACGACGGCGGCGAGGCAGCCGAACGTGAACCAGAACGACCGCTCGACCTGCTCGATGAGCGCGCGCAGCTGCAGGCCGACGAGGAGGAATACCGCCCCTTCGAGGAGGAACTTCACCATCCGCCAGAAAGCGTCCATCTGCAGCCGGGAGGCGGCGGACATGAGTGTCGGCATCCTGTGCCCGAGGGCGAGACCGGTGACGACGACCGCGACGACGCCGGAGGCGTGGATGCTCTCCGCCGGCAGGAACACCACCCACGGCGTGAGCAGCGAGATCGCGTTGTCGATGAGCGGGTTCTCGACCTTCTTGTGCACGTACCCGAGGACGATGCCGCCGACGATGCCGATGCCGACACCCCCGAGCACGGCGAGCGACGCCGTCTGGGTGATCGACCAGGTGTCGACCGCCTCGCCGACCGCGGCGGCGACCGCCACCCGCAGCGTGACGAGGGCGGTCGCGTCGTTGATGAGGCTCTCGCCCTCCAGCACGGTGACGATCCGCCGCGGCAGGCCGATGCGGCGGGCGACGGCGGTGGCCGCGACCGCGTCGGGCGGCGCGACGACCGCACCGAGCGCGAAACACATGGCCAGGGGCACCTGCGGCAGGAGCGCGTGGAGCGTGAAGCCGACGGCCGCGGCGGTGAACAGGACCAGTCCGACGGCGAGCAGCAGGATCGGCCGGAGATTGAAGCGGAACGCGGGAACCGAGGTCTCCAGCGCCGCGACGTACAAGATGGGCGGCAGGATCCCGAGCAGCACCATCTCCGGGTCCAGCTCGATCTCCAGCACACCGGGAATGAAGGAGATACCGATCCCGACCAGCACCAGCAGGATGGGTGACAGCACACCGATCCGCCGGGCCACCACGGAGGTGGCGACGACGACGGCGATCAGTCCGACGATGTTCTCGAGCCCGTGCACGCGGGAAGCCTATCCACCGGTAGGACGCAATGGATGTGTGGTGACGGCGGCCACTCCGGCTGAGACACTGCACCCGCACATGCACGAAGTCGTCAGGTAGGGAAGGATCGTCCCCATGTGTGCCGCGCGACAACTACCGCACCCACCGGGAGGGTGTGCGCATGCCTGACGTCGGCACGACGGCCGACCTGCGCAACCGGCGCCTCGGCCTGCACACGGGCGAACGCATCCGGGTGCTGCTCGTCGAGGACGATCCCGGTGACGCGTTCCTGGTCCAGGAGCTGCTCGCGGAGGCCGACGCGCCGTTCGACGTCAGGGTCGCACAGACGATGCGGGAGGCCCGGCCGCTGCTGCGCGAGGTGCACTGCGTGCTGCTCGACCTCGGGCTGCCCGACGCGAGCGGCCTGGACGGGCTGCGGCAGGTGCTGCACGACGCCGGCCGGGTCGCGGTGTGCGTGCTCACCGGCCTGGAGGACGAGCACCTGGGCACTGCGGCGGTCGCCGAGGGCGCACAGGACTATCTCGTCAAGGGCGCCGTCGACGGTACCGGTCTGTCGCGGGCCGTCCGTTACGCCGTCGAACGCAAGCGGGCCGACGAGCAGGCCCGGCTGCTGCGCGAATCGGAGCTGCGGCAGGCGGAGTCGGCCCGGCTCGAGCGCGGCCTGCTGCCCAAACCGATCATGGCGGGTGTACAGGCGGACCTGTGGTCCATCTACCGGCCCGGCCGCGACCGGGGCCTGCTCGGCGGCGACTTCTTCGACGCGATCGGCGTCGACGGCACCCACCTGCACCTGCTCATCGGCGACGTCTGCGGGCACGGCGTCGACGAGGCGCCGCTCGGGGTGGCGCTGCGCGTCGCCTGGCGGGCGCTGGTCCTCGCCGGCGTACCGGAGGACCACATCCTGGACTCTCTGGAGCAGGTGCTGGTGAGCGAGCGGCGCACCGACGAGCTGTTCGCCACGGTCGCGGTCGCCACCGTCAACCTCGCCGAGGGCACCGCCCGGATCCGGCTCGCCGGCCACCCGCCCCCGATCCTGATCGCCGGCGACCGGGTCGAGCCGTGTGCCGTTCGGCCAGGGCTCGTGCTGGGCGTGATGCCCGGCGTTCCCCGCCCGGCCACCGAGGTGCGCCTGGGCGAACCCGGCTGGCAGCTCCTGCTGTACACCGACGGCCTCATCGAAGGCAGCGCCGGCCCGGACGCGTCCGGCGGCGAACGCCTCGGCATCGAAGGGATCGTCGACGTGCTGAAGGACCCCGGCCGCGCGCTCCCCCGCGACCTGCCGGCCTGGCTCGCGGCGCAGGCCGAGGGCCACAACGGCGGGCCGCTGTCCGACGACATCGCCGTCCTGCTGCTGGATCCGAGGAGTTCGCGTTGAACCCGACCAGATGGTCGCTCTGGCGCCGGATCATCGCGCTCTGCGCGGTCGTCGCGGGCCTGCTCGGGCTCATCGCCGTCAGCGCCACCGTCACCGCGGCCGCCAACCGGGCGGACACGACGAAGGTGATGGACCGGCTCACGCCCGCGCTCGTCAACACCGAGCAGCTGAACTCGCAGCTGCTGCGCCAGCAGACGAGCGCCCGCACGTTCCTGCTGACCGGCAGGGAGAGTGACCTCGACACGTACAAGGCCGCGCAGCAGTCCGAGACGGAGATCCTCGCCGATACCGAGCGACTCCTCGCCGACGAGCCCGCCCTGCTCAGCACCGTCCACGACGTCGCGGCGGCGACCTCACGGTTCCGACGCGAAATCACCGAGCCGCTGATCGCGCAGACCCGCACGGACGGCCCAAGCGCCGAACGCGCGACGCCGACCGCCGCCTCACGGGCCGTCTACACCGCGGCCTCCAGCGAGATCGACGCGTTGCGCAGCGGACTGAGCACCCGGCGCGACACCGTCGCCGCCGAGGTCCGGTCCTCCGGCAACGTGCTGATCGTGCTGCTCGCCTTCGCCGGGATCGTGATCATCTTCGCGGGCGTCGCGCTGGCGCTGCTCCTGCGGCGGCTGGTGACCCGGCCCGTGACCGAGCTCGCCGCCGAAGTGCGCATCGTCGCGGGCGGCAACTACGACCACGCGATCACCGGCGGCGGCCCCCCGGAGCTGGCCGCGCTCGCCTCCGACGTCGACACGATGCGCCGGCGGATCAACACCGAGCTGCAGGACGTCGTCGAGGCACGCCGGCTGGTCGAGGAGGCCAACCGGATGCTCGAGCAGCAGGCCGCCGAGCTGACGAGGTCCAACCGCGACCTCGAGCAGTTCGCCTACGTCGCCTCCCACGACCTGCAGGAGCCCCTCCGGAAGGTCGCCTCCTTCTGCCAGCTTTTGCAGCGTCGGTACGCGAGGCAGCTGGACGAACGGGCGGACCAGTACATCGCCTTCGCTGTCGACGGCGCCCAGCGCATGCAACGGCTGATCAACGACCTGCTCGCCTTCTCCCGCATCGGCCGGCTCACCAGTGGCTTCGCCGACATCGACCTCAACAAGGTCGTCGTCGACTCCGCCGAGCAGTTCGAGTCGCAGCGCGAGTCGACCAGCGCGGAGATCACCTTCGTCGACCTGCCCGTCGTACGAGGGGAGGAACCGCTGCTCGGAGCCCTCTTCAGCAACCTCATCGGCAACGCGCTGAAGTTCCGCCACCCCGACCGCACCCCGCACATCCTCATCGACTGCCAGCAGGTCGGCGAGGAGTACGAGTTCAGCGTCGAGGACAACGGCATCGGCATCGAGCCCGAGTTCGCCGACAAGGTCTTCGTCATCTTCCAGCGCCTGCACGCGAAGGACGCCTACCCCGGGACCGGCATCGGCCTGGCGATCGCGAAGAAAATCGTCGAATACCACGGCGGCAGGATCTGGATCGACCCGTCGCAGACCGAAGGTACGCTGTTCCGGTTCACGCTGCCTGTACCTGTATCTGATCCCGCCGCTGCGCTTTCGTCTTCGTCTTCGGTTGCGTCTTCGTCTGCGTCGTCGTCTTCGCTTGAGGAGTCCGTTCAATGACCGCACCCAGGGAGTCGTCCCTGCCGATCGAGGTGCTCCTGGTTGAGGACGACCCGGGCGACGTGCTGATGACGCAGGAGGCGTTCGAGGAGCACAAGGTCCGCAACAAGCTCAACGTCGTCCAGGACGGCGAGGAGGCCCTGGCCTACCTGCGGCGCGAAGGCCCGCACGCGGACGCCCCCCGGCCCGACCTCATCCTGCTGGACCTCAACCTGCCCCGCGTCGACGGCCGCCAGGTCCTGCAGGCCATCAAGGAGGACCCGGACCTGCGCCGCATTCCCGTCGTCGTCCTGACCACCTCCCAGGCCGACGAGGACATCCTGCGCAGCTACTCCCTGCACGCGAACGCCTACGTGACGAAGCCGGTCGACTTCGACAGCTTCATCGCCGTCGTCCGCCAGATCGACGAGTTCTTCGTCAGCGTCGTGAAGCTGCCCCCGCGCGGCTGACCTTCCCCGCCTTCTGACACTCCCGGCCGCGGCCCGCTGACCCCTCAGCACCGCGGCCTTGTCGTCTGACGTTCGGGCGCGGTGATCGGGGTGTGGCGTTCCGTCAGCGCCGCGGCCCGGATTCGACTTCAACTCGGGTCACAGCCTGACCGCTCCCGGATCGCCGCGTCCTGCCCGCGTCGTGTCCCGAACCGACCCGTCACGGCCCAGCCTGACCCGTCGCGGCCTGACCCGTCGCGGCCTGACCCATCGCGGCCTGACCCATCGCGGCCCGACCCGACCCGACCCGTCCCACCTCGGCGCGGCCTGCCCTTCGTGGCCTGGTGGTTCGTCCTCGCTGGGCGGGCGGGCTGATGTTCCGGCCCGGCTCAGTGGCCGGGCCGGAACGCTCCGGGGTTTGCGTCAGGCGGTGTCGGCGACCTTGGCCACCTTCGCCAGCAGCAGGGCCTCGGCGACGCAGACCCGCTCGAACTCGCCCAGGTGCAGGCTCTCGTTGGGCCCGTGCGCCTTGGTGCTCGGGTCCTCGACGCCCGTGACCAGGATCGCTGCCTTGGGGAACATCTCCTGGAACGTCGCGATGAACGGGATCGACCCGCCCACGCCCATGTCGACCGGGCTCACGCCGTCCCACGCCTCGGTGAACGCCTGGCGGGCAGCCTCGTACACCGGCCCGGTCGCGTCGATCACGCACGGCTCACCGAGCTGCTCGAGCGTCACCGTGACCTTCGCGCCCCAGGGAACGTGCCGCTCCAGGTGGGCGACCATCGTGTCGTACACCCGCTGCGCCGAGTCACCGGGTGCGATCCGCACGCTGAACTTGGCCTTCGCGACCGGGATCAACGCGTTGGGTGCGCCTTCGGTGGCCGGCGCGTCGATGCCGAGGATCGAGATCGACGGCCGCGTCCACAGGCGCTCGACCAGCCGCCCGCTGCCGATGAACTGAACCCCGTCGATCATGCCGGCCTCCTCGCGGAACCGGTCCTCGGGGTAGTCCAGCGGCGCCGACTGCGTGCTGACCAGGCCTTCCACCGCGACGTCACCCGCGTCGTCGTGCAGCGTCGAGATCAACCGGGACAGGGTGATCAACGCGTCGGGCACGGCACCGCCGAACATGCCGCTGTGCACGGCCTGCTCGAGGACCCGCACCTCGAAGAACCCGTTGACGATGCCCCGCAGCCCGGTCGTCAGCGCCGGCTGGCCGACGTCCCAGTTGCCCGAGTCCGCGATCACGATCACGTCCGAGGCGATCTCGTCGCGGTGCTCGCGCAGCAGGTCCTCCAGCGACTCGGAGCCGAACTCCTCCTCGCCCTCGATGAACAGCACCACGCCGACCGGCAGGTCGTCTCCGAACGCGCGCAGCGCCGCGATGTGCGCCATGACGCCGGCCTTGTCGTCAGCGGTGCCGCGCCCGTACAGGCGGCCGTCGCGCTCCTCGGGCTCGAACGGGTCGCTCAGCCACTGCGAGCGGTCGCCGACCGGTTGGACGTCGTGGTGCGCATACAGCAGCACCGTCGGCGCTCCGGGCGGCGCGGGCCTGCGACCCAGCACCGCCGGCTGCCCACCCTTCCGGACCAGCCGCACATCCGGAATCCCGGCGCCGCGCAGCAGCTCCGCCACCGCTTCGGCGGAACGCTCGACGTGGCTGTGGTCAAACCCCGTGAACGCGATGCCTGGGATGCGCACGAGCCGCTCCAGATCGGCGCGGACCCCGGGCATCTCCCGCCGGATCGCGGCGCGGAGCTCTTCTTCGGTGAGCACTGTCATACCCGGAACTTACTTCGCCGACTGGTCGTCTGTGCCGTTGGACCCGTTTCCGCGCATCCAGCCGCGCATCTTGCCCGCGCCGGCGCCGACCCAGTCGCCGACCTCCGACGCCCCGTCGCCGAGCTTGCGCAGCAGCGACACCAGCGGATCCTGCGACCGTGAGAACGCCTCCCGGTACGACGCGGCCGCCGCCTTGATCTCCTCGCTGACCGAAGCGTCCCCGTCGTCGGCGCGACGCGGATACTCGCCGCCGAGGATGCGCTGGTACTCCCCGCGGTCGATCCACGCCCGGACCTCGGCGGCCCGCGCCACCGGCATCGGGTGCGACCGCGCCGTCACCATCCGGATCTTGATCAGGCTGTCCCGCAGGTCACCGGCCCGCTCGAACTCAGCGGCCTGCTCCAGGAACGCGGTCGTGTCGACCTCGGACAGGTCACCGCCGCCGGCCAGCTTCATCGACAGCCGCAGCGACGCCGCCGGGTCCTGGCACGCGAGCAGCCCGGCCCGGTCCGCGGACAGCTCGGCCTTGCGCCACCACTCCATGAGCGCGGCCACGATCGCCCGCAGCACCATCGACCCGACCGGCAGCCACGCGAGCCGCACCGCCCAGTCCGTCAGGATCAGCACCATCGTGCGGTACACCGCGTGCCCGCTCACCAGGTGCCCCAGCTCGTGCCCGAGCAGGCAGCGCAGCTCCTCGTCGTCGAGCAGCTCCAGACAGCCCCGGTTGATCACGATAAACGGCTTCGACATGCCGATGCACATGCCGTTGATCGAGCGGTCGCTGTGCACGTACAGCTCGGGCAGGTCCGCGACGTCGAGCGACGCGGCGGCCTCCGCCATCAGCCGGTGCACCCGCGGGAACTGCCGGTGGTCGACGCGGATCGCGTTGCCGAGGAACTCCAGGCGCCACGCCCGCTCGTTCCACAGGGCGTGCAGCGACTTCAGCGCGTCGTCGAACCCGCGCAACTCCCGCAGCGCCACCAGGGCACCCCTGTCCGCCGGGTGCTCCCACGCCCGGGAACTGATCCCGGTCAGCACCACCCGCCGGCGTTGCACGTCGTTCGTGGTCATTCGCTCCGCCTCCCCGTCGCATCCGGATCGTGTCCGGCCGCCTCCCGGATCGTCCCGCACCTGCGCAACACCCGTCTACCCGCCCGCGAGGATGAAGTACTCATTCTGCGGGTCGTGCTCCTCGCCCGGCGCCCCGTCTACGTGCACGTCGACCGTGCGCGGCGCCGCGCCCTCACCGAAGAACCGGTCCTCTTCGGCCATCCACCGCTCCCACTGCGGCCGTAACGCCTCGCCGTCGCGGATCAGCCCCCGCTCCAGCCGCAGCGCCCGCGGCGCGTGGACACACACGGCGAACGTCAGGTCCTGCACCCCCGCGCTGCCGACCCCCTCGACGACCAGCACGTCTGGCCGCCGCAACGGCTCCCATTCGTCGCGCAGCCGCTCCCGCACCCAGTCATACCGCCGGTACCGCGCGTCCTCACCCGCCTTGAACGGCGCGAACACCCACCGCTCCAGCCTCGGCCGCCACGCCTCCAGCTCCGCCCACCCGTCCAGGAAGTCGTCGGTGTGCAACTCGGCGACGTCCACACCGGCGTGCCGCAACGCCCGCGCCAGCCGTCCCGCGAACGTGGTCTTCCCCGACCCCGCCCGCCCGTCGACCGCCACCAGCCGCACATCACCCAGGCGCGCCTCCCGTCCGAGGACCTCCTTCGCCAGCGCGCTGTACGTCCCGATGCCCCCGCCCCCGGCGCTCATGACACCCCCCGATCCACCGTGACGCTCCCGCCGCCCGCATCACCTGGCGACCCCGGAAGGTCGCCGGCCACCACCGGCGCCGGCACAGGCTCGTCGTGAGGCGCGCTCAGGACGCTTTCCGCCCCATCGTCCGGCGATCCCGGAACGCTGCCGGACAGCACCGCCCCGGACTCCGCACGAGGCGCACTTGGAGCAGGTCCCGCCGCACCGCCCGGTGTCCCGGCGACGCCGGCAGGCACCGCTGGCGCCGATGTGGGCTCGGCGCCAGGCGCGCTCGGGGCGGATGCTCTCAGCGCTGGGACGACGGTCGGCAGGCCGCTGGGTGCGCCACCCTCGATCAGCCGCCACAGCGCCGTCGTGTCGAGGTGCTCCTCGACCAGGTCGCCCAGCACATCGACGGTCCGCTCCCGCAGCGCCGCGAACGACGTGTCCGGCGCGACCTGGAACCCGTGCCGGCCGGCCAGGCGCGCGGCCTCGGTCAGGAACGCCCGCCGGAACTCGTCGGTCTCGAACGCCCCGTGCCAGTGCGTGCCGAACACGTTGCCGGACACGGCGCCCTCACCCGTGCCGTCGGCCAGGCGGATCAACGGCGTAAGGCCTTCCGCCGCCCGGCTCACCACGCCGTGGTGGATCTCGTACCCCCGCACCGGCTGCGACCCGAGCCCGGTGCCGGTCACGCGTCCGAGGGTCTTGCGGTCCGCGAACGTGACCTCCACCGGCAGCAGCCCCAGCCCCGGCACCGCGCCGCGGCGGCTCTCCACGTCGTCGAAGATCCGCTCGGACAACATCTGGAACCCGCCGCAGATCCCGAGAACCGGCCGGCCGGACGCCGCGTGGGCCAGCACCGCGTCCGCCAGACCCCGCTCCCGCAGCCAGTGCAGGTCGTCCACAGTGGACTTGGTGCCCGGCAGCACGACCAGGTCCACGTCGGCGAGGTCGGCGGGCTCGACCGTGAGCCGCACCTGCACCCCCGGCTCCGCGGCGAACGCCTCGGCATCGGTGGCGTTGGACACCCGCGGCAGGCGGACCACGGCGACCCGCAGCCACTGTCCGCCACGCGGCGGCGCGGGCCGGCCGAGGACCCGCCCGTCGTACGCCAGCGAGTCCTCGCCGTCGAGCCACAGCTCCGTGGACCAGGGCACCACCCCGAGCGTCGGCCGGCCGGTCAGCTCCGTGAGCGAGTCGACGCCCGGCCGGAGCAGCCCCGAGTCCCCGCGGAACTTGTTAATCACGAAGCCCGAGATCAGCGCCTGGTCCTCGGCGTCGAGGAGAGCGAGCGTGCCGTACAGCGCGGCGAACACCCCTCCCCTGTCGATGTCGCCGACCACGATGACGGGCAGGTCCGCCGCCCTGGCGAGGCCCATGTTGGCCAGGTCGCCGGCCCTCAGGTTGATCTCGGCGGGACTCCCGGCGCCCTCACAGATCACCACCTCGTGCTTGGCCCGCAGCTCGCGCAGCGTCTCCAGCACCGTGCCGCGCAGCCGGTCCTTGATCTCGTGGTAGTTACGGGCGCCGATATACCCCGTCGCCTGCCCGAGCACGACGACCTGGCTCTGCCGGTCGGAGCCCGGCTTGAGCAGCACCGGGTTGAACCTGACGCTGGGCTCCAACCCGCACGCATACGCCTGCAGAGCCTGCGCCCGGCCGATCTCACCGCCGTCCACCGCGATCGCCGAGTTGTTCGACATGTTCTGCGCCTTGAACGGAGCGACGTCCACGCCCCGCCTGCGCAACCAGCGGCAGATCCCCGCGGTGAGCATGCTCTTGCCCGCGTCGGACGTCGTGCCGGCAACCAGCAGCCCGCTCACGCCATCACCTCCGCTCCGAGCCGTCGCCGCGGGCCAGGCACTGCACCCCCGGCTCGCAGCCCTCCACTCCGCCCCGGACCACTCACGCCGCCACCTCCGCCACGCTCCGCCGCCACCGTGAACCAAGCGCTGCACCCACCGCTCGCCGCCCTCCACTCCGCCCCGAACCGCTCACGCCGGCATCTCCCGCCACGCTCCGCCGCCACCGTGAACCAAGCGCTGCACCCACCGCTCGCCGCCCTCCACTCCGCCCCGAACCGCTCACGCCGGCATCTCCCGCCACGCTCCGCCGCCACCGTGAACCAAGCGCTGCACCCACCGCTCGCCGCCCTCCACTCCGCCCCGAGCCACTCACGCCGGCGTCTCCCGCCACGCTCCGCCGCCACCGCGAGCCGAGCACAGCAGCCTCCGCTCCCGACCGTTCACGCCGCGCCCTCGCCCCGCAGCCCGACACCGGTCGGCTTGGCGCGGCGGCGAGCGGCGCCCGCCCGGAGCGCGCACGCGAGGCCTAAAGCGGCCGCGCCGACGACGACGGACAAGGTCGCGGCCCGGCGGACGTCACGCGGGGCGGGTGGCCCGCCGTCGCCGAGGTGCGGCCTGTGCTCGACCCGGGACCCGTACACGTTGCGGCCTCCGAGCCGAATCCCCAGCGCGCCGGCGGCGGCCGCCTCGCACTGCCCCGAATTCGGGCTCGGATGCCGACCTCCGTCGCGCAGCCACACCCGCAGCGCCTCGCCGGGCCGCCCTCCGACGGCCGGCGCGGCGGCGACCGTCAGCGCCGCCGTCACCCTCGACGGCACCAGGTTGGCGAGGTCGTCGAGGCGCGCCGAGGCGGTGCCGAACCTCGCATACCGAGCCGAGCGGTGACCGACCATCGCATCCAACGTGTTGACCGCCCGATACCCGACGATGCCCGGCAGCCCCGCGACCGCGCCCCAGAACAGCGGGCCGACGACGGCGTCCGACGTGTTCTCCGCGACGGACTCCACCGTCGCCCGGGCCAGCTCTGGCGCACCGAGCGCGGACGGATCCCTCCCGCAGAGATTCGGCAGCTGCGCCCGCGCGGAATCCAGGTCGCCGCCGTCGAGCCGGTCGGCCATCACCCGTCCCTCCCGCGCGAGGCTCGTGCCGCCCAGCGCGGCCCAGGTCGCACCGGCCACAACCAGAGTGCGGGCGATCGGCCTTCGCCTGGTCAACCAGGCCGTCGCCGCGGCCACCAGTACAGGCGCACCCACGGCGACCAGAGTGAATCGCGCTCCCGCGGCCCGGTCGTCGGCATAGGTGCGCCGCTCGACCGCCCCTGCGAACCGCCCGAACCCCGCGACAGGGTGCCACCTGCGCGGATCGCCGAACACAGCATCCAGCACACCGCCCAGCAACATCCCGATCGCGTCGGCGTGGAGTCTTCGAATCGCCATGCTCGGGACACTACCGACCCCCACCGACAATTTTTCATGGCGGCCGTCGGGGCACTAGCAAGCAAATGGTGCGAAAACAAGAGCTTGTCTCACATCCGTCAGCGTCCTACTTTGCATGCGTGCAGCCCATGCTCCTCCCCGTTCTCGCGCCGCTTCGCGACATCCGTCGCGAAGATGTGTACGCGCCCGTGGTCGACGAGTTCATGGGTGGCCTCGGGGTCGGCTACAGCTACGGACCGCCGTTCGGGCAACGCCTCGTCACCTGGGCCGAGCTGCAGCGCATGGAGATGCCCCGCCGGATGCTGCGCCGCCAGGCTGCGCACAACCTCGACCAACGGCTCGGCGCCGCTCAGGTCCACGGCCAGCCGCCCGCGCTGATGCTCCAGTTCGACGGGGTCGCCTCGACGTTGCTGCTCGCCGAGCCGTTCTGGGCAGGCCTGGAGCGTGCCGTGCCCGGTGAGCTCGTGGTCGGCGTGCCTGCGCGCGACGTCGTGATCGTGACCGGCTCCCAGTCCCCGCCCGGCCTCGCGAAGGTCCGGCGCGCGATCGACAGGGTCTTCTTCGCCGGCGACCCGCACCTGCTGTCGCGCAAGTTGCTGGTGCGCCGCCGCGGGGTCTGGGAAGTGTTCACCTCTAACCTCGCCCATGCGGCTTTCTGAGGTGTACGACCAGCGCGTAGCAGATCATCAGCGCTGACGCGAGCCTGTCCACAAGCGGTCGGTTATCCACAGATCCGGCGTCGGCCGCGAGCGGGGCAGGACCGATCTGACCGATGCTCCTCCCGAGTCCTTAACACGGGAGGGAGACGGACATGAACGAGACGACGATGACCATCGTCGGCAACGTGCTCAACGAGCCTGACTGCCGTCGGCTGGAAGAGAGCAAGGCGCTGGTCGCGTCCTTCAAGGTCGCCGCCACGTCACGGCGCTACGACCGCAGCGAGGGGCAGTGGGTCGACGGCAACCAGCTCCGGCTGCGCGTCACCTGCTGGCGCAACCTCGCGGAGAACGTGATCCGCAGCGTCCACGTCGGCGACCCGGTGATCATCACCGGCAAGCTGTCGAGCCGCAACTGGGAGACCGAGGACCACGCCAAGCGGGTGGCGTACGAGCTGGAGGCCACCTCCATCGGCCACGACCTGGCCCGTGGCCGGGCGAAGTTCGCCCGGGTCAAGGCCAACACGGCGACCAGCTCGATCGACGACGAGCTGTCGGACGCCCACATCGCGGGCCAGCCGAGCACACCGGTGGTGGCGATCAACGCGCTGCCGCGACAGCGCGACTACGACGCCGAGCTCGGCGGCTTCGTCACGACCATGGTGGAGCCGGCGGACGCCGACCGGGATCCGTTCGCGGAGGACGTCCTGACCGAGCTCGACAACGCGATCAACGCCGCGTTCGACGGCGCGGCGTTCGCCGCGATGGAGGGCTTCACCGCGCCGGACGACGCGGCGGAGCTCACGACCGACGCCGACACCGCGGAGGTCCCGGCGGTCTCCGACTCGGAGGACGAGGGGTCCCCCACCGGCGACGACGAGAGTTCGACGGACGCGCCCGAGGAGTCGAGCGGCGGCCGGCGCCGGCGCAACCGGGGCAAGGTGCCGGTTCCCGCCTGACGGGTCGGTGGGTCGCGGCACCGAGGCATCCGGCGTCACGACCCACCGCCGGCACCGCCGTGAACAGCCACGCGGACCGGTCAGGAGCGCGCTGCGTAGGCGGACGCGGCAAGCGACCTGGCCGGTGCGCACCGCCATGGGCCGACGCGGCGGGGAACTGGCCGGTGGGGACCGGCCGGTGAGGACCGGCCGGTGAGGACCGGCCGGTGAGGACCGCCGCGCGGGTCGACCCAGCAAGCGACTGGCCGGGGCGCGCTGCCGTGCGCCGACGCGGCAAGGGACTGGCGGGTGGGGACCGTCGCCCAGGTAGGCGACCGGCTGGTGGGACCTGCGGGTGGGCAGACCCGACAAGGGACTGGTCGTGCGCGCCGCCTTGACCAGCCTGAGCACGATGCTGAGCGCGGGAAGCAAGACCAGGCACGGCTCGGGCGAGACCAGGCCAAGCACGGGCGAGACCAGGCACGGCTCGGACGAGACCCGACCTGGGACACGGTGAAGGGAGCGTCCTGGGCACCGTGCGGCGCTGGCCCGCCTACGGTGGGGTGCGGGGTTGGTGCGCGCGAATGCGTTGGCTGGAGTGGTTGCGGGTAATGGGGCTGTGGGGTGGACCGTTCGGGAGGGGTCCGAACGACCCGAAGCGTGACTTTGTCGCCACCCGTAGCGAAACGAGTGGCGCGACAAGGGAACCCGCTTGTGCCGGGAGGCGAGGAATGTTGTCCTGAGAACGTCGATTTGGCTCCCCACAAGCGAATCCTCCGCCGTAGGCGGTAGCCTGTCCGACGACATGCGCTCGTAGCTCAGCGGATAGAGCAGGGGACTTCTAATCCCAAGGTCGTAGGTTCGATCCCTACCGGGCGCACCACTTCGGCGCTGGTCAGGCGCCTGTTCGGTCGCTGTACACCGAAGAGGCGCCTGCGGGTGCGCCTTCCAGACAGCCAGCCAGAGTTAGGTGCCGGCTAAGGGGTTGGGGGGCGGTCGACGACGGCGGCGCCGTTGTCCAGCATCCGCTGCTTCACCTCGCGGTAGAGGTCGTCGTCCTCGATGATCACTGTCCCGCGGGCTTGTACGTCGAAGATGGCGTGGCCGCTGGGCACTCGCAGCAGGACATAGCGGTCGTCGTGTGATTCCCAGAGGGCCCGGTACGCGTCGATCGTCATGGGGTGAAGTTTCGCTCCTGGGCCCGCGCGGTACGGGGGCGGCGCCCAGCGTGTCGAGGCCGGGTGTCGGGTGGGTGACGTCTGCACGGAATGCGATGTGGGCTGCGCGGGAGGCAACACCGGTGGGGTGCGGGTGGGGCACGGTTCGGGGTATGGGACTCAGGACCAGGTTCACGGAGGCGTTCGGGCTCACGACGCCGATCGCGCAGGCGGGGATGGCGTTCGTGGGAATGACGCCGGAGTTGCCGGTGGCGGTCAGCAACGCGGGGGCGCTCGGGTCGCTCGGGGTGGGGTTGATGCCGGCGGCGGCGTTGGCGCAGACGGTGGCGGCGATACAGGCGAAGACGGATCGGCCGTTCAACGTCAACTTCATCACGGTGTTCACGGAGCAGGCGCAGATCGACGCGGTGTGTGAGGCCGGGGTGGCGGTGGTGTCGTTTCACTGGGGGCATCCGCCGCGGAGGTGGATCGAGCAGCTGCACGGGGCGGGTGTGCGGGTGTTCGAGCAGCTCAGCTCGGTTGACGCGGCGAAGCGGGCGGTTGACGACGGGGTGGACGTGGTCGTCGCGCAGGGGCAGGAGGCGGGCGGGCACAACGCGGCGACGTTGCCGGTGTTCGCGCTGGTGCCGCTGGTCGTGGACGCGGTGGCGCCGGCGTTGGTGCTGGCGTCGGGTGGGATCGCGGACGGGCGGGGCGTGGCGGCGGCGCTGATGCTGGGGGCGGACGGGGCGTGGGTCGGCACGCGGTTCGTGGCCAGCGGCGAGTCGGGGGCGCACGACGGGTACAAGAGCCGGTTGCTGAGCTCGGACGCCACGGAGACGGTGAGCACGTCGATGTTCGGGCCGGACATGCCGGACTTCAACCCGATGCGGGTGCTGCGGAACCGGGTCGTGCGCGAGTGGCTGGACGCGCCGCCGGCGGAGGCGGACGACGCGCCGCTGCCGGTGATCGGGGAGACGGTGCTGGGTGGGGAGACGGTGACGATGCACCGGTTCTCCAACCTGGTGCCGATGCGCGGGCTGACCACTGGTGATCTCGAGGAGATGCCGCTGCTCGCCGGGCAGGGTGTCGGGCTGGTCACCGAGCTGCGGCCGGCGGCGGAGATCATCGAGGCGATGACGGCCGACGCGGTGGCGATGCTCGGGCGGTACGGAGGCCGCCACGAAGGCGGACACAAAGGCGGACACGAACGCGGACACGGGGGTTAGCCGCAGCACGAAGACGGTGGTCAGGGGGTGTGTGAGGCGGGGAGCAGCGGCGGACAGTGAAGGGCATGATTCTTCTGGACTCCAGCCGGCCACCCGTCGCGGTGCGCGCGGCGACCGGGTTGTGGATCGGCGCCGTCGCGCTCGGCGCGGTGGAGACGGTGATCGTCGTGGGGGCCGGCCAGGCCGGCGAGAATCCCCTGTTCGGGGTGCTGTTCCGGTGCGTGGTGTACGCGGCGGCGGTGCTGACCGCGCTGCGGATGCGGGCGGGGCGGCGGTGGGCCCGGATCGCCCTCGCCGTCGTGCTGGGCATCGTCGGCACGTTGTCGCTGGTCATCGAGCCGATCTCGTGGCTGGCCGACGGCAACTCGCTGAGCGCGGCGACCGCCGACGCGGACCTGACCTGGTGGGCGATCGCGGCGGCCAGGACATTGCACGTGGCCGCGGTCTGGGCGGCCGTGCCGCTGATGTTCACCGGGTCGGCGAACCAATACTTCAGAAAGCACCGGTGACGCTGTCGGAAGGGCGTCGCAACCATGTCGGCGGTGGTGGGAGCGGGCGTTGCATGGCTGCTGGGAGCGGCATAGGAGACGTGCAGTGGACAACCGCAGCTACTGGACGACGTCGGCACTCGCACCGGCCGAGCAGTTCACGCATTGGCGGGAGCTGATCTGCGAGGCGTTTCTGGCGCTGACGCCGGAGTCGGATCTGAGGGACGGGTTCGCCGGGTCGGTGACGCAGTGGCGGCTGGGCGAGCACAGCCTGGCGAGGATCGAGTCGCAGCGGCAGGTGGTGTACCGGACGGAAGCCGCCGTCGCCAGCGACCCGATCGGCGGCTACTACGCGAATCTGCAGGTCAGCGGCACGAGTCTGATGGTGCAGCACGGGCGGGTGGCCACGCTCCGCCCGGGCGGCCTGGCCGTGGTCGACGCCGACGAGCCGTTCCGGTTCGAGTTCGGCGGTGATTTCCGGCAGCTGTCGCTGTTCGTACCGGCGAAGACACTGCAAGCCAACGGACCGGTGCGGACGGCGACGGCGATCGACACCGTCACCGGGGTCGGGGCGGCCGTACGGCACTCGATGGAGACCCTCGCCAGGGGGCCGATGCGGGAGTCGGCGGCGAACCGGCTGGCCGCGCACGCGGCGGGCATGCTGTCGATCGCGCTCGAACCGTCGATCCTGACACCGGTGCGGTCGCCCAAGACGTACCGGACATGCATCGACGACATCGAAGGACATCTGACCGACGAGGACCTGTCACCGGCGGCGACCGCACGGCGCCTCGGCATCTCCGTCAGGACGGTGCACGCACTCTTTTCGGGAGCAGGAGCAGGAGCGGTAGCGGTAGCGGGAGCAGGAGCGGGGCAGGGGGAGTCCTACGCGGCCACGGTGCGGCAACTGCGGCTGGAGCGCGCGGCGCGGCACCTGGCCGACCCGGCGATGCGGCACCTGCGGGTCATCGACGTCGCCACGGAGGCGGGCTTCGGCAACGTGGCCAGCTTCCATCGGGCGTTCCGCAAACAGTTCGGCCGGACGCCAAAAGAAGCCCGTGAGTGAATGCAAGAACGCGCCCTGCCATACATCGAATGCAGGTCGCGGCTAGCTGAGGGACACCGGGCGTTCATCGACTCTGATAAAAGTGTGCGACATGAAGAGGCTCAGCCGCCGCACGTTCGTCCTCAGTGGACTGGCCACCGCCGGGGCCGTCGCACTGCCGTTGACCAGCGCTCAGGCCGCCGTCCCGTTCCCGTTCAAGCTCGGCGTCGCCTCGGGCGAGCCGGCCTCAGACAGCGTCGTGCTGTGGACCCGGCTCGCCCCGTCGCCGCTGAACGCCGACGGTCAGGGCGGCATGGCCAACGCCGACGTCACCGTCGACTGGCAGGTGTCCACGACCGACACGTTCAGCTCGCTCGTCGCGTCGGGGTCGGTCACCGCCCGTTACGCCGACGCGCACTCCGTGCACGTGGTCGCGGGTGGGCTCGCGCCCGACGCCGAGTACTACTACCGCTTCCGTGCGCAGGGCCACCTGTCCCCCGTGGGCCGGACCCGCACCGCGCCCGCGCCCGGCACCGTGGGCCGCAACCTGGTGATGGCGTTCGCGTCGTGCTCGCACTACGAGTCGGGCTACTTCACGGCCTACCGCCGCATGGCCGAGGACCGCCCGGACCTGATCCTGCACCTGGGCGACTACATCTACGAGGGCGGCACGGGCTCCAGCGGCGTCCGCCAGCACGCCGGCGCCGAGATCGTCTCGCTCGCCGACTACCGCCGCCGCTACGCGCAGTACAAGTCGGACCCGGACCTGCAGGCGGCGCACGCGATCGCGCCGTGGCTGGTCGTGCCCGACGACCACGAGGTCGAGAACAACTACGCCAACATGGTGCGCAACGACAGCAGCCCGGTGCTGACGGCGGCGCAGTGGACCGCCCGGCGCACCGCCGCCTACCGTGCGTACTACGAGAACATGCCGCTGCGGCCGAGCCAGGCGCCGACGGGCAACAGCATCCCCCTGTACCGCCGGGTCGGCTGGGGCACGCTCGCCACGTTCCACATGCTCGACACCCGGCAGTTCCGCGACGACCAGGCCTGCGGCGACGGCTGGAAGGTGTGCGCCGCCGCGGACACCGCGTCGCGGTCGCTGACGGGCGCGGCGCAGGAGGCGTGGCTGCTCGACGGCCTCGCCCAGCACTACGGCACCTGGGACATCCTCGGCCAGCAGGTGTTCTTCGCCCGGCAGTACGACGCCGGCGGCGCCGCCAACATGGACGCCTGGGACGGCTACCGCGCGTCCCGGTCCCGCATCCAGCAGGGCTGGATCGACCGGTCGGTGCGTAACCCGCTCGTGCTCACCGGCGACGTACACGCGGCATGGGGCAACGACCTGAAGGCCGACTACGCCAGCAGCTCCTCCGCGACCATCGGCACCGAGCTGGTCTGCACGTCGATCACGTCCGGCGGCAACGGCTCGACGACCACCACGATCCCCAACTCCGGCACGAACCCGCACCTGAAGTTCTACTCCAACCTGCGGGGTTACATCCGGACCACGATCAGCCCCGCGCAGGTGCGGGCCGACTTCCGCGCGGTCAGCTCGGTCACCGAGCACGGCGCGGCCGCCACCACCCTCAAGTCGTTCGCGATCCTCGACGGCCAGCCCGGCCTTCGGGCCCTGTAGGAGAAACCTTTTCAATGGCAGCCATCACCTCGGTCGCGCTCGCCGCGACCCTCGCCGCCACGTCGATGACGTGGACGACGGCCAACAGCGTCGCCACCGGCGACCAGGACACGCCGGCCATCGCCGCCAACCGCAACGGCCAGGTCGCCGTGGTCTGGGAGGACGACCGGGACAGCACCGCGCCCGAGAACAACTCCCACTCCGACGTCTGGCTGCGGCTGTTCACCGACGGCGTCGCGAAGTACGAGCTCAAGCTGTCGGCGGGCGGCACGTCCGGCACGAACTGGAAGCACATCAGCCCCGACGTCGGCCTCGACGACAAGGGCAACGCCGTCGTGGTCTGGGCCGAGGACCCGGACGGCAACGGCGCGTTCAACATCGTCTACCGGGTCGTCTCCCCCACCGGCACGGTCACCGCGTCCGGCCGGGCCAACGCGGACGCCGCCGGCGACCAGATCCTGCCGAAGGTGGCCGTCGACCCGGACGGCGCGCCGAGCACCGGGGCGGTCGCGTTCAGCGTCGTGTGGGAGGACGTGCAGGGCACCACGTACAGGGTCAAGGCCGCCGGGTACACGGGCCCGACGACGAAGGCCTACGAGGTCTTCGCGTCGCAGACCACCGGCGCGCACCACCAGCCCGACGTCGCGGTCTCGGCGTCCGGCGACGCCCTGGTCGTCTGGGACGAGGACGCCGACGCCAACGGGTTCTACAACATCGGTCTCGTACGCCTGGCGAAGGCCAACGGCGCGGTCAACCTCTCCCGCCGTACCGCCAACAGCCTCGGCGACGGCCAGCAGCGGCGGGCGGCGATCGCGGCGTCGTTCTCGGGCGCCTTCGCGGTCGCGTACGAGTCGGACCACACCGGCACCGCCGGCGTGTGGACCCGCTCGTTCCTCGCCGACGGCACGCCGCGGCACGTGGAGGTCCTGTCGGCGAACGGCGGCGCCGCCCCCTCGATCGGCATCGACGACCAGGCGAACACGGTCGCCGGCTGGACCGTGGGCGGGCTCGACGTGTGGGTCCGCGGGTTCAACCCCGACGGCACCGGCACGGGCCGCCTCGCTTCGCAGGTCCTCAGCCAGACGGCGACGGGCCGGCAGGAGCAGCAGGTCGTCGCGGTGTCGCCGTGGGGCGAGGTCAGCGTCGCGTACACCGACGACAACGACGGCAACACGTTTGACCAGGTCATCCTCGGCACGGGAGGCAGCAACTCCGACTGGTGACGCCTCCGGCCTGATGTGCGCGCTATTGTTGAACCGTCAACGAACAGGAGCGCGCATGATCACGATCGAGGTCTGGTCCGACATCGTCTGCCCGTGGTGCTACATCGGCAAACGACGCCTCGAAACCGCCCTGTCGACGTTCGACGGGGCGGTTTCGGTGCAGTGGCGCAGCTTCCAGCTCGACCCGTCGACGCCGGTGGGCGACCCGCGGCCGGTCGGCGAGTCGCTGGGCGCGAAGCTGGGGCTGCCCCAGGCTCAGATCGACGGCATGTTCGAGCACGTCACGCAGCTCGCGGCGGCCGAGGGTCTGGCGTACGACTTCGCCCGGGCCCGCACCGCCAACACCTTCGACGCGCACCGGCTGCTGCACTTCGCCAAGGCCCACGGCCTGCAGGCGGAGCTGAAGGAACGGCTCCTGCACGCGTACTTCACCGAGGGTGCCGACGTCGGCGACCAGGTGGTGCTCGCGGGGCTCGCCGCCACGGTCGGGCTGGACGAGGTGGCGGCCAAGCAGGCCCTCGCCGACGGCTCGTTCGAGGCCGACGTCCGTCAGGACTTCGCGCAGGCCCGCGCGTACGGCATCAGCGGCGTGCCGTTCTTCGTCTTCGACCAGAGGATCGGCGTGTCCGGCGCGCAGCCCGTCGAGGTGTTCGAGAAGGCGCTGCGGTCCTGATCGCTTCACGTGCACTTGCGGGTGCGAATGGTAGAGGCAACAGGCGCACAGTCAAGTGGCAGGTTTGTGATGCACGTGCACCGCGGACGTGAATGACTGCGTTCAGGCCGACACAAACCGCGTCACCGGTTCTACGCTGCTTGCATGAGCGCTGACGTGCTGCACGCCTACCGAATGCAGGTCGCCCGCGGTGTTCGCCGGTTGTCCACCGACGATACCGAGCAGGTGGCGACGCTGCTGGAGCAGCTGGGCTATCCCCAGGAGGGGACCGACACCGCCGGGCGCCTGCGCTCCTGGGTCGACCACCCCGACGGGGGCGCGTTCGTCTGGGACGAGCGGGGCCGCCTGCTGGGTGTCATCGCTGCGCACATCATCCCGTCGTTCGAGAAGGACGGGTCGTGGCTGCGGATCGTCGCGCTCGCCGTCGCGGACTCGGCGCGCGGGCGCGGGATCGGCACCAGCCTGGTCGCGGCGGCGGAGACCTTCGGCCTCATGCGCGGCTGCCACAGCGTCGAGGTGACCAGCCTGCGGACCCGCGAGGGCGCGCACGCGTTCTACAAGGCGCTCGGGTACTCGGACCGCTCCGACGCGGCGGGGCGCTTCCTGCGGCAACTCCCCTGATGTCCTTTTCGCCTTCTTTGTGATTTTGTGCAGGGCGGGCGAGATTCGCTTCCGCTGCCGCGCCGTTGTCCACAGCGTCGCCGCTCTCCTTGGGCGCGGCTTTGTCGGGGGGCGCTTGCCTCGGGTCAGGCGTTGAGCTTGGCGGCCAGGGTCTTGGCCACCTCGACCAGGCCCGTGTCCGCGGCGGCGGGGAGCTCGCCGCCGCCGAGGTTGGCGACGGACAGCACCACGATCAGGTTGCTGACCCGCATCGTGATGATCTGAGGCTGGCCGATGGCGCGGACCCGCTGGCGGACCGCCTGGTCGCCGACGCCGTCGAGGGGCTCGCTCTCGGTGCCGCTGGTCACTTCGAGGTAGCGGGAGGCGAGCTCCGGGCCGCCGACCGTGCCCTTCTTGGGCACGACCGTGAAGCCGACGTTGAGCTGCGTCTGACCGTCCCCCGCCGTGCAGTTGGCGCCGTCGGCCTCGACCTTCGCCGCCGGTACCACCGCCGCCACCGCTGAAGCGTCGAGCACCGCGCAGTCAGGTGCGGCGCTGAAACGCCCCGCTTCGGTGAAGACACCGAGCGTGTATGCCACGCCGAGGCCCGTCGCAGCGAACGCGGCGACCACCGCGAGGACGATCAGGGCGATTCGCCAGAAGCGCTGCATCGCGTCATTCTAGGGGCGCCTGCCCGCCGGCCACTCGTGCGAGCATCTTGTGCGCAGGTTGAAGTCCGGCTTAAGCCCATGGTCCTCGACCAGCGGGTTCTGATACCACCAATGGCAGTGGAACCACATGAGACACGATCAACCATGACCGTCCCCCGGCAACAACGCCCGGCGAGCAGCCTCGCCGCCCCGGCGGCACGACCCGTCGAGCACAACAGCGCCGGACGGTTCCTGCTGCGCACCCTGTTCTGGGGCGGTCTCGCGCTGGCGCTGCTGCCCTGGTGGCTCGGCACGAAGGCCGGCTCGATCGACACCGGCGCGGAGATCTTCCAGTCGGCCGGCCGCGTCACCGGCCTGATCGCCGGCTACCTGCTGCTGGTGCAGGTGATCCTGATGAGCCGGCTGGCCGTCCTGGAGCGCTGGATCGGCGCCCGCCACCTGGGCCTGTGGCACCGCGAGCTCGGCGGCTCCGTCCTGATCATGATCCTGGCCCACGCGGCGCTGATCACCGTCGGTTACGCGTACGCCGACCGGGTCGGTTTCGTCAGCGAGCTCGGCACGATCCTGACCGAGTACGAGGACATGGTCACCGCCTTCCTCGCGGCCGGCATGCTGGTGTGCATCGGCCTGCTGAGCATCCGCGGGCTGCGCCGGGCCCTGCCCTACGAGCTGTGGTACTTCCTGCATCTGACCGCCTACCTGGCGCTGCTGCTCGGCTTCGCCCACCAGTTCTCCAACGGGCAGGAGCTCTTCAAACCGGGCCTCGGCCGGACGCTGTGGATCGCCTTCTACGTCGTCATGGTCACCGCGGTCGTCTGGGGGCGCATCGTGGCGCCGCTGACGTTCAACCTCCGGCACCGGCTCCAGGTGGCCGACGTGGTCGCCGAGGGCCCCGACATGGTGTCGATCTACATCACCGGCAACCGCCTGCACGACATGGACGCGCAGGCCGGCCAGTTCTTCCGGTGGCGCTTCCTGTCGCGCGGGCTGTGGTGGCAGGCGCACCCCTTCTCGCTCTCCGCCGCGCCGAACGGCCGCTGGCTGCGGCTCACCGTCAAGACCGTCGGCAGCCACACGATGGCGATGCGCGACCTGCGCCCCGGTGTGCGGATCTTCGTCGAGGGCCCGTGGGGCGACTTCACCGCGAGCCGCCGGGTCAAGTCGCGGACCGTGCTCATCGCGGCGGGCAGCGGCATCGGGCCGATCCGCGCGCTGCTGGAGGAGCTGCCGCCCGGCGCGGTGGTCATCTACCGGGCGTCCGCCGTGCACGACCTGCACCTGCGCGACGAGCTGGAGCACCTGGCCGACCTGCGGCACGCCACGCTGTGGTTCGTGGTCGGCGACCGGCGCGACCCCGGCCCCCGGCGCCTGTTCACGCCCGCCGGGATGCGGGAGCTGGTGCCCGACATCACCGAACGCGACATCTACCTGTGCGGCCCAGACGGGCTGGTCACGCAGTCGCTGCAGGTGCTGCGGCGGCTGCGGGTCCCGCGCCGGCAGATCCACCTCGACCCCTTCGAGTTCTAGCTTCTTGTTGAGAGTTGGTCCCTCGTGAGACGCGCGATGATCGCCCTGATGGGCACCGCGGCGGGCACCGTCCTGCTAGTGGGTGCCAAGGCCGGTTTCAGCAGCCCCACCGACCGCCCCCTGGACCCGCAGGCCGTCGGCGCGACCGGCCCCGTGCCGTCGGCGTCCGGGGGCCCGCCCTCGGCGGTCACAATGCCGCCCGGCAACGGCGCCGCGCCCACCACGACGGCGGCCACGACGACGACCGCAGCGCCTCCGGCCGGTGGCGGCACGAAGACGACCAGCGCGCCGAAGCCCACGACGGCGGCGCCGAAGCCACCCCGCACCACGATGAAAGACGGCACCTTCGGCGGCAACAGCGTCTACGTCGAATACGGCTCGGTCGAACTCTCGATCGTCGTCTCCGGCGGCAAGATCACCGACATCAAGGTCCTGGACTCGCCGAGCAACCACTCGCGCTCCGTGCAGATCAACAACAACGCCCTCCCGAAGCTCAAGTCCCAGGCCCTCTCGAAGCAGAGCGCGGACATCGACACGGTCTCCGGCGCGACCTACACCAGCTCGGGCTACAAGCTGTCGCTGCAGTCGGCGATCGACCGCGCGTTCCAGGCGTGACCTGTGCTCGTGCGGGTCGAGCACGTGATGGGGATGGCGGTCAGCCTCGACCTGGCCGACCCGCTGCCGGTGCCCGAGCTGGAGCGCCTGGCCGACGAGGTCTTCGCCTGGCTGCGCCTGGTCGACACCACCTTCAGCACCTACCAGGCCGACAGTGAGATCAGCCGCCTCGGCCGCGGCGAGCTGCGCCGCTCCGACTGCTCGCCGCTGGTCGGCGAGGTCCTCGACCGGTGCGCCGAGCTCTGGGACGAGACCCGGGGCTACTTCGACATCATGGCCGGCGGCCGCCTCGACCCCTCCGGCTACGTCAAGGGCTGGGCGGTCCAGCGCGCGTGCGACCGCCTGCTGCTGCTCGGCTCCTCCCACCATTGCCTGAACGCCGGCGGCGACGTCTTCGTCCGTGGCGCCGCCCCTGGCCGCCCGGCGTGGCGGGTCGGCATCCGCCACCCCTGGGAGGCGATGTCCCTCGCGTGGGTCCTGGAGGTCACCGACATGGCGGTGGCGACCTCTGGCACGTACGAGCGCGGCCTGCACGTCATCGACCCCTTCACCGGCGAGCCGGCCGCCGCCCTGCGCTCGGTCACCGTGGTCGGCCCGGACCTCGGCACGGCGGACGCCTACGCCACGGCGGCCCTGGCCATGGGCGAGGCAGGCATCGACTGGCTGGCCCAGCTCCCCAACCACGAGTGCGCCGTCGTCACCGAAGACGGCCGCGCGATGCGCTCCGACGGCCTGCCGGTGGCCCCCAGCACCTGACCATCCCCGGCGAGACGATCGCAGACCGCCCTCAGGTCCTCGACGGCACCCGCTCCCACCCGCTTTCCCGCGCCTGGCTGCAGCCCGTCTACGAGACCCGCCGCCCGCCCACTTCCCACGCCTGACTCCGGCCCGTCTACGAGACCCGCTGCCGCCCGCATCCCACGCCTGGCTCCGGTCCGTCTACGAGACCCGCTGCCCGCCCGACTCATTGCCTGCTACCCGCCCCGGCCCCAGCCCGACTCTCTGCCTGTTGCCCGCCCGGCTCCAGCCTGCGACCGGCACGTGCCCGACCATGCGGACTGCGGCCGACCTGGTCTGATGGCACAGCTTCGCGAGGGGACCGGATGGCCGCCCGGCTTCGCGCCCGACAGGCCCACAAACCGCGACCCCCGCCGCCCGGCCCAGCACGAAACACCCGCAACCGGCTTCGCGCCTGCTCCCGGCCCGCGGCACGCTTCGACCCGCCCATGGGGCTGGCTCCCCGCCCGACTCCACCCCGGGACCGGGTTCGCGTCCCCGCCCCGGCTCCGGATCACCTGCGAGACCCGTTCCGCCAAACTCCGGCCCGTGGCTGCCTCACACCCAACTCTGCCCACGACCGACTGACCACCACCTGTCAACGAGATCCGCTCCACGCACCGAATCCTGCCGGTGTCCTGCCTCGCGCCTGACCTCGGCGCAGCTCCGGCCGCGACCAGTTCACCGCCCCCGGCTCCGGTCCACGAAGCGCTACCCGCCGAGCTCCAGCCCGGCACCAGCCTGCGGCTCGCTTCGCGTCCAGCTCCGACCCGCCCACAGGACCCGCCTCGTGCCCGACTCCGGCCCGCGACCCGCTTCCCGCGCCCGCTCCTGCCTCCGCGACCCGTTTCCCGCGCCCGCTCCTGCCTCCGCGACCCGCTTCCTGCGCCTGGCTGCAGCCCGTCTACGAGGCTGGCTTCGGGACGGCCAGGTCCAGATACTCGAGCAGGTGCTCATGGGTCGGCGCGGACATGTCGGGTGTGAAGTGCAGGTAGCGCAGCCGCTTGCCCGTCCCCTGCAGCAGCCCGTGCGGATCGGGCAGGTCGGCGCCGTGCTCGAAACCGACCGACACCGAGGCGGTGCCGGGGAAGATGGCCGCGACATGGCCCCGCTCAGGATGGTGGAACCCTAAGCCGTGCCAGCCCCGATAGACGCGCTCGGTCAGCTCAGGCCGGGCTTCCACGATGACGTCCCGCAGGTGGCGGGCGAGTGCGGCGATGTCTGCGCAGCTATCGGCGAGAAGTTGGTCGAGGCCGGGAGGCTCGATGGCTATCATGCCGACACCTCACCACATGGGTACGACAATTCCAGCGGCTTTTCCTACCAGTCGAACGTGGGCCCCTGGACCGACCCGCCGGGCAGGATCGCCCGGTTTGTGTAGACCCACTTCTCCACCACGTAGTACCGGCGGCCACGCGGCGGGGTGACGTCGAACGGGCCGCAGTCGTGGCTGGGCGCGAAGTCGGTGAACATCAGCTCACGGCACACGCGCGGGCCGTCGACGACGTTTCTGGTCTCAGCGTCGACGAGCGACATGGAGATGTCGGCCTGGATCGCCGGGAGCGCCGAGACGTGCCCCACCATGCGGACCGCGGCAGAGCTGGTCTGATGGCACGGCTTCGCGAGGACCGGATGCCCGATGTCCCATGTGTACTCCTCGGCGCACTGCCACGCACCCCACACGATCGCCTCGACAGGACCAGCCGACCGGGTGGGGACACCACCTCTGATCTTCTCGCCGCCAGATGTACGGCCACCGCCCACCGACGGTGTGACACCGAGCTTCGGCATCGCGGGCTGACCGTCGACGCTCGGCGGCAGCGCGTCCGGACGCTGGACCGCTGTCTGCGCACTGGGCCGGTGCACGACCCGCCAGGCGGGGACCGCGACGACCGCCAGCGCCGCCAGTACGACGGCCAAAATTGTCATACGTGAGCGCGATGATGTCGGCGGTCGGGGCTTCGGCACCGGCGGCTCGAAGGAGGGCAGCAGCTCATGGATCACTGGCTGGGGCGGCAGAGCGGGATCGTCGGCGGTGCGCTTCGCCACCACGCGCAGCGTGTGCGCGAGTTCCTTCGCCGTCGGGCGGCGGCCTGGACGCTTGTCCATGCAAGCCCCCACGACCCGCCAGACGGTCTCCGGCATCCCCTCCACACGCTGCGGCGACTCGTCCACGTGCCGACGCAGGATCGCCCAGGCCGGGCCCCCGGCATAGGGCGGCCGTCCAGTGACGAGCTCGAAGAGCACCACGCCGAGGGCGTAGACGTCCGCCGACGGCGCGGGGCGGCCGCCGTAGACGGTCTCCGGCGCGATGTAGTTGGCGGTGCCGACGAGCGCGCCCGGCGTCGTCATGCTCGGCGTGTCGAGCACCCGCGCGATGCCGAAGTCGGTGAGGCGGGTGTGCGGCTGGCCGCCGTCGCGGTCGAGCAGGATGTTGTCGGGCTTCAGGTCGCGATGGACGATGCCGCGCCGGTGCGCCGCCGAGAGCGCGTCGGCGACCTGAGCGAGCAGTGTCGCGGCCTCGGCCGGCGGCAGCGTGCCGCGATCGTGCAGGTGGTCGCGGAGAGTGCCGCCGTCGACGAGGTCCATGACGAGGCCGAGCGACGTGCCGACGGTGACCAGGTCACGGACCCGCACGATGTGCGGGTGGCGGAGCATGAGGAGGATCGCGCGTTCCTGGACGAAGCGGTTGACCGCCTTCGGCTCCGCCATGAGGTCTTCGCGCAGCAGCTTGACGGCGACCTCTTCGTCACCCTGGAGCGCGCGGGCACGCCACACGGTCCCGGTGCCACCGCCGCCGATCGGCTCGATCAGCTGGTAGGCGTCACCGATGCGATAACCGGTGAGGTCCTCGCTGAGCGACCGGAGACCGTCGTCGGTGTCGTCGCGCGCTTCGGGGGGAGTACGCATCGGGGTATTCGTACAGAATGCAAGATGAAGGTCACAACCGTTACCAGGCAATACTCCCCATGTGGGGGACTCCTTGGGCGGCGTAGACCGTCACAGACTCCGATACATGATATGGAAGTCGACCAACCCGTACTTCGTGCTGCGGAAGCCGTCCGGAATCGTGCCGACGATGATGAAGCCGAGCGAGCGCCAAAGCCGCACGGCGACGGTGTTGGTGGACACGACCGCGTTGAACTGCATCGCCGTGAAGCCGAGCTCGCGGGCCCGGTCGAGGCAGTGCTCGCCGAGGGTGCGGCCCAGGCCTCGCCCCCGGGCGCGGGTCGACACCATGAAGCTGGCGTTCGCCACGTGGTCACCGAGGCGGCCCTTGTTGGGGCCTACCTTGTAGGTGCCGAGCACGTCGCCGTCCTCGACCGCCACCCAGACCTCGAACGGGGGCGGCAGCAGCCAGTGCGACCTGGCGTCCTGCTCGGTGGAGTTCGGGTCGTTGTCGTAACTCTCGCCGGCGGACACGACCTCGCGCCACACGTCCCAGAGGCCCGAGTGCTGGCCCTGCCAGTCGTCGTCGACAAAGCGCCTGATCTCCACGCTGTTCATTCAACACGTCAGGTGGCAGGCTCTGCATTCGTGTTCGATGTGTTGAGCGACGCATTCAGCCGGTTGCCCGCGCCCCCGCGAGAGGTCGTCATCGCCACCGCCGTCGTGGCGCTGCTGGCGGTCCTGTTGCGGCCCGCCTGGCGGGTCATGCGCAACTTCATCACCATCGCGCACGAGGGCGGCCACGCCCTGGCGGCGGTGCTGAGCGGCCGGCGGCTCTCCGGGATCCGGCTGCACTCCGACACGTCGGGCCTGACGCTGTCGAGGGGCCGGCCCAACGGGCTCGGCATGGTGGTCACCGGGCTCGCCGGGTACATCACGCCGTCGCTGCTGGGCCTCGGCGCGGCCGCGATCCTCGGCGTGGGCCGGATCACAGTGCTGCTCTGGCTCCTGCTGCTCCTGCTCGTCGCCATGCTCATCATGATCCGCAACGTCTACGGCATGGTCTCCGTCGTGGTCGCCGGTGCGATCATCTTCGCGGTCTCGTGGTTCGGCTCGCCGGAGGTGCAGGGCGCGTTCGCGTACGCCTTCTCCTGGTTCATGCTGCTCGGCGGCGTGCGGGCCGTGTTCGAGCTGCAGCAGTCACGCTTCCGCCGCCAGGCACCCAACTCCGACGCCGACCAGATCGGCCGGCTGACCCGCGTGCCCGCGATCGTCTACGTCGCGTTCTTCGTGATCGTGTCGCTGGCGTCGCTCGCGTTCGGCACCCGGCTCATGCTCGGCCCCGTGGCGGACCTCATCTCGGGCTGACACCTCCACCACCCGTCACCGACCTGCTCCAGGCCGACCCGGCTCGACCCACCCATCCCGACGACCCCGTCACGACAGCAACCGACCAGTCGACCCACCCGCTCCGGCGACGGCGCTGCGCCAGATCGGCGTCTGGGGTTGAGTGCCCCTGGACCAGGCCCAGCGCACCGCGACAGCAGCTGACCAACTGAACCCACCCGCTCCGACAACGGCGCTGCGCCAGATCCGCGTCTGGGGCTGAGTGCCCCTGGACCAGGCCCAGCGCCGCGACAGCAGCCGACCTGCTCAACCCAACCCCCACGACCCCACCACGAATGCAGCCGGCCGGATCGACCTAGCTTCGACGACCCACCGCGATGGCGGTCGGTTCGCGGCGAGCACCATGGCATCAGACGGCGGAAGGGCGCCGTCGCAGCCGGGCACCGCCGGCGATCGACGCGATGCTCCACGGCGCTGAGGTGAGGCATCACACCGGTCGATCGCGGACGGCGACGGCCGATGGGCAGCGTCACGCCCGGCGAGCGCGGCGCCCACCGCGGACCCCTCGGGCAGCGCGGCGCTCACCGCAGACGCCCAGAAGCAGCGCGGCGCTCACCGCAGACGCCAGAAGCAGCGTGGTGAGCCGTGCGGAACGGGACACCGCCCGCCCGCTGCATCGATCGCCCCGGTCGTGTCCGCTGCGTGGTGGGTGAGGCTCGGGATCTCGGGTCCGCCTTGACCCGGCCAGCCGGTATTGCCGCGTCCGGATGCCGCCGGCTGGTCGATACGGCGGGCCCTGGGCGGCGGTCGCGCGGATTGCGTTCCGTGCCTCCGCGCCGACGCGGTCTCCGGAGCGGGAGCCGTCGATCGCCGTACATGGGGAGACGCCGCACACGCAGCGCCAGTCTTCGTCGTCGGAGGTGTGGGTCAGGCCGGGACCGGGGTCAGCAGCGCTGCGGCGACCCGGTGAGCCTCCTCGAGGTGGGGCCAGCCGGAGAGGATGAACTCGTCGACGCCTTCGTACTCGGCGAGGCGCAGACGGATCTCCTCGGGGCTGCCGACCAGGGCGGTGCCGGCGCCCTCGCGGACGAGGCCGATGCCGGCCCACAGGTTGGGGGCGATGACCAGGCCGTCGGTGGTGCCGGCGTTGAGCGCGGTCATCCTGGCCTGGCCGACGGAGTCCATCCTGGCGAACCGGGCCTGCGCCGCCGCGATCCTCGCTGGGTCCATGCCGCGCAGCAGCCGGTCGGCCTCGGCCCACGCCTGGTCGGCGTCGTCGCGGACGATGACGTGGATCCGCAGGCCGAAGCGCAGGGTCCGGCCGTACGCCGCGGCCTTGGCCCGCATGCGCTCGACGCGCTCGGCGATCGCGGCCGGCGGCTCGCCCCACATGAGGTAGACGTCCGCGTGGCGTGCGGCCACGTCCTCGGCGGCAGGCGACGCACCGCCGAAGTAGATGGGTGGGACGTCGGCGAGTGGCGTACCGAGGCCGCCGCACTCGACGTGGTAGTAGTCGCCGTGGAAGTCGAACCGCTCGCCCTTCCACGTGTTGCGCAGCACCTGGAGGTACTCGGCGGTGCGGGCATAGCGGGCGTCGTGTTCGACGAAGTCGCCGTACGCTCGCTGCTCCTGCTGGTCACCGCCCGTGACGACGTTGAGGGCGAGGCGGCCGCCGGAGATCCACTGGAATGCCTCGGCCTGCTGGGCGAGGAGGGTCGGCAGGGTGAAGCCGGCCCGGAACGCAACGAGCATCCGCAGCGTGGTCGTGTGCTGGGCGATCGCGGTACACATGACGAGAGGGTCGAGGCAGCCGGCGCCGACGGGTGTCAACACCGACGCGAACCCGGCCTCCTCGGCGGCGCGGGCGACCTCCGACAGATACGCGACGGTGGGTGTCCGGACGTGTGCGGCGGCTCCGGCGGAGACGGTCGCGGCGCCGACCTGATCACCGTCGCCGGTCGTCGGCAGGAACCAGTGGAACGTCGTCATGCAGTCACCTTACCTACTTAACCGGTGTGTTTCACCGACAGTCTCCCGAGACTGGGAAATGTGGCGCCGATCGATTAGAATGTGTGTACGAAAGTCGCTCTTGAGCTGGGGTTCTTGAGCCGGTTTCGTTGGCTGGGAGGAGAGCGCAAGTGACCGTGTCCACCGTCACCCCGGGGTCCGTTCCGTATGCGACGCTGTTGAGTTTCACGCGCTATGTCGGCCGCACCGGCCCTCGCAAGGCGAGCTTCGTGGGCGGGCTGCGCCGTCAGCGAGAGTCGGGCTCCGGCTTCAACCCACACGGCCAGTTGGTCAAGGCGCTGAAGGCCGACATCCGGTTCCGCACCGGCGGCACCTACCTCAACGCGGTCGTCGAGCAGGTCAATTCGCGGTGGCGGCCACTGTACGAGTCGGTCGTCCCCGGCGCGCTGCGCTACATCGAGTCGATCGGCGACCTGTCGCAGGTGGAGGTCACCCCGACGCGCGACACCCTCGGCATGCTGGGCAGCCTCCCCGTGAAGATCAACCCGCACTTCGGCCTGCGGTATGCGGACGGTCACGGCGAGGCGGTCCGCCTGCACTTCGACGAGGACCCGCCGCAGGACGAGGCCGCGGTCGCCACCCTGCACCTCATGACCCGCCACATGGACCTGGTCCTGCCCAACGCCACGGCCGTCCTCGTCGACCTGCGCCGCGGTGACGTCCTGCGCCCCGACCCGGCGGTCAAGCCGGCCGAGGTGGAGCGGTGGCTCGCCGGCGAGGCTGCCGCGTTCGCCTCGATGTGGGGCACGACCGCCTGACGCTTCCCTCACCAGCGGCAGCGGACCGGAGCGCGCCTCCCCTCAGGCGCGCCCTGGTCCGCTGCCGCGCTTTCGTCGTCCCGCGCGCCGCACCGCCCCCGCGCCGTTCCTTCGCCGCGCCGTCTCTGGATGCCCGCGCAATGACATCCGCGTCCGTGCGCCGTCCCACTCCCCACGCCACGACTGCGCTGTCCCGTCGCCGCGCCGTCCCCGTCAGCACCTGCCGCCGTGACGCCGTCACGGCGTCGCGGGGCGCACGGCCAGAGACGCGGGAGTGCCGTCGGCGGCTGCGGTCAGCGTCGCCGCGGCCCGCGCGGTGACGGTGGCAAGCGCGTCGACGACCGTCCCTGCACGCCCGTGCAATGACATCCCCGTCCCTGCGCCGTCCCACCCCCACACCGCGCCTCCGCCGTCCCGTCTCTGCACCGTCCCGCCCCGCGCCGTGCCTGCACCGCGCCGCGCCTGCGCCGCCCCACCCCCGCGCCGCCCCCGCGCCCTCCCTGCGTGCCCGCGCAAATGAACTCCCCGGGGCGTGAAGTCCCGTGGCGCGGCGTCTTGGCGTTGGCGGGGTTCGCTCGCAGGTCCCTGGCTGCACAAAGTCTTCCGGATCATGGGTACTGGCTGCCGCTGGCACGTGATTCCGTGTCGTGGCGTGCCGTTGCGCCCGAGACTGTTCCGCGTCCCCGACCTCAGTCGGTCGAACACCTGCTGTGACCGACCGCGACGCGAAATCAACCCGCCATGACATGCACGTCGCGGGCGCCGGGTCGAGCCCGAAACCGCCGCGTGGGACCCCGGCGACGACCGGAGCGAAATCCCGGCGACCCCGAACCGCGTCCGCCCGTCATGGCGTCCCGGGCGTCATGGTGTCCGAGTCAGGCCCGAGGCCGCCATGCGAACCCCGGCCCGATCAGCTCACCCACTGCTGCGAATCCGCGCACGACGGTCTCCGCGCCGCGGAGACTCGTGATCCCGAAAGGTGGTTGTGGGGTCAGTGGGTCAGGTTTGGGACGGCGGGGTGGGTGCAGAGGGGGGCGATCTCGTCGGCTGGGAGGGGGCGGGCGAAGTGGAAGCCCTGGGCCAGGTGGTAGCCGAGCTCCAGCAGGCGGTCGGCCTGGGCGGCGGTCTCGACGCCCTCGGCTACGGCTTCCAGGCGGAGGGCCTGGGCGATCTCGCTGATGGAGGTGGCGATGGCCTCCTGTTCGACGGTGCCGGTGACGCCGTCGACGAAGGACTTGTCGACCTTGAGGACGTCCACGGGGCAGGTGCGCAGCAGGCCGAGGGAGGAGTGGCCGGTGCCGAAGTCGTCGAGGGCGATCTTCACGCCGAGGGCGTGCAGGGCGCGGACGGTGTCCAGGGCGCGGCCGCCGCCGAAGACCGCTGTCTCCGTGATCTCGATGGTGAGGCGGGTGGGGTCCAGGCCGGTGTCGGCGAGGGTGGAGGCGACGGTGGCGACGAAGGAGGGTTCGAGCAGCTGGCGGGCGGAGGCGTTGACGCTGATCTTCCACGGGGCCAGGGGGCCCAGTTCGCGAGCCCAGCGGGCGCCCTGGGCGCATGCCGAGCGCAGGATCCAGGCGCCGATGGGGACGATGAGGCCGGTGCGTTCGGCGACGGGGATGAACGTGACCGGTGAGACCAGGCCGCGGGTGGGGTGGCGCCAGCGGACGAGGGCCTCGACGCCGCGGACCTCGCCGTCGGGGAGGCCGACGATGGGCTGGTAGAGGACGAAGAGCTCGTCGCGGTCGAGGGCCTGGCTCAGCTCGGCGGCGACCTGGGCGTGTTCGACGGCGTGGGCGTCGAGCTCGGGGCCATACTCGACCCAGCGGCTCTTGCCGAGCTCCTTCGCGGCGTACATGGCCATGTCGGCGCGGCGCAGGAGGTCGGAGGCGTCGCAGTCGGCGGTGTGGCGGGCGACGCCGATGCTGGCCTGGATGAGCAGCTCGTAGCCGGCGGCGCGGACGGGGACGGCGAGCGCGTCGATGAAGGCCTCCGCGATGCGGGCGCTCTCGGCGGCGGTGGCGTCGGGCAGCAGGACCGCGAACTCGTCGCCGCCGAGGCGGGCGACCGTGTCGCCGGGGCGGACGCTGGTGCGGAGGCGCTCGCTGACCTCGACGAGGAGGGCGTCGCCGACGGCGTGGCCGAGGCGGTCGTTGATGGCCTTGAAGTCGTCGAGGTCGACGAGGGCGAGGGCGAGCCCGCTGGAGGAGGACTGGGCGTCGCGGACGGCCTGGACGGTACCGGCGTTGAAGAGGGCGCGGTTGGCGAGGCCGGTGAGGGCGTCGTGGGACGCCTGGTACGCGAGCTGGTCCTGATACCGCCGGCTCTCGGTGATGTCGCGGGCGTTGCTGACGATGCCGCGGACGCTGGGGTCGTGCAGGAGGTTGGTGGTGACGACCTCGAACCAGCGCCAGGTGCCGTCGGCGTGCCGCAGGCGCATCTGCGCGGTGCGGGCGGTGCCGGGCACGGCCGGTTGCCGGCGCAGGGGCGCCAGGTCGTCGGGGTGGACCCGCTCGCTGGCGATGCTGCCGAGGAAGCGGTCGGCGGGGATGCCGTGGAAGCGGATGAGGCTCGGGCTGGCGTACGTGACGCGGCCGGCCGCGTCCGTGATGGCGAAGATGTCGCTGGAGTTCTGCACGAGGGAGCGGAACCGGCGCTCGTGCCGCCGCAGCTCCAGCATGCTGGCGTCGACGCGGGCGAGCAGGCTGCTGTTCTCGTAGAAGGCGACCAGCTGGCGGGCGACGACGAGCAGGGTGAGCAGGACTGACCCGCCGACGAGGATCCGGGTCTGGGTCTGGTCGGGTCCGACGCCGGCCAGGACGAAGCCGTCGGCGACGATGACCGCCAGGTACGGCAGCAGGCTGAACGGCCGCGACGGCTTGCGCGGGGCGGCGAGGGAGGCCGGGGTCGCGTGCCGCTGGACGAGGGCCGCGAGGACGATGCCGGCGGCGCAGACCGGGATCGACAGCTGGCAGTCGTTGAGATACGGCCGGGACTCCAGCAGCGGCGCGATCGCGCCGAGGCCGGCGCCCATGAGGACGGTGCCGCCGAGGACCCACAGGGCGGCACGGTCGAGGCCGCCGGTGCCGGCGAGGGCGACCTTCGCGACCGCGAGCAGGCCGGCGAACAGCATGAGCAGGATGCCGAAGATGGTCCAGACGGTGCCGGTGACCCGGGCGACCTCCAGCGACTGCTGCACGGCGAAGAACCACGCGACGAGCGTCGTGGCGCAGACCACCACGGCGAGGTCGAGGCTGAAGGTGATCATGCGACGCCGGACGGGGAGGCGCAGCAGGGCCCAGACGAGGACCAGGACGGCGCCGAGGTACAGCACCATCGTGAAGCCGCCGGAGCGCTGGGTCGGGGCGTCCGGGCCGGCCAGGCTGTCCACGGCGCTGCTGATGACGCCGGCGAGCAGGATGAGCATGATGATGCCGAGGTGGCGCCAGAAGCGTCCGGCCTCTCCGGCGAGGCGGGCGGTGCGGAAGCACACGGCGGCGCCGAGGCCCGCGCTGAGCGGCACGGGGATCCAGCCGATCGCCGGGTGGATGAGCGCGTGCGGCCACTGCGCGGCGAGCCAGCCGGTGCTGAGCACGGCGAGGATCACGGCGGCGCGCAGCGCGCGATGCGACCACACCGACCGCACATCGACCGACATCGACAGAGCCACCACCAATACCGAACGCCCGCCCGAACGTGCAGGACATTCGGCCGCACAGTGCCAGATCTGAGAGGTTCCAGAAAAATGTCCCAATTGTGCGATCCTCAGATACCGCTAAGGACCTTTGATCAAGGAGTAGCCGAGCGGTCACACATCGACGGTTCCCAGTGCTAGGTTGACCGCAGCGTGCTTCCTCACCCTTGCGCTGCGTAGCGGCCTCGCCGACGAGAAAGGAACTCGATGACCGAGGGCCGGCACCACAGACGTCGCGACGACGACCATGCGGAGGACGGGATCTACTTCCCGCCGCCGCGTGAGGTGCCTCGCTCCCGGACGGCGCCACAGGTCCGGCCGGTCGCCCCCTCCCCCTGGGCACCGACCACACCGGACCGCCAGGCGCCGGAGATCCCGCCGGCCCCTCCACCCGGGACGCCACCGCCCGCCCGCCAGCCACCACCCAGGCGGCGAGCCGGCGACACGCACCCGCCGGAGGCACCGGTCTACTACGCCCGGGCGTCCAACTGGACCGTCCGCCCCTCCCCCTGGGCGACGACCGAGGGCGACGAGCTCCTGGACGAGGACACGTACGCACCGGCGGGGGTCATGCCCCCACCTCCGCCGGTGCGACCAAACAGGAAGAATCAGGAAAAAGCACAAAAAGCCACAAAAGCAACGGCGGCAGCTGTACCGATGCAGCGCCCGGCCAAGGAGCAGAAGCCGCTCCAGCAGCCGCTCGAACAAGCGCCCACTCCACAGACCACCCAGACCGCCCAGGCAGCCCAGACCGCCCAGGCAACTCAGGTCGCGCCGCCACCAGGCCGGATGAGCAGCACCACGGCATGGTGGATCGCGGTCGGCGTGGTGGTCGTCGCGCTCGCGGTCGCCGCCGGCGTCCTGGTCGGCCTGAACCTCGCCCGCCGCGGCTCACCCAGCGGCGCCGCCGGTGCTCCCGCCAGCGCGATGGCCGAGATCTTCCTGGCGGCGCACGCCCCCTCACAAGCAGACGTGGGCTGAAATCACCAGGTGCATTCGCCGCGAATCGGGTAGAGACGCCGCGTTGCCATCTGGACGCGATTTGGGGGAACAGTCCATGAGTGGACCGATCGTGGGCAAGCGTCGCCTTCGAGCCGAGTTGCGCCGGCTCCGGAGAGAACGTGAACTGACCCAGGACCTGGTGGCCGCCGAAATGGAGTGGTCACTGTCGAAGCTGATCCGGATCGAGAACGGCACCGTCGCCATCTCGGTCAGCGACCTGCGCAGCCTGCTGGCGTACTACCGGCTGCACGACACCCAGCTGGTGGACGACCTGCTGGAGCTGGCTCGGGCGGCGAAACGGCGGATGTGGTGGGACGAGTACCGCTCGACCCTGCCCGGTCCCCTGCTCACCTATGTGGGGTTCGAGGCGGAGGCGGTGTTCGTCGGCACGTTCGAGCCGATGCAGTTCCCCGAGCTGATGCAGACCCGGCGCTACGCGACCGCGACGACCGCCGAGCAGAGGGCCGGCGATCACGAGCAGCGCGTCGAGTTCCGGCTGCGGCGGCAGAGCGAGCTGTTCGAGCGTGACCAGCCGTCCAAGTTCCAGGCGCTGATCGACGAGTCGGTGCTGCGCCGGCTGCCGCTGCACGACGACGAGGCCGTCCTCGTCGACCAGATCGAGCACGCGGTGGAGTTCGCGCATCGGGAGTACACCGACGTGCGGATCGTGCCGTTCAACGCCGGCTACCACGTCGGGTGGGACGGCGCGTTCACCGTGCTCGAGTTCGGCGCCGACGACGGCATGCTGCACAAGGGCGGGCAGCTGATCGAGGAGCCGGAGCAGATCGCCCAGCACGCCGAGGGGCTGCGCCGGCTGGCGGCGAAGGCCCTGCCGCACGAGGCCTCGATCGACCTCATGCGGCAGGTCGCCGCGGAACTCAAGAGGGGATGATCAGGCCGGCGGGTGGAAGAGCACCCCGTTGCCGCTGACCAGCACCGGCTGGTTGTTGGCGTACTGGTAGGCGACGGTCCCGGCCGCGTTCTCGATCCCGACCGTCGCCGTGCTGCCCTGCTCGAACGCGTTGTCGAGCTCCTTGTACGCGAACGCGATGTCGCCGTTCTCGTAGAAGACCGCCTCGAAGGTGAGGCGCCGCGACGTGTTGCCGTAGAGGTACACGTTGCGCCACTCGATGACGTACGCCCGGTTCGGCGCCGCACCCGTTGTCCCGGTGCGGACGCTGGACTGGCCGTCCACGACGAGGTCCGACCAGAACGGGTAGACCGTCGCGTTCGGCGCCGCCGTGGTCGGCAGGGTCGTGTGGTCGGCGTTCGCCGCGCCGGGGTTCACGAAGCTCGCCTTGCCGTTCGTGTCGACCCAGACGGAGGTGTACGACGTGCCGTACAGCTTGACCGGGAACGGCGTGGTCAGCTGGACGATCGCGTCGTCACCGGTGAGGGTGAGCGGCGTGTCGGCGTCGATGAACGCGCGCGGCCCGTCGGCGCAGGTGTAGCCGAACGCGTCGGCGCCCTGCGTCAGGGCCAGGTTGACGGTCGAGGTGCCGGCCGCGACGGTCACCGGGGCCGAGGCGCCGCCCCCGCCGCACTGCCCGCCGGACCCGACGGAGGCGGTCACCGTGTAGGACCCGGCCGGCACGCCGGTGAACGTGTAGGTGCCGTTGGCGGCGGTGGTCTTCGTCGACCCGCCGGGGGTGAGCGTCACCGTCGCGCCGGCGACCGGCGTGCCGCTGCCCTGGTTGGTCACCGTGCCGGTCACGGTGCCGGTGACGGGCGGTGGGTCCTCCCCGCCGCCCGGCGCCTTGAACAGCACGCCCATGCCGTTCTGCAGCGCCGAGGTGTTGTTGGAGTACTGGATGCCGACGGTGCCGGTGGCGTTCTCGATGCCGACCGTCGACGACGCGCCGGCCTCGGCGGTGTTGTCGATGCCGGAGTAGTTGGTGACGACGTCGCCGTTCTCGTACAGGATCGCCTCGGCGTTGATCCGCCGGGACGTGAACCCGTACTGGTAGGCGTTGCGCCACTCGACGATGAACTGCCGGTTGGGCGCCGAGCCGGTCACCGCGGTGCGGACGCTGGCCGAGCCGTCGACGACGAGGTCGGTCCAGTAGGCGTACACCGACGAGTTCGGCGTCGCCGTGGACGGGATCGCGCCGTGCTCGGTGGTGGAGGAGCCCTGGTTGGCGAAGCTCAGCCGGCCGTTGGTGTCGATCCAGGCCGAGGTGTAGGTCGTGCCGTAGAACTTGAAGCCGAACGGCAGCGTCACCTGGCTCATGTTGTCGTCACCGGTCAGCGGCAGCACGGTGCCGTCGGCCGGCACGAACGCCCGCGGCGACGCCGAGCAGACGTAGCCGAAGGTGTCCTTGCACGAGGATGCGTAGGTCGCGGTGTACGTGCGCGCGGTCGCCGGGGCGGTGATCACGTGGGTCTGCGCCCCGCCGTCGGACCAGCTGCCGAAGGCCTGCGGCACGTTGTTGTACAGCTGCGGCGTCGGCGCGCTGACCGTGTTGGTCGACCCCTGGATGACGGTGCGGGTGAAGGGTGCGGTCTGGCTCGTCGCGCCGACCGTCAGGTTGAGCCCGGCCGGGTTGCTGACGAACGTCAGGTCGACCGTCTTGGGCTGCACGTTGACGGTGGTGGTGCTGGTCAGCCCGCCCGCGTCGGTCGCCGTCATCCTGAGCTCCAGGTATGACGGGTACTCGTGGTCGGGCGCGGTGAGCGTCCCGCTGGCGACGCCGTTGAGCGTCTGCAGCGGGTGCTCGTGGCACACCCCCGGCGACGAGCAGTGGTGCAGCACGGTCGTCCAGCTGAGCGCGGACGCGGGCAGCGTGCCCTGCTGCGGGTCGCTCGCGTGACCGGTGAAGCTGATCGCGTCGCCGACGGCCCAGGTGTACGAGGAGGCCGGCGTGTCGATGACCGCGGTCGGCGCGTCGTTACCGGCCGTGATGGTGATCGTCTTGTCGTTGGTGGCGCCGAGGGTGTCGGTGACGCGCAGCCTGGCCGTGTAGGTGCCCGGGGTGGTGTACGTGAAGTTCGCGGTCACCCCGGTGGCGTCGACGGTCCCGTCGTTGGTGAAGTCCCACTGGTAGGTGAGCAGGCCCTGGTCGGCGGGGTCGGCGTCGGAGGACGTCGAGCCGTCGAAGGTCACGGCCAGCGGCGTGCCGCCGGAGGTGCGGTTGGCGGTGATCGACGCGACCGGCGGCTGGTTGCCGTTGTAGTAACGGATCCGGCGCACGGTGCCGCCGAGGTCCACGTAGTACAGCTCGTTGCCGGGGCCGACGGCGAGGTCGACCGGGTTGGCGGCGCCGGCGGCGAACGTGATGATGTTCGACGTCGACGGCAGGCCACCGGCGGTCCCGGGCATCATGGCCCAGATGCAGTCGCGGCTGTAGTCGGAGAAGAACAGCGCGCCACGGTAGGCGGCCGGGTAGGGGCCGCTGTCCGGGTAGAACGCCACGCCGGAGGACGACGAGCCGCCGCTCGGGCAGCTCTCGCCGGCGACGACCTTCGCGTTGTGGTTCCAGGAGTAGTACGGCTGGACGTTCGGCACGGCCGGGTTCGCGCCGTACATCGACTCGCACATGTTGAGGTTCGCGCCGTCGTAGCCGCTCTGCGGGCTCGGCCCCTCGATGCACGGCCAGCCGTAGTTGCCGATCGTGCTGGCGACCGGGTTGGCGATCCGGTTGATCTCCTCGTACGTGTTCCAGCCGACCTCGCCGCTCCACAGCTCGTTGGTGCCGGGCTTGAACGTGAACCGGAAGGGGTTGCGCATGCCGTAGGCGACGATCCGCCGGGCGTTGGCGTCACCCAGGGCGGCGTTGGGGTTCGTCGGCAGCGCCGCGCCGGTGACCGGGTCGATCCGGATGATCGTGCCGTTGAGCTGGGTCGCGTCGGCGAGGGTGCGGACGTCCTGGGAGCGCAGCGCGCCGCCCTCGGCGGTGGGCGTGCTCAGCGCCGTGCCGGCCGGCGACGGCGGGTCGGCGCACGGGTTGGCGGGGCTGCCGAACTGGCCGTAGTCGGTGGCGCTGAAGCTGGCGCCGTCACCTGAGGAGGCGTAGAGCGCGCCGTCGGCGCCGAAGCGCAGGTCGCCGACGGAGTGGCTGGGGAACTGCTGGCACCAGTCGGTGATCAGCACCTGCTCGGTGCCGACCATCTGGTTGCCGCTGGCCTGCAGCCTCGACAGCCGGCCGGTGATGACGCAGTTGCCGTTGTTGGGGTCGGGGCAGACGTCGTTCCACTTCGGCGCGGTGCCGCCGGGCAGCGCGTCGTAGGAGTACAGGACGTAGACCCACGGGTTCGTCGGGAAGCCGGGCGCGAGCGCGAGGCCCACCATGCCGCGGTCCCACTGGTCGTGGACGTTGGTGCGCAGGTCGGCGAAGACGTCGGGGGTCGGGTCCGACAGGCTGTCGTAGACCTTGATCAGACCCCGCTTCTCCGCGACGAACACGCGCCCGTCAGGCGAGAACTCGATGTTGGTCGGGTTGGTCAGGCCGCTGAAGACGACCTGCTCCTGGAAGCCGGTCGGGAGCGTCGACGCGGCGGCCGGCGGCGAGCCGGCGATCGGCACGAGCGTGCCGGCGGTGAGCAGGGCGGCGAGCAAGGCGCGCACGGTACGTCGACGCATCGACATGAACCGTCCTCTCGATGGGGGTTACAGAGAGACGGGAGTCCGGAAATTGCGCCAGCCTACCGATCGCCAGATGGCGAGGAAATGTCGCGTTGCCGACCCGCGACGTGCGACTTCGCCTCGAATCCGACCACTCCGGACACCGGCGGCGGAAAAAACGACCCGTTCGGCCAGCCGGCCGAACGGGTCGTCGTCATCGCAGGGGTGTCTACAGCTTCTCGTAGCAGGGCTTGTCGAGCTTGTAGTCCTTCGCGACCGAGCCGGTGAAGTAGTCCTTCTCCAGCTTGATGTCGTTGGGACCGCCCGCACCGACGGTCGGGTTGTAGATGAGCGACTGGCGGAAGATGCCGTCCGCGCCGGCGGCGTAGTTGCCGGCACCGTCGGGCAGCATGCCCTCGTAGTCGACCTTGGTGAGCGACTTGGCGGCCTTGAGCAGGCCGGCCCGCGTCAGGTCACCGTCGGCCTGGGCCTTCTTGAGCGCGGCGAGCAGCGGGTACGACCAGACCCAGCCCGACGTGTAGCCGTCGTTCGGCGTGACGCCCGGCAGCGCCTCGCGCATCGCCTTGTGCCCCGGGGTGTCGGAGGCCCAGGACTTCCACGGCGAGGACTGCACGTAGAGCGCCTTCAGCGCGGGCGCCGCGGCGGTCGCCAGCAGGCCCTGGTTCCACGACGGGCTGGTGCCGATGAACCGACCCTTGAAGCCGCGCTGGGCGGCGCCGCCGACGATCGCGGCCGCGTCCGCCGGCCCGGTGGTGAGGATGACCAGGTCGGGCTTCTGCGTGACGATCGCGGTGACCGCGCCGGCCTGCTTGTCGGTGCCGGAGTCGGTCTTCACGTTGATGAACGTCATGCCGAGCTTCTCCGCGGCGATCTTCGCCCCGGCCGCGGCGTCGTCGCCGTAGTCGCCGGCGAGGTGCACCGCCATGACCGTCTTGGGCTTGAACGTCTCGTTGGCGTAGTCGACGGCGTTCATCGACTCGATGCAGTAGTTGGCGCCGGACTCGAGGATGTTGTCCTCGAACGCGTACGCCGACGTCCACGCCGCGGGGGCGGCGATGACGTTGTTCTGCTTCATGTCGGGCAGGATCGCCGCGGTGGTCGGCGAGCCGAGGCTCTGCGCGAGGGCGAGGACCTTGCCCTTCATCTCCTGGTACGCCTCGTTGTGCGTCTGCGGGTTGTACTTGTTGTCCCGCACGTAGGTCTCGGCGTCGATGTCGTAGCCGCCGATGCCGCCCTGCGCGTTGACCCGCTTCCAGAACGCCTTCTGCGCGTCGGTGATCGGCACGGCGAGGACGTGGAACGGCCCGACCGTCAGGTCGGAGATGATGCCGAGGTAGATGCAGCCCCGGTCCTTGTGCTCCGACTTGGGACAGGGCTCCTTGGTGATCCCGACGTCCGACTTCGGGCCCGACGAACCTTTGTTGTCCGTGTTGTCGCTGTTATCACTGCCGCGACATCCGGCGAGTGAGCCGACGGTCAGCACCGCGGCGAGGGCAATCATGCCCAACCTCTTCATTGAGGAGCTCCTTACGACGAGGTCAGTACGAGAACGGCCAGGCTTTCCAGTACGTGCGGAGCCGGATCCAGATGCCGAACAGCCCGCGCGGCTCGAAGATCAGGAACACGATGATCAACACGCCGTAGAGGACGGTTTCGAGCTGGTAGGCGTTGGGGGACTCCGCGGGCGAGTTGCTGATGAACGGCAGGAATGACGGCACCTCACGGATCAGCCGCGGCAGCAGCGTGATGAGGAAGGCACCCAGGATCGCGCCGCTGACCGTGCCGGCACCGCCGATGAGGACCATGGCGATGTACTGCACCGACAGCAGCAGGTTGAAGGTCGTCGGGTCGAAGTAGCCGACCCCCACGTAGAGCAGCGCACCGGCACAGCCGGCGTAGAACGACGACACCCCGAAGGCGATCGTCTTGTACCTGGCCAGGTTCACGCCCATCACGCCGGCCGCGATGTCGCGGTCCCGGATGGCCGTGAACGCCCGGCCCACCCGCGAGCGCGCCAGGTTGCGCGCCGCGAGAGCCGCGAGGACGAGCAGCACGAGCATCAGCAGGTACAGCTTCTGATCTCTCGTGAGGAACGCGTCGGAGGCGTTCAGGTCGTAGCCGAGCAGCTTCGGCGCCGGGGGCTGCCGGCCGATGCCGGGCCCGCCGGTCAGCTCCGACCACTCGTTGATGACGTGGCCGCCGATGAAGACCAGACCGAGCGTCACGATCGCCAGGTACAGGCCGCGGAGGCGGGTGGCGAGCGGCGCCACCAGTACACCGGCGACCGCGGCGACGAGACCGGCGGCGGGCAGCCAGATCAGGATCTCCTGGACCCCGAACCCGATGGTCCGCGCGTCCGGGTCACCGGCGATGGCGGCCGCGGTGTAGGCGCCGATGGCGAGGAAGAACGCGTGCCCGAGCGACACCTGCCCGGCGTAGCCGGTGACGATGTTGAGCCCGATCGCGCCGATCGCGGTCACGCAGGCGAGCCCGATCAGCTGGAGCAGCTGGTCCTCGACCAGCCAGGGCAGCGCCGCCCCGACCGCGAGGAGGATGCCGACCGCCACCTTCTTCGAGGTGGTGTCCAGCAGCGCCAGCTCCTGGTTGTACGAGGTGCGCAGCAGCGGACGGTTTCTCATACCCTTTCGACCTCCCGGGTGCCGAACAGGCCGTAGGGGCGCACGAGCAGGACCAGGAACATCACCACGTAGGGCGTGACGACCGAGATGTTGCCGCCGAGCCACGGCACCGAGCCCTGATAGGTGGCGGTGAGCTCCTGCACGGTGCCGACGACGAGGCCGCCGATGACGGCGCCGGGCAGCGAGTCGAGGCCGCCGAGGATGATCACCGGCAGGGCCGTCAGCGCGATCAGCCACAGCGACTCGCTGACGCTTCCGCCGACGGCGGCGTACGTGCCGGCGACCGCGGCGAGCGCGCCGGCGAGCGCCCACGACAGCGCGAACACCGACCCGACACTGACGCCCTGGGCGAGCGCCGCCTCCTGGTCGTAGGAGGCGGCCCGCATCGCCAGGCCGGTCCGGGTGTACCGGAAGAACACGAACAGCAGGGCGATGAGCACGGCGGTGGTGAGGACCATCGCGACGTGCCGCTGCTCGACCTGGACACCGCCGGGCAGCTTCCACACCTTCAGGCCCCACGGGTCGCCGACCTGCCGCACGTCCAGGCCGATGGCGCCGTTGACGACGACCCGGACGGCGATGTCGATGCCGAGCGTGATGATCGCGACGGTGAACACCGGCCGGCCGATCATCGGGCGGACCGCGAGCCGCTCCACGCCGAGCGCGATGCCGCCGGTGAGCACGGCGGACGCGGCCAGGGCGAGGAAGAAGCCGAGCGGACCGGCGAGGTAGGTCACCAGGACCGCGCCGGCCAGCATGAACGCGGGCTGGGCGAAGGAGATGACCCGGGTCGCCTTGTAGATGATCACGAACCCGAGGCCGAGCAGCGCGTAGACGCTGCCCGTGCCGATGCCGCGCAGGACGCTCTCGAGGAAGTCCTTCACACTGTGCTCCTGTTCAGGCTCCCGTACATGTCGTCGACCAGCGCGGCGAAGGTCGTGGCGACGGCGCCGCGGCGGACCTTCTGCGTCGCGGTGAGCTCGCCGTCCTCGTGGTCGAGCTCCTTGGGCAGCATCCGGAACGTCTTGACCTGCTCGACCGGGTTGTGGCCGGCGTTGACCGCGTCGACCACGCCCTGGATCAGCGCGATGACCTCGGGCTTGCCGGCCAGGTCGCGGTAGGTGGTGTAGCCGATGCCGCGGCGCTGCGCCCACTCCCCCACGGTGTCGAGCTCGATGCCGATGAGGGCGGTGAGGAACGCCCGCCGGTCGCCGATGACGACCGCCTCCTTGACGAAGGGCGACGCCTTCAGCGCGTTCTCGATCTCGCTCGGCGCCACGTTCTTGCCACCGGCCGTGATGATGATGTCCTTCGACCGGTCGGTGATCTTCAGGTGTGTACCGTCGAGCAGCTCGCCGACGTCGCCGGTGCGCAGCCAGCCGTCCGCCGTCATCGCCTCGTCGGTCGCCGCCTGGTTGCGGAAGTAGCCGGCGAACGTGCCCGGGTGCCGGGTCTGGATCTCCCCGTCGTCGGCGATGCGGATCTCGACGCCGCTGTGCGCCTCGCCGACCGTGCCGAGCCTGATCCGGCCCGGGCGGTTGGCGGTGCCGATCGCGGTGTTCTCGGTCATGCCGTACACCTCGTGCATCGGCACCCCGATGCCCATGAAGAACCGCAGCACGTCGGGGGCGATCGGGGCGGCGCCGCTGGCGGCGTAGCGGACCCGGCGGACGCCGATGCGGTCCTTCAGCGCCCGGTAGCACAGCAGCCAGCCGATCGCGTACCGCAGCCGGCTGCCGGTGGTGTGCCGTCCGCCGTTGGCCTCCAGGGTGGCGCCGATGCGGTCCGCGACCCGCAGCCACAGCCGCGCGTTGGCCCGCTTGAGCGGCGACGCCCCGCCGAGCCGGACGGTGATGCCGGCCATCATCTTCTCCCAGATGCGGGGCACCCCGAACAGGATCGTCGGCTGCACCTCGCGCAGGTCGGCCTGCACGGTCGCGATCGACTCGCCGAAGTGGACGGTGACGCCGGCGGCGGCGTTGAACCAGACCGTGAAGACCCGCTCCGCGACGTGGCACAGCGGCAGGTAGGACAGGGTCAGGTCGTGCGGCCCCGGTGGCGGGTCGGTGAACCCGCCGCCCTCGACCAGGACCCGGATCGCGAAGTCCACGTTGGCGACGGTGAGCATCGCGCCCTTGGGCCGCCCGGTCGTGCCGGACGTGTAGATCAGCGTGGCCACGTCGCCGGGGTCCGAGGCCAGCTCGATCGGCTCCGCGTCCGCGTGCGACGCCAGGAGGTCGCTCCACGCGATGAGCTTCGGGTGCTTGTACCGGCCGCGGATGCCCCTGGGCTCCAGGTAGACGATCCACTCCAGCCCGGGGCAGTCGTCCAGGACCGCCAGGGCCTTGTCCACCTGCTCCTGGTCCTCGGCGAAGAGGATCCGGGCGCCGGAGTCGGCGAGCATGTGGCGCACCTCGTCCGGCGGGTTCGTCGGGTACAGCCCGACGGTCGCCGCCCGCACCGCGACGGTCGCCACGTCGACGAAGAGCCACTCGGAGCGGTTCTCCGACTGGATCGCGACCCGGTCGCCGGGCTGGACGCCGAGCGACCTGAGCGCCCGGGCGACGGTCTCCGCGGTCTTCCAGTAGTCACGCCAGGTGATCTCGCGCCAGATGCCGCGGTGCTTCTCCCGTATGGCGACGGCGGCGGGCGTGCGCTCCGCGTGCCGCCTGACCAGTTCGGCGATCGTCATGCTCGCTCCACCTCCCCCAGGTAGGCGCGCAGGACGTCGGGGTTGCTCTGCACCTCGGCGGGCGTGCCGGTGGCGACGGGGACGCCGAAGTCGACGACCATCACCCGGTCGGCGAGGTCCATGACGAGCCCCATGTCGTGCTCGACGAGGATCATCGGGACACCGAGCTCCTCGCGGACGTCGAGGATGAAGCGGGCCATGTCCTCGGTCTCCTCCAGGTTCATCCCGGCGACCGGCTCGTCCAGCAGCAGCAGCTTCGGCTCCATCGCGAGGGCCCGGCCGAGCTCGACGCGCTTCTGCACGCCGTACGGCAGCAACCCCACCGGCAGCCGGCGCCACTGCGCCAGTTCGAGGAAGTCGACGATGTCCTCGACCACGGCCCGGTTGGCGATCTCCTCGCGCCGGGCCCGGCCGAGCCACGCGATCGCGGCGAGCGTGCCGTAGCGGATGTGGTGGTGCCGGCCGAGCATGAGGTTCTCCAGCACGGTCAGGTGCTGGAACAGCTCGACGTTCTGGAAGGTGCGCGCCACGCCCAGCTTGGCGACCTTGTCCGGGCGCAGTCCGGTGAGGTCGGCGCCGTCGAGGGACACCTTGCCCTGCTGCGGCCGGTACACCCCGGAGATCACATTGAAGATCGACGTCTTTCCGGCCCCGTTGGGCCCGATGACGGCGAAGAGCTCGTCCTTGGCGACGGTGAACGAAACCCCGTCGATGGCTTTGACGCCGGCGAAGCTGAGCCGGACGTCTTCGAAACGCAGCACGGCGACTCCTGATTTTCTATGACAGCCAGCGCTTGCGACGCTTGTAGTGCTTCACGTCGCGGAAGGACCGCTCGGCCCGTCCCAGGTAGAACTCGCGGATGTCGTCGTCGGCGAGCAGTTCGGCGGCGGGCTTGTCGAGCACGACCTTGCCCGTCTCCAGCACGTATCCGTGCTCGGCGATCGACAGCGCCATGGTCGCGTTCTGCTCGACCAGCAGCACGCCGGTGCCGGCCTGGTTGATCTGCACGATCAGGTCGCGGACCTGCTCGACCAGGCGCGGCGCGAGCCCGAGGCTGGGCTCGTCGAGCAGCAGGTACGCCGGGTCCGACATGAGCGCCCGCCCCATCGCCAGCATCTGCTGCTCGCCGCCGGAGAGGTAGCCGGCGATGCTGCCGCGGCGCTGCGCGAGCACGGGGAACAGGGTGTACATGCGGTCCATCGCCTCCGCCCGGCCCTTCGGGCGGGTGTGGGCGCCGAGCCGCAGGTTCTCCTCGACGGTCAGTTCGGCGAAGGTCCTGCGCCCCTCCATCACCTGCGAGACGCCGCGGCGGACCACGGCGGCCGGTTTGAGCCGGTGGATGGGCTTCTCGTCGAGCGTGATGGCGCCCTTGGTGATGGCGCCGTCGTGGACGCCGAGCAGGCCCGACAGGGCCCGCAGCAGCGTGGTCTTGCCGGCACCGTTCGCGCCGAGCAGCGCGACGATGCGTCCTGGTGGGACCTGCAGGCTGACGCCTCGCAGCACCAGCATCACGTCGTCGTAGACGACCTCGAGGTTCTGGACACGCAACATCCGGTGACGCTCCTCCGGGGGTGTTCGGAGTGGGCGAACTATGTGCATCGACGGTGAATAAAGTTACGTGTATTTAACCGGGTCTCAGAGCAGAATCAAGCCCCAATTGTGTGTCCGTCAACACCATCTTCTGTGGTGCGTCACTGTCCGATGTGGAGCGACAACCCGCCGTGATTCGGACTTTTGGGGTAATCGATATTCAACAACGCTCGCGGGTTTCGCTTCGTTGGTGATCACGTTAAGTTATGTCCTGGCCTGCACGGCAGTCCGTCGCCCACCCCGGGCGGCGCCGGGCAAGCGCCGCCGAGTCGAGCGCCGCTCTGGCGCTGTCGAGCCGGGGACCCAGGGTCCTTGGGGTGAATCCGCACAGCGCGGTAGGGCGCACTCTTCCCGCCCGAACCCGTCAGCTAACCCGGTAGGCGGTCGGTGAAGAAGGGTCATCCCTTGTCCGCTGGACACCGCACCAAACGGTCCCTGCTGCGCACGCTCTTCATCGGGGTCGTGTCGCTGGCGATCGTGGCGCCCGCGAGTGTCGCCAAGGCCGATCCGACAGCGGCCGAGATCGACGCCCAGATCCAGAAGGCGGGCGACGAGCTCGAAGACCTGGTCGAGGCCTACAACAAGATCAATGGCGATCTGGCCACCACCCAGGCGGCCGCCGCCGAGCTGCAGAAGAAGCTCCAGCCCTACGTCGACAACATGGCCAACGCCAACGCCAACGTGGACGTCATCGCCGTCGCGGCGTTCAAGGGCGCGGGCAGCCTGCAGAACCTCAGCATCGTGCTCAACGCGCGGTCGTCCGACACACTCATGGACCAGCTGACCACGCTGCAGCAGATCGGCAAGCACCAGCAGCACGAGATCGCCGACTTCACGTCGGCCAAGTCGAAGCTGGACGAAGAGAAGAAGAAGATCGACGAGACGCTCGCCGCGGAGACCGCGCAGAAGACCGAGCTCGAGACCAAGAAGAAGAAGATCGAGGGCGACGTCAAGAAGCTCGAGGCGCTCCGCCGCCGCTCCACCACCGGCGGCACCGGCTCCACGGGTGTCAAGGTCGCGCTCGGTGCCGAGTGCACGTCACCGGCGAACGCGGCGGTGGCCTTCGCCTGCGCCCAGCTCGGCGAGCCCTACAAGTGGGGCGCCGCCGGACCCAGCAGCTGGGACTGCTCCGGCCTGACCATGGGCGCCTGGAAGGCGGCCGGCGTCATCCTGCCGCACAACGCGGCGCAGCAGTGGAGCAAGACCACGCACATCTCACGGTCCGCGCTCTCCCCCGGCGACCTGGCGTTCTTCCGTGGCCTGGGGCACGTGGGCATCTACATCGGCAACGGCAAGATGATCCACGCCCCGACGACGGGCCGAAACGTCGAGGTCCAGTCGATCGACGGCCGCAGCGACACGTACGGCTACGGCAGACCGCACAAGTAAGCCCTGACAGCACGTCCAAGAGGCCATGCCCGGCAAGATCGGGGCATGGCCTCTTGGGATCCTGAGCAGTACAGCCGCTTCGCCGAGGAGCGGGCGCGGCCCTTCCACGAGCTGGTGGCGCGCATCCAGACCACCGCGCCGGTCGCGGTCGTGGACCTCGGGTGCGGGCCGGGCACGCTGACCGCGACCCTCGCGACGCGCTACCCGGACGCGGCGGTGCTCGGCATCGACTCCTCCCCCGAGATGCTCGCGAAGGCGGCAGCGCTCGGCACCCCGCAGCTGTCGTTCCAGCTCGGCGACATCGCCGGGTGGCGGCCGCAGCGCGGCTCCGTGGACGTCATCGTCGCCAACGCCTCCCTGCAGTGGGTCGACGACCACGCCGCGCTGATGCCGACGCTCGCCGCGGCGCTCGACGACGGCGGAACGCTCGCGTTCCAGGTCCCGACGGGCGGGCCGATCCTCGACGCGGACATCCTGGACCCGACCGTCCTGGGGCCGCGCGGCGCGACGCCGGTGCGGGAGGCGGCCTGGTACGTGCGCACCCTCGCCGGGCTCGGCCTGGCCGTGGACGCCTGGGAGACGACGTACTTCCACGTCCTGCCCGGCGAGGACCCGGTGCTGGAGTGGTTCAGCGGGACCGGCCTGCGCCCCTACTTCGACGCCCTGTCCGGTGCGGAGCTCGACGACTTCCGGGCCAGGGTGGCCGCCGCGCTGCGCGAGCGCTACCCCCGCGAGCCGTTCGGCACGATCCTGCCATTCCCGCGCCTCTTCGTCGTGGCCCGGCGCCCCTGACCCCGCCCACCGACCGCCGGCCCACCACCCCGGGCCCTGGCACCGCGACCAGCCGGGCCGCCACCCGGACCGCGGCAGGCACCGCCAGGACACGGCACGGCACGGCACGGCCAGGACACGGCACGGCACGGCACGGCCAGGACACGGCACGGCCAGGACACGGCACGGCCAGGACACGGCACGGCACGGGCACGGCACGGCACGGGCACGGACAGGGCACGGACAGGGCAGGGCACGGCCAGGGCAGGGCAGGAGCGCCGCCCAGCCGGCCCGGACGCCGCCGACCAGCCGGAACGCCCCACCCACCCGGACCGCGGCACGGCCAGGACTCGGCACGGAGGGGACGCCTCTGTCACCCGGGCCGGGGCGTCGCCGGTCGGGCCGGAGGACGGGCCGCCGGCGGGCACGTCGGCGGGCGAGCCGGGCGACGCGTCATCGAAGGGACCCGGCGGGCGATTCCCGGCACCGCGCCGCCAGCCGGGCACCCGCCCCGCGCCGCTCCTGACGCTGCGTTACGGGCCGGGGCGCCGGCGGCCGGTCCCGGGGCGTCGTGCCGCAATGTTGAGGGTGAGCCGGCACCGCTACGGGACGTGGGCGTCGATCGATGGTCGGTGACCTAAACGAGACCTAAGCGTCCCAGCATGTGGAAGCAGCCCCCGACCGGGACGGTCAGGGGCTGCGGGTCGTCTGCGGGCTAGGCGGCCTGGAGGCCTTCGGCACGGGCCAGCTCGCGGAGACGGCCGAGGGCCTGGATCTCCAGCTGGCGGATGCGCTCACGGGAGAGGGAGAACCGGCTCGCGACCTCGGTCAGCGAGTGCTCGCGGCCGTCCTCCAGACCGTAGCGGGCGCGCATGATGCCCGCGGACCGGTCGTCGAGGTGATTGAGCAGACCCTCGATGCGCTGGCGCTCCAGGGCGGCGAGGACCACGTCCTCCGGCGACGGCGCGTCGGAGTCGGAGACCAGGTCGCCGAGGCTGGTGTCACCGTCATCACCGACCGGCGTGTCGAGCGAGACGGTGTCCTGGGACCAGCGCTTCAGCTCGTGGACGCGCTCGACGGGGACGCCGAGGGCGGTGGCGAGCTGCTCGGGCTCGGGGTCATTGCCGAGCTCGCGGGTCAGCTGACGCGCGACGTTGCGCATCCGGTTGACGTCTTCGACGAGGTGGACGGGCAGCCGGACCGTGCGCTCCTGCTGCGCGATCGCCCGGCTGATCGCCTGGCGGATCCACCATGTCGCGTATGTCGAGAACTTGTAGCCGCGCACGTAGTCGAACTTCTCGACGGCGCGGACCAGGCCGGTGTTGCCCTCCTGAATGAGGTCGAGCATCGGCATGCCGGACCGCACATAGCGCCGCGCGATCGACACGACGAGCCGCAGGTTGGCCCGGATGAACCGGTCCTTGGCCCGCTCGCCCTCGTCGACGAGGCGCTGCAGCTCGGCGGCGCTCACACCGTCGGGCAGCCGGCCCTCGTCCAGCAGGTGCTCCGCATAGAGACCAGCCTCGACCGCCTTGGAAAGCTCGACCTCAGAAGCGGCGTCGAGCAGCGGCGTGCGGGAGATCTCATGCAGGTACACACCAACCAGGTCACGCTCTTCTGCACCTGTATCGGGTCGCATCTCCACTTTCACGTTCTCCACCTTCGGGCCCCTCCCCGTCCATCCTTCGCCTTCCCCGTTTCACCCTGCTAAAACGGGTGCCCCCCGGGTATGCCCCCTACACAACGGTCACGTGGCCTGCGGAATTCCACCCTCGCGGGCGATTCCGGTGACGACCCGTGAGAGTTGCACCACTTACCTAGACGACTCGGGAGCAGCTCCGGTTCGCTTCGGTTGCAACAAGTGATACGTGGTATTCCTGCCCGTCAGACGCCTAAACTCGCTGTGAGTTCCCTGGGAACGACGTTCGATGGGACCGGGGTCACCGCTGTTCATCGGCAAGAGTCGCCCGCATGACAGGCAAATGCACATGTATCCGCAGGAATCGACGCGGGCAGCGGTCTGTCGAAATGCTGACTGGCTCGTCACACCACCCCCTACCGTGCGTGCCATTCCCGCAACAGCTCGACTTCTTCCTCTTCGGTGAGACCAGTAATGTGGCGAGTGTCACTGAATGCCGCGAGTGTGGCGGCCGCCGTTTCGGGAAGGGGGCGGGGTTGCAGGCCGGCGGCGAGCGACCGGGTGACGTCCCGGGTGAGGAACCCGCCGTATTCGGGCAGCGGCAGCCACAGGGGCAGGGACCGCGCGCCCGACCAGGGCACGACCGCGTGGCCGGTCAGGAAGTCCTGCGGCACCCAGGTGAGGGTCCCGGTGCCCCCGGTCCCGGCCTGCAGCCCGGCGTGGAACTCGCGGCGGGTCATCGGGGCGCCCATCCCGTCGTAGGTGCCGGTGCGGCCCTCCTCGGCGCAGCGCAGGATCCAGTCGGCCAGGTCGCGGACGTCCACGTACTGCACCCGCTCGTCGGGGTCGCCCGGGGCGAGGATCTCGCCGCCGCGGGCGTGCCGGGCCACCCAGTAGTCGAACCGGCCGGTGGGGTCCTCGGGCCCGACGATCAGCCCGGCCCGGTTGACGAGGACCTCGCCGAAGCCCTCGCGGACCAGCTCCTCGCAGGTGACCTTGCACCGGCCGTACTCCTCGGCGCCGGCGGCGGGGTCCTCGTTCGCGGGGTCGGCGGGCGGCAGCAGCGGCGCGGTCTCGGACGTCTGGTCGGGCGTCACCGCATCGGCGTACGCGGAGCAACTGGACACGAACGTCACGTGACCGGCCCGGCCGGCCAGCTCGGCGACCATGTGCCGGACGTGGCTGGGCTTGCGGGCGACGTCCACCACCGCGTCGAACGTGCCCTCGACCGCGCCCAGGCCACCGGCCTCCTCCCGGTCGACGGTGACGAACGTCGCGCCGTCGACCGGATCGCCGGACGTGCCGCGGGCGGCGCAGGTGACGTCGTGGCCCGCGGCGAGGGCCTGCCGGGCGACCGCCCGGCCGAGGAACACGGTGCCGCCGAGTACGAGGATTCTCATCCGGCGATCCTTCGCCGCCGCGGGCCGATCCGGCAGCCCTGTTCGCCACGAGCGTGAGCGTGGGCACGGGGCGCAGCGCGGGCCCCGGGCGCGGGCGCAGCGCGGGCCCCGGGCGCGGGCGCAGCGCGGGTGCTGGGCAGAAGCCGGACGCGAACGGGAGCCGTCGCGGCGCGCTACGCGCGGTGCGACGGGGGCGGCCGATGCGGGCGGGTCTTGTGCACCACCAGAGCGAAGAGAGCCACCGCCGCCATCACCGTGGCCGCGACCGCCAGCCACAGCGACCACCGGTGGCCGCCCGGCGAGCCCGACATCCCGTTCTGCGCGGTCGACGGCTGCGCCGCCACCGCCGGCAGCGAGGAGACCGGAGCGAACGCGTACACCCGCAGATAATCGACCTGGAACTCCGCTGGCAGCGTCGTCGATGTGCCCGGGGCGCCCGATTCACTGGTCGTCACCGCGAAGCCGAACCAGCGCTGCGCCGGCGACGCACCGGGGTCGGTGGAGCGCTCCTTGCCGTCGACGAAGACCTTGAAGCCGGCCGGGGACCACTCGATCGCGTAGGAGTGCCAGTCGCTGAAGGGCCCGGGCAGCGTGCGCACCGAGGTGCCGGTGCCCGACCCGTTGCGCACCAGGGCGGTCTCGGCGCCGGGCCGGGCGGTGATCTCCAGCTGCGACTCGTCCTGGGGCGCCTGCTGGTCGACGGGGCGCAGCATCGCGATCGAGGAGATGCCCGCGCCGACGGGCACGCGCGCCCGGAACTCGTAGCGCCCGTACTGCTGGGCTGCGCCGAGGCAGCGCAGCTCGCCGGTGACGAACGGCTTGCCCCCGTAGGTGCGCCGGTGCAGGGCGAGGTGCAGGCGACCGCCGGAGACGGTGACCGCCTCGGGGCGGAAGTAGGTCGGCTGGGCGCCCTCCGACGAGCCGTCATAGGCGGCGCAGCCGGACGGCAGCGTGCCCGGGTCGTCGAAGGAGTCGGAGAAGACCGGCTGCCAGTCGGCCTGGTCGACGGCGAGGACCGGCGCGGGAGCCACCCAGATCGCGGACGTGACGACGACCATGACGGTCGCGGCTCGCCTCAACATGTGTCTGCCTCCTTTCGAAAAACCTACCGGATACCTTGCGTCCGCACAGCACTGCGGAGCGTCGACGATCGTGTGTACTTGGCGGCCCGATCGGATACGGACCCTCGCATTCACCCGCATGCAATCCAGCCGTATCCCGCCGACGCTCGTGCCGGATCGACGCCTGCGGAAGGATGTCCGTCGACGCATGTCTTCCAAAGGAGAGATCATGGCCCAGCCCCGCGCCCGCGCGCGGCGGATCGCCCAGCACCTCGCGGTGCCGGCGCTCGCCGTCGCGGTTGTCGCCTTGCTGCCCTTAGCCAAGTCCGGCGCGCCCGAGCAGTCCGACCAGTGGACGCCGCTCACGCCGGCCAACGTGTCGTTCGCCCAGAAGACGGGTCCAACGGCCTCCGCGCAGCTGCTCGGGTTCAACGACTTCCACGGCAACATCGACCCGCCGACCGGCAGCGGCGGGCTCATCAACGGCACTCCCGCCGGCGGTGCGGAGTACCTGAGCACCTGGCTGACGAAGCTGCGCGCCGCGGCGAAGGCCGACGGCGTGCGCAACAGCGACACGGTCGTGGCCGGTGACAGCATCGGCGCCACGCCGCTGGTCAGCGCCGCGTTCCACGACGAGCCGGCGATCGAGGCCCTCAACGCGATGGGCGTCGACATCTCCTCCGTCGGCAACCACGAGTTCGACGAGGGCATCGACGAGCTCAAGCGCATCCAGTTCGGCGGCTGCCACCCCGTCGACGGCTGCCAGGACGGCGACGGCTTCGCCGGCGCGAAGTTCCCCTACCTCGCGGCGAACGTCACCAACAAGTCCAACAAGCTGCCGATCCTGCTGCCGTTCACGATCAGGCTCTACGAGGGCGTCCCGGTCGCGTACGTCGGCATGACGCTCGAGGGCACGCCCGGCATCGTCAACCCGGCCGGCATCAAGAGCGTCGACTTCCGCGACGAGGTGGAGACGGCCAACCAGTACGCGACGCTGCTGGGCTGGCTCGGCATCAAGTCGATGGTCCTCCTGATCCACGAGGGTGGTCTGCAGAGCAGCCCGCCCGCGCCGCTGGACCCGTCCGGCTGCGCCAACTTCGCCGGCCCGATCACCGACATCGTCAAGGGCCTCAACCCGGCCTACGGCGTCGTCGTGTCAGGCCACACGCACCGCTTCTACACCTGCCAGCTGCCGAACTCCTCGGGCGCCAGCTCGCTGGTGACGAGCGCGGGCACGGCCGGCACCCTGGTCACCGACATCCGCGTGACGCTGGACAAGAAGTCGCGCAAGTTCGTCGACGCGTCCGCGACCAACGTCATCGTCGAGAACGGCGTGAAGAACGCCGACGGCACGTGGCAGAAGGACGCGGCGGGCAACTTCGTGCGCAACGCGGCGCTGGTCGACCCGAAGGTCAAGGTCATCGCCGACAAGTACCGCACGGCCGTCGCCCCGCTGGCGAACAAGGTCATCGGCGGCATCACCGCCGACATCACCAACATCGCGCTGGCCAGCGGCGAGTCGACGCTCGGTGACGTTATCGCCGACGCGCAGCTCAAGTACACCGCCGCCGCGGGCTCGCAGATCGCGCTGATGAACCCGGGCGGCATCCGGGCGTCGCTGATCTACGCGAACTCGCCCGGCGGCGAGGCGCCCGGCCAGGTCACGTACGGCGAGGCCTTCACGGTCCAGCCGTTCAACAACCTGGTCGTCACCCAGCCCATCACCGGCGCCCAGCTGAAGAAGGTCCTCGAGCAGCAGTTCACCGGCTTCGAGGGGCAGACCACGCAGAAGATCCTGCAGGTGTCCGCCGGGTTCACCTACACCTACAGCGCGTCGGCCCCGCTCGGCTCGAAGGTCAGCGACCTCGCGCTGAACGGCACGCCGATCGACCCCGCGGCGACGTACCAGCTGACCACGAACGACTTCCTGGCCAACGGCGGCGACGGCTTCAGCAACCTGAACCAGCCGAGCGCCACCCGCGTGTACGCGCCGGGCTTCGACGTCGACGCCCTCACCGCGCACCTCGCGACCGGTCCGATCGCTCCGGGCCCGGGTACCCGAATCACGAAGATCGCCTGATCGATGTCCGTGTGGGCGGGCGGTGGGTTTTGCTCCCGCCCGCCCGCACGTATGCTCGCAGGCGCCCGAAGAACCGCAGCACGCACGTGCGGACTGCACGACCGAGGTCGAAAGGCGTTGATCGGTGGAGCGACCGAGCTGGGCACCCGCGGACATCGACCTCGATCAGCCGAGCGTGGCCCGCGTCTATGACTACTACCTGGGCGGCTCGCACAACTTCGCCGCCGACCGGGCGTTCGCCGAGCAGGTCCTCAAGTTCATGCCGGCCGTGGCCGCGCTGACCCGCAGCAACCGGGCCTTCCTGCGCCGCGCCGTGTCCATGCTGAGCGCGCAGGGTGTCCGGCAGTTCATCGACCTCGGCTCGGGCATCCCGACCGTGGGCAACATCCACGAGCTCGTCCCGGGCGGCAAGGTCGTCTACGTCGACAACGACCCGGTGGCGGTCGCGCACAGCCGGGCCATCCTCGCCGAGGTGCCGGACACCGCCGTCGTCGCCGCCGACCTGCGCGCCCCCGCGGACGTGCTGACCACCCCCGAGGTCCAGCGGCTGATCGACTTCACCCAGCCGGTCGCGTTCGTGCTGGCCGCGGTGCTGCACTTCGTGCCCGACGAGGAGCGCCCCGCCGACATCGTCAGCGGGTACGCCGCCGCGGGCATCCCGGGCAGCCACGTGGTGCTGTCCCACGCCGGACTCGACCGGCCGCTCACCCCCGCCGAGGACGCGGCGTGGGAGGTCTACCGCAAGTCGCCGACGCCGCTGATCCTGCGCGGCAGCGACGAGGTCAGGAAGCTGCTGGGCGATCTCACGATCGTGGATCCGGGCGTGGTCGCGACCTACGACTGGCGGCCGGACCCGGACGACGAGACCCCACCCGACGGCAACGCGATCGGCTGCGCCGCCGTCGCCCGCAAGGACTAGTGCACCCACCGATCATGACCGCCCTCAGCCCCACGCCGACGTCGTGGGACCGCCCGCACCGAGCCGCCGAGCGGCTCGCCCGCAGCTGGTCGCTGGCCATCGCCGGCACCAGCTACGTGTCGATGAGCGGCCTGGAGGTGCAGGACTTCCTCACCGCCCTGTCGACCCGGCTCATCCACGCGCTCACGGCCGAGACCCTCGACCTCGGCGACGTACGCGAGGTCGGCACCACGCTCGTCGCCGCGCACTTCACCGAGCCGACGACCCTGGAGCGCACGGTCGCGGTGCTCAGCGAGCAGTTCGCGAAGGCGCCGACCAGGCGGGTCGCGGAGATCCAGGGCGCGCTCGCCGCCGGCTACGCGCAGGCGCTGCGCGACCGGATCCTCGACGAGCAGGAGGAGATCCGCACCGCGGCGCTGTGGGCCCGGGCCCGCGCCGAGGAGAGCCGGCGGGTCAGCGAGGCCCGCTTCCGCGCGGTCTTCGCCGGCGCCGCGATCGGGATGAGCGTGAGCACCGTCGACGGCGTGGTCATCGAGGTCAACCAGGCGCTGTGCGACATGCTCGGCTACACCGAGGACGAGCTGCGGGCGATGACCTTCGAGGACTTCGTGCACCCGCAGGACCCGCCGGTCGCGGCCGGGATGTTCGAGGAGCTGCTGTCCGGCGGGCGGGACCAGTTCCGGATCGAGAAGCCGTACATCCACAAGGACGGCCACCAGGTGTGGACCGACCTCGTCGCGTCGATCATCCGCGACGAGGACGGCGAGCCGAAGTGGCTGGTCGCGATGGTCGAGGACATCACCGAGCGCTACCTGCTCCAGCTGCGCCTGCGGCACCAGGCCCTGCACGACCCGCTGACGCAGCTGCCCAACCGGACGATGTTCTTCGACCGGCTCGCCGAGCTGCTCGCCGGCGCCGAGGAGGAGCCCGAGTCGCGGGTCGGCGTGTGCTACCTCGACGTCGACGGGTTCAAGGTCATCAACGACACGCTCGGGCACGACGTCGGCGACCAGCTGCTGCAGACCGTCGCCCGACGCCTGGCCCGCTCGATCTCCGGCGACGGCCAGCTGGTCGCCCGAATGGGCGGCGACGAGTTCGTGGTGCTCATCGAGCGGGCCGGCGGCACCGACGAGGTCGTCGCGGTCGCCGAGCGGGCGCTGGACACCGTCCGCGCGCCGGTGCACGTGGGCGGGCACGAGATCAGCATCTCGGCCAGCATCGGCGTGGTCGAGCAGCCGCTGCGCGGCACCAGCACCGGCGAGCTGATGAAGGCCGCCGACACGACGCTGTACTGGGCGAAGGCCGACGGCCGCAACCGGCTCGCGCTCTTCGACGCCGAGCGGCACGCCCGCGAGGTGACCCGCTACGAGCTGTCGGCGAGCATGCCGGCCGCGCTGGAGCGGCGCGAGTTCTTCGTCGAGTACCAGCCGCTGGTCCGCCTCGGCGACGGCGTGACGATCGGCGTCGAGGCGCTCGTACGGTGGCGGCATCCGCGATTCGGGGTGCTGGGGCCGGACGCGTTCATCGGGATGGCCGAGGAGACCGGGCTGATCGTGCCGCTCGGCCGGTGGGTGCTGCACGAGGCGTGCAAGCAGGCCGCCCGCTGGCACCGCGAGCACGGCGACCGGGCGCCGGTGATGAGCGTCAACCTGGCGGTCCGGCAGATGCGCGACCGCACGATCGTCAGGGACGTGAAGGCGATCCTGGAGCAGACCGGCCTCGCCCCCGACCGGCTCCAGCTGGAGCTGACGGAGAGCGCCGTCATGGGCAGCGGCGGCGAGCCGACCGAGGCGCTCAACGCCCTCGCCGCGCTCGGCCCGCGCATCGCGATCGACGACTTCGGCACCGGGTACAGCAACTTCGCCTACCTGCGGCACCTGCCCGTGCACAGCCTGAAGCTGGCCGGCTCGTTCGTCGCCGGGCTGCGCCCGCCGGAGGGCGCCGACCCGGTCGACCAGAAGATCATCGCGGCGGTGATCGGCCTCGCCCACGCCCTGAACCTGAGCGTCACAGCCGAGGGCGTCGAGACGGCGGAGCAGGCCGACCGGCTGCTGGCCCTCGGTTGTGACACCGCACAGGGTTGGTACTACGCGAGCGCCGGACCTCCGTCCGCGATCAGGCTCTAACCGAGCGCGTACGGGTTGACGTCCTCGTTCATGTCGACCATCAGCTGCGACCACAGGTCCGCCTCGTGCCGGTCGGCGCCGACCAGGTCGTAGGACCCGTCGGTGAAGCCCGGATCGAAGTGGAACTCGGGCAGGTCGGTCTCGTCGATGTACTGCGCCTCGTCGCTCACGTCGCCGAAGCTCGGCTGCTCGTCGTGGTAGTCGCCCAACGCGTCCCCGTCGACGACGTGCGCGCCGTCGTGACCCTCGGTGTCGACGCCGAAGTCGTCGTGGTGCTCGTCGAACTGCTGGTCGGAGGAGAGCAGGTCAGCGCCACCGTCGGGGTCGACGTGGAGGCCGTCCTCCATCTCCCAGTCGATGTCGTAGTCGCTCATGGCCCGCTCCCGGCTCGTCTGGTTACCTGGAAAACGGTAGGCGGATCCTCCGATCAGCTGATCCCCGAAACGTGCCACTCACTCAGGGCTGCAACCACCAGGGGCTGGTATAGGCGAGGCCGAAGTCGTTGCAGGGGTGACCGTTGGGGCCAGGGCTCGGGTTGGGTCGGGTGGGGTCCGAGACACGCAGCACAACCCAGTTGCCCATCGCCACGTCCAGCGGCACGGTGAAGCGCACCACCTGATTGGCGACCGTGTCGATCACGTCCGCGACCGTCGGGGCGGCGACACCGGGCCGCAGGACCTGGATCCGGACCGGCTTGCCCTGCCAGTCCGGGCCGCGGTCGAGGTCCAGCGCGAAGCGCACGTCGCCGCGGGCGAGCGGCAGCACCCCGCCCATCCGGACGTCGTTGGCGGTGGCGTCGACGCGCAGGCCGGAGACCCGCGTGGCGAAGAAGCGGCGGGCCCGCATCGCCTCCAGGACCCCGGCGCGGGTGTTCTGCGTCACCCACAGCCCGGTGCGGCCCTTGCCCTCGGGGAAGCCCCAGTCGGTGCCGTGCTCGTCCGAGACCCCGCTGAGCCCGGTCCGCCACCCGGCGTTGAGGCAGGCGTTGAGGGCGCAGGTGCGGCCTTCTGACCAGCCGTCGAAGAGGTAGTCGTCGCCGCGGTTGAACATCTCCAGGCTGACCATGGCGTCGCGGGCGGCCGCCGAGTAGGAGAAGTTGCCGAAGCGGCCGACCTCGCGGCCCGGATGGTTGAAGCTGGCGATGCCCCCGTTACCGGTGATCCAGTTGTACAGGCCGCCCATGTTGCTCGATCCGCCAAGATCGGTGAACCCGTTGGTGAACCAGACGTTGACGTGGCCGAGCAGCGGGTGCGACCACTCGAAGCCGCGGATGGCGGTGTAGTTGCCGGGGTCGTCGGCGGCGTTGGCTAGGGCGCCGGTGCGGTCCCACTCCGACTTCGACAGGCCGCTGATGCCGAAGAGGGTGGTGTGGTCGGTGAGCGCGGCGACGTCCAGGCCGGCCGAGCGCATCGAGGCGAAGGCGAGGGCGGGGTCGCCGTCGCCGTCGGACATCACGGTGTGGTTGTGCAGGTCGGCGTGGACCAGGCCGGTGCCGGCGGTGATGGCGGACGCCCGGGCGGCCCCGGTCAGCGCGGCCGGGCCGGCGCCGACGGTCGCGGCCGTGCCGGTCTCGGCGCGGGCGGTCCGGCCTGCATCGGCGGACGCGACACCCGGGGTGGCGAGGACGAGCAGCCCGCCGGCGCCCGCGGCGAGCAGCCCCCGGCGGTCAATGCCTTCATGACGGCCTTCATGACGGCCTTCATGACGGCCTTCGTGACGGTGATGGGAGTGGTCTCCAGTCATGCCCCACAGCACACGCCACCCGACCCAACAGTTCGATACCTGTTGATGTCTGGCAGATTTACACTCAGCGGGTGCGGCGGTCCAGCCAGCCGTCGCCGTTGAGGTCCTCGTACCGCTGATCCATGACGCCGTCGCGGTTGGTGTCGATCTCGGAGGAGTTGATGAGGCCGTCGCGGTCGGTGTCGTGGCCGACGAACTCGGCCCGCCCGTCACCGTCGGTGTCCACGACGATGTCGACGCCGCCGTCGGCCCGGTTCACGTAGGTGTGCTGGTCCCACCGGCCGTCGCCGTCCCAGTCGACCCGGGTGTGGTAGCCGTCGGTGGGCGCCTGACCCACCCCGCCGGGCACGCCGTCCCGGAGCGCGCCGGCGATGCCACCCGCGACACCCGTCCCGCTCCCGTGGCCCGGCTGCTGCCCGCCGACGATGCCGTCGAGCCCGCCGGCGATCCCGTGCCGCCCGCCGCCGTCGGCCTGCGCCTCTCCGAATCCGGCCTCCGCGTGGGCCCCTCCGAGGCCGGCCTCCGCGTGGGCCCCTCCGAAGCCGGCTTCCGCGTGGCCGGTGCCGGCGTGCGCGCCCTGGCCGACGGCCTCGCCGATGCCGGCGCTCGCGCTGCGGTACACGGTGCCCTGGCCGCTGGAGTGGACCTCGCTGACGCCGTGCGGGGACGCTTCGGCGAGCCCCTCGCTGCCCTGCGGGTCGGGCGCCTCGGACAGGCCGCCGTAGCCGCTGTCCTGACCGCCGCCGTAGCCCGCCGACGCGTAGGAGCGGGGGTCGTCGGACGCCTCGGACAGGCCGCCGTAACCACTGTCCTGACCGCCGCCATAGCCCGCCGACGCGTACGAGCGCGGGTCGTCGGACGCCTCGGCGAGACCGTCGTAGCCGCCGCCCTGGGGGTCCGGCGCCTCCGCGAGCCCGGCGCCGCCGTAGCCGGCCTGCGCCTCGACGCCGCCCGCGGACGCGTACGCGCCACCGGGGCCCGCGTGCGCCTCGGCACCGCCGGCCGACGCGTGCGCGCCGTGGTCGATGGCGTCCCGCAGGTGCGCGGCCAGCCCGCCGTGCTGCTCCGGCTCGGGAGCGGCGTGCCGGCCGCCGGACTGCTCCAGCGCGCCCAGCCCGCGGGCCGCGCTGTGCGCCGCGCCGGAGCCCTGACCGCCGTCGCCCAGGTTGTGCCCGGCGCCATGATCGAACGAGGGACCGCCGCCGTGGCCGTGGACGACGTCACCGATACCCGAGCCGATCGAGGAGAACAGGCCGAACATGCTGGCCTTGCTCGTGCGCTGCTCGACCCGCGACTGCCCCGCGTCGGCGCCGCCGACCTGCGCCTGGAGCAGCTCCAACTCGTCGGCGCTCAGCTGGTACCCCGCGAGCGCGCCGGCCGGGTCGGCCGCCAGGCGAGCCTGGAAGCCCGAATCGGTCAGCAGCCGCTCGAGTACGTCGTCGAAGTCGCTCATCGGAACAGTCCCCCCAGTTATGGCACAGGTCGTGAAAATCAGTCGAGTTCAGGCATGGGCACGGGCTGCGGGCGGGGACGGCAGGTGCCGCACTGCACCGCGTCCTCCACGACGAGCCCCTCAGCCCGGCCGCGACTCTGCGACCGGTGCACCTCCAGCAGATACGGGCCGAACTTCGCATGGTCCTCGCACAGCCCGCGCGCGCAGAACCGGCACGACCCCCGCGCCGCCTTGGCGCAGAACCAACAGAGCACGTTCGAACTCCCTCAGCCGACGATGCATTGCGAGTAGTAGGTGACGGTGATCGTTGCGGAGCCGGCATTGCCCGCGGGGTCCACCGCACGCGCCGTCACGACGATCTTGGCGTCGGCGGTCAGCGTCACCCCGCCGAACGTGGCGGCGAACTGGTTCCCACTGGAGTACTTCGCCGAGCCGCTGCCGACCCTGGCGCTGATCGTCACCTTCAACGTCGACGTGGCGTCGACCTTGTCCACAGCGGTGACGGTGAGCGGCACGGTCGACGGGCCACCATAGCGGCAACCAGGTGGGTAGACGTAGTTCTGCTGGGTCGCGAAGGTCAGCCGCACGGTCGGTGCCGTGGTGTCCGGCGGTGGCGGCGGCGACGTGGTCGGCGGGGGGCCGGCGGTCGTCGTGGTGCCGCGCGTCGGGGTCGGGGCCTTCGTCTTCGTCGGGGTGGTGCCGGGCGTCGGAGTGGCCGACGCGCTCTCCGAGGCGGACGGGGACGCGGACGGTGACGGGGACTCCGACGGCGTGTCCGACGGGGAAGGTCCCGGTGACACGGTCGGCGTGCCGCCCGGCTTCGGCAGGGCGATGCCGTCGCCGCAGGTCAGGTCGGCCGACGGGTCCACCGCGACGGCCGAGCCGCCCTGGGTGACGACGCCCGAGCCGACCTCCGGTGACGCGCTGCCGGCGGTCAGGGCGAACCTGGCCCGCCCGTCGTTGGCGACCGGGTCGCCGGCGCCGGTGACGGTGAGCTTCAGCGGCTCGAAGGCCGTCGTGGTGCTCGTCGTGTCGACCAGGGTGCGGCCGGAGCGCAGCGTGTACGCGCCGGTCGGCTGGATCGGGCGGCGGTCGACCGAGCTGACCAGCTCGCCGACGTCGACCCGGGCGCCGGCGCACAGGACCGTGACGCTGCCGCCGCGGAACGTCATCGTGGCCGTTGAGCGGTCCGCGACGGAGACGGCGTCGCCGAGCTCGACGTACATCTTGCCGTCGCGGCGCAGGGTGTGCTCCTCGCCGTGGATCGTGACCGTCGTCTGCCCCCGCGTGGCCGTGATGAGGGCCCGGTCGGTCGGCATCTCGGCCCACACGGGCGCGGAGAAGAGATTGCTGCCGGTCAGGAACAGCGCGAAGATCAACAGCAGCACCAGCAGCCACCACAGCTTGCGCTCGAAGCGCTTGTCGACCGAGTCGTCGGACGGGCCGTGGACACCGGGCGGCGCCGCGAGCGGCGGGTACGCCGACGGCGGGTGGGCGCCCGACAACGGCGCGCGACCGCCGGCGGCAGAGCCGGCCACAGAGCCAGCCACAGAGCCGGCCGTGGATGCGCCGATGAGCAGCGGCAGGCCGGCGACGGCGGGCAGCACCCAGACGCGGGCGGCGGAGCGGGCGGTGGCGACCTGGCCGGGCGGGCCTTCACCGTACGGGCCGATCATCGCGCCACGGCCGACCTGCACGCCATCGGGCCGCAGCAGCGACCCGGACGCGACGACGATCGCGTCGGTGCCGGTCTCCAGGTGCACCGGCTGCCCGGGCATCAGCTGCGCCGGGTGCGCGCGGCTCATGAGCCCGAGGCGGTCCTCCGCGCCGAGGTCGGCGAGCGCCGGCGCCTCCGCCAGCAGCGCCTCCAGCTCGGCCCACTCCACCGGCGGCGGGCCGGACAGCGGGCCGACGGCCGCGGCGACCGTGGACGGCGGGATCGCGAGCAGGGTCGTGCCGGCGGTCAGCCAGCCGAGCGCGGCGGGCGCGCCGGTGATCGCGTTGGCGAGGCCGACGACGCCGCCGCGGCCGACCCGCTCCCGGACGGTGCCGGTCGGGTCGCCGGGGCGGCGGGCCTCCAGGGCGCCGTCGACGACGACGTAGACCGACTGCTGCGCGGCGCCGGCGAAGACCAGCTGCTCACCGGTCCGCGGGTGCACCCAGCGGGCCTGCTCGGCGAGCTTCGCGAGCGCGGCCGGCGGCAGGTCGGCGAGCTTGGACGCGCGCAGGGCGGCGAGCCGGCGCGGCTCGTCGCGGGACAGCTTGCGCTCCCCCATCCGGTCCCGCACCCGCCGGGCCCGCCGGCGCAGCCAGGAGAACAGCAGGTAGACCAGCGGGGCGAGCAGCCCGGCGACGATGACGGCGAGCAGCGCGCGGGCGGCCCAGCCGGCGTTCCACAGGCCGGTGACGACGCCCGCGACCCGGTCGGTGTAGATCCGGTACATCAGGTTGACGGCGATGGCGAGCCAGACGACGGCGAGCATGCCGTACAGGGCGACGAGGCGGCCCTCCCGGTCGAGCTCACCGAAGCGGGGCGGGCGCCGGCGCAGGCGGGCGATGACCCAGGCCAGGCCGCGGGCCCGCAGGTTGGGCACCTCCAGCCAGTCCATGAGCAGGTAGTAACCGTCGAGCGCCATGAACGGGTTGAGGTTGAACAGCGCGTTGAGGTACCACGCGAACGCCAGCTTGAACGTCCACGGCTCCAGCTCCGGGTAGAACAGCCCGACGAGCTGGCAGGCGCCGGCGAGCACCAGGCCGGTCGCCGGGCCCGCGATCGTGGTGACGAGCCGCGCGCGCCGGCCAGCCATCCAGACGTCGGTGGTGTCCACGAAGACGGACGGGATCCCGAAGTACACCAGGAAACCGGCGACCGGGACCTTCCTGCCGGCGTGCTTCGCCCCCAGCGCGTGCCCCAGCTCGTGGCAGGCGAGCGCGACGACGTTGAGGCCCAGCAGCACCAGGGCGCCGGTGAAGTAGGAGTCGTCGGTCAGGAACACCGACTGGTCGGCGCGGAACCAGTTGAAGACGAAGACGCCGAGGCCGGCGAGCGCGACCAGCCCGGCGAGCACCGCGACGACCCGGGTGAAGAACAGCCGGCCGCCGGCCTTGTACAGGAACGTGACGATCGGGTCGACGCGGGCGATGACCACCCGGCGGCCCTGGGCGGTCGCGACGATCGCCTTGCCGAGCCGGATCGGCCACGGCCGCCGGTGTACGCGGTGCAGCCGGTGGAACGCGTCGACCGGCAGCTCGTCGAGCATGCGGTTGCCGGCGAGGTCGGCGACGACCCGGGTGACCTGGTCGGGGGCGAGCCGGCCGGCGATGCGGGCGAAGTCGGCGACGAGCCGCGCAACGGTCCGGGTGCCGTCCATGAGCTGCGCCAGGCTCCACTCGTCCGGCGTGAGCCGCAGGTAGCAGGCCTCACCGCGGTCGGGCGAGCGCACCATCACGTAGTCGACGCCGCGGGCGGACGTGAGCGTGACCGCCTCGACCGCCTTGCGCAGGACGGGCCGGGCCCGGGCAGGGTTGAGCCGGTCGGTGACCGCCTGCCATAGACCCTGGTCGGCAGGGCCCAGCGGAACTCCTGGGGCGCGCCCGGCGAGGGCCTCCCAGACACTGATGCGCGTCTCGATGACGGCCACGATCGCTCCTGATAGGGCCACTGTTTCCCGGCAGGGAGCGTAGGCGGCGAACGCGACCACGGGAAGGTTCCGTCCCGAACGTGACAACTCTTCGGCGAAGATGGCAGCGTGTACATCCTCGCCATCGACCAGGGCACGACCTCCTCCCGTGCGATCGTGTTCGACGCCGACGGCGCCATCGTGGCGCTTGACCAGCGCGAACACCGCCAGAGCTTCCCGAGACCGGGCTGGGTCGAACACGACCCGGTCGAGATCTGGCACCAGGTCCAGGCCGTGTCGACCCGCGCCCTCGACCAGGCGGGCCTGTCCCGCGCCGATGTCGCCGCCATCGGCATCACCAACCAGCGCGAGACCACGATCCTGTGGGACGCCGAGACCGGCGAGCCGGTGCACCCGGCGATCGTCTGGCAGGACACCCGCACCGACGCCCTCATCCGCTCCCTCGCCGGCGACGCCGGCCCCGACCGCTTCCGTGAGCGGTGCGGGCTGCCGCTCGCGACGTACTTCGCCGGGCCGAAGGCGGTCTGGCTGCTGGACAACGTGCCCGGCCTGCGCGCCCGCGCCGAGGCGGGTGAGATCCACTTCGGTACCGTCGACACCTGGCTCATCGAGAAGCTCACCGGCCGGCACGTCACCGACGTCACCAACGCCAGCCGGACGATGCTGATGAACCTCACCACGCTCGACTGGGACGACGAGCTGCTGTCGGCGTTCGGCATCCCGCGCGTGATGCTGCCGGAGATCGGCCCCTCCTCGCACGTGTACGGCGAGGCGAAGACGCTGCTGCACGGCGTGCCGGTGGCCAGCGCCCTCGGCGACCAGCAGGCGGCGCTCTTCGGCCAGGCCTGCTTCGCGCCCGGCGAGGCGAAGTGCACCTACGGGACCGGCTCGTTCCTGCTGCTCAACACCGGTCACCAGCCGGTGGCGAGCACGCGTGGCCTGCTGAGCACCGTCGGTTACCGCATCGGCGACGCCCCGGCCGTGTACGCCCTGGAAGGCTCCATCGCGATCACCGGCTCCCTCGTGCAGTGGCTGCGCGACAACCTGGGCCTCATCAGCTCGGCGCCGGAGATCAACGACCTGGCCGCCACCGTCGCCGACAACGGCGGCTGCTACATCGTGCCCGCGTTCTCCGGCCTGTTCGCCCCGCACTGGCGCCCCGACGCGCGCGGCGTCATCACCGGCCTGACCGGTTACGTCACCAAGGGGCACCTCGCCCGGGCCGCCCTGGAGGCGACCGCCTGGCAGGTCAAGGACGTCGTGGACGCCATGATGGCCGAGTCCGCGGTGCCGCTGGAGACCCTGAAGGTCGACGGAGGGATGACCGCCAGCGACCTCCTGATGGGGTTTCAGGCCGATGTACTGGATGTGCCGGTGGTCCGCCCGACGGTGTCCGAGACGACGGCGCTGGGTGCCGCGTACGCGGCGGGTCTCGCCGTCGGGTTCTGGCCCGACACGGAGACACTGCGGGAGAAGTGGCGGGTGGACCGGCAGTGGTCGCCGTCCATGTCCGCGGAGACCCGGGACAAGGGGCACGCGTCCTGGCTGAAGGCGGTGGAGCGCTCGTTCGGCTGGGCCTGAGGCCCGCAAAGAGAGATCCGGTGGGCGCCCCGCCAGGCGCACCACCGGATCTCTTTTTCTGGAGGGAAACCAGCTTCTAGCTCAGCAGACGCTGAGCGACGGCCTTGGCGGTGTTGCTGCTGATGGCGAAGCCGACGCCGATGTTGCCGGCGGTGTCGCCCGAGGTCGCGATCGCGGTGTTGATGCCGACGAGCTGACCGGCGGTGTTGACCAGCGCGCCGCCGGAGTTGCCGGGGTTGATCGCGGCGTCGGTCTGGATGGCCCCACTGATCTTCGCGGCGGCGGACTGGCCGTCGTTGCCCTCGTCGATCGTGCGGTTGACGGCGCTCACGATGCCGGCGGTGACGGACCCGTCGAGGCCGAGCGGGCTGCCGACGGCGAGCACCGTGTCGCCGACCTTGACGGTCGAGCTGTCACCGAACACGAGCGGCGTGTACGTGCCGCCCCCCACGATCTTGACCACGGCCAGATCGGTGGCGGGCTCGGTGCCGATGATCTTCGCCTGGGCGGTCCGCCCGCCGGAGAACGTCACCTGCACCGACGTGCCCCGGGCTGTGGCGACCACGTGGTTGTTGGTGAGGATCGCCCCGTCGTCGGTGATGACCACGCCGGAGCCGACCGCGTTGCCGGTGCTGATCGACACCACGCTGGGCAGCACCTGCGCCGCGACGTCGGACAGGGTGGTGGAGGAGCCGGCCGAGCCGGACGAGTTGGTGGCGCCGACGACCGCGGGTGAGGCCGCGGGCCGCAGCTCGAGGGCCGCGAGCCCGCCGCCGAACGCCGACACCGCCGACAGCCCGATCGCCGCGACGATCCCCGCCACGGCGAGCCCGACCCGGCTGCGCCTGCGCACGGGGGGCGGCACGAACACCGACCCGGGCTGCGGCTGCTGCCACTGGAACGGCCGCTGCATGTGCGGCACGTGCGGGGGCAGCTGCGCCGTCGGCAGGTGCGGCTGCTGCTGCCCGCCGTTGTGCTGTCCGCCGGGGTACTGCCCAGCGTGGTGCTGGGCGGCGTGGTGCTGGGCGGCGGGCTGCTGGGCGGCGTGGTGCTGGGCGGCGGGCTGCTGTCCGGAGAAGGGGTACGGCCCGTTCTGCCCGGCCGCGATGGGGCCGCTCTGCGCGACGGAGCGGAGGTTGCCGGCCTGCGGAGCCGCGGGCTGCGACGCCGGCCAGGTCTGGATGGGTCCGTCGGCGCCGGGCCGCGCGCCGGGCGCGCCATACGCGGCGGGCTGCGAGCCGTAACCGGCGGGCACCGCGGGCTGCGAGCCGGGGACGGCGGGCAGCGGGCCGGGGACGGCGGGCGCGGCGGGCTGCGAGCCGAGGGCGGCGGGCTGCGAGCCAGGGACAGCGGGCAGCGAGCCAGGGACGGCGGGCTGCGAGCCGGGGACGGCGGGCTGCGAGCCGGGGACGGCGGTCTGGGCGTCGTGACCGGCGGGCTGCGAGCCAGGGACGGCGGGCAGCGGGCCGAGGGCGGCGGTCTGGGAGGTGGGCGCGGCCGGCGTGACCGGCGCGGCCGGCATGGCCCGCGGGGCCTGCGGGGTGGTGGGCCAGGTCCGGGCCGGGTCCTGGACGTCGGCGGCGCCGGCGGCCGTGGCGGCCGGGTTCGTCGGCCAGGTGGGGGGCGTCTCGGACCGCATCAGGTGGTCCTGCGTGGTGCCGAACGAGGCGGCGTCCGCCGGGGTGCCGTCAGCCGGCGAGCCGCCGGGCGGCGTGGGGCTCGAAGGCCCGGTGGTGGTGCTGGCCGGCTCGGTGGCCGGCGGTGCGGCCGGGCTCGACGCCCGACCCTGCTGGTCGGCCGGGTCCGGCGCCCATCCCTGCTGTTCGCTCATGATTTGAGCTTGGCGACGGCAGCTTGCAAACCACTGATCGCGGCCTGGGAACCGCCTGTGAGAGGGAGCCGGACCTGGAAGGTGGCGCCGCCGCCGGGGGTGTTGAAGACCGAGACGGTGCCGTGGTGCACGGAGACGAGGGCGGCCACGATCGCCAGACCCAGGCCGCTGCCACTGTGCGAGCCGCTGGCCTTGCTGCGGGTGCGCGCCTTGTCTACCCGGTAGAAGCGCTCGAACACCCGGGCGGCGTGCTCCTCGGTGAGACCCGGGCCGTGGTCGGCGACCTCGATGAGGGCGTCGGTGCCGTCGCGGCGCAGGCGCAGGGCGACGGGCGTGCCGGCGGGCGTGTGGGTGAGGGCGTTGGTCATGAGGTTGCCGACGACCTGGCGCAGGCGGGACTCGTCGCCGTTGACCTCGATCGGCTCGTCCCGCTCGATCTCCAGGTCGACGGTGCGGTCGGGGGCGACGGCCCGGGCGGCGGCCACGGCGTCGCTGGCGATGACGCGCAGGTCCATGTCGGCCAGGGCCAGAGGGCGCTCCTGGTCGAGGCGGGCCAGCATGAGCAGGTCCTCGACCAGCAGACCCATGCGGGAGGCCTCGTCCTCGATGCGCCGCAGCGTGTCCCCCGGCTCGCTGACGGCGCCCACCCGGTACAGCTCGGCGAAGCCCCGGATCGTGGTCAGCGGCGTGCGCAGCTCGTGGGAGGCGTCGGCGATGAACTGCCGCATGCGCTCCTCGGACGCCTCGCGCAGCCTGAAGGCGCCCTCGATCTGGGCGAGCATGGCGTTGAGCGCGGCGGCGAGGTGCCCCATCTCCGTCTCCGGCGGGCTTTCGGGCACCCGGCGGGTGAGGTCGCCGGCGGCGATCGCGGCGGCGGTGCGCTCGATCTCGCGCAGCGGCTGGAGGCTGGCGCGGACCATGGCGACGCCGACGGCGGCGAGCACGACGAGGACGCCGGCGCCGACGAACAGCTCCGCGGCGACGAGCTCGTCGACGGCGCTGTCGACCATCGAGAGGCTCTCCGCGACGAGCAGCAGCGTGTCCTGGCGCTGGATGATCAGGATGCGCCAGCGCTCATGCGTCTTCGCGGTGGTCGCCGTGTACGGCACGCCCAGGTGCTTCTCGAGGTCCTCCCACGTGCCGGGGATGGGTGGCGCGTCGGCGTCCTGGCGGGTGCCGACGACGCCGGTCTCGAGCTTGCCGGTGCGCAGCTGCGTGACCCAGGCGATGTAGTAGTTGCTCTGCAGGATCGTGTCCTGGCTGGTGTCGGTCAGCGCCAGCCGGCTCAGGTCGACGGTCTCGGCCATCGTCCGCAGCTGCTGGTCGACCTTGTCGAACATGCTGCTCTTCATGACCAGGGCGCTGGCGACGCCGATGACCAGCAGCGCCATGGTGACAAGTGTGAGGACCGCGGCGATCAGCTTGACCCGCAGCGGCACGTCGGCGATGAACCGCACCATCGGCAGGCCTCAGACGGGAAGGCGGAGCACGTAGCCCACGCCGCGCAGGGTGTGGATCAGCCGCGGCTCGGCGATGTCCACCTTGCGTCGCAGGTAGGAGATGTACGACTCCACGATGCTGTCGTCGCCGCGGAAGTCGTAGTTCCACACGAAGTCGAGGATCTGCGCCTTGGACAGCACGCGGCCCGCGTTGAGCATCAGGTAGCGCAGCAGCTTGAACTCGGTCGGCGACAGGGCGATCGTCTGCCCGGCGCGGGACACCTCATGGGTCTCCTCGTCGAGCTCCAGGTCGTGGAAGACCAGCCGGTTGGGCCCCGGGTCACCGGCGGTGCGGCGCAGCACGGCGCGGATCCGCGCGGTGAGCTCCTCCAGGCTGAACGGCTTGGTGACATAGTCGTCGCCGCCGAGCGTCAGGCCGCGGACCTTGTCCTCGGTGCCGTCCCGGGCCGTGAGGAACACGACGGGAAGCCGGACGCCACCCTCGCGGAGCCGCCGGATGACCTCGAAACCGTCGAGGTCGGGCAGCATCACGTCGAGGACGACCAGGTCGGGCTTCGCGTCGCGGGCCGCGGTGACCGCCTCGGCACCGGTGGTCACCGCGTCAACCGCAAATCCGGCGAAACGCAGGCTGGCCGAGAGGAGCTCGCGAATGTTCGGATCGTCCTCGACCACGAGCAGTCTCGCCTCAGCCTGCGCAACGCCTGGCGACGGGGCACCCCCGGATTGTGCAACGCCGCCTCGTACCCCCATGCGCATAGTCTTCCGCCTCCCGCTGGAGCAGGGCTGATGGTTGCCTGGGAAATTCCTGGACACCCCGCCCCGTCACCCAAAACTAGCGCAGAAGTCGGCGCACCTGGTCGATCGCGCCGTCGAGGACGACCAGCGTGGCACGCATCGTCTCCTGGCTGGCGCGGCTGGCGCGGGCCAGCCGGCGCACCTCCGCGAGCAGCTGGGCGGCCTTCTCCTCCAGCTCGGCGGCGGCGTCGCCGGGCGCGGGCGACGGCCTGGTGGCACCGGCGCCGCCCGGCCTCGCGGCGCCGGTCGCCCCGGGCCGCGGCGGGTAGCCCCAGCCCCACGCGGGCGCGGTGCGGGCCTGCTTGCCGGCCTCCTTCAGCTCGCGCTTGAGGTCGCGCACCGAGCCGTGGACGCCCTGCTCGACCTCGTCGGCCAGGGTCGACAGGTCGGCGAGGGAGGCGTTGATGTCGGTCTCGAGGCGCTCCAGCTCGGCGGCGCGCTGCACCAGCTCGGCCCGTCCGGCGTCGGTGATGTCGTACACCTTCCGGCCGCCGGACGCGGTGTGGCTGATCAGCCCGTCGGCCTCCATCCGCTGCAGGCGCGGGTAGATCGTGCCGGCGGAGGGCGCATACAGGCCGTGGAAGCGGTTCTCCAGGAGCCGGATGAGGTCATACCCGTGGCGGGGTCCCTCGTTGAGCAGCTTCAGCAGGTACAGCCGCAACCGTCCGTGACTGAACACCGCACTCATCAGGAATCCTCGTCCAGATCGACCGGCCGGCACAACAGGGTGATCGTGCCAGACGTCGCGTTGGCGGTCAGGCGGCCGGTGCCGGCGCCGAGCCGTCCGGCGACGGCGCTGCGGCCGACCTGGTCGAGGCCGGGGAACGCGCTGACCACCCGTCCGGAGATCGCGCTGAGGTGGACCTGCAGGTCACTGTCCTCGCGGACCCGGGCGGTGATCTCGCCGGAGACGGTCTCCAGGCGCACGTCCGTGTCGACGGGCGGGTTGTCGAGGTCGCACGTGATCGAGCCGGAGATCGCCCGGGCGTGCACCTTCCGCGCGGTGGAGTCGGCGACGACGATCTCGCCGGAGACGGTCTCCAGGTCGACCTCGCCGTCGAGGGTGAGCGCCTCGATGGAGCCGGAGATCACGTTGGCGGCGACGGGGCCGTCCAGGCCGAGCAGGGTGACCCGGGCGCTGGTCGCGTCCACCTTGGCGCCGGCCCGCAGCGAGGAGAGGATGACGGAGCCGGAGACGACGCGGAGCGTGGCCGGGGTCCGGTCGGGGACCATGACGGAGACGTCGACCTTGAACCGGCTGTGGAAGAGCCACCAGAGGAAGCCGGGCCACTTGGGGAGATGCCCGTGGGAGACGCGCAGCACGCCGTCGTCGTCGAGGGCGACCGTGACCGGGCGCTCACCGATCGCGGTGACCTCGACCCGGGCGGGCCCGTCGGCGCCGACGACGTTGACCCGTCCGCCGACCAGGGTGACCTGGAGGTCCTTGACCTCCCCCTTGAGCTCGAGCCGCGTGGGCTCGGCGATGTTCCACGTCGTCATGCCACCGAAGGTAGCAGACAAACGCGATACATCGCGACTGTCGTGTCTCGGCTGTTCTAGGCGGCCACCACCGAGGTCGCGGCGCGGGCGAGGACGCGGCGGGAGGAGGTCGGCTCCGGGTACAGCTTGGCGTGCGCCTTCAGCTCGATCGACAGCCCGCGGGCGGCGACGACCCGGCGCAGCGAGGTGGCGAGGGTCTCGTCGCCGATGAACGCGGCGACCGTCGTCGGCGTGCCGTTCTGGGCGAACGTGAGCCGCACCGGCACGACCGGGGCGGCCGCGTCGACCGCGGCCTGGAACATCGCCGGGCGGAAGGTGCCGCCCATCCGGCCGCACCAGGTGGTGCCCTCCGGGAAGACGGCGACCACGCCACCGGCGGCGATCTCGGTGCTGATCCGCCCGACGGTGGCCGGCAGGGACTTGGGCCGGGACCGGTCGACGAAGACGGTGCCGAGGGTGGCGGCGAGCCGGCCGATCAGCGGCCACTGGCGCACCTCGCGCTTGGCGAGGAGCTTGGCCGGCGCGTGCGCCAGGATCACGACCACGTCGAGCCACGAGACGTGGTTGGCGACCAGCAGCGCGCCGGACTGCGGGACCCGGCCGACGGCCCGGTGCGAGATCCCGAGCCCGGCGAGCACCGCGCGGGCGAGCCGGCGCTGCACGGCGATCAGGTGCCGCTGCGGCAGGAGGGCCAGGAGCGGCACCGCGAGCACCCCGAGCAGCACGACCGACCCGGTCACGACGATCCGCTTCACCATCGTCGCGACCGGGACGTGCTCGTCCGAGCGGGCCGGCAGGCAGCTCACGTCGCAGGTCGAGCGCGGCAGCCAGAGCGAGTCGACGACGGTCATCGCGCTCACTCCTGACCGAGGAAGTGCCGCATGTACCGCGGGTTGACCCGGTCCAGCGACAGCAGCACGTAGAAGTCGGCGCAGTCGAAGTCGGGGTCGTACGCGGGCTCGCCACCGATCCAGGCGCCGAGCCGCAGGTACCCCTTGAGCAGCGGCGGCACCTCGATCTTGGCCGGCACCGGCCCGTCCATCGCGAGGGGGTTGCGCGGCCGGACCCGCCAGGCGGGCGGCACGAGGTGCTTGCGCTGGGCGAGGTCCCAGATCCCGGCGGCGTCGGCGACCGGCACCGACGCGCACCCGGCGAGCCAGCGGTGGCCGTGCAGGTGCATGTACCGCGCGATGCCGGCCCACATGAGGTTGATCACGGCGCCGCTGCGGTGGTCGGGGTGCACGCAGGAGCGGCCGGTCTCGACCAGTCCCCCACGCAGCTGGTGCAGGCCCGCGAGGTCGAACTCGGTGTCGGCGTAGAGCCCGCCGGCGGCCACCGCGCGGTCCGGCGGCAGCATCCGGTACGTGCCGACGACGTCGCCGGTGCGCTCGTCACGGATGATGAGGTGGTCGCAGTGCTCGTCGAACGCGTCCACGTCGAGGCCCGGCGTGCCGGACTGCAGCTTGGCGCCGAGTTCGCCGGCGAAGACGTCGTGGCGGAGCCGTTGTGCGGCCCGGACCTGGTCACCGTCCGTGGCCACCAGCAGGGTGTAGCGATCGGTTTCGTCGACACCGACCGGGTCGGCGGCGACGGCGAGAATCGTCATGCTTTCGGTGTAAGGGTCGACCCCTGCGGCTGGCTGACGGTGACTGGTTACCCGCATGGCTGGCGGGTGAACGATGACTACCGTGGTCAGGCATGGCGGGATATTCAGGGACTCCACTGCCCAAGAAGCTCGGCGTCAGCGCCGGGCACCGCGTGCTGCTCGACGGGGCGCCGGCCGGGTTCGAGCTGCGCGACCTGCCCTCCGACGTGGTGCTGCACCGCCGCAGCGCGCCCGGCCTCTACGACGTGATCGTCTGCTTCTGCCCTGATCAGGCCAGGTTGCGGCGGCGCTGGCCGGTGCTGCACCGGCAGACGCCACCTGGCGGTGCGCTGTGGGTCGCCTGGCCGAAGCGCTCCTCCGGCATCGCGACCGACCTCGACGAGAACGGGGTCCGCGACTTCGCCCTGGCGCACGGCCGGGTGGACGTCAAGGTCTGCGCAATCGACGACACCTGGTCGGGGCTCAAGCACGTGATCCGGGTCGCCGACCGGACCTGAGGCACAGCGCCGTCAGGCACCGCGCCGGTGGGCGCGGGCCGCGCGTCGCGGGCCGCTGAAGGACAGCGCCGGCAGGAACCGCAGGAGCCAGCCGGCGAGCAGCATGAGCAGGCCCGCGATCGCGTGCGGCGCCACCGCGCCGCCGGTGACCGGCAGGTCGACCGGGCCGACCATCACCTCGACGGTGCCGGCGACCGTGGCGGTGCCGTCGGTGACGGTGTAGGTGAAGGCGTCCGCGCCGGCGAAGCCCTTGTCCGGCGTGTACGTGACGGTCCCGTCAGCGTTGAGCACGGCGGTGCCGTTCGCCGGCTGGGTCACACCGACGACCTTCAGCGGGTCGCCGTCGGGGTCCTTGACGTTGTCCAGCGGGGCGATCGTCCGCGCGCCGCTCCCGGCCGGCGTGGTCACCATCGGCGTGGTCACCACCACCGGCCCGGTGCTCTGCAGCCCGACCGTCACCGTCACCGTCCCGGTGCTCTGCAGCCCGGTGGCGTCGCGCAGCGTGTAGGTGAAGGTGTCGACCCCCTCGAACCCGTCCGCGGCGGTGTAGGTGACGGTCCCGTCGCCGTTGAGCACCGTGCCGCCGTGCCCCGCCGGGCCGGCCGCGGTCACCGTGAGCGGGTCGCCGTCGGGGTCGCTGTCGTTGGCGATCACGGTCACGGTCACGGCGACGCCCGGGGCGGCGGCGGCCACGGCGTCGGCGCCGGCGACCGGTGCGCCACCCGCGACGTCGAGGGTCACCGTGGCGGTGCTGGTGCCCCCGTTGCCGTCGCTCAGGGTGTACGTGAAGCCGTCGGCGCCCCGGTAGCCCGCCGCCGGGGTGTACCGCACGGCGCCGCCGACGATCGCCAGCGTGCCGTGCGCGGCCCCGGTCGCCGCGACGGCCCGCAGCGTGTCGGCATTGGCGTCGGTGTCGTTGGCGAGGACCGGCACGACCACCACGGTCCCGGCCGGCGCGCGCAGCGTGTCGTCCACGCCCACCGGCGCCTGGTTGAAGACGGTGACGGTGACGGTCGCGGTGCCGAGCCCGCCGCGGCCGTCGCTGACCGCGTAGCCGAACGTGTCGACGCCGGAGAAGCCGCCCCGCGGCGTGTAGGTGACGGACCCGCCGGCGCCGATCGCGGTCGTGCCGTGCGCGCCGGGCGTGACGGCCGTGACGGTGGCGGCCGGATCCGCGTCGTTCGCCAGGACGTCGACGGTCACCGGGGTGCCGGTCGGGGTGCTCGCGGCGTCAGCGCGTGGCGCCGGCGCTCCGGCCGTGCCGACGTGGACGGTGACCGTGCCGGTCGAGGTGACGATCCCGTCGCTCACGGTGTACGTGAAGGTGTCGTCGCCCGAGAACCCCGCCGCCGGCGCGTACCGCAGCAGGCCGCCGCTCCGCGTGACGGTGCCGCCGCGGGCGGTGGTGGCGTCCCAGGCGCCGACCGCCAGCGGGTCGCCGTTCGGGTCGGTGTCGTTGGCGAGCACGTCCACGTCGATCGGGGTGCCGGCCGGGGTGCTGCGCTCGTCGGCGCCGGCGACCGGGGCGCGGTCGGCCACGGCGACCGTCACGGTGGCCGTGGAGTGCCCTCCCTTGCCGTCGCCCACGGTGTACGTGAAGCTGTCGGCGCCCCGGAAGCCGTCCCTCGGCGTGTAGACGAGCAGCCCCGCCGCGGTGAGCGTGACGGTCCCCCCGGTGGGCGTGCCGGAGCCGCCACCACCGGCACCGCCGCCGGTGCCGATCCCGATGACGGTGAGCGGGTCGCCGTCGGCGTCGGTGTCGTTGGTGAGCGGGTCGAACGTCGCGGACGTGGCGCCGGCCGGCACGGTCACCGCGTCGTCCGCCGCGACGGGGGCGGTGCCGGGGCCTGGCGGGCTGCCCGCGGTGACGGTCACGGTCACCGTCCCGGTCGCGGTGCCCCCGTTGGCGTCGGCGGCGACGTAGGTGAAGGTGTCGGTGCCCGCGCCGGTGCCGGCCGTGTAGCGGATCGCGCCGGTGGCGTCGACGACGGCGTGGCCGGCGGTGGGCGGTGTGGCGATGCCGCCGGCGCGCACGGTGTCACCGTCGGGGTCGGTGTCGTTGGCCGCGGCGGGGATCGTCACGGTGCCGCCGGCGGCGACGGTCGCCGCGTCCGGGACGGCCGCGGGAGCCGAGTTGCGCACGACGGCGGCGGTCGCGGTGTCGTTCGCGGCCACCGGGTCGGGGGTCGAGGACGTGACTGCCGCGGTGACCTCGGTGTGGTGCCCCGCGGCCGCGGTGACGGTCGCCACGACGTCGACGGTGAACGTGGCACCGGCGGTGAGCGTCCCCACGGGGCAGGTGAGCGTCTGCCCGGCCGGCGGCTGCCCGGCCCAGGCGCAGGGGCCGGCGCCCGCGGGGTCGCCGGTCACGCCCGCCGGCAGGACCGCGGTCAGGGTGACGCCGGTGGCGGTGGCGGGGCCGGTGTTGGTGAGCGTCACCGGGATCCGGACCTGGCCGGTGCCCTGCGCGACTTGGGGGCCGGCAGCGGTGACCGCCAGGTCGGCGGCCGGGCCCGCCGCGGGCAGGTCCTGCGTGGTCGGGTTGGACGGGGAGCGCAGCTTCACCCCGGTGTCCGTGCCGGTGGCGGCCGCGTGGGCGACGTTGCGGATGCTCGCCGCGCCGGTGGCGCCGGGGGCGCCCGCCGTGACGCGATAGGCGACCACGGCCTTGTCGCCGACCGCCAGGCGGCCTCCGTGGGTGGCGTCGCTGCCCGTACCGACTCTGAAGACGACGACGTCGGCGCTGAACTCGGCGCGGTCGGTGTCGACCGGGTCGCTCTGGGTCGCGCCGTCGATCGTCAGGCTGCCCGGCACGAACGTGGTCCCGGGTGGCAGGGCGTCGGCGAGCTGGGCGTCCTCGGCGGGGGCGAGCCCGTCGTTGCCGACCTCGATCGTGTACCGGATCTCGTCGCCGCGCTCCAGGTCGCCGCCGTCGACGTCGGTGGCGGTCTTGACCGCGGTGAGCCGCGGCGCGTAGAGGTCGGTCGCGAACGTGATCACGCCCGGGTAGAACGTCTCGCCGGTGACCGCGGTGGTCTCGAGGGTGATCGTCGCGCTGGTCGCGCCGTTGGCCAGCAGGCCGCTCGCGTCGACCTGGTCGATGTCGAAGCCGAGGAGGTTGGTGTCGGCGGGGTTACGGGCGGTGACGGTCGCGCCGCGGTCGCTGACGGTGCTGTTGAAGAAGTTCGTCGCCGGGTTGCGCGCATCGGTCAGCGGCGTGCCGTCGAGGCGGATGCTGTCGCCGCCGCTGCCGGCGTCGCCCTCGTAGGCGACGGCGCCGAGGCTGGTGGTGACGGCCCCGGTCGGCGGGGTCTGGAAGCCGGTGACCGGGATGCGGACCGTCGCGTCGGCGGGGGTGATGCCGCGCACCGAGCCGAAGCCGTCGTAGACGACGAGGTTGCGCACCGGCTGCGCCGGGTCGTGCAGGACGACGGCGAGGGACCAGGCGGCGTAGCGGTCGTTGACGCCGGTGGCGGCCTGGATGTCGGCGACCGCGTAGGTGCCGCCGCCGGCGCCCGCGACCAGCGACGACACGTCGGCGTAGCCCTGGTACGGCCGGTGCCCGGGGAACGTGGTGACGTCGGTGAGCCGGTTCGCGGTGATCGTCCGGTACGCGCCGCCGGGCACCCTGAACCGGACCGTGTTCCTACGGCTCTCGTCGGGTGCCGGCGTGCCCGTGCCCGGTGCCGTGTCCCCTCCCCAGAAGAGACCGGCGTAGAGCACGGTCGCGCCGCCCGGGATCGCGAGGTCGGCGGTGCTGGAGTTGAACGTCGCCGCTCCGTCCCCGTCCTGGTCGACGTCCACGTGGCGCATCTTGTAGCCGTTGTTGTTGAGCTGGCCGCCGGTGCCGGTGCCGTTCCGCGCCGCCGCGCAGGCCGGGTTGCTGTCGACGCAGGTCAGGTTGGCGTTGCCGCGCAGCACGATCGACCCGCTGTCGTTGACCGAGTACACGGGGCGGAACGCGTCGACGATGTCGGCCGCGGCGTCTTTCGCCGCCCCCGCGACGATCGCCGGGAGGAGCAGCAGCGCCACGATCGCGATCCGAATTGCCACCTATCGTGTATACGTGGACACTGTCCGTAATGAGCGAGTTTTCCTCGTGTTGATCCCCTGCCGGGGCGGGCGGCGGCGGGTGGACGTGCCGTGCCATATTGACGACTTCACTCTCTTGGAGGGAGCGGCACGTTGTCCAACGGACAGATCGTGGTCTCCGACCTGACGAAGCGGTACAAGAACGTCACGGCCGTCGACCACCTGTCGTTCGTGGTCGAGCCGGGCCGCGTCACCGGGTTCCTCGGCCCCAACGGCGCCGGCAAGACCACGACGCTACGCATGATCCTCAACCTGGTGACCCCGACGTCGGGCACCGCGACCATCGGCGGCCAGCGCTACTCCGACGTGGCCGAGCCGCTCCGGCTGGCCGGCGCGATCCTGGAGGCCTCGGCCGCGCACAAGGGCCGCACCGCCCGCAACCACCTGCGCATCGTCGCGGCCGCCGCCGGCCTTCCGGACACCCAGGTCGACAAGATGCTGGAGCTGGTCGGGCTCACCCCCGCCGCGAAGCGCAAGTTCCGCGGCTACTCGCTGGGCATGAAGCAGCGGCTCGGCATCGCCCAGGCGATGCTCGGCGACCCGCAGGTGCTGATCCTCGACGAGCCCGCCAACGGCCTCGACCCGGAGGGCATCCGCTGGATGCGCGGGCTGCTGAAGGGCCTGGCCCAGCAGGGCCGCACCGTGCTGGTCTCCAGCCACCTGCTGTCGGAGATGGAGATCCTCGCCGACGACGTCGTCATCATCGCCGCCGGCCGCCTCGTCACCCAGGGCCCGGTCGAGCAGATCGTCGGCGGCAACTCCAGCGCGCCGCGCACCCGGGTGCGGACGCCCAACCTGCCGGAGCTGGTCAATGCGGTGCGGGCCGCGGGCGCCTCGATCCAGCCCAACGGCAACGACAGCCACGTGGTCACCGGCCTGGACGCCCCGGCCGTCGGCCGGCTGGCCCTGCAGGCGGGGATCGAGCTGCACGAGCTGGTCAACGAGCGACCCGACCTGGAGCACGTGTTCCTCGAACTGACCCAGGGAAAGGCGGCCATCCGATGATCCGGCTTATTCGTAGTGAGCTGCTGAAGGTGCGCACCACGAACATGTGGTGGATCTTCCTGCTGATCTCGCTGGTCTTCACCGGCCTGGCGCTCTGGATCAACATCGAGCAGACCAAGTCGGAGCTGACCGACAACTTCACCGCCTACCCGCAGGGTGACCCGCCGTCGAACCTCACCGAGGAGCAGCGTGCCCAGTTCGAGGCGGACCAGCGGCAGTACCAGGAGCAGGAGGCGGCCCGGGTCGCCAAGGCGCACGCGGCCGGCCAGCTCGCCAAGTACGCCGCGAACATCTACACCTCGGGCCAGTTCTTCGGCCTGCTGCTGGTGATGCTCGTGGCGATCCTGATCATCACGAACGAGTTCTACCACCAGACGGCGACCGCGACGTTCCTCGCGACCCCCAAGCGGACCAAGGTCATCACCGCGAAGCTCATCACGGCGGGTCTGGCGGGCGTGCTGTTCTGGATCATCACCACCGCGATCTCGGTCGTCGGCGGGGTGCTCTACTTCGGCGCCGAGGGCCTCACCAACAGCCTCGGAAACTGGACGGCGCAGCAGGCAGTACTCCTGAACCTGCTGGTGTACGTGCTGTGGGCGGTCTTCGGCATCGGCATCGGGGTGCTGATCCGCAGCCAGATCGGCGCGACGATCACCGCCGCCTGCCTCTACACCGTCGGCACCTGGGCCGCGATCATCGTCCTCACCCTGATCCACGAGCTGGTGATCAAGAAGGACTGGGTCCTGGAGAGCGCGGTCTACATCCCGCCGCTGGCGTCGTCGCACGTCGTCGGCGGACTGGCCACCCAGCTCGGCGAGGTGGACCTGCCGCCACGCTGGGCCGGCGCGGTCGTGCTCATCGTGTGGGCGGTCGTCCTCGGCACCATCGGCACGCTGATCACCCGGAAACGCGACATCGCGTGACGCCGATCCCCTGATCCGTCCTGTCAGGCAGATCTACGACAGTTGTGGCCGCCGAATGGCGGCCACAGTTGTATGGGATGGACCCATGCCGTCGTCGACATGGTCACTCCGGCGGCGTCGGCGACGAACGAGCGTTAGGCAGCGCGTAGCCTTGACGCGGATCCGTGACCCCAGCTACTCCGTTTGGAAGAGGCGATCAGCAGCCGTGTCGACCCAAGCGACCAACTCGCAGGAGAACCCCTTGGCGGGTTTCGGCCCGAACGAGTGGATCGTCGAGGACATGTATCAGAGGTACCTCGCCGACCCGGCCAGCGTGGACCCCGCGTGGCACGACTTCTTCGCCGACTACAAGCCGAGCGGGGACGGCGCCGAGGGCACCTCGACGGCGACCGCCGAGGCGGCTGAGCCGGCGGCCGTGACCACGACCGCGCCGGCCCCCACCGCTCCGGCCGCGCCCGCACCTGCGAAGGCGGCACCCGCGCCCGCGAAGGCGGCACCCGCGGCACCTGCGGCTCCGAAGGCCGCCCCGAAGGCCGCTCCTGCAGCTCCGAAGGCCGCACCCGCGAAGGCCGAGGCCGCTCCGCCGAGTCGTGGCGCGAAGCACGTCCCGCTGCGCGGCGTCGCCGCCCGCATCGTGCAGAACATGGACGCCTCGCTGGAGGTGCCGACCGCCACGAGCGTGCGCGCCGTGCCGGCGAAGCTGCTGTCCGACAACCGCGTCGTGATCAACAACCACCTGGCCCGCGGCCGGGGTGGCAAGGTCAGCTTCACCCACCTGATCGGGTTCGCGATGGTCCGGGCGCTCGCCGCGCACCCGGAGATGAACAACTCCTTCGCCGAGATCGACGGCAAGCCCAACCTGGTCCAGCCGGAGCACGTGAACCTCGGCATCGCGATCGACCTCGCCAAGCCCGACGGCTCGCGGTCCCTGGTCGTGCCGAGTATCAAGGCCGCCGACACCATGGACTTCCGCCAGTTCTGGTCGGCGTACGAGGAGATCGTCCGCCGGGCCCGCCGCAACGAGCTGACCATGGACGACTACGCCGGCACCACGGTCTCGCTGACCAACCCCGGCGGCATCGGCACCGTGCACTCCATGCCGCGGCTCATGACCGGGCAGGGCACCATCATCGGTGTCGGCGCGATGGAGTACCCGGCGCCCTACGCCGGCATGTCCGACGAGACCCTCGCCGACCTCGGCATCAGCAAGATCCTGACGCTGACCAGCACCTATGACCACAGGATCATCCAGGGCGCGCAGTCCGGCGAGTTCCTGAAGGTCATGCACGAGCTGCTGCTCGGCGAGCACGGGTTCTACGACCAGATCTTCACGGCGCTGCGGATCCCGTACGAGCCGGTCCGCTGGGTGCGTGACGTCGCCCGCACCAGCGAGGGCCAGATCGACAAGGCGGCCCGGGTCGTCGAGCTCATCCACGCCTACCGGGTCCGCGGCCACCTGATGGCCGACACCGACCCGCTGGAGTTCCGCATCCGCCGCCACCCGGACCTCGACGTCCTCGAGCACGGGCTGACGCTGTGGGACCTCGACCGGGTCTTCCCCGTCGGCGGGTTCGCCGGCAAGCAGAAGATGAAGCTGCGGGCCGTCCTCGGCGTCCTGCGCGACTCCTACTGCCGCCGCGTCGGCGTCGAGTACATGCACATCATGGACCCGGAGGAGCGCCGCTGGGTCGCCGAGCGGGTCGAGAAGCCGTACGAGAAGCCCGACACCGCCGAGCAGAAGCACATCCTCAACCGCCTCAACGCCGCCGAGGCGTTCGAGACGTTCCTGCAGACGAAGTACGTCGGCCAGCGCCGCTTCTCCCTCGAGGGTGGCGAGTCGCTGATCCCGCTGCTCGACGAGATCCTGCAGAACTCGGCCGAGGGCGGCCTCGACGAGGTCGTCATCGGCATGGCGCACCGCGGCCGCCTCAACGTGCTGGCCAACATCGTCGGCAAGCCCTACGAGAAGATCTTCTCCGAGTTCGAGGGTCACCTGGACCTGAAGTCCGCACACGGCTCCGGCGACGTCAAGTACCACCTGGGCATGACCGGCAAGTTCACCCACCCCGACGGCGAGCACGCCACGACCGTCTCCGTGGTGGCGAACCCGTCGCACCTGGAGGCCGTCAACCCGGTCCTCGAAGGCATCGTGCGGGCCAAGCAGGACTCGATCGACCTCAAGCTCGAGGGCTACACGGTCCTGCCGCTGCTGATCCACGGCGACGCCGCGTTCGCCGGCCAGGGCGTGGTCGCCGAGACGCTCAACCTGTCGCAGCTGCGCGGCTACCGCACCGGCGGCACCGTCCACGTCGTCGTCAACAACCAGGTCGGTTTCACCACCGCGCCGGAGTACTCGCGCTCCTCGCTGTACTCCACCGACGTCGCCCGCATGATCCAGGCGCCGATCTTCCACGTGAACGGCGACGACCCGGAGGCCGTGGTCCGCGTCGCGCGGCTCGCCTTCGAGTACCGCCAGGCGTTCAACAAGGACGTCATCATCGACCTGGTCTGCTACCGGCGCCGCGGGCACAACGAGGGCGACGACCCGTCGATGACCAACCCGCTGATGTACGCGATCATCGACCAGAAGCGCTCGGTGCGGAAGATCTACACCGAGGAGCTCATCGGCCGCGGCGACATCCCGATCACCGAGGCCGAGGCCCTGCTCAAGGACTACCACGAGCAGCTGGAGACGGTGTTCAAGGCGACCCGCGACGCGTCGTCCAACCCGGCGTCGCGCCTCACCCGCCTGCGCGAGCCCGAGCCGGAGCCGGTGGTCGAGACCGCGATCGACGCCTCGGTCCTGCACGCGATCGGCGAGGCGCACGTCAAGCTCCCCGACGGATTCACCCCGCACAAGCGCGTCCAGCAGCTGCTGGACCGCCGCGCGAAGATGGCCGCCGCCGGCGACATCGACTGGGGCTTCGGCGAGGTCATCGCGTTCGGCGCGCTGGTCAACCAGGGCGTCACGGTCCGGCTCTCCGGCCAGGACTCCCGCCGTGGCACGTTCGTGCAGCGGCACGCCGGCATCG
>NZ_BAAAQD010000039.1:0-89141 GCF_039531485.1 Dactylosporangium maewongense | reverse complement strand
GTTCGAGGCGCTGTTCATCCTGACCACAGTCGACGCCGGGACCCGGGTCGGCCGGTTCATGCTTCAGGACATGCTGGGCAACATCTGGAAGCCGATCGGCCGGGTCAGCTGGCTGCCTGGCGTGTGGCTGACCAGCGCGGCGGTCGTGGGCGCCTGGGGCTACTTCCTGTACACCGGTGTCACCAACCCGCTCGGCGGCATCAACCAGCTCTTCCCCCTGTTCGCCGTCGCCAACCAGCTGCTCGCCGCCCTGGCACTGACCGTCGTCACGGTCATCCTGGTCAAGAGCGGCCGGCTCAAATGGGCCTGGGTCACCGCCATACCGTTGGCCTGGGTCGCGGCCGTGACGATGACCGCCAGCTACCAGAAGATCTTCTCCACCGACCCGAAGATGGGCTTCTTCGCCCAGCGCCAGCGCTTCGCCGACGCACTCGAACAGGGCAAGGTGCTCGCACCCGCCAAGAACCTCGACCAGATGCAACAAGTCGTCACCAACTCGACCGTGCAGCTCGTACTGTCGGCGCTCTTCGCAGTCCTGATCATCATCGTGATCGTCGACGGAGCTCGGACATGCCTCCAGGCGATCATCAGCGGTCGCGAGCTCCCGACGACGGAGACACCGTTCGTCGAATCGACGATCGTCGCGCCGGCCGGCCTCTTCGCCACTGCGGATGAGCGCCAGGAACTGGTCGGTGCCGGAGCTGGCGCCTTCGCGGCCGGGACCGATCAGCAGCGCGGCGGCAGGCGCAGGGACGGCGACGGATGAGAGCGCGTCACCTGCTGTCGCGACTCTGGTGGTACCTCCGGGAACTGGTTGGCGAGACCAGCTACGACCACTACGTCGCACATCAGCAACAACACTGTCGGGACGGATCGCCGCTGACCCGACGTGAGTTCGAGCACCTGAGGACCGCGTCTCCTGTGCGCTGCTGTTGACCGACGCATGACAACGCGTCCGGCCGGTCGGATTCACGGACCGGCCGGCCGGACGTGCCCACCACCCACACAGCCCCGTGCTGTGGGGCCTCCTGCGTCGCGGTGCGGGGTTCGAGGCTGACGTGCCGGAGTCCGACGCCGGTCAGTTGGAGCCGAACATCCCCGGGCTCCCTGAACCGGAGGTAGGGACCACACCAACCGTGGACGCTGGCGGCCGGGAGCGCCCCCACTCCTCGGCCGCCAGCTGTGAACAACGCGACGGATCGTTCCGTCAGCGACGTGCCACGCCGCTTCCATTGCCGGAACCCTGCTACCCGCCATCACGGACTCAAACGTCGGCACACCACCTGCTGGCCGGCCGTTCACCTCGATGGCCGACGCCGTCGTGGCCGCACTCGCCGACACGGCAACCGGCTTCTGCCCGACGGTGGTCTCCGGTACCGCGCCGCGGCTCGACTCCTACAGCTACATCCTCCGCCGTGACCCACCCAGAACCACTGCGGAATCAGACAATAGGGCTAAAACCGACTTAATGTTACTTTATCGTCCTATACGTTGCATTAAGGGTTGGGTGATCTGTCGAAACTGCCGTCTCACGTTTGGCTCCGATCTGACGTCTACAGGGCGCAGAGAGAAAGGAGCCGCGATGAGCACGCGACACATACTGATGGAGACGTCCCTCGGATCGGTCACGATCGTGGCGAGCGGTGAGGCGATCATCGGCCTGTACTTCCGCCATCACATCCGCCGGCCCGCGCAGGAGACGTTCGGGCAGGAAGTGGCGCCGGCAGCGGATGCGCTGCTTGCCGAGGCCGGCGAGCAGCTGATCGACTACCTGGCCGGCGGCCGACGTGAGTTCGACCTTCCGTTCGACGCCTCGGGTGATGCGTTCCAGCGCGCCGTGTGGAGCATCGTCGCCGAAATCCCGTTCGGTGCGACCGCCACCTACGGGCAGATCGCGGAACGGCTCGGCGACAAGTCCCTGGCCTACCGTGTCGGCCAGGCGGTCGGCGCGAACCCGCTGTGCATCTTCGTGCCGTGTCACCGCGTCGTCGGTGCGAATGGGAACCTCACTGGCTACGCCGGCGGGCTCAAGCGGAAGCAGGCGCTTCTGGAGCTTGAGGAACCCGCTCAGGTGCGCGCCGGACGGTTGTTCTAGCGAATCTCGCGAAAGACTCGCCTTCGCCGACTTCAATGGGATGAACATGAAACAGCCGTTCGAATCAGTGGTCGCGCAGCACAGCGTCACCGTGCTGCGCGTCTGCCGAGCGCTGCTTGGAGTACAAGATGCGGACGACGCCTGGTCGGAGACCTTCCTTGCCGCGTTGCGCGCCTACCCGGACCTTCCGGAGACCGCGAACGTCGAAGCCTGGCTCGTGACCATCGCCCGCCGCAAGGCGATCGATGTCCAGCGGGCCGCGAAGCGGGACCCGCTGCCGGTGGAGACACTGCCGGAAGCGCCGGCCTCGATCGGAATCCCGGGCACCGACGACACCGAGCTCTGGGAACTCGTCGGCCGCCTCCCCGACAAGCAACGGCAGGCGATCACCTTCCGATACCTCGTCGGCATGCCACATGCGGAGATCGCGGCGATCCTCGGCGGAACCGTCGACGCGGCACGGAGAGCCGCCGCCGACGGGCTCAAGACCCTCAGGAAGCAGTTTCCGGGCGCAAACGCGAAAGGAGCAGTCCAATGAGCGACATCCGCAACGATGACGCCCTCACCGCCCTGTCGGCGCCCATCGACCCCGAGACCCTGGCAAGGCTGCACGCCCGGCTCGAGCGCGAGGCGCAGGCCGAGGGTCTCGTCGACGTCGCGTACACGACCGTCGACAGCCCGGTCGGGAAGCTGCTGCTCGCGGCGACCGCGAAGGGCCTGATCCGCGTCGCCTACGCCCGCGAGGACCACGACCGTGTGCTGGAGAACCTGGCCGAGAAGGTCAGCCTCCGCATCCTGCGCGCACCGAAGCGACTCGACGACGCGGCGCGCGAGCTCGACGAGTACTTCGACCGCCGCCGGAAGGCCTTCGGCCTGGCGCTCGACCTGTCCCTCTCGCGCGGGTTCCGGCAGCTCGTCCAGAAGCACCTCCCGGAGATCGGATACGGCCAGACCCGTAGCTACCGGGAGGTCGCCGAGCTCGTCGGCAACCCCAAGGCCGTGCGCGCCGTCGGCACCGCGTGCGCCACCAATCCGCTGCCCGTCGTCGTTCCCTGTCACCGTGTACTGCGTACCGACGGCACTCTCGGCGGGTACATCGGCGGGCTCGACGCCAAGACCACCCTGCTCGAGCTGGAGGCCGCAGCATGACCACCAAGCCGAAGCCCCCGGCGAACCCCTGGCGGGAACGCGTCGAATCCGCGGACTGGGTCGCCGTCGCAGTCGAGATGGACGAGTACGGCGGCGCCTTGCTCCCGCAGCTCCTCGCCCCCGCGGAGGCGAAAGAGATCCGCGAACTGTACGACAGCGATGAGCTGTTCCGCAGCACGATCAACATGGGCCGGCATCGCTTCGGCGAAGGGCAGTACCGGTACTTCGCGGCACCCTACCCCGAGCCGATCGAGGCGCTGAAGCAGGCGCTCTACCCGAGGTTGCTGCCGATCGCCCGTGACTGGTGGACCAGGCTCGGCCGGCCCGCCCCTTGGCCGGACACCCTCGACGAGTGGCTGCAGATGTGCCACGACGCCGGGCAGACCAAGCCGACGGCGATTCTGCTCCGCTACGGCGAGAAGGACTGGAACGCGCTGCACCGCGACCTCTACGGTTACCTCGTCTTCCCCCTCCAGGTCGTGATCAACCTCAACGAGCCCGGAGTCGATCACACCGGCGGCGAGTTCCTCCTGCTGGAACAGCGGCCACGGGCGCAGTCCCGTGGCACGGCCACACTCCTGCCGCACGGTCACGGGTTTGTCTTCACCACTCGCGACCGCCCCGTCCGCTCCGCCCGCGGCTGGTCGGCAGCACCGGTGCGGCACGGGGTCTCCGCGATCCGCTCCGGCGAGCGGCACACGCTCGCCCTCGTCTTCCACGACGCGGCATGAGCACCACGAAGACCTACACGCTCATCGGCGCGGACGAGCGCCCCCTCTCGTCTCCCGCCAAGGGCGAGTGGGGCGGCCACCGCGGCAACAAGATCTACGGCCGGTTCGACTGCCCCGCCGCGCTCCGAGCGATCGCGCGAGGCGGCTACGTGACGCACCGCGTCTTCTTCGCAGACGAGGCGACCGCGATCGCCGCCGGCTACCGGCCGTGCGGGGCCTGCTGCACAGACCGCTACCAGGCGTGGATGGTCGCACAGGAGAAAGGCGAACCGTGGACGCACTGGTGAGCCCGCTCCTGCGCAGTTCGCAAGGAATCCGCCCCCCACATGCTCCGGCGGCGACGGAGGCGGAGGTCGAGGCGATCACGGCACTCGCCCGGACCCGCGGCGCAACACGGCTCGCCATCGGATCGGGCCGGGCAGACGACGACCTCACGACAGCACGCGCTGTCGCGACACGGTGGGAAGCGCTCGGCGGCGAGATCGTCACGACCCTCACCTGGCCGGAGACCGCCGCGTCGTGGTTGCGGCAGGCGACCCGTTTCACCGCTGCTGATCCAGATCTGTGGATCATGACCGGTTCCCCAGTCGGATGGGCGCAGATGACCCGCAGGCTCCTGTGGTCGACGAGTTGGCGGCCGGCTCGAACCATCCTGGCGGCGGCGCTGTCCGGGCGGGCGGCGCTCGATCTGGTCGGCCTCGCCAACCTCGACGGAATCACCGGCGTCACCGAATCAGGCCGCGCCTGGCGGATCGAGCACGAGGTCGTCACAGCACACCATGTAAGGACCTGACGATGACGCTCTTCACTCCGGACCTCGACCCAGGGGAACGCCGCGAACCCGGTCCCGGTGCGATCCTGATCTCAAGTTGGCTCAGTGCGGCTCGGCCGGCGCGCGCTTCGCGACGCCGGCTACCCCGAAGACGAGGTGAACGCCTACACGCCGGACACGGCGCTCGTGAACCACTACGACGACTCCGCACGTCTGGGCATGCACCAGGACAAGGACGAGAGCGCCCTCGCCCCAGTTGTGTCGCTGTCGATCGGTGACGCCTGTACGTTCCGCTTCGGCAACACGGAGAACCGCGGAAAGCCCTACACCGACCTCCGCCTCCGCTCCGGGGACCTCTTCATCTTCGGCGGAGCATCCAGGCTCGCCTACCACGGCGTCACGCGCGTGCATCCCTTCACCGCCCCGGACGGATGCGGCCTGGAAGCCGGCAGGATCAACATCACCATGCGCACCACCGGACTCACCGACTGACGGAGAAGCAACACAGCAATGAACGAGGCACCCGACGACCCCGGCGTCGTGATCGGCGAAGACGGCCTGGCCCGACCCGCGTGGGCGTCGGTCGACCCGATGCTGCGCGACTACTACGACACCGAATGGGGCATGCCCGTCACCGACGAACGCGGCGTCTACGAGCGGGTCACGCTCGAAGGGTTCCAAGCGGGCCTGTCCTGGGCCACGATCCTCCGAAAACGACCCGCATTCCGCGCCGCGTTCGACGATTTCGATCCCGACGCGGTCGCCGCCTACACCGAGGGCGATGTCGAACGCCTCCTCGCAGACACCGGGATCGTCCGAAACCGGCAGAAGATCGAGGCCGCGATCCGAAACGCCCAGGCGACGCAGAGGCTCCGCGACGACATCGGACTATCCGCGCTCATCTGGTCGTCCAAGCCGGCAACGACCCCCCGGCCGCGAACCTTCGCCGACATTTCCACCACCTCGCCCGAATCCGTCGCCCTCTCGAAAGAGCTCCGCAAGCGCGGATTCGCGTTCGTCGGCCCGACGACGATGTTCGCGCTCATGGAGGCGATCGGCATCGTCGACACGCACCTGATCGGCTCGCACCGACGCGGCACCTCCGGCGTCTGGCCCGAATGAGCACAATCCGTGCATCGCGCCCGGCGACCGCGGGTGTCCAAACTGTGCGAGCCGGGGCCGGACACCAGAGTCCCGATCCTGCACGACCTCACGCGATACGAGCCCAAGCGCGAACCGGACCCGGCAGGCGCGGGCATCGCCATGCACCGCTCGCCGCGAAGCAAACCGGCTACACCGCCCTGTGGATGCCGAGCGACGTCCGTTCCGAGTATTTCAATCTGTCGCTCAGGCTGCGATCCGAATTGAGAAACCCCGGCGGCAAGTCTCACGAAACACCCATCCGACGCGTCTTCCCGGTGTCGGCGGCCAGCAACCGGCCGGCGATCACCCACACGAGCAAAGGGACGACATCATGTCGCTGGAAGAGAACAAGGCCGTCGGCGGACGCTGGTTCACCGAGTTCTGGGGCAACCCCTGGAACCCTGCGGTCATCGACGAGCTCGCGCACCCCGACATCCGCTTCGAATACTCGCTGCACAAGCCCATGCGCGGTCGCGACGAAGTGCAGGCCTTCGCCACCAACTTCCGCACCGCGTTCCCGGACCTCAACTTCTGGGGCACCGCCGACCTGATCGCAGAGGGCGACTACGTGGTCGGACAGTGGGAAGGCGGCGGCACCCACACCGGGCCGATCGTCTTCGACGACCTGCCCATCGGCTCGGTGCCGGCGGCGTCCGGCAAGACACTCCGCTTCACCGGCACGACCGTCCTCAAGGTCGTCGACGGACTCATCGTCGAAGAGGTCGGACTCGACGACGGCGTGAAGGTCCTCCAGCAGCTCGGCATCATCCCCACCGAGTAGGTCGACGAGTACGCCGTTTGAAGGCAGGGAGGGGTCGAGCGACGCGCACGGCCCCTCCCTGCAGTGACGGTGCAGTAGCGGTTGCTGGTCGGGTGCTGGTCCTGTGAACGGCCGGTTCCGGTCGCATCTACAGGCGCCGTATGGTGATGCCGTGGGCGGGTATCCGGTGGCGAGCGAAGCTGCCGTGCCTCCACTGCGCGCTGTCGCAGGTGGTGGTGCGATCGTTCGTCCGTGCGGCATGCCCGGCGTTGGGCTGGCGTCGGCCGAGCTGCGGCAGCGTCGGTGCTCAGCCCCGCGGCCTTCGCTGGTCCGCTGGTCGGCCCGTTGCGCGTCAGCACGGTCCGCGCGGTCAGCACGGTCCACGACGATCACGGCGCACCGTTCATGACCGGTGCGGCTTTGGAGCTCGTCGGCCGGGACGCCGAGCTTGCGATGCTGCGCGGGTTCCGGGCGGAGATGGCCCGGTCTGCAGGTGCGTTGCTGCTGGCCGGCGATCCGGGTGTCGGGAAGACTGCGCTGTTGCGAGCGGCCGCCGCAGACGCGGCGGCTGCTGGGATGCGGGTGCTTGCGGCGTCGGGTACGCCGTTCGAGGCCAAGCACAGTTTCTCCTGCCTGCACCAGTTGCTGCATCCCGTGGGCGAACAGATCGGCTGGCTGGGCCCTGCCCACCGGCAGGCGTTGCAGGTCGCGCTGGGCATACAGGACTGTGAACCGCCGAGCCTGCTGATGATCGCCAACGCGGTCCTGGACCTGCTGCGCCAACTGGCGACAGAGGACTCGGTGCTGCTGATCGTGGACGACCTGCAGTGGATCGATCGCGCCAGCGCGATGGTTCTGGCGGTCGTGGCACGCCGCCTGACCCGCGGCCTCGGGCTGCTGGCCGCCTACCGGTCCGGGCACGAGACCTTCTTCGACCGGGCCGGTCTGCCCGAGTACGAGATCCGTCCGTTGGACGAGACAGCTGCCGCGGCGTTGGTGGCGCAGCGTTTCCCCGCCCTGGTGCCCCGTGTGCGCGGGCGGCTGCTGGCCGAGGCGCAGGGCAATCCGCTGGCGTTGCTGGAGCTGCCGTTGGCACTCACCGACCGGCAGCAGACGGGCGTCGGATCCTTGCCGGATGTGCTCGCGCTCAACCGTCGACTGCAGGCGGCATTCGCCGCGCGGATCGACGGACTGCCTCCGCAGACCCGGCGCATCCTCCTGCTCGCCGCTCTCGACGGCAGCGGCCTGCTCAGCAACCTCATTGCTGGCGAACCGGACCTGGTGGCACTTGCGGCGGCCGAGCGGGCAGGCCTGATCCACGTCGACGACCGCGCCGGCCGGCTGACTTTCCATCACCCGCTGACCCGCTCCGCCGTGGTCGAAGGGTCCATGTTCGACGAGCGCATTCGGGCCCACGCTCAGCTGGCCGCCGCCATGGCCGACCGCCCCGAGCGGGCCGCGTGGCACCTGGCCCAGGCGAGCACCGGGCCGGACGAGACTGTCGCCCGGCTCCTCGAGGACGCCGCGTACACGGTCCGCAGCCGCGGTGACGCCGCCGGCGCGGTCACCACCCTGCTGCGCGCCGCCGACCTGAGCCCGACCGACACCGACCGCAGCCGACGCCTCGCCGAAGCGGCGTATCTCGGTGCGCTGGTCACCGGCGACCTGCGTGACGTGCCGCGGCTGCTGGCCGGCGACGGGCACCCCTCGGGCGAGCAGTCGCTGGTCACAGCCGTCGCCGCCGCGCATCACCTGTTGCTGAGCGGGGAAGGCGACATCGGCACCGCCCACCGGCTGCTGGCCGGAGCCATCCAGATGCAGGCGGTCCCGTACGACGGTGACAACCCCACCATGGTCGAGGCCCTCTACACCCTCGGCTGGGTCTGCTACTTCAGCGGACAGGCCGACCTGTGGGAACCGTTCCACGCCGCGTTGTCCCGCCTGTCGCCGCCGACACCCGAGTTGCTCGCCCTGCTGGCCGGCACCTTCGACGACCCGGCCCGCACCGCAGCGCCGCTGCTCGACCGGCTCGACGCCGCGATCGTCGGGCTGAGCGTGCAGACCGACGCCGTGTGGACCATCCGCGTCACGCTGGCGGCGATGTTCCTGGACCGGTTGACGTCGTGCCGCACACCGCTGTCGGCGATCCTCGGCAGAGAACCAGGCCCAGGGCTCACCCTGACCCTGCACGCCCGGTCGCTGCTCGGCCTCGACCAGTTCATGACCGGCGAGTGGGACGCTGTGCGGCGCATCGCCGAGGAGCACGTCGAGCTGTGCCAGGCCCACGACTACCGGCTCCTGGAGTGCATCGGCCTGTATCTGCTGGCGATGCTGGCCGCGGCGCACGGCGACCACGAACAGGTGCGACAGCTGACCGACCGGATGACGATCTGGGCCACGCCCCGCGGAGCTGGGCTCGTGCTGCGCATCGCGGAACAGGCGAAGCTGCTCGACGCGCTCGGCCGCGCCGACTTCGGGCAGGCATACCAGCACGCCACCACGATCGCGACCGTCGGGCAGATGCCTGCGCACATCCCGCACGGCCTGTGGCTGATCATGGACGTCGTCGAGGCCGCAGCGCGCACCGGACGCATCGCCGAAGCCCGGGCGCACGTCGCGGCAGCCCGGGATTGCCGGGTCGCCGCGATCTCCCCGCGGCTGGCCATGACCATCGAGGCGGCGGCCGCGCTCGCCGCACCCGATGACCAGGCACCTGCCCTGTTCGACGCCGCCCTCGCTGTCAGCGGCGGCCAACGCTGGCCGTTCGAGCGAGCCCGGATCCAGCTCGCCTACGGCGAACGGCTGCGCCGGTCCAAGGCCAACGCCGCCGCCCGGCGGCATCTGGCGACCGCCCTGGAAACCTTCGACCGGCTCGGCGCCCTGCCATGGTCCGCGCGGGCATCGGCGGAACTGCGGGCGACCGGTCACACCGTCGGCGGCCTCCCGTCAACCGGGCCGGCCGCGCTGACGCCGCAGCAACGGCAGATCGCCGAACTCGCCGCCGCCGGGCTGAGCAACAAACAGATCGGCGAGAAGCTGTTCCTGTCGCCCCGCACGGTCGGCACCCACCTGTACCAGATCTTCCCGAAGCTCGGCATCACTTCCCGGGCGGCACTGCGCGACGCGATCGCCGACACCAGTCATTTGACGTAATCGAACCGCACGCTGCAGCGCCTACCGTCACCGCATCCACACCCACTCATCCAAGGAGTGCAAGTCGTGAGTGCTGTGACCAACGTCGTGCTCGTGCACGGCGGCTTCGTCGACGGATCCGGCTGGCAGCCGGTCTACGACCTGCTCACCCAGGACGGCTACCGGGTCAGCGTCGTGCAGAACCCCACCCTGTCGCTGCACGGCGACGCCGAGGCGACCCGGCTGATCCTCGACCAGCAGGATGGCCCGACGGTGCTCGTCGGCCACTCCTACGGCGGCGCCGTGATCAGCGAGGCCGGCACCCACCCCAACGTTGCCGCCCTCGTCTACATCGCCGCGTTCGCTCCCGACAAGGGTGAGTCGGTGAACACGCTGATCGCCGACCCGCCGCCCGGGGCGCCGGTCCCGCCGATCCTGCCACCGGTCAACGGGTACCTCTTCCTCGACCGGGACAAGTTCCACGCCTCGTTCGCCGGTGACCTCCCAGCCGCCCAAGCGGCGTTCCTGGCCGACGCACAGGTCCCCTGGGGTGTCGACGCCCTCGCCGGCGCCGTGTCCGAACCCGCCTGGCGCGCCAAGCCGAGCTGGTACCTGGTCGCGACCGACGACCGCATGATCCCGCCGCCCGCCCAGCGCGCCATGTCGGCACGGGCCGGATCCACGGTCGTGGAGGCCGCCGGCAGCCACGCCATCTACGTGTCGCAGCCCGCCGCGGTCGCCGACCTGATCAAGCAGGCCGCGGTCAACCGCTGAAACACCCGCACGTGCCGGCCGCCATCCCAGCGGCCGGCGCTGCGGTACGCCCCGCAGCAGCGTTCAGTCTCCGGCCGGATGAGCATTCGTAGGTGCTCGGCGACCGGTGGGTCCGTCAGTGACAGGGACGGCCGGCGGTTGCCTGCTGCGGGTAGCGGCACAGGACGCCGCTGAGGTGTGGATGCGCTCCGGTGGTGGCAGCGGGCAGTGTGTCGGGCGCGCGGTCGTGTTCGACCCAGTCCACGAGCGCGGCGTGCGGGTCGGTGGGGACAGGTCCGGCCCCGCCGGAGCAGTGCCCCACGCCTGGGGCGAGGAAGACGCGGTAGAACCGGTCGGTGGCCTCGCCGCCGCCCATGGCGGATTCGACGCGGCGGCGGTAGTCGACCGTGCCCTGCGGGAAGACGGCTGGGTCGGCCAGGCCATGCCAGGTGATCATTTTGCCGCCGGCGGCGCGGAAGGCGGACAGGTCGGGATCGTCGGAGCCGATGACGGCGCCGTAGCGTGCCTGGGACTCCTCGAACAGGCGCTCGAACTCGGCGTAGCCGATGGTGGAGACGTCGAGGTGGGGTTGCCGCAGCAGGAAGTAGCGGATCCAGTCCGCGGCGACGGGGAACGGCGCGCCGTGCCTTGGCCCGAACAGGGGCTTGGTTGTGCCGGCCAGCCAGCTGAACGACGCGCCGCGCGGCAGGCCGTACCACTGCCGTTCCCCGGTGCGGGTCGTCGGGCCGTCCCAGATCCTGCCGACGATGTCGGCGTCCACCCGGCTGATCCGGATCGTCCGGCCGTGACAGCGCACGCTCGTGCCGACGAGCCGGCCGGGGTCGAACCGGCAGGTGTCGGGCCGCCCGATGATCCCGTCGAGGCGGCCGTCGTCGGTATCGCACGCCGCGATCGCGGCGCGGTTGAAGGCGGCGAACTCGCATGCGGTCGGGTACGTACCCGCCTCGTTCATGACGACCTGCGGCCAGAACTGGGCCAGGGTAAGGCGGTTCCAGGCGATGGCGGGCGCGTCGGCGAGGATGCCGTCGAAGTCGCCGGGGTAGCGCTGCGCCTCGGTCAGGCCCTGCCGGCCGCCGGTCGAGCAGCCGGTGAAGTATGAGTAGGCGGGCGGCCGGCCGTAGAACCCGGCGATCACCTGTTTCCCGATTCGGCTCATCTCGTGCACTGAGCGGTAGGCGAAGTTGGCCAACAGCCCGTCGTTGATCGGCCGGTCATGGCGCTGCGCCCAGACCGGCGGGCTCTTGGCAGTGCTCGGCACACCGGCGTCGGTGGAGGCCGCCGCGTAGCCCCGCCGGACCGCTGGGACGAGGGCGCGCTCGAACTCGCCGGCGGCGAAAGCTCCGCCGCCGGTGGCCTGGAAACGGCCGTTCCACGTCGATTGTGGCAGCCACACCTGGATGCGGACCCGGTCACGAAGCGGCGGGTGCGTCAGGATGATCGTAACGTCGCAGAACGCCGGAACCCCGCTGGCAACGGGCCGACCGGGGCGGGAGGCCCGGGCACCCATGCCGTCCGGGTGGGCGACCGCGGACATCGCGAGGATCCGCGTGCCGGGCAGGGACGGCCGGGACAGGCGTGGGCAATTGCCGTGACCGGTGAGCAACACGGCGGCGACGGCGGACAACGTGAGCGCCACCGGCAGCAGGAGCGCACCGATGACAACCAGAGGTGTTCGCATCGCTGCTCCCGTGGGGACGGCCGCGCGGGCGGACGTGCACCGACACGTCGCTGGCTACCCGCCGCGGCCTGCGTCACACCCCGGCGGAGCGGACGGCGCCGGGCCGAGCGTCCGGCATCTGGTCGATGCATCATCGCCATTGGGACTGGCGACATGGCGGGGATGGCGCGCCGCGGGTCGGCGATCCGGATCTCGGCTCAGCCGTGCGAGTCCAAACGACCGGTACCCGGATGTACGGGCTAGCGCCTCGAGCGGGGTGTGAGGCAGCTGCCTGGCATGCTTCCCACCGTCATCCCTCCACGTGTAGGTGGTCGCGGCCGGCGGCGGCTCCGGCACTGCGCTCGTGGAGACGGGGGCCGTGTTTGCGGTCTTTGACGTGGGCGTGGGCCATGAGCCCGAACAGCACCGTGAGCAGGACTGCGGACGAGCCGAGTGTGCCCAGGTCCAGGCCGCCCTTGGTGGTGGGTTTGGTGAGCAAGTCACCGGCCGTGGCGCCCAGCGGCCGGGTGAGGACGAACGCGGCCCAGAACAAGGCCACGTTCGGGACGGCCGGCACGTACTTGAGCATGAGCAGGGCCGCGAGCGCGGCGGTGATGAGGAGCGCGCCACCTCCGTAGCCGAGGCCGGAGCTGTCGGACAGGAAGTCGCCCATCGAGGTGCCCAGGGTGTTGGACACCAGGATCGCGGCCCAGAACAGCGCCTCGCCTCGGAACGTGTCGATGTCGCGGATCGCGAACGTGAGCCCGGCGTACCGCCATGCCACGAAGATGGTGATCAGCAGTGTGACGAGGATTGCCGCACCGGTGGGGTAGCCAAGCCCCAGTCCTTGCGGCCCCCAGCCGAGGGTGGCGGCGCCGGTGGGGAGGTACTTGGCGGTGGCGTCGCGATTCATGAAGTCCGAGATGGTGGTGCCGGCCATGCTCGTGGACAGGATGACGGCCCAGTAGTAGAACGGGTTGTACCGGCGGGAGCGCAGCTGCGCGAGCAGCGTGACGATGAAGATGCAGAACAGGGCGATCGTGGTGAGGAAGTAGCCCAGCTTGAGGGTCTGGGCGAACAGGTCTCCGGCGGTCTCACCGAGCGTTGTGGCGGCGATTTTCATGATCCAGAAGGCGAGGGTGACGTCGGGCAGCTTTCGCATGGCGTAGCGGCTGCCCCGAGCCAGCGCTGCTTGGGTGGTGTCCTCGGCATGCTGCATAGGGATCTCCTTGCGCCGTCGGTCGCCGAGGCCGGCGACAGTAGGGCAAATCTGGGCAAACCTATGACAAGCCGCATAAGAACGGCCTGAAAGTGGTTGCGACCCGCGGATCACGCTGACGCCGGTCAGCCGTGGGGCAGCGCTCTCAGCGGTTCCTTATCGGTGCGCAGCAGGCTTGATAGGTCGGTTCAGGGGGTGATCGCATGCGGGTGCTGCTCGTGGAGGACGAGGAGGGGCTGGCCAAGACGATTCGGCAGGGGCTCAACGTCGACGGGTTCGCGGTGGACCTTGCCCTGTCCGGCACCGACGGGTTGTGGGCGGCGAAGGGGACCGCGTACGACGCGGTGGTGCTGGACATCATGCTGCCCGGGCTCAGCGGCTACGAGGTGTGCCGGCAACTGCGGGCAGCCGGCGTGTGGACGCCGGTGCTGATGCTGACCGCGAAGGACGGCGAGTTCGACGAGGCGGACGCCTTCGACCTCGGCGCGGACGACTATCTGACCAAGCCGTTCAGCTTCGTGGTGCTCGAGGCCAGGCTGCGGGCGCTCATCCGCCGGGGTGCGCCCGCGCGGCCGGCCGTGCTCACCGTCGGAGACCTCAGCCTGGACCCGGCCCGGCTGACCGTGGCGCGCGGCGACGAGCCGATTGCGTTGACGCCGCGCGAGTTCAATCTGCTGCACTTCCTGATGCGGCACCGGGGCGAGGTCGTGTCCCGCACCCAGATCCTCGAGGGCGTCTGGGACACGTACTACGACGGCGACTCCAACGTGGTCGACGTCTACATCGGCTACCTGCGCCGCAAGATCGACCAGCCGTTCGGGCGCACGGCGATCACGACGGTCCGCGGGGCCGGTTACCGTCTGGCGGCTGACGGCGGATAGCCTGCCCGGCCGCATGGACCCGCGTTCAGCGGGCTTTCAGGCACTCGCGCCTACGGTGCCGGTCATGCGGAATCGTTCGGTTGTGACACTGGTCATCGCGGCCGTCGTCGTCATGCTCGCGGGGTGCGGCCGGGGCGGGTCGGGTGGGGACACCGGCGGTGCCGGGGACATCCCTGACAACCAGGCGTTCGTCGAGTACCGGCCGGCGGACGGCCGGTTCAGCATCAAGGTGCCGGAGGGCTGGGCCCGTGCCGAGTCCGGTGGCACAGCGACCTTCACCGACAAGCTCAACACGATCACGGCCGTCGTCGCGCCGCGGGCCACGCCGCCGGACGCCGCCAGCGGCGCCGCCGACCTCGCGGCGCTGAAGGACGCCACGGCCGGGTTCACGCCCGGCACGGTGAGCACAGTCGACCGCAAGGCGGGCACGGCGGTGCTGATCACGTACCGGGCCGACTCCGCCGCGGATCCGGTGACCGGCAAGGTGGTCAGCGACGACGTCGAGCGGTACCAGTTCTGGCGGGACGCGACGCTGCTGACCGTGACCCTCGCGGGGCCGCACGGCGCCGACAACGTCGACCCGTGGCGGACCGTCACGGACTCCGTGCGGTGGCTGCCGTGACCGCACCATCGGCGGCGGTGCTACGGGCGCAGCGGCTGTACCGGTTCTTCCACGCCGGCGACGAGGAGGTGGTCGCGCTGTGCGGGGTGTCGGTGCAGCTGGCCGCCGGTGAGTGGGTCGCGGTGACCGGGCCCTCGGGGTCGGGCAAGTCGACGCTGCTGCAGTGTCTCGCCGGGCTCGACGAACCCGACGGCGGTGATGTGTGGGTCGCCGGGCAGCGCATCACCCGCCGGCCCGACACGGATCGGGCCCGGCTGCGAGCAAAGTACATCGGCGTGCTGCACCAGTCGGGGAACCTCCTGGAGCACCTCACGATCGGGCAGCAGATCCGCTTCGCCCGACGGCTCGCCGGGCAGCGGCACGACGCCGGTGTCGTCGACCGGCTCCTCGGCGCCGTCGGCCTCGACGGGCGCGGCCGGGCGCTGCCGGGGCAGCTGTCCGGGGGTGAGGCGGCCCGGGCGTCGCTCGCGGTCGCGCTGGCCAACGACCCGCCGGTGCTCATCGCCGACGAGCCGACCGGTGAGCTGGACGCGTTCACCGAGCGGGCGGTGCTGTCGCTGCTCGCCGCGCGCGCCGTCGCCGGGACCGCGGTCCTCGTCGCCAGCCACAGCCGGGCCGTCACCCGCGCCGCGCACCGGGTCGTCGAGCTTCACGACGGTCGTGTCCACCAAGCCGACACCCGAACCGCAGACCGAACCGCAGACCGAACCGCAGACCGAACCGCAGACCGAGCCGCAGACCGAGCCGCAGACCGAGCCGCAGACCGAGCCGCAGACCGAGCCGCAGACCGAGCCGAAGACGGGGGCACAGACCGGGGCACAGACCGGACCGGCCATGACGGGTGACGGCACCGTGCTGTTCGTCGGCACCGGGCTGGGCCGCACGTTCGGTGAGGTGACCGCCGTCGACGATGTCAGCTGCCTCGTGGTCGCCGGGGACCGGATCGCGGTGACCGGGCCGTCCGGGTCCGGCAAGTCGACGCTGCTGCACCTCGTCGCCGGCATCGACCGGCCCACCAGCGGCACCGCCACCTGGCCACGGCTGCCGGGCGGGCCGCTGCAGCACCCCGGCAGCGTCGGGATCGTGTTCCAGCAGCCGAACCTGCTGCCCGATCTCACCGCCCTCGAGAACGTGCAGCTGCCGCTGCTACTCGCCGGGCACACCGCTGAAGCGGCCGCCGAGGCCGCCGCCGAGGCACTGCGCACCCTGGAGCTCGGCCATCTTGCCGACCGGCTGCCCCACGAGCTGTCCGGCGGGCAGGCGCACCGCGTCGCCGTCGCCCGTGCCGTCGCGGGCCGGCCCGAGCTGGTCGTCGCCGACGAGCCGACCGCGGCCCTCGACGGACCGACCGCCGCCCACCTCGCCGCGGCGCTGCTGGCGACCGTCGAGCGCGTCGGCGCCGCCCTGCTGATCGCCACCCACGACGAGACCGTGGCCGCCCGGATGCGGACCAGCTGGTCGATGACGCACGGGACGCTCACCCGCATCACACCCATCGGAGCAGACACATGCTGATCTGGCTCGACGGGCTGCTGCGCCACCGCGGTGCCCGCCTGCTCGCCACCGCGGCCGGGATCGGCACCGCCGTCGCGCTGCTCGCCACCCTCGGCGCGTTCCTCAGCAGGGCGCAGCAGAGCATGACCGCGCGCGCCGTCGCGACCGTCGGCGTCGACTGGCAGGTACACCTGGACACCAACGCAGACCCGAAGACCGTCCTGGACCTGGTGCGAGCCGAACCCGGTGTCCACACTGCGCTGCCCGTCGCCTACGTGCGCGTGCCGGCGCTCGCCGCGACAATCCGCGGGTCGGTGAGCACGACCGGAGCGGCCGTCGTCGTGGGCCTGCCGGACGGCTACCGCGACCGGTTCCCGGGACAGATCCGTGACCTCGGAGGCGGTCCTGGCGACGGCAAGGGCGTGCTGCTGGCGCAGCAGACGGCGGCGAACCTGCGGGCCGTGCCCGGCACGGTCATCACGGTCCAACGGCCCGGCCTGACGCCGGCGGAGGTGACCGTCACCGGGGTGGTGGACCTGCCGCACGCCGACACCATGTTCGCCGGGACCACGCCGGGAACCGCCGTGGCACCACCGGACAACGTGCTGCTGCTGCCGGACACCACGTTCGCGGAGATGTTCACGCCGCTGCGGGCTGTGCGGGCCGACCTGTTCACCGACGAGGTGCACGCCCGGACCGACCGGAGACTGCCCGCCGACCCGGGCCGGGCCTACACGGCGACCGGCGGTGCCGCACGGCACCTCGACGCGGACCTCGCCGGAGCGGGCCACACCACCGACAACCTCGGCGCCGCGCTGGACGCCGCAAGGGCCGACGCCGCGTACGCCACTGCCCTGTTCCTGTTCCTGGCCACCCCAGGCGCCGTCCTCGCCGGGTTGCTCACCACTGTCATCGTCGCCACCGCGAGCCGGCGGCGGCAGCGCGAGCAGGCGCTGCTGCGGACCCGTGGCGCCACCACCCGGCAGGTGCTGACCTTCGCCGCGGTCGAGTCCGCCGCCTGCGGAGTTCTCGGCGCCGGTCTCGGCGTGGCGGTTGCGGCGGCGCTCGGCGCGGCCGTGTTCGGCAACCCGGGCACGCCCCTGTGGTCGGCCGCCGCGGCCGTCGCCGGGGTCGTCGTGGCGGCCGCCACGGTGCTGCTGCCCGCCTGGCGCTCCCTGCGCGCCGACAGTGTCGCCGCCGTGCGGGCCGGGGCCGACCACGATCGGCTGCCGCTGGTCCTGCGCCTCGGTGGTGACGTCGCCGCGCTGGCGGCCGCGTTCCTGGTGCTGCGGGCCACGTCGGCGGCCGGCTACCAGCTGGTGCTGGCGCCGGAGGGGGCGCCGCGGATCGCGGTGGACTATTGGGCGTTCGCCGGTCCGGCGCTGCTGTGGGTCGGGGCCGCGTTGCTGCTGTGGCGGCTCGTCGAGCTCGCATTGCGGTTCGGGCGCGTGCCGCTGACCAGGCTGCTGCGCGGACCCGCGGGTCCGCTGGCCGGCACGGCCGCCGCCGGGCTACGGCGGCGCCGACGGGCGGTCGCGACAGCGGTGACGTTGATCGCGCTCGCGGTCGGGTTCGCCGTGGCCGCGGCCGGGTTCACCGCCACGTACCGGCAGCAGGCGGAGGTCGACGCCCGCCTCACCAACGGCGCCGACGTGACCGTGACCGCCGCCGATGCCGGCAGCGACTCCAGCGGCGATCTGGCCGGCGCGATCGCCGGCACGCCGGGGGTGCGGCACGTGGAGACGATCCAGCACCGCTTCGCCTATGTCGGCGCGGACCTGCAGGACCTGTACGCGGTGCGGCCCGCCACGGTCACCGCCGGCGCGCACCTCGCCGACGGCTGGTTCACCGGCGGTACCGCCGCGGCGCTCATGCAACGCCTCGACCGGCAGCCCGACGGGGTCCTTGTCTCCGCCGAGACCGTCGTGGACTTCCAGTTGCAGCCCGGCGACCGGATCACTCTGCGGGTCACCGACGCCCGGACGGGCGCGGCGACTCCCGTCGACTTTCACTTCCTCGGTGTTGTCAACGAGTTCCCGACCGCGCCGACCGACAGCTTCCTGGTCGTCAACGAGACGTATCTGACCGCGAAGGCAGGGGCGGGGCCCGGGACGCACCTCGTCGACACGGCGGGCGGGGACCCGGCCGCCGTCGCCGCCGCGCTGCGCACCCGGCTCGGGCCCGGCCCGGCCGTCACCGACATCACCACGAGCCGGGCCCTGGTCGGCTCCAGCCTCACCGCCGTCGACCTCGGCGGGCTCACCCGCATCGAGCTCGGCTTCGCGCTGGCGATCGCGGCCGCCGCGGCGGGCCTGGTCCTGGCGGTGGACATGGCGGAGCGGCGGCGCACGTTCAGTGTCGCCGCGGCGCTCGGCGCCCGGCGCCGGCATCTCGCCGGGTTCGTCGCCGGTGAGGCCGCCGTGATCGTCGGGCCGGCCGTGCTCGCGGGGGTGGCGCTCGGGGTCGGGCAGGCCCTGGTCCTGGTCGCGACGCTCAACGGTGTGTTCGACCCTCCACCGGACCGGCTCGCGGTGCCGTGGGGCTATCTCGCCGTCGTGATCGGGTCGGGCGTCGCCGCCGCGGCAGCCACCGTCGCCGCGGTGGTGGCCCGGACCCGCCGTCCCGACCTGACCCTGCTCCGCGAACCGTAACTGCGACCACAGGCCGGTCAGGTGCGGGCGACGTAGACGACGTTGACGGCGTAGGAGGCCGCGCCCGGCACCCGCGCCGCGACGGCGTCCACGGCTCGGGCGGCGGCGCGCAGGCAGTTCCCCCGCTACCTCCTACAATGTGTAGGAGATGCTGGGGTTGCGCGGCGACACGAACTGGCCACGACAGTGGACCGGCAGGCGGCATTGACGGTGTGCGGCAGTGTCGTAGAGGGCGTCTGCGGCGGCGAGGACCGTTCCCCAGCTCACGCCGGGCGCGACTGCGCGGTTGTGCCGGGCGACGGCGGTGAGTCTCGCGGGATCGTCCAGGAGCGATTCGACCGTCCCACGCAGGTCGTCGTCGGAGTGCACGAGCCAGCCCTCCGTCCCGTCCCGGATGAAGTCGGCGATCCCACTGCCGGCGCGGGCCACGACCGGGAGGCCGGCGCTGCGGGCCTCGAGGGCGGCGATGCCGAACGACTCGTGCCGGGCCGGCGCGACGTACAGGTCGGCGGCGGCGAGCAGGGCCCGGATCGCGGGCCGGTCCAGGGCCCCGGCGAGCACGATGTCAGCCTCGGCGCCGGCGGCGGCGACCCGGCGGCGCAGCCCAGGCAGCAGCGGGCCGTCGCCGACGAGCACGGCCCGGAACCCGCCGGGCCGCACCGTGCGCATCACCAGGAGCAGGTCCAGCAGCGCCGCGGGCCGTTTGCGGCGGACCATCCGCAGCACGCTGATCAGGGTCGGCGCCGCACCGGTGCGCGGGGCGGGTGGGGCCAGCCAGGCGGCCGGGTCGATGCCGTTGGGCAGCACAGCGACGGGTGCGCCGTCCAGGGCGTCCTGGACCGCGGCCGCGGCGGCCGTGCTGACCGCGGTCCACGTCACCGGCCAGGACGCGGCACCGTATCGGCGGGCGTAGCGGCGCACCAGGGGAACGATGTCGTGCCACATCGAGTGCACGGTCACGACGGTGGGGATGCCGTCGGCGGCGGCGAGGCGGGTCAGGGTCCACGCGAGGGGCGAGAACGCCGAGATGTGCGCGTGCACCACGTCCGGGCGATCTGCCCGGAGCGCCCGCAGCAGCAGCGGCTCCCGTACGACGCGGTAGGGCCCGATTCCGGCCGTGCCGTGCCCGAGTCGCCGCACCGGGACCGCATCGGCAGTATCCGCGCCGGGCGCGGTGGTGGTCAGGACGGTCGGCTGGTGTCCGCTGTGCAGCTGGCGGGAGCTGAGGTCGTCGACCTGGAGCTCGATACCGCCGAGGCGGGGCAGGAAGACGTCGGTGACGTGGGTGATCCGCATGGGGGCTCCGGTCGGGACGGTCCGGTTCGGGGAGTGGTGCGCCGGGTCAGCAGCCACAGCGCGACGGCGAGGCCACCGACGGGGATCTCGGCGACGAAGATGAACGCGCGGAACAGAAGTACCCCGGCGAGGGCGCCGGTAGCGTCGGCGCCGAGGCCGATCAACACCCCGACGGTGCCGGCTTCGATGAGTCCTGCGCCGCCCGGGGTGATCCCGGCGAGGGTCAGGAGTCGTTCGGTGACGAGGCCGGCGACGACCAGCGGCCATGGCATGGCTGCGCCGATTGCGAGCAGGCACAGCCACCACAGGGCGCCCTGCATCAGCCAGTAGGAGATCATGCCCCAGGTCAATGCGGCCCACCGGCTCCGGACGAGCTGGTCGGTGCCGTCCAGCAGCGCCGCGGCCGTGGCCGTCCAGCCCGACACGGCACTGGGTGCGCCGGCGCCGTAGCCGGGCCGTCGGTGCCGCAGCCGCTCGGCGAACGCGACGACGCGCAGGAGTGGTCCCGCCCGGCCGAAGAGCGCGGTGACCAGGAGCAGACCTGTCCCGGCGGCGAAGACCGCCGTCGCGAGCCACAGCATGCCGTTGGGGCCGGCGTCCAGGAAGCCGGTGGCGAGCAGCGTGCCGACGGCGACGAGCGGCATGACGAGCTTTGCCGCCGTGTCCCAGGCCTTTGACAGCATGACGAACCGGGCGAAGTCGAGGTTGCCGCGTCCCCAGCTGCGGACCATGGCGAGGTTGAGCGCGGTGCCTGCGACGCCACCGAACGGCAGCACATTGGACAGGGCGCTGCCGGCCAGGTTGAGGGTGAGGGCCCGGCGGTGGGTGAGGCCGGGCATGGCGGCGCTGAGCACGATGGTGTGCACGCAGAGCCCGGCGAGCCAGACGACGCCGAGCGCGGCGAGCCACTGCCAGGTGACGGTGCCGAGCTGCCGCCAGGCACCCGACCACGATGCGCCGACGGACGACAGGTGCAGCGCCGCCCACACCACCACGGCGATCCCGCCCGCCAGCAGGATCAGCCGCGCCCTGGTCGTCATGGCCGTCCGGCCGTCGCGACCGTGTCGTGCCGCCGGGCCGTCCACGCGGCGGCAACCGTGTCGGCGAGCGTGTGCCGGGCCTGCCAGGAGAGCTCATCGTGGATCCGGCCGACGGCCGCGACGACGGCGGGCGCGTCCCCGGCCCGCCGCGCCCCCGCGTGACGCGGCACCGGCAGCCCGGTGACGGACTCGACGGTGCGCACGACGTCGAGGACCGATGCCCCGCGACCACTGCCGACGTTGTGGATCCGCCCGACGGCCCGCCGGGTCTCGAGGTGTACGACCGCGGCGTGGTGCGCGCCGGCGACGGTCAGCGGCACGTCGGCGGCCACCCGGTGCGGCAACCCGGTGGACAGGTCGTCCAGCACGACGACGGGCTGCCCCGCGGTGCGCAGCCGCCGTACGACGTGGGCGCCGATGTATCCGGCGCCGCCGGTGACGAGCCACGTCATGCCGACACCACGCGGCGTTCGGCCAGACGTTCGCCAGCTCGTTCGCCCGCATGTTCGCCCGCTTGTTCGCCCAGGTGCTCGCCGAGCGTGCCGACGGTGAGGCCGCGGTCGCGGGCCAGGGTGATGATCCTGGGCAGCGCGGCCAGGGTCCGCTGCCACGAGCCGGGGGCCGAGGTGCAGTCGGAGTCGTGCAGCAGCACCGTGCCGCCACCGGCGAGCCGCCCGGCGACGGTGTCCACAATGGACGTCGGGGTGGCGCGGGCCCGCCAGTCGCGGCCCCAGCTGGTCCACAGCACCGGTCGCAGGCCGATCCGCCGGCAGGTGCGCAGGGCATTGGCGGTGAGCACACCGTAGGGCGGGCGGTAGTACCGCGCGGTCACGCCGGTCGTCGCGGCGATGAGGTCGCGGGCGGCGGTGATGTCGTCGGCGGTGGCACCGGGGGTGCGCCACAGCAGGCACCGGTGTGCCCAGCCGTGCACGGCGACCTCGTGGCCGGCGGCGACGATCTCACGGCCGAGGTCGGGGTCGTGCTGCAGCATCGAGGCGAGCAGGAAGAAGGTGGCCTGCACGTCGTGCTCGGCGAGCACCCGCAGGAACTGCGGGGTGGAGCGGTGGTCGGGGCCGTCGTCGAAGGTCAGCGCGACGTGCCCGGCGGCCCCGGCCCCGGCGAGACCGGGCAGCACCGCGCGGCGCAGCGGCGTGCAGGCGGTGACGGCGGGAGCGGCGTGCACGGCCCACGCGGCACCGGCGACACCGGCCGCCCACGCCAGTCCCCGCCTCATGCCGCCACCACCCGCGGACCGCCGTCCGCCACCGGCGAAGGCGGCCGGACCGCGGACGGGACCGGGCTCGGGCTCGGACTCGGCATGCCAGCCGCTGCGGCGATGACGGTCTCCGGGCGGATCGCCGCCGGGCGGAACGCGTTCGGGGTGACCATCGCCTGGCGCAGCGCGGCGGCCAGGTCGGCCGGGTCGCGGATCCAGGGGACCCAGCCGGCCACGTCGAGGGCCTCGGCGTTGCTGCGGCCGTGGCCGGGCACGCTCCGGTAGGTCACGACCGGGACGCCGGCGGTGAGCGCCTCCAGGGACGACAGCCCGCCCGCGTTCTGCACCACCACCTGGCAGGTGCGCATGAGGGCGGCCATGTCGTCGATCCAGCCGAGCGCGACCACCCGCCCGGTCCGAGCGAGCCGGTGCCGCAGCGGGTCGTTGCGTCCGCACGCCACGACGGGGACGGCGAGGCCGGTGGCGGCGATGTCGGCGGCGGCCCGCTCGACGGCGCCGACGCCCCAGGCACCCGCGACGATGAGCGCCAGCGGCGCCACGGCCGGCAGACCGAACCGCAGCCGCTGCCGCACCTGAGAGGTGACCGGGGGCGTACGGCCGAACGCCGGCGACACGGCGGGTGCGACGACCCGCACGTCGCGGGCGCCGTGCCGGCGCGCCTGCCGGGCCGCTTCGTCGTGCAGGGCGAGGTGGGTGTCGACGCCGCCGGCGATCCACAGCGGGTGCACCGACAGGTCCGTCAGGTAGGTCAGCGCCGGAGCCTTCAGCCGGCCGTCCCGACGCAGCCGGCCGAGGACCTGACCAGCAAGCGGGTAGGTGGAGACCACGGCGGCGGCATCAGGGCCGACCGCGGCGAGGGTCGCCTCGTCGGCGAGCGCGGTGAGCCGGGACGCGGCCGCCGCAACGCCCGCGGTGCCGACCGCGGACAGCAGCCAGCCCCAGGTGGCGGGAAGCGTGGTGAGCTGCCGGCGGTACATGCCGCGCAGCAGCCGGCCGGCGCGGCGGGGCAGCAGGTCGACGAAGTCGTGCCGCTGGACCGCGAACCCGTCCAGCCGCAGCCGACGGCTCAGCTCGGCGGCCGCGCCGTCGTGGCCCGCGCCGAAGCTGGCGGAGATGACCACCACGCGGGCCGACCGGCCGTGCATCCGCGGTGCCGTCATCGGTCCGATCCTTTCGGGTCCGGGATGCCGGTCCGGATGGGCCAGGCTGCGGTGGATGTTCGGCCCGTCAACCTGAAAGGACGCTGAACAGCCGCAGGACCACGAAGCGGTGACACGGCCGTGGCGCTCCACCCGCACCACCACGACCTCCTACAAATTGTAGGAATGCGTATCATTCCGGCAATCCTGGCGGGCGCCTCGCTGCTCGGCGCGGGTGCGGTCCTCGCCGCACCGCCATCGAGCACCCCGCGCCCCGACCACATCGTGATCGTGGTGATGGAGAACAAGCGGTACGACGCCGTCATCGGACATCGAAAGACCCCGTACATCAGCGAGCTGGCCCGCCGCGGGGCCAACTTCACCGCGGCGTACGGCGAGACCCATCCCAGCCAGCCCAACTACCTCGCCCTGTTCTCCGGCAGCACCCAGGGCGTGACCGACAACCACTGCGGGCACATGTTCCACGACGAGCCGAACCTCGCCCGGCAGCTGCTGGACGCCGGGCACACGTTCGCCGGCTACGCCGAGGACCTGCCGGCCGTCGGCTCGGCGGTCTGCGCCGCCGACAGCTACGTGCGACGGCACAACCCGTGGGTCAACTTCGACAACGTGCCCGCGGAGGTCAACCGGCCGCTGACGGACCTGCCCGCCGACTACGACCGGCTGCCGACCGTGGCGTTCGTCATCCCCGGCCTGTGCCACGACATGCACGACTGCCCGAAGGCCGACGCCGACGCGTGGCTGCGCGACACCCTCGGCGGCTACATCGACTGGGCCGAGACCCACAACAGCCTGCTCATCCTCACCTTCGACGAGGACAACCGCACCGACGGCAACCACATCCCGACGGTCGTCCTCGGCGCCGGCGTCACTCCCGGCGACCGGACCGCGCGCATCGATCACTACACGATCCTGCGGACGATCGAGGACGCCTACGGCCTGCCGCCGCTCGGCGCGGCCGCGGACGCCGGGACGCTCACCCTCCAGTAGCGCGCTTCAGCGTGGGTTCAGGAGCACCGGGCTGCCTTGCCAGGTATGGCGAGCAGGACGAAGCTCAGGGACCGGGTGCGGCGGCGGCTCGGCGTGCGGATGCGCTCCGCGCTCGCCGCCGCGGTCGTCGTCGCCGTCGCGTCGATCCTCAGCGGTATCGCGCTCGTCGTCGCGGCGCGGCTGATCCTGCTCGACAACGTCAACCAGACCGCCAATCAGCGGGCCGTCCAGGTGGCGGCCGCGGTCGGCCAGTCCGGCGGGGCGAGCCTCACCGCCGCGATCCGGCCGTCGCCCCGGGACCGCACCTTCGTGCAGGTCGTCGACGCCGACGGCCGGGTGATCGCCGCGTCCGCGGCTGTCGGCGGCGCCGGCCCGATCTCGCCGCTGCGGCCGGCCGCCGGGCAGACCGTCCGCGAGCAGCGGCGCCTCGACCTGGCGCACGACGAACACCTCACGAAGCCGGCTGTTGGGGCTGCTTGGCGGCGCCGGTGCGGCCCGCTGCGAACGCCGTCGTCACCGCGGTCGCGAGGAACCAGCCGGCGAGGACATCGGTCGGCCAGTGCGCGAGGAGGGCGACACGGCTCACGCCGACCAGCACGGCCCATCCGGCGGCGGTGACGATCAGGGCGGTCCGCAGCGGCTCGCGCCGCACGTAGGCGAGCACGAGCAGGATCGCGACACCCGCCGCGACCCCGCTGGACGTGGTGTGCCCCGACGGGAACGACCATCCAGAGATCGCCGTGAGCCGGTCGACGGGCCGCTCCCGGGCCACCAGGTGCAGGACCGTGACCCGGATGGCGACCGACGCCGCGGGGGCGGCGACGACCAGCAGCGCCGCCTGCCACTGCTGGCGCCACGCGAGGACGATGAAGGTCAGCAGGGCCAGGGACACCAGCACACCCGAGTCACCGGTATGGGTGACGAACGACATCAGCGTGCGCCAGCGGACGTGCCCGGCCGCGAACTGCCGGGCCGTGCTGCTCACGCCGTTGTCGAACCGCTCGACCACCGCGACGCGGGCCACCACGACGGCGGTGAGGGCCAGGAATCCGGCCGTGGCCGCCGCCATCGCCAGCAGCCAGGTCCGCAGATGCCGAGGTGTTCGATCCATGTGCGCCGCCTCCGGATGCACGTGCCGGGAAATGCCGGGCAGTGTGCCGAGGGCGGCCTGAGAGTCCGCTGAACGTGCCGGTGTCAGGTCGCCGACCACCACGCGTGGGCGACCAGCGCGAACTCCACGCCGGCGATGCTCGAGGCGCTCCAGCGGTGGCACGAGGCCGACTTGCACACTCCTACAAGATGTAGGAGTCTAGCGAAGTTAGCCTAACCTTGCTTGGAGTGAGTGCGTGGGAACGGTGTTCTTCGCGAGCTTCCTGATCGGTCTGCGCGACGGTCTCGAGGCTGCGCTCGTGGTCAGCATCCTGGTCGCGTTCCTCGTCCAGGCGGGGCGGCGGGACCGGCTGCCGCACGTGTGGGCCGGGGTGGCGGTGGCGATCCTGCTGTCAGCGGGGCTCGGTGTCCTGTTGACCACGGTCGCGGGGTGGCTCGGCAGCGGCGTGCGGATGGAGCTGTTCGAGGCCGTCACCTCCCTCGCCGCCGTCGTCCTGGTCACCGCGATGATCTTCTGGATGCGCCGGACCGCCCGCACGCTCAAGGGTGAGCTCACCGACCGGCTGGCCACCGCGCTGAGCGTCGGCGGGTGGGCGGTCGCCGCGACCGCGTTCTTCGCCGTCGTGCGTGAGGGCGTGGAGATGGTGCTGCTGGTCTTCGCCGCCGCGGAGGGGGCGAGCGAGTCCGCGGCGCCGCTGGCCGGGATGCTGAGCGGGGTCGCCGTGGCGGTCGGGCTCGGCTGGCTGATCAGCACCGCGACCGCCCGGATCAACCTCGGCCGGTTCTTCACCTGGACCGCGGTCCTGCTGATCCTGGTCGCGGCCGGGATCCTCAAGTACGCCGTGCACGGCCTGCAGAGCGCGGCCGTGCTGCCCGGCGGCACCACCCTCGCCTTCGACGTGAGCGCCGGCGTGGACCCGACCTCGTGGTACGCCACGCTCCTGGCCGGCACCGTCAACGTCACCACCCGCGCGACCGTCCTGGAGGTGCTCGCCTGGGCCGGGTTCGCCGCCGTCATGCTGCTGCTGTACTTCCGTCCGGTCGCCGCACCGGCCAAGGTGCGGGTCGGTGCGGTCGCGGTAGTCGCGGTCGTCCTCACCCCGAGCAGCAGCTGCGGCGGGCCGGCCGCCGCGCCCGCGACCGACCGGATCACGGTCACCGCCACCGACACCACCTGCACCGTCAGCACCGAGCACACCACCGCGGGCGGCCGCGAGTTCACGGTCACGAACAAGGGCTCCAAGCTGACGGAGTTCTACGTGTACGGGGCCGGTGACCGGATCATCGGCGAGGTCGAGAACATCGCGCCCGGCGTCACCCGCACCCTGCACGTTGAACTGGCGGCAGGCTCGTACACCACCTCCTGCAGACCCGGCATGACCGGCACCGGCCTGCGCGGGCCGCTCACCGTCACCGGCGGCGCCCCGTCCGGCGCCACCAGCGCCGACCCGGCCCTCGCCACGGCCGCCGCCGCGTACCACCGCTACCTGCTGGCGCAAGGCGACCTGATGACCGCGCAGACCGCCGGGTTCGTCGCCGCGGTCAAGGCCGGCGACCGTGGCCGTGCCCAGGCGCTGTACGCGGCGGCCCGCACCCCGTACGAGCGGATCGAACCCGTCGCGGAGTCCTTCGGAGACCTCGACCCGCGCATCGACGCCCGCGACGGCGACCTCGACCCCGGCCAGCCCTGGACCGGGTGGCATCGCATCGAACAGCAACTGTGGAACGGCACACCGATGACCGAGGTCACGCCCGTCGCTGTGCAGCTGGAGTCCGACGTCACCGAACTGCGGCACCGCCTCGACGGCGTGGAGGCGACCGCGCTGGAGGTCGCCAACGGCGCCAAGAGCCTCCTCGACGAGGTCGCCGCGAAGAAGGTCACCGGCGAGGAGGACCGCTACTCCCACACCGACCTGTGGGACTTCGCCGCGAACGTCGACGGCTGCCGCGCCGCCCTCGACACGCTGCGGCCGGTCCTGGACGCCCGCCGGCCCGACCTCGGCGCGGCCCTGGACCAACGGTTCGCCGCAGTCGCCGCCGAGCTCGGCAAGCACCGCCACGGCGACGGGTTCGCGTCCTACGACACGCTCACCCGGGAACAGGTGCAGCTGCTCGCCGCCGCGGTCAACGCCCTCGCGGAGCAGGTCAGCGCCGTCCCGGTGGTGATCACCCACCCGTGAACGGTCCTTCATCGGATTCTCAGGATGCCCGGCCTACGGTCACCGGCGATGAACTACGAACTGTTCCGTGCGGTGAACGACCTGGCCGGCCGGATGGATCCCGCCGACGACCTGATGGAGCTCGCCGCCCGCTGGCTGATCTTCCCCGCCTTCGCGGTCGCCGCCGCCATCGGCTGGTTCCTGCACCGCCGTTGGGGCATCACTCTCCTGGTGACCGCAACCGTCATCGGCGTCGCCCGGATCTGGGTCGGCGTGCACTACCCCGGTGACATCCTCGCCGGTCTCGGCATCGCCCTCGCGTCGGTCCTCGTCATCGAAGCAGCCACCAGACTCGTCCACCCCCTCAATGGGAGTTCCGCATCGTGTACGCCCTGAGCACGACCCTCGCCGTCGGCCCCAAGTTCCTGGACCCGGAGTGGCTCATCTCCACCTTCGGCCTCATCGGCATCCTCGCGATCGTGTTCGCCGAGTCCGGGCTGTTCATCGGGTTCTTCCTACCCGGCGACTCACTGCTGTTCACCACCGGACTGCTCGTCGCCGGCGGCCGCTACCTGCACCAGCCACTGTGGCTGGTCTGCCTGCTGGTATCGGTTGCGGCCATCGCCGGTGACCAGGTCGGCTACCTGTTCGGCCGGCGGGTCGGGCCGGCCCTGTTCCGCCGCCCCGACTCCCGGCTGTTCAAACAGGAGTACCTGACGAAGGCGCAGGAGTTCTTCGAACGCTACGGCGCCCGCTCGATCGTCCTGGCCCGGTTCGTGCCGATCGTGCGCACCTTCACCCCGATCGTCGCCGGCGCCAGCCGCATGCACTACCGCACCTTCATCGTCTACAACGTCCTCGGCGGCATCCTGTGGAGCTGCGGCGTCACGGTCCTGGGGTACTTCCTCGGCCAGGTCACGTTCGTCAAGGACAACATCGAGCTCATCCTGATCGGCATCGTGGTCGTGTCGGTGGCACCGATCGCCGTCGAGCTGCTGCGCGCCCGGTCCCGCGCCCGGCGATCCTCCACCACCTGACCCGGCCGGCTGTAAGGACCCGGTTCAACGGCGGTGATCTGTGGGTCCGGCGGAGCGGGCAGGTCGGTTCAGGATTCGATGACGTCGCGCCGTGACGTCGTCAGGTACGTCACCAGCCCGATCACGATCACGAGGAAGGCGACGCTGGGTCCGACGGTACCGAGGCCGAGTCCGCCGTCGGCGCGCGCCTGGGACAGCCAGTCGCCGAGTGACGCGCCGAGCGGCCGGGTGAGCACGTACGCCGCCCAGAACGCGAACACGCCGCCGAGCACGCCGAACCGGTAGCCGATCGCGATCACCGCGATGACCGCGGCGAAGATTCCGGCCGACGGCAGGTAACCGAGGCTGAGCCGCTCCGCGAGCAGGTCGCCGGCGGCGGTGCCGAGCGCGAACGTGAACAGGATCGCCGCCCAGTAGAACCATTCGCGGCGGCGCGTGGTGATGGAGTGGATCGAGAGGGTGCGTTCGCTGCGGTACCAGAGGACGAACGTCGCGGCGAGCAGGACGCTGAACACGATGGTGGTGACGATGAGGGACACGCCGAAATACGGCACAGGCTCACACCTCGGACCTGAACGGTCGCTGAACGTCGTGGCCGGCGTTCCCCCGGACGTGCCGCCACGGCCGGCGTACTGGTACACGGCGCGTACTACGCGGCGGGTAGCATCGGGTGATGCAGACGGCGGACGCTCAGACGCTGGTGTTGTGTGCGCTCGCCGACGGGCCCAAGCACGGTTACGCGATCAACACCGCGATCGCCGAGCTCACCGGCGAGCGGCTCGGCGTCGGCAGCCTGTATGGGGCCCTGGCCCGGCTGGAGGCGAAGCGGTTCGTCGAGCCGGAGCCGTCGGACGCGGAGGGGCGCAAGCGGCCGGTCCGGATCACCGCGGAGGGCCGCGCCGTCTTGGAGCGGGAGCTGCGTTCGATGGCCCAGGTCGCCGCGACGGGGCTGCGGCGGCTCGCCACCGGTGCGGCGTGAGTGCCGTGTCCGGCGGCGGGCGGACACGGCTCGTGCGGGCGCTCGTCGGCATGTATCCGGCGGCGTTCCGGGCGCGGTGGGGCGAGGACGTCGAGGCGGAGGTGCACGCCACCGGCCCACGGGCCTGGCTGGGACTCACCTGCTCGGCCGTGGGCATGTGGCTGCATCCGGCGGTGTGGCCGGCCGACAGCGGGAGCCAGCGACGGCACCGGGCGTCGGTGCTGGCCGTCGCGGTCGCCGCCGTCGGCTGGTATGTGCTGCATCTGGCCGCCGAGCTCGACGACGCGCAGCTGGCATCCGCGGGCCGGGCTCACCTGCTCAGCGGTTGCCTCCTTGCCATGCTCGCCGGGCTCGTGCTGGTCGCGCCCCGGCCGAGGTGGCCGCTGGCGGGCAGCAGGGTGGTGTGCCGAGCCGGGGTCCGCGGGCTGCTGCCGCCGGCGCTGGTGGGCGCTCTCGTCGTCGGCGTGGTCCGCGTCGCGCCGGCCCTGACCGCAGGGTCGAAGGCCGCGTTGCTGCTCGGCTGGTACATGGCACTCGCCTGGGCCGCGGCGCAGACCTGCCGGCTGGTGGCCCGGCACGGACCGGTGCTCGGCCGGCCGGCGTCGCCCCGGGCGATCATGGCCGGGCTGGGCACGCTCGCGGCTGCGGCGACGGCGGCCGGGCTGGTGATCGGGACCGCGTCACTGCCCGGCGGCCCGCAGTTGCTGCCGGTCGGTGCCGGCGGGGCCCTGCTGACGCTCGCCTGGGTGTGTGCCGGCGCCGCCGTCGATCTCGGCCCGCTGCTGCGCATCGACGCCCGGTAGGGCCTCCAGCCGCAGGGCGTCGGTCAACGCGGCCCGCAGGCGGTCGGCGTGAGCGTGGAGGGTCGGGGGCAGCCACCGTACACTGGCCGCGGCGGCACGATCGGTCCAGCCGCGGGGCGCGAGGACGAGGCCGCAGCAGGCGGCGAAGTAGGCGACGGTCAGCCACCCGTGCGCCCGGTCGGGCATCGGCACGAAACGGCTGGTGAACAGCCCGACGCCGGCGCCGATCGTCCACCACGGCAGCACCGCGCGGGAGCCGGCGACGTCCCACAGTGCGGCACCGACGACGATGCCCGCCACGTAGTAGCGGTTGGTGCCGGGGTCGAGCACGACGCGGGCCATCACGGCCAGCAGCGGCACTGCGGCCCACCTGCCGCGGCGGACCGCCACGACGCCGAGCGCGAGGCCCAGCAGCAGCTGTGCCGGGCGGGCCCACGACGGGGTCCGCGGGTCGTGCACGCCGAACACCCGCAGTGCGGACAGTTGCGTGTTGGGGATCGTGTAGTGCACGGCGCGCATCGTGCCGGGGTCGGCGAGCAGGAACGGCAGCCAGGCCACCGTGATGGTCGCCGCCAGCGTCAGCAGCCCGAGCAGCCGACCGCGCCGGTCGCCGGCGATCAGCAGCAGAGCCGCGAAGGCGAGCGCCCATGGTTTCGCGTCGACGGCGAGGCCCAGCAGCAGGCCCGTCAGGACCGGCCGGCGGGCGCAGGCGGCCTGTGCGGCGGCGATCGTGCCGAGCAGGGCGAGGACGTCGTCGAGGTGGGCGGAGCTGACCGCCAGGTACATCCAGACCGGCAGCAGGTACAGCGCGGCCAGGGCCACCCGCAGGTTGATGTCGTGCCGGTCGAGGTTCGGCCGGATTCGGCCGGCGACCTGCCGGATCTGCCGGACGATGACGAGGCCGGCGGCCGCGCCGAGGACCTGCACGGCGAACAGTGCCCCGGGCGGTCCGGCGGCGAGCAGCGGTAGGGCAGCCAGCAAGGCGACGGGGCCGATCTGCAGCACGGGCGCGGCCGCGTAGAGGTGCAGGCCGCCGGCGGCCGTGTCGTCGAGGTCGGCGAGGGCGGTCGCGCCGTCGACGAAGAAGTGCCACGACCCGCCGCCGTGGACCGCCATCACGACGAACCACATCACGGCCCAGCCAACCAGCACGCCCGCGACCAGGCGTTCCCGTCGTAGTGTCGCCAGCTGCCACATGCCGGGCACGCTATGGACCGGGACCTGAAGGCTCGCTGAACCTCCAACCTTAGTACACGCTACGTACTACGCGCCGTGTACTATCACGGTCATGGCGACCCGTTCGACCTTCGCGCGCCGGCTGCTGCGATATGTGCTGGTTTCGTTGCTCGCCATCACCGGCGTCGGCGTCGGCGTCGGTTACGTCGGCTACGCGGCGGTCCGGCACTCCCGGCCGGTGACGTTGCCCGCACCGGACGGCGCCTACCCGGTCGGCCGGGCGATGTTCGACTGGACCGACGAGTCCCGTACTGACCCGCTGGGACCGCAGCCGGACATCCATCGCACGTTGTCGGTGTGGCTCTGGTATCCGGCCGCCCCGCCGGCGGGAGCCCGGCCCGCGGCCTACGCACCGGGCGCCTGGGCGCGGCTGCACCTCGGCGGGCTGCCCGGCCTCGGCGAGACCCGCTTCGACAAGATCCGTGGCCACGCCGTCCAGGACTCGCCGGTCGCCGCCGGCCGGTTCCCGGTCGTGGTCCTGGCACCCGGTCTCGGGTTCGCCGCACCGCAGTACAGCAGCCTCGCCGAGGAACTGGCCTCGCACGGCTTCCTCGTCGCCGGCGTCACCCCCACCTACAGCGCCAACCTCACCGTGCTGGACGGGCGGCCGGTGACCGCCACCGCTGCCGGCAACCCGGATGCGTTCAACGCCGAGGATCTGCACGCCGGGCCGGCCCAGGCCGCCGGCGACCAGCTCGTCGCCGTGTGGGCCGCGGACGCCCGCTTCGCGGTGGCCCGGACCGCCGCCCTCGGCGCCCTCGACGCCGGTGGACCGTTCGCCGGGCACGTCGACACCGCGAGGACCGCCTACATCGGCCACTCGTTCGGCGGCGCGGCGGCGCTGGAAGCGTGCCATCTCGACGACCGCTGCGCCGGTGCCGCCGACCTCGACGGCACCCAGTTCGGCTCCGTCGTGCACGACGGACTCGACCGGCCGATGATGATCGTCGGCAGCGACGGCTCCTGCGTGACCGGCGCCTGCGACCCGGCCGGGCCGGTGGACACCGCCGACCGGGACACGGCCCGCGCGCTCTTCGCCGCCGGGACCGGCGACGTGTGGTGTTACGAGATCCGCGGTGCCCAGCACTTCAACTTCAGCGACGCCGGCGTCTACTACCTCGCCGCGCCGCTGCGGGCACTGTTCGCCCTGGGTCCCGTCGACGGCGGCACCGCGCTGCGGGTCACGGGTACGTACCTGGCCGCGTTCCTCGGCCGGGTACTGCTGGACGCTGCCGCGCCGCTGCTCGCCGCGGGCGCCACCGCGACACCACCCGTCGTGGCCCGCCGCACGCCGCGGTGAGCCGGGTCTACTCGAACCGCCAACGCTGTTGCACTGCGACACCGACATCGAGCTTGTTCTGACGGTTGACGATGGTGCTGCCACTGGCGTGGTGTCGCGGTTGGCGGTCGCACTGGTGGAGCAGGGCTCGGAAGCACCACCGGCCGCGAGCGCAGGCCTGGGCACTTCCTCGTACAACTCCGGGTCAGCCGGGCGAACGCGCAGCCCGGCTGACCCGGACCCCGAGGACATGCAGCTGGTTCCGCTTCTACGGCCACACGAACTTCGCGCGTTTCCGAGGATGCCGTGTTCCGGCAGTGACGCTTCGGCGTAGCGCCCTGCGTCGAAGCGGCACCTGGTGACTGCGGGGCGGCCCTGGACGTAGAAGTCGGCCTTCTTGAACATCTCCGCCGCCTGCGAAGAAGCCACGAGGGCCTCGTCGAGCCGGGAGGCCCGCGCGATGGTGTCCGGCTGTGCCAGCAGCGCGCTGACCGCCGCGGCGTACTGCCTGATCAGGACCGCCGAGCGCACGACGGCACGGCGCCGTTCGCCGGGCGTGACAGTGCCCCGGCTCGCGACGGCGAGCCGGGGCACTGACGGCGGAGGGTACCGCAGCGAACGACGGGTTCAGCAGGTGGCCGTGGCGGCGTCGTGGATCAGGTCCGCGACGGTCCTGGGGTGGCTGATCATGACGACGTGGGACGCTGTCGGCGCCTCGACGACCTTGCGGGCCTTCGCACGGCCGTACATGAAGCGTTCGCACGCGGGCGGGATGGCCTTGTCCCGGCCGGCGACCAGCCCCCACGTCGGGATGGTCCGCCACGCGGCGGCCGTGGTGGGGTAGATGAATGAGTCCGCGTCGAACGGCCGCTGGGTGGCCTGCAGGAGCCGGAACGCCGCCGGGGAGATGTCGGCGGCGAAGGCCGCCTGGCCGTCCTCGCTCAGGTACAGCTCGGTGCCGGTGCTGCCGTCGGGCTTGGTGTACGGGACTGGGACGCTCACGGGCAGGACCTCGCTGCCGGGGTACCTGTTGATGAGATCCGCCTGAGTCTCGCCCACGTCCGGCACGAACGCCGCGACGTAGACCAGGGCCTTGACGTTGCTCTTGCCGGCGGCGGCGTTGGTGATGACGGTGCCGCCCATGGAGTGGGCTACCAGCACGACGGGCCCGTCGATGGAGTCGAGGAGGCTGGCGATGTAGGGGGCGTCGGTCGGGATGCCGCGCAGCGGGTTCGAGCCCGCGATCGTGGGGTAGCCCCTGCGCTGCAGGTCCGCGATGACCGCGTTCCAGCACGACGAGTCGGCGTAGCCGCCGTGCACCAGCACGACGGTCGGCTTGATCCTCGACCCGGGCCGGTCCGTGCGGGGCGCCGCAGCGGCTGCGGCCTCCGCGCCGAGCGGGGTGGCTACCAGCGCCGCCGACCCGGCCAGTGCCGCGCCGGCCGCCAGCACCTGCCGACGTGAGACATTCGGTGTCATGGTGATCTCCTGGTGATGGTCAGCGGTCGGCGGCGGCCTGGCGGATGAGGTCGGCGACCGCGCCAGGCTGGGAGGCGTAGATGGCGTGGCTGCCGATGGCCTCGGCGGTGACTGTGCCGGCGCGGGTCGCCATTGCCCGCTGGGCCGGCGGTGGGATCATCCGGTCTTCGGTCGCGACCAGGTACCAGGCGGGCTTGTGCCGCCAGGCCGGTTCGGTGACCGTGCCGGCGAGCGCGTCGACGCCCCACGGCACCTGCGCGTCGGCCAGGAACACGGCCTCGTCCTCGGGCAGGTCGGCGGCGAACGAGGCGTGGAACTTGTCCCGGTCGAGGAACAGGAACCCGTCGCGGGGCGGCAGGATCGGCGGGACCGGTGCGCCGGGCGGCGGGTCGGCGATCAGCGTGTTGACGGACTCGCCCTTGTCCGGGGCGAACGCCGCGATATAGACGAGCGCGGCGACGGCGTCGTGGGTGCCAGCCTCGCTGATGACCGCCCCGCCGTAGGAGTGACCGACCAGCACGGCCGGCCCGTCGAGCCCGTCGAGGATGAACCGCGTCGCGGCGACGTCGCCTTCCAGCGACAGCGTCGGGTTCTGCACGATCTTGACGGTGAACCCGTCGGCGGTCAGCAGCCGGTGTACGCCCAGCCAGCCCGATCCGTCGACGAACCCACCGTGCACCAGCACGACGTTGCGAATCATGGGATGCTCCTCGGGTCCGGCGGCGGGCGAGACGCCCGCCGCTCGTCCTCCATGCAAGTCCCGCCGGGCGCGCCAGCCCAGGCAGAACAGGACGCAGAACTACGGTTCCGCGCCAGCCGTGGAGATGGCGTTGGCCCTGTCCCGGCAGTACGCGGCGCGATCATGCTGGCCGACCGTCTCGTAGAGCTCGCCCGCCCGTGACAGGCTCGCCCGCGCCTCCGCCGCGTGGTCGTTGCCGTAGAGCTCCTCACCGAGGATCCGCAGCCACGCCGCCTGGCCCATGACGACCTGCAGGCGTTCGAAGAGGTGCACCGCGCGCAGCATCATCGGGATGGCCTCGCCGCGGCGGCCGAGTCGGCCCAGTGCCTGGGCGGTGTGGCCGAGGATGTGCGGGAGGACCGCTTCGACGGCGAATGGTGTCAGCCCGGAGCCGGGGTCCTCGGTGATGGCCAGCGCCCGCTGGTAGTCGGCCAGCGCCGCTGCGGTGTTGCCGAGGTCGAAGGCGATGACGCCGCAGCCCAGGACGCTTTCCATGTGGGCGCCGACGTCGCCGACCCGTGCAAAGAGATCGGTGGCCTGCCGGATGGCGCCGAGCGCCGCCTGGGGGTCGCGCGGCGGCCGAACCCGCAGGGCTGCGGCCGTGTACAGCAGAGCGAACGCCTCCTGCCGAAGGTCGCCGGCCTGCCGGGCCAGGGCCCGCGCCCGTTGCGCGCAGTCCAGCGCGGCCGTGCCGTCCATCCGCCACGGCAGCGTGTGGGTGTAGGCGAGATGGTTCAGGAACTCGGCCTGCAACGCAGCGTCGTCGAGTTGCACCGCCGAGTCCAGCGCGAGGGTGAACACGTCGGCCCAGTGGGGCCAGTGCACCCAGCGCTCGTAGAACGCGTAGACCGCGTTGACCGCGCGGACGACGGCCCGGTGGTCTCCGGCGACGGCCGCGGCGCCGAGCGCCTGGAACCAGTGCTCGGACTCCGCACGGATCCACGCCTCCGCGTCGTCGGCGCAGCCGAACACCGCGGTGTCGACCCCTCCCGGCTGGACCGACCGGCCCGCCGTCGTCAGCGTGTCGAGCAGCCAGGCGACCATCCGTCGCCGCGCGTCGGTCACGACATTGACCGGGTCCTCGGCCTGCAGGCAGCGGCTCGCGTACAGGCGGACCAGGTCGTGGAAGCGGTATCGGCCGCCCTCTGCGGCGTCCAGCAGCCCCAGGTCGACGAGATCGTCGAGCCGGTCCTCGGCCACAGCGACCGGGACCTCGCCGATGACCGACAGCAGCGCCGCGCTGAAGTCCGCCCCGGGCACCAGCGACGCTCGGCGGAACAAGGGCCGCACCAGATCGGGGAGCTGTTCGTACGACATCTCGAACGCGGCCGCCATCTTCAGGTCGCCGGCGTTGAGCTGATCGAGCCGGCGCTCCGCTGCCGACAACCGCGCCACCAGGTCCGCCGTGCTCCAGCCCGGCCGCGAGGTCAGCCGGTTGCCCACGATGCGCACCGCCAGCGGCAGTCCGCCCAGCAGGTCGACCAGCTGCTGCAGGTCGTCGGCGCGCGGCGGGCCGGCCCGCTCGGCCAGGATCCGGCCCAGCAGGTCTTTGGCGTCGACGGCCGGCATCGGATCCAGGTGGAGCCGTTGGACGCCTTCCAGCCCGGCCAGCAGCCGCCGGCTGGTGACGATCAGCTGGCTGGGTCCTGCGCCGGGCAGCAGTGGCCGCACCTGGGACTCCGCCGCCGCGTCGTCCACGATCACCAGGACGCGCCGCTGCCGCAGCAACTGCCGGTATCGCCCGGCGCGTTCGGCCGGTGCCTGCGGCAGCTGCTGGTCGCGGACACCGATTGCCCGCAGCGCCAGTCCGAGCAGATCGGTGCTGGCCGCTGGCCGGCGGCTCATGCCCAGGGCGTTGAGGAAGTACACGCCGTCGGGGAACCGGTCGCGTAGCCGGTGCGCGGCGCGGACGACGAGGGTCGTCTTGCCCACGCCGGCGCCGCCGGAGATCACCGCCGCGCCCAGCCGGTCGGTCGGCCCGTCCGACGCGTCGAGCAGCCCGGCGATCCACGTAAGCTCCGCGGTCCGGCCGGTGAAGTCTCCGATGGACCCCGGCAACTCACACAACCCTGGCGCGACCGTCAACCGCTCCGGGCGGGCGCGGCCGGCCTTCGCCAGTGCAACGAACTCGGCGCGGCGTACCCCCTCGAGCTTGAGCGCGTCGGCGATCAGCTCGACGGTCCGTCGCTGCGGGCCCAGCGCCTTTCCACGTTCCATGTCGCTGAGTGCGCGTACGCTGACGCCCGAGACCTCCGACAGTTCCTCCAGGGTCAGGCCGCATTCGTGCCGCGCGGTCCGAAGCAGCAGCGCGAATGTGGTGGTCATCGCGGGCCGGCTGCCGCCCGGCTGGAGTCGCCGGCCATGCGCATCGTCATCTCCAGTAGCTCGTCCGGGGAAGGACCGAGTTTTCCGTCCGGTCAGGGATCTGGAGTTGGACGCTACGGCCGGATCGCCGCGGACCGCGTCTGTCAAATGACCGGTCCGGGTGGCGGCCGGTCCTGCAGCGCGTCGCGCAGCCCCGCCCGGGCCGCGACGCCCAGTTTCGGAAAGATCTGGTGGAGGTGGTAGCCGACGGTGCGGGCGGACAGGAAGAGCCGTTCCCCGATCTGCTTGTTGGTCAGCCCGGTGGCGGCCAGCCGCGCGATCTGGTCCTGCTGCGGGGTCAGCACCGCCGACGGCACCGTCGCGGCGGCAGCGTCACGGTGGCCGCCAGCGGCACGAAGCTCGCCCCCGGCGCGCAGCGCCCACGGGCGGGCCCGGAGGTGATCGAACGCGTCGGCAGCGGCCCGCAGATGATCGCGGGCAGCGGCCGCGGCCCGGGTGCGCCGCAGCCGCTCGCCGTACGCCAGCCGGATGCGGGCCAAGTCGAACGGCCACCGGTCGACATCAGGAAGCGACAGTGCCCGATCGAACAGCGCCGGGAACGCCGCGTCGTCAGCGGCCATCGCGCGCGCTCCCGCGACGGTCAGCGCCAAACGGCCGGACAGGTCGCCGATCATCGCCGCGTCGGCCGCGGCCACGTGCGCGCGAGCCTCAGCGAGTCGACCGGTGCGGGCGGCGGCCTCGACCAGCTCCATGATCAGCCAGAGGGCGTTCGGGGTGTGCGGCGCCAGCCGGCCGGCCGGGCTGATCATCGCCGCGCACCGGTACGCCTCGTCGAACTCACCTCGCGGCAGCGCGGTCAGGGTGCGGACGTGCCACGCGTACCAGGTGACGACGCCTACCCGACGGGGCGCGGCCCAGCGGGTCATATCCTGGACGGCCGCACGGGCGGCGAATTCCTCGCCGCGGGCGGCGGCCACGAGAGCCTGCAGGAAGAGCCCGGGCCAGCGCAGCAGCCGGTAGTTGTGGGTCCGGCACAGGTCGAGGCTCTCGGCGGTCAGGGTCTGCACCTCGTCCCAGCGGCCTGCGAAGTAGGCGTCGTTGGCCAGCAACGCGAGCGCCTCGATGGCGGAGGTGACGGCGCCGCCTTCGCGCCCGTGCCGCACCGCGCGCCACAGTGGCTCACGACAGTCGCCGATCCGGTCCAGGAAGCTCCCGGCGATGGCGGTGCGTACGATCCGGGCCGGGCTGTTCTCCTTGTGCAGCTGCGCGACCGCCTCGTCGAGCAGGTCCAGCACTGGCGGCGCGGCCCGGGCCGGATCGCTGAACGTGCCGGCCAGGACCGACAACAGCCGCGGCGGGCGGGGCTTCAGGCGCTCGACGGCGGTGTGGAAGTCCGGCCAGAACTCGGCCCGGCCGGCGAAGAAGCAGACCATCAGCAGCGTGTACAGGGCCTCGACGAGGGTCTTGTTGCCGGCGTCGCCGGGGTCCGGCAGCGCGTTGACGGCGCCGCTCAGCAGCCGGTGGGCGGTGTCCACGTCGCCGGTCTCGTTGAGCAGGTGATAGGCCCCGGCCACCGCCCCGGCCAGCGATCCGTGGTGCTCTGGGTCGGCCCGGCGGGCCGCGTCGAGCAGGGCCGGTACGTCACGGAGGTCACCGGTCACGATCGCACCCAGGTACGCCGCCTCGGCCAGCCGGGGGCTGCGGTCGGTGCCGGCTGGGCTCAGGTCGGCCGCGCGTAGCAGTTCGCTGATCGCGCGGACGGCGTCGCCGCGGAAGAGGTTGACATGGGCGGCCTGCTGCAGCAACGCAGCGGTGGTCTCGTCCGGGCCGGTGCTCGCCTCAGCAAGATGCCAGGCACGCCGCAACAGATCCTGGGTGTGATGCCTGGCGAGCAGTTGATGGGCCTGCCGACGTTCGGCTTCCGTCGCACCGCCGACGATCGCGGACCGGATCAAGGGGTGCCGGAAACGCAGCACCGCTGCGGCAACGTCGATGGTGACCAGCCGTTCGCGCACGGCAGGGGCCAGCGTTTCGGCGGCCCTCAACGGCTCACCCAGGACCCCGACGTCACCGGAGCCGTCGAGAACGGCCAGCAGCAGCGCGTCCCGGGTGCCCTGCGGCATCGCATCGATCCGGGCGGCGAACACCTGCTGCAGCCGACCGGTCAGCGGCAGCACCGGCGCCAGCACCTCCGTCGGCCGTGCGCCGCGTGACGCGAGCGCGATCGGCAGTTCCAGCAGTGCAAGCGGATTGCCCTGGGCCTCGGCCAGCAGCCGCTGCCGGGATCGTGGCGCCAGTGCCGGGTGGCGGTTGTCGAGCAGGGCACGGGCCGCATCGTCGGTGAGCGGCCCGAGTTCGTGCGTGCGCAGCTGGCTCGTGTCGAACTCGGTCGGCTCGCCGGTCCGGGCGGTGGCGAGCACGCCGAACCGGTGGCCGACGGCGCGCCTGGCAAGAAACGCCAGGATCTGGGCGCTGATCGTGTCCAGCCACGGCATGTCGTCGACGACCAGCAGGAGCGGGCGGGCCTGTGCGGCCCGGACAAGCAGGTCCAGCGCCGCATTGCAGATCGCCAGCCGGCCGGGCGCGGTGCTCGGGGTCTGCAGGCCGAGCGCGCTGCGCAACGCGGCGCGGTGCCCCGCGTCGAGCCCGTCCAGCTCGTCGAGCAACGGCGACAGGACCTGGGACAGGCCGGAGAAGCTGACGCCGGCGTCGTGTTCTATGCCGACGGCCCAGATCACCTGGGCGCCGACCGTCGCCGCGTAACCTGCCGCATCGACGACCAGCACCGATTTGCCCACGCCGGCGTCGCCGGTGACGACCAGGGCCCCTCCGCGGACCGCGGCGTCGTCGACGAACGACCGGACCAGGGCAACGTCATGGTCACGGCCGACCAGCGTGTGTGCACGCCACCCGGGGTCGTCGCTCACCGTACGCGTTCCTGCCGGAGCCGGCTCTTGAGAACCTTGCCCGCCGGCGAGACCGGCAGCGACGCCACGAGCTCCACGGTGCGCGGAATCTTGTATCCGGCCAGCCGCCCGCGACAGAACGCCCGCAGCTGCTCACCATCCGCGCCGTCACCGGCCGGTACCACAAGCGCGTGCACCCGCTCGCCCCACCGCGCATCAGGCAGGCCGATGACGGCGCACGCGGCCACCGTCGGGTGCTGCAACAGCACATGCTCGACCTCGACCGAGTACACGTTCTCGCCGCCGACGATGATCATGTCTTTGATCCGGTCGACGACGAACAGGTAGCCGTCGTCGTCGAAGTACCCGGCGTCGCCGGTATGCATCCAGCCGTCCCGCAGGGCCGCCGCGGTCTCCTCCGGCCGCTGCCAGTAACCGGCCATCACGTGGTCGCCGCGCACCACGACCTCACCGACGACCCCAGCCGCGACCTCGTCACCGGCGGCGTCCACGACACGGACCTCGGCGTGCGGCGCCGCCCGTCCCGCCGACGCGGCAAGCCGCGGCACGTCATGCTCCGCCGGGCCGAGCAGCGTCGCGACCGGCGCCAGCTCTGTCATGCCGTACGCCTGAACCAGACCCGCCCCGGGGAACATCCTGCGCGCCGCAGCCAGCGTTGCCGCTGGCATCGGCGAACCGCCGTAAATCAACCGGACCAGGCTGGACACGTCAAACCGCTCCGCCTCCGGGCAGTCGGCCAACACCTGGATCATCGTGGGAACCAGCAGCACGTCGGTCACCGCGTACCGTTCGATCGCCGCCAACACGCCGCCGGGCGTGAACCCGTCCACCATCACATGGGTGCCGCCCGTCAGCAGGCCGGCGATCCAGATCGCGAAGTCGGCCAGGTGGAACATCGGCGCCGCGTGCAACAACCGCCCCCCGGGCGTGGTGAACTGCCCCGTGGCCAGACACCCCCACGCCGACGCGAACACGTTGTCGTGGCTGAGCACCGCACCCTTGGCACGGCCGGTCGTGCCACCCGTGTAGAAGACGCCCAACGTCTCGGCACCGCCGCGGCCCACGTCGGGCATCGGAGCGTGGCCACCGATCAGCTCCTCGAACGACACCATTCCAGCCGGCGGACGGCCATCCGACATCACCACCACAGTGCGGACCGGGGCGCTCTGCCGGACCGCAGCCACGACCGGCAGCAACCGCTCGTCGGTGATCACCACCGTCGCCGAACAGTCGGACAACGCGAACCGGACCTCATCGGCCACCCACCGGGTGTTGAGCGGCACCACGATCCCGCCGGCCCAGGCCACAGCGAGCAGCGACTCGTGGTACCGGTCGGAATTGGCGGCCAGCAGCGCCACCCGATCGCCCTCACCAACGCCCAGCACCCGCAGACCGGCGGCGAGCCGCCCCACCCGGTCGACGCATTCGGCCACCGACCGCACCCGACCGTCGAACATCGTCAACGGGTAGGCGGCCCGGTGCCGGACAGCGTTGTGCAAAACCTGGGTTAGATACATGCAACCACCCCAAACCGGCACCTCAACGTCACGATCAACCACCGAATCGTAGGCCGCCGGGCACATGCAAATGACGCCGCCGGAATGCGGAACCAGCCGTACAGAGCACCACCGGAGGTGTAGCCCGCAACGAAGAACGGCCTGCCGTCCTGCATGATTCCCCACTCGTCGTGGACCGGGCGAGTGGCGCGCTCGACGGTACGGCAGGGGGTCGCTGGTGGGCGCTGCGCCCACTGCCGCGCCGAGTCAGGCAACGCGAACCCGAGCGTGGTCAGGCATCGTAGGCCGTGTACTTGCGCTTGGCGTAGTGCTTCACTGTGACCTCGGGCCACCCCGTAGAGCCGATTGGGGTCGAGTAGGTGACGGCCTACGACCGGCGTGCCTGTCGCCATCTGCACGCCCGAGTGGGCGACAGGCATGCCGACGGGTTTTCCCGGCACAGCGCCGGCGTGGCTCAGCGGGCGGATGCCGGCACACGCTCGGCAGCGACGACCGAGGCACGGGCCCTGTCGAACGCCCGGACGCCCAGCACGACGAGCGGCGCGAACATGACGGCGAGGACCGCCGTCGGGATCCAGCCGACCGGTGGCGTGGCGAAGAAGCCGACCGTGGCGACGCCGTACAGCGCGGGGGCCCACCAGCCGAGGACGCCGGCCCGCACGTACCCGACGAGCATCACCAGCAGCGCCGGGAACATGAGGAACCCGGTCACCGTCCAAGCGGTGGTCCCGCTGAGAGCTTCGGCGCTCTCGTACACCCGGACCGCGTCACCGACAGGCAGCCCGCGGTGCAGGGCGATCTTGTAGAAGTCCGAGTAGACCTGGCCCGACACGGAGATCATCCCGAAGGCGGCGGGGACCGCGCCGAGCATTGTCAGCACGGCACCCCTGGGCCCGCGGACCAGCGTCACCGCGCCGACGAGCCCGAGTGCCAGCATCGCCCAGCCGAAGCTCAGCAGGACCGCCGACAGCTGAGCCAGGCCGGGCCGGCTCCCGAGCGCCGCAAGGTAGGTCGCACTCTTCAGGTCTTCCTGCGGCGGGACCGTCGCCCAACCGGCCACCTCGATCACCACGCCGAGGATCAGCGCCGTACCGGTCAGGACACGGCGCTTGGTCAGACTGGCGTCGATATGTTGTTCAGTCATCACGTCACTCCAGGTAGTTGTCGCCGCGAAGTAGCGGCGATCGGTGACCACCGTAGGAACCGATGCGTTCGTCGGGCCTCTGCCGCGGTGCCGAATGCGACCTCCGCCGTGCGGCGGAGGTCGCAACGAACGGCACTCCGCCCGACGACGGAGGCATCCACACAGCCCAGTGCCGTATCGTCGAGCGCCGGTGGCGTCGAGCCGAACGCCGGAACCGGAGGGGCAACCGATGCGCGGGAACGGGTCGCACATCGCCGGCCGTTGGGCGCCGCTACCGCTCGGGCTGCTGCTGGCCGCCGCTGGCAGTTACGAAGCGTATGCGGACGCCCTCTGGCGGGGGCGGCAGGCCACAGCGGCCGGCGTAGCAGTCGCATACGGCCTCGCGGTGATCCTGGCGGGAATCCGGCCGCTGACATCGCTGGTCATCGTCGCCGCCCTCTACCCGTCCTCGAAGCTGCTCGGGCTCACCGACCTCGGCGGGGCGGGACTGGTCGCGATGTTCGTCGTGGTGGGCTGGGCCGCTGCCCAGGCCGCATCGGTCACGCGGGCGGCATGGGCGACGGCCGCCCTCGTCGCGGTGTTCGGGATGACGACGCTCAGCGAGGGCGCACCAGCGTGGGACCCGGTGTTCTTCGCCCTCGTCGCCGGCGCGGCCTGGGGCGCGGGCAGCCTCGTGCGGCGAGAGGGAACCCGCTCGGCCGAACTGGCCGAACTCGCCGCGCAGTTGGCCGAAGAGCGTGAGCTGCGGACCCAGCGTGCGGTGGCGGCGGAGCGGACCCGGATCGCCCGCGAGCTGCACGACGCCGTCGCGCATTCCGTGAGTGTGATGGTGCTGCAGGTCGGTGTCGCCCGCCGCCTGTACGGACGGCCCGAGGCCGAGCGACTGCTCACCGACGTCGAGCGGCTGGGCCGGGAGTCGGTCGCCGAACTGCACCGGACCGTCGGCATCCTGCGCGACAACGACGAGGCCGACGAGGCCGACGAGCATGCCCCGCAGCCGTCACTGCGCTCGCTCAACGCCCTGGTCGCGCAGGTCCGCGGGGCCGGCTGCCCACTGACGCTTCACGTCGAAGGCGACCCGGTGCCGCTCGCTGCTGGGCTGGAGCTGTCCGCGTACCGGATCGTGCAGGAGGCGCTCACCAACCTCCTGCGCCACGCACCGGGCGCCCCGGCCGACGTCCGGCTGCGGTACCAGCGCGACACTCTCACGGTCGAAGTCGTCAACGCGCCGGGTGGGCCGGTCCCCGTCCCCGCCACGCGGGTGCCCGGCGGCGGGAACGGGCACGTCGGCATGCGGGAGCGGGTCACGCTGTACGAAGGCGTCCTCCACGTCGGTCCCGAACCCACCGGCGGTTACCGCGTCACCGCAACGTTCCCGATCCGGAAGAGGCAACTGTGACCGTCACGACCATCCGCGTGCTGCTCGCTGACGACGAGGCGATGGTCCGGGCCGGCCTGCGGCTGCTCATCGACAACGAGCCCGACCTGACGGTGGTCGGCGAGGCCGTCGACGGTGCCGAGGCCGTCGCGGTCGCCGGGCGGACCGCGCCGGACGTGGTCCTCATGGATGTCCGCATGCCGAACGTCGACGGGATCGAAGCCGCCCGGCAGATCATCGCCGCCCGCCCGGAGGCCCGGATCGTTATGCTGACCACGTTCCGCGAGGACCGGTACCTGCAAGACGCGCTGCGGGCGGGGGTAAGCGGGTTCCTGCTCAAGGTCTCCCCGCCGCAGCAGATGCTCGACGCCATCAGGGTCGTCGCCGACGGCGGCGGGTTGCTCGACCCGTCGGTGACCCTGCGGGTGATCGAGACGTTCTCCGGTCAGGCCGGACGGACGAGCCGTGCCGACGACCTGGCCAGGCTCTCGCCACGGGAGCTTGACGTGCTCGCGTTCGTCGCCCGGGGCATGTCCAACGCCGAGGTGGCCGCAAGGCTCCACATCGGTGAGGCGACCGTCAAGACGCACGTCGCGAACTTCCTCATGAAGCTGGGACTGCGCGACCGGGTCCAGGCCGTCGCGTTCGCATACGAAAGCGGCCTGCTCCGCCCAGGCGAACCGGACACCACCGGCTGAACCACGCACGCCAGTCGAGCAGGGTGTCACGGCCGACCCGTAGGCCCAACGCCGATGCCAGCCGGGCGTTCGAGTGGATACGTGCCGGCTACCGCGGTGGTCAAGTCGCCGCGCGCGACCAGCTCCGCCAATCTGGCCAGATCGCCCGTGGACCAGTCCTTCGGCGTGCCGGCACTGAACGTTACGCCCAGCTCTCTGGCGGTCGGGTCGGCAATGGTGACGATCCGGTCGGTTCCTCCACGCAGCGTGATGGAGTCGGGGAGCGCGCCCTTGCCGGCCACGTCAAATACGGCGTCGACCTGCCGGGACGTTGCACGAACGCGGTCGACGAGGCCTTCACCGTAGGGCATCGGGATGGCGCCCAACGATCGGACGTAGTCCTGATTGTCTTCGCTCGCGGTGCCGATGACCGTTGCGCCGCGGGCAACAGCCAGCTGGACGGCGATGGTCCCCACCGACCCGCTGGCCCCGTGGATGAGCACGGTCTCTCAGGCTCGTAGTCCCAGCAGGTCCAAGGCGCGTTCGGCGGTCTCACCAGCGGTGGGCAACGTGGCGGCATCGGCGAACGACAGCCCGGTAGGTATGGGGGCAATCTGGCTGGCCAGGGCATACTCGGCGTACGAACCGGCCGGGGAGTCGGCCCAGCCGACGACCGGATCGCCTACCGCAACATCCGTTACATCCGCTCCGACCGCGTCGACGACGCCGGCGACGTCGATGCCGGGGATTGCCGGCAAAGTGGTCGGGATGATGGCCTGTATTGCACCGGAGCGGATCGTGGAGTCCACCGGGTTGACCCCGCTCGCACGTACCCTGATGCGCACCTGCCGCGGTCCTGGATCGGGCACAGGAACGTCGGCCACGTGCAGCACCTCGGGGCCGCCGAACGTGTCAAACAATATCGCCTTCATTTCGCGAATCCCTTCCCGTCGTACAGTTTGGCGGCGGGAGTTGGCGATCGGGGTTCAGGTCTGGGACAGCCCGCCGTCGACGAAGAGTTCGGCCCCAGTGGTGAAAGAACTCTGGTCCGAGGCGAGGAATACGGCTGCGGCGGCGACTTCGTCAGCGCGTCCCAGCCGGCCGAACGGAACCATGTCTCCGATGGCGTCCGCCAATTGCTGGTCGCTCTGCGCCGCGGCCCCCAGGCCGCGGATGCCAGGGGTCTCGATCGGGCCCGGGCTGATGGCGTTGACCCGGATGCCGCGGCCCGCGAGTTCGACGGCCCAGGTGCGGGCGAAGTTGCGATCGGCGGCCTTCGTGGCGCTGTAGACGCTCATCGCCTCCACGCCCATCGACGCATTGGTGGAAGCGAGCACGATCACCGAAGCGTTACGCGGCATCAGGGGGAGTGCCTTCTGCACAGTGAAGAGGGTCCCCTTGACGTTGACGTCGAAAGTCCTGTCGTACTGCTCCTCGGTGATCTCTTCCAGCCGGGCCAACTCACCGACTCCGGCATTGGCCACCACCACATCCAGCCGTCCACTGCGCGCCTCAATGGTCGCGAAGAGCCGGTCGAGATCGTCGAGCTTCGACACATCGCCCTGCACGCCTACGGCCCGTTCGCCGACGGATTCCACGGCCGCGTCCAACTCCTCCGTGCGTCGACCGGTGAGGTACACGATGGCGCCTTCGGCGGCGAACCGGCGAGCGATAGCCAGACCGATCCCGGCCGAACCACCGGTCACCAGCGTGATCTTCCCATCCATCTGTCCCGTCATGCCCACCTCATCGCAGTAACGAGTTCGGCCACCTCTGCGGCGTCAAAGCGCCGTCGCGGCTTGGCGCCGGCCCCTCCCCACATCCGGCATCCATGCCGTACCCGCCAGCGAAAGGAAAATGCACCTACACTGCGGCGCGCGCGGTAGCCCGTGTCCAAGCATCGAGGTCCAGAGCCGATGGTCTCTCGTTGAGGGCTTCGCCGGTGCCCACGCCCAGGGCGAACTCCCCACTTGTGAGCACCGCGCTGGTCGCCGCGGCCTGGGCGACGACCGCCGGGTGGATGCGAACCGTAGGGCAGGTCACCGCGGTCGTGATCGGCAGTGAGCAGACCTGGCTGAGCGCGCCGATCATCGACCAGACGAACGGGCACTGGCCCTGATCGTCCGGCCAGGGATGGTAGTGGTCGGAGATCCACAGTCCCTCGAAGCCGGCTCGCTCGGCGGCCGTGGCCCGTTCGATCAGGTCGGCCGGCCCGTTCTCGTTGCACGACAAGACGTACCCGAGCCTCATGCGGCTGGGCTACCGCGCGGCTACCAGGCCGCCTGTCGTCCGTGGCGTCGCTCGCCGTCGCCCAGGCCCAAGCCGTCGCCCACAACCCGGCCGAATGGTCCTCTGGTACGGCGAGCCCGGCCGAAGGGGCCGGCGGGTGAGCGGGTCTGCAACGGCCCCGGCGGCGGCACCCGCCCGGCCTACGGTGGCGGCATGGAGGAGTTCACCGTGAACGTCCCCGACGACGCGCTCGACGATCTGCGGCGGCGGCTGTCCCGGGCCCGCTGGCCGGAACCGGCGACGGTGCCGGACTGGAGCCAGGGCGTGCCCGCCGGCTGGCTGCGGGAGCTGTGCGACTACTGGGCCGACGGCTACGACTGGCGCCGATTTGAGCACCGGATCAATGCCGTGCCACAGTTTGTCACCGATGTGGATGGGCTCGGCATCCATCTGCTCCACGTTCGGTCGCCGCAGCCGGACGCGTTGCCGCTCGTGCTGACCCACGGCTGGCCCGGCTCCGTCGTGGAGTTCCTCGACGTCCTCGGCCCGCTCACCGACCCGGTCGCGCATGGCGGCGACGCCGTCGACGCCTTCCACGTGGTGTGCCCGTCGCTGCCGGGGTTCGCGTTCAGCGGGAAGCCGGTCGAGTCGGGCTGGGGACCGCAGCGCATCGCCGCGGCGTGGGCGGTGGTGATGAGCCGGGCCGGGTACGAACGCTTCGGCGCGCAGGGCGGCGACTGGGGTGCGACGGTGACGACGCACCTGGCGGCGCAGCATCCCGACCGGGTCGTCGGCATCCACCTCAACTTTGCGCCGTCGGCCGTCCCGCCGCCCGCAGCGGACACCGCCGAGGAGTTGACCGACTTCGAGCGGCACAGCATCGCCGATCTGGCGAACCACAGAGAATGGGGCAGCGGCTACGCCGTTGAGCAGGCGACTCGCCCACAGACGATCGGCTACGCGCTGGTCGACTCGCCGGTCGGCCAATGCGCCTGGATCGCCGAGAAGTTCTGGGCGTGGACCGACCACGCCGGCGACCCGCTCACCGCCCTGACCCGCGACCAGATCCTTGACAACATCAGCGTCTACTGGCACACCCGGACTGGCGCCTCGTCAGCGCGCATCTACTGGGAGGATGGGTTCGCGCGCGGCGGCGAGTGGCATGTCCCGCCGGTGAGTGTGCCGGTCGGCGTCTCGGTGTTCCCGAAGGAGATCACCCGGCCGTCGCGGCGCTGGTGTGAGCGGCAGTACGCCGACCTGCGCTTCTACGAGCAGGTCGACCGGGGCGGCCACTTCGCCGCGTTCGAACAGCCGGACCTGTTTGTCGACCAGCTGCGCCGTGCGTTCCGTGGGATGCGTTAGAGATCCTTTGATGCGATCGTTGATCTTGACGCGCGGGCCGTCGTGGGGCTTGAGGCGCTCGCGCGGGCCTGCCCGGGAGCGGTGTTGGAGTTTCCTGACCGTTTGTTCGCGGCGGCGCACGCTGCCGGCCCGCTCGAGCGTCTCGCGTATGCGGGTGTGCACGTCAACGTGTTCGCCAGTGGGTTTCGTGGTCTGATCGGCGTAGGTCAGGGCGTCGGCGACCGGAATGTGCTCCTGGGGATAGTGGGCCAGGGCGGTGTGCAGGCCGTGGGCGCGGGCCAGGAAGTGAGCTCCGGAGTGATGCGCGACGAGGGCGCTGATGCGTGGCGGCCAGCCATGGGTGTCGAGGTAGCGGGCGCCGTCGAGCGGGTGGAATCCGGTCTGTTGTACAGCGGCGCCATAGCCGATGTCACGTAGCCATGCGGCGATCAGGTCCACTGCTTTGAAGGTACGGCCGGCACGGCACCGTGAGCGTCTTCTTGTCCCGGCTGAGCGCCGATCGTTGACGGGCTACGCGGGCCGGGTCGGGCTCTGCATCGCCTGGGTGCCGATCGTGGCGAGCAGCGCGAGCGCACCGGCGTCCGCCGAGCCTGATTCGGCGGTGTAGACGACCAGCCGTAGGTCCGTTCCCGCGACGGTGAGGACATCGCAGTCCAGCGTCAGCCGGCCCACCTCCGGGTGCTCGATGGTCTTGCGGGAGGTGGCGCGCTCGCTGACGTCCGTGCGATTCCACAGCTCTCGGAATCGTTCGCTAGTACGCCGCAGGTCGCGCAGCAAGGCACGCAGGTCGCGATCGTGCGGGTAGCGGCCGAACGCCACGCGGAGGTCTGCCACAGCCTCGGCCTCCAGCGCCCGCCGTTGCGCGGCCGTCATGACGAAGCGGTCCGGTAGTCCGGTGAAGTGGCGCCAGATCATGTTGCGTTCACGCGTCGGCGCGGACGACAGGTCGCCGAGCAGCGCAGCGCCTAGCCGGTTGACGACCACGAGATGCCATGACGCGCTGAGCACCATCACCGGTACGTCGGTGAGGCGGTCGAGGAGACGTTGCACGCCGGGTGTCACGTGTGTGTTCATGCGGACTGCTCGGGAACTGGCCTGCCCGGCGACCCGGAACAGGTGGTCGTGCTCCGCATCGCTGAGCCGCAGGGTGCGGGACAACGCCTCCAGCACCGACGGCGACGGGTTGCTCGCCCGTCCCTGCTCCAGGCGGGCCAGATAGTCAACGGTGAGACCGGCGAGGGTGGCGACCTCCTGCCGGCGTAGCCCAGGCGCACGGCGCCGGCCGCCTGCCGGCAGACCCACCGCGGTCGGCTCCAGCCGGTCGCGCCAGGATCGCAGTGCGGTGGCGAGTTCCTCGGCGTCCACTCGGCCATCATCGCACCGCGCCACTGGCTGGGCCCGTGATCAGGGTGGACCTGTCAGTGCCAGGCAACGCAGGGCTCTGGTATCACGTGACCGGCCGCAGCATCGTCGAGGGCATCAGCACCCTCGAGACGAACAGGATTACAATCATGACCACCATCGGTTCCACGGTGACGGCCCGGGTGGCAGCTCCCCGTGCTGCGTTGTTCGACTGGTTCATCTCGATCCCGCTGCCGCGCATCCTGCTGAAGTACGGCCCGATCCCGTCGGTCGCCTCGACCACCGGGCAGACCGGCCCCTGGGACGTCGTCGGCAACAGCCGCATCGTGCACCTTGCCGACGGCCACACAGCTCGCGAGTCGGTGACGGGCTACCAGCGGTCGAGCTATTTCGCCTACCGGGTCAGCGACTTCGACAACTTCCTCGGCCGGCTCGCTGCCGACGCGGTCGGCCGATGGTGGTTCGCCGACGGGCCGAACGGGTCGACGGACATCACGTGGACCTACACGTTCAACGCCCGCAACCGGCTCGCCGCGATAGCGTTGCTGCCCATCGTCAAGATCTTCTGGCGCGGATACATGCGGCAGGCGGTCGCCACGCTCAGCGAACTCGCGGTGGCCGAGGAACGGGCCTTTCGGGCGCCGACCGAAGACTCGATGAAACCGGCCCGGAGATCAACGCAGTGACCTGAAGCGGGTCAGGACAGGTGATACGCGAGCATGCCGTCTGTCTCATCTCCTACGCAGCGATCAGGGTTTCGGGCTCCATGTCGTAGGAGGCTTGCAGTTGCTTGGGTCGCGTGCCAAGGCCGTCCTTCGTCTTCCGATCCCACGGTTCCCGCTGCAGGCGCTTGGTCTCGTCGATCATCGACTTCGGTACCAGGTTGCGATAGGTGTCCACCTCGCCGGCGGCGACTGCCGTCAGCGTGGCGTACACCTCCTCGGGGTCGAACTGCGCGCGGGGGAACGCGAGTCTCGAGTAGTCGAAGAGTCGCTCGGACTGGTCGTCCTCCCAGCTCTGCCAGGTCTGGAACATCCGGTCGTTGAACCCGGTCAGGAACGGCCCTGGGTTGACGGTGGCGACCTCGATCCCGAACTCTTGCAGCTCCTGCGCCATGGTCTCGGCGATGGCCTCCAGCGCGTGCTTGGACGCCGAATAGATGCCGGTGAAGGGATTGACGTTGAGCCCTTCCCGAGAAGAGACCCACACGATACGTCCCTTTCCGCGCTTGACCATCTGTTTGGCGATGCCCTGTGTCAGCAGCAGCGGCCCGACGACGTTCACCTCGAATTCCCGGCGGACGTTCGCGGCCGGGATGTCGAGCGTCGAACCTCCCTCGCCGACGCCGGCGTTGTTCACCAGAATCTCGACGTCCCAGGTCAAGGCCTTCCGGCGATCTCCGTCGTCGGTGACGTCGAGCTTTTCCACCTGCAAGTTGACTCCGCGTTGTGCGGCTTGCTGCTTCAAGGTCTGAACCTGAGCCCAGATCTCCACGGAGGCGATGACGTCAAAGCCTTTCTTGGCCAGCCGCATCGCCACCTCATGGCCGAAACCGGTGCCGCATCCGGTGATGAGTACCTTGGTCACGTCAGTCTCCAGCCGGGAGTAGCTGTTCACCTGACCCGCTCACCTACCCTGCCACTATCCCGATATGCAGCGATCTCATGGACGGCTGGGGACGGCGTATGCCCGGTCGTCGCCATCCGGTGGCAGGTATGACGTTTCCTCAGGTTCGGCGTGTCGTACAAGATGTGTCGCTGGCCCGGCGCGGGGACGACAAGCAGCTTTCGTACATCAGGCTCCCATCGACGTTCGTGACACACGTGGGCCACTTGGCTATGGTCGGTGTCTCTGCGAAGGCCGGTCGGCGTCGGGGTGGGGTTCGGGAAGCTCGGTCGGGATGTCGGCCTGCAGTAATGTGCCGCTGCCGGTGGGGCTGGTGATGGTCAGGTGTCCGCCGAGGGCTTCGACCCGGTCCCGCAGGGCGGTCAGGCCAGAGCCGCGATCGGGGTCGGCGCCTCCGACACCGTCGTCGTGGATGGACAGCCGCAGCGTGCCGTTTCGCATTGCCGCCTCCACCTGGACGACGGAGGCGTGGGCGTATTCGGCCGTGTTGGTCAGCGCTTCGGACACGACGTGGTAGGCGGCGACCTCAATGACCGGGGGCATGCGCTGTTCGGCATGGATATCGAGTTCGACCGGTACCGGTGATTTGCGGGCGAGTGACTTGATCGCGGGGTGCAGCCCGCCATCGGCGAGCAGTGTCGGATGGATGCCCCGCGAGATCTCTCGCATGTTGTCCACGACGTTGTTCAGGCCGTACACGGCGTTCGACAGCTCTGCCTTGGTCCGGTCCAGTTCGGGCGACAGGCTGGCTTGCGCGAGACCGAGCTGCAGCCCGATGCCGATGAGTTGCTGCAGCGCGTTGTCGTGCAGCTCGCGCTCGATCCGCTGACGGGCCTTGTCCGTGGCGGCGACGAGCCGGGCGCGGGATGCGGCGAGTTCGGCTCGGCTGTCGGCGTTGGCGACTGCGGTGGCGGCGAGGTCAACGAAGTTCGCGAAACGCGCCTCGGTATCGGGTGGCAGCGGACCGGGCTGATCCGATGCCAGGGTCGCCGCGCCCCATAGCTGCCCTTCGATGGTGATCGGGACCACGACCGCGGAGCGGATGCCTAGCTGGTGTGCGAGCGCGGCGGCGGGACCGGTGGCGCCTTCCAGGCTGTCCATCCGGGCGGGCCGGCCCGTGTCCCGCACCAGCGCCAGGAGGTTCTCGCCCTCCGCCGACCAGTGCAGCTGTTCCGGGGTGGGACCGGAGAGGGTGGTCGACAGGACGGTGACCATGTTGTCGGGTTCGTAGCGCAGCAGCGATGTGGAGTACTGACCCTGCAGAGTGCCGTCAGCTAGAAGCCCGTGCAGCTCCGTGGTGATTGCGTCGAAGACCTCGGGTGGAGGGCCACCTCTCGCCATGAGCGTCGCCACTCGCCTCAGGGCTGCTTGTTCGGTGGCGAGCCGACCCAGTGAGTCCATCATTGCCGCGCGTTCGTACCCTGCCTCCAGCAGTGAGGTCAGCGACGGCACGACGCGCTCCCGCAGGCGCTGCACCGTCGGCTCGGGCGCCCCGCTCGGCACAAGCAGGGTGCCCAGCGAGGTGGCGCCGGCACGCAACGGAAAGGCCCACTGCCGGTCTACGTCGGAAGCGGCGGCGTGATCGATCGCGACATTCGGTACTTCGAGCGCGTCTGCGATGCGCTGCGCGACTGCGGGCAGTACCTGGGCAGGATCGTCCGCGTGTAGCAGCAGCCTGGCCATGTCGGCGGTGAGGTCGGATTCCTCCGCCTGCACGATGCGCCGCCGAAACACGTTCGCCGCGACGCTCGTGGCCACCGCGACGACGAGGAAGACCGCCACTTCGAACAGTTCCCGCACGTCCGAGACGGCAAGCTTGCCGGAGGGCGCGACGTGGAAGATGGCGAACGCCAGGGTGCTCGCCACTGATGTGGCGATGCCTAACCGCGTTCCCCACACCACTGAGACGACCAGCACGCCGATGATGTAGATCATGCCCGGGGACAACGGCTGCACGATCGATCGCAGCGGGTAGAGCACAACGGTCTCCACCACGATCATCAAGACCGCGACCGTGATTCCGGCCCTGCGGGAAGGAGGGTTCAGTCGCACCAGTCGCGGCCGCGAACCGACATGCACCGAGCAACTGTAGTCCGATTTTCCCGGTTTCGGCTCCGCGTCTGTCGAGGGCTGCCGCTGGAGCCAATGGTGCGCGATGACACCGGGACGCAGCGGAAAGATCCTGCTCACGTTCGCCTGACGTCCGTTTCAAACCGATGACGGCCTGCGCGACGTCGTATCACATCCGGGTCCCATCGGTTCTATGCGGTGGTCGTCGATGCCGGCACGCCGGTCGCTTTCCGCAGGAGCGTGAGCACCTCGGCGTCGAGATGCTCGGCGACCGTGGACGCGGCGGCGTTGTGGTAGGGAGCGATCGCGCTCGCGACCGAGTCGTAGGCGACCCGGGTTCCGCCATCGGGCAGTTCCTCGATCAGGACGGTGACCGGTGCGTACGAGCCGGCGTCGGCGACATGCCTCGTCATTTCACCCATGGTGACCGGATTGCCGGCGATCAGCCGGACCAGGCGGCGGCTGGTCTGCCGGTGTACCAGCGGGTCGAGGGTCAGCGCGACGTCGAGATTCAGCTGCCAGAACCGGAAGAGTCCGGCAGTGCCCTGCGCCTGCCGGACGAGAGCGCTGAACTGCTCGTACGAGGTGCTCGCCTCGAGGTCGGCGAGCAGCGACGTGACGTCAGGCTGGCCGATGCCGCCGAGGATACCGCCCAGCACGGTTGGGAACGACCGTTCGCTTTCGATGACGTAGCGGCGAACGGGGATGTCGAGGACGTGTTCGTTTGCCATCGATCTCGCTTTCTTCGAGTGCTACTCCGGCCCCGGGTCAGAGGGCTCCGAGGCGTTCGCCGAGGTGGTGTTCGAGCGGGCCACGGGTTTGCAGCCCTTGCGCGAACAGGGCGGCGGTCCGCTGCTTGGCCGCGTCCGAGCGGACCAGCTGCTGGAATCGCCGGGCGTCGGCGCGGATAGCGTCCGCGCCGGGCAGGGTCAGCTCGTTGATGGCGCGCTTGGCGGATCGCACCGCCTCGGCCGGGAACGACGCGATCCGCCGCGCGAGCCGTGCGACGAACGCGTCTAGCTCAGTGTCGGGTAGCGCGCGGTTGACCCAGCCGTAGCGTTCGGCCTGGTCACCGTCGAAGTCGGCCGCGCCGAGGATCGCTTCCATGGCCCGGCCCCGCCCGAGCAGCCGGGCCAGGTGCTGCACGCCTCCCGCGCCCGGGGTCGCGCCGGCGCCGGTACGGCTGTGTCATCACCGGCTCCTCTCAGGACTTGGCCCCGGCGCGGTGTCCGGGACGCCCGTTCGTGCCGTGACCAGCTCTGGCAGGTCAGCGCCGCGTTCCGTCCGCTGCGGTTCCCGCAGCGGACGGAACGCGGCCCGCAGCTCCGCCGCGAACAGTTCCGGCTCCTCCCAGGCGGCGAAATGGCCGCCCCGTTCGGCCTCGCCGAAGTAGGTGAGCGTGGGGTAGGAGGTCTCGGCCCAGCTGCGCGGTGTCCGCCAGATCTCGCCGGGGAACGTGCTGAAGCCGACGGGGACTCGGGGTGGTGGGAGTGGCTGGCTGCCCGCGGACGGCGCGTCCGGCCCGTAGGCTTCCCAGTACGATCTGGCGGCGGACGCCCCGGTGCCGGTCAGCCAGTAGGCCGTGATGTTGTCGAGGATGTGGTCGCGGGTGAGGTTGCCCGAGGGTTGACCGTCGACGAACGCGCGGGTGATCTTGTTGTAGGCGTCGGTGTCGTGGTCGAGCATCCAGGCGGCCAGCGCGGCCGGTGAGTCCATCAGCGCGTACCCGATGGTCTGCGGCCGGGTGGCCATCTCCACGAAGTAGCCGTTCCCGCTCGTCTGGAAGGTCGTGATCGCGGCCAGGGCGGCGTGTTCCGCGTCGCCGTCGGCGGGCAGCGACGCCGGATCGTTGAGCGCCGGCACGAGCAGGTTGGTGTGGATGCCGGCCAGCCCGTCGGGGCCGAGACGACCCATTGCGTCGGTGACGCCGGCGCCGACGTCGCCGCCCTGGGCGACGTAGCGGTCGTAGCCCAGCCGGGCCATGAGCTCTGACCAGGCGCGCGCGGTCCGGACGAGATCCCACCCGACCTCGGCCGGCTCGCCGGAGAAGCCGTACCCGGGCAGTGACGGCAGCACCAGGTGGAACGCGTCCTCGGCGGTGCCGCCGTGGGCGGTGGGGTCGGTGAGCGGGTCGACGGCGTCGAGCATCTCGATGACCGAGCCGGGCCAGCCGTGGGTCATGATCAATGGCAGCGCGTCCTCGTGCCGGGACCGGACGTGTACGAAGTGGATGGCCATGCCGTCGATCTCGGTGGTGAACTGCGGCAGCACGTTCAGCCGGGATTCGACCCGCCGTCGGTCATAGTCGGTGCTCCAGTACCGGCACAGCGCCCGCATCGTGGCCAGCTGTACCCCCTGCGAGCGGTCGTCGACCAGCTCCGGACTCGGCCAGCGCGTCGCCGCCACGCGTCGCCGCAGGTCTTCCAGCACTTCGTCGGCGATCTGCGCGGTGAACGGTCGGACGACGTGGCTGGCCTGTTGCTTCATCGTGGTCATGCTGGGCGTACCTCTCGAGGGTCGCTGCCTTCGCCGCTCAGCCCGGCGGGCATGGCGCAGGCTCCTCGGCGTCTTCTCGTCGTTTCGTTGCAGCTTCCTGCCGGACCGGGTGAGCCGGCCTCGGCCGATCCGAATGACCTCCAGGAGGCGGGCAGAGCCGACAACTGTTCACCGCACTCGCGCCGACGATCTGCTGTGAACAGGGCCGGCCGGCGTCGCCGTGCACAGCGTTCGTGAGGGGGTCCGGTGTCTGGGTTCGTCTGGTTCCGCTGATCCGGCGCTCGCCGTCGGGCCGGCCGATGCTTGTAGGCCAAAGCCGGATGTCCGACCGCGCCCTGCTCGGCACGGCACCGCGGTGGCTGGACCGCACGCCGGCGCCGGCGAGCTGGCGCACCTGCTCGTCCCCGTGCGCGGCTCGATCCCGTATGGCTGCGGCCAGCTGGACCACCTCGAGGCAGCGGTCTCGGGCCCTGCCATTGCCGCGGTGTACGGGCGGCACCGGGCCATTGGCACACCGCCGCTGACCGAGGTCGTGGCGCGGCTGCGGGCGGGCGACCGGTCGCGGCCACCGTGGTCCGCGGCGCGGGGCACCTGCTCGGCCGCGCCCTGGCCGGCCGGGTCGCCGCCGTGGACGTCGACGCGGCCGCTACTACCTCGAGCACGACACCTACCCACCGCCGAAACCTGGCCCAGCGGGCCGGCATGCCGGCATCCATCCGATCTTCGCGACGACGTGACGGAGCGTCGCCTGGTTTGGCCCTCGCCGGACTGGGCAGCCAGAGCCCTCGTGGATCGGACACGCGATGGATGACGGCCCGAGCCGGGCCGGTCCGGCACGCCGGGTGGCCCTGCTGGTGTCGGCCGAGACGCCGATGCAGGCGGCGAACCTCGCCGAGGTGGTGCTGCCGCTGCTCGGGATCGGCACGGCCGCCGCGCCGCGGCCCACCCGCAGCCCGTGACGACGGAGACGCCGATGCACACCATGCGAGCGGTACGCGCCCATCGGCGTGGAGGCCCGGAGCAGCTCGTGGACGAGACCGCTCCACGCCCGCAACCGCGGGCGGGCGAGGTGCTGGTCGCCGTGCAGGCCGCCGCGATCACCCCCGGCGAACTCTCGTGGAACGCCACATGGACCGACCGGACCGGTCCGGGCGGCCGCGACCGGACCCCGATCATCCCCGCGCACGAGCTGTCCGGGGTGGTGACCACCCGCGGTCCGGGCGTCACCGAGCCGGCCCCCGGCGAGGAGGTCTACGGTCTCATCCCGTTCGTCCGCGACGGCGCCGCCGCCGAGTACGTCACGGTGCCGGCCGACGTCCTCGCGGCCAAGCCCACGACCGTCGATCACGTCGCGGCCGCCGCCGTGCCCATGCCCGCGCTCACCGCCTGGCAGGCGCTGGTCGGCCACGCATCCGTCCGGCCCGGCCAGCACGTGCTCGTCCACGGCGCGGCCGGCGGGGTGGGGTCACTCGCGGTGCAGATCGCGGTGAGCCTGGGCGCCACGGTCACCGCCACCGCCGCCGGGCGAGACCGGCACTTCGTCACCGAGCTCGGCGCCGCCGCGGTCGTCGACTACGCCACCGAACGCTTCGAGGACCGCGTCGCCGCCGTCGACGTGGTCCTCGACCTGGTCGGAGGCGACATGCAGGACCGGTCGTGGGGCGTCCTGCGGCCCGGCGGTGTACTGGTGAGCGTCGCCGCCCCGCCGGACGCCGAGCGAGCCGCCGCGCACGGGGTACGGGCCGCCTTCTTCGTGGTCGAGCCGGACCGGGCACAGCTGCAGACGATCGCGCAGCTCGTGGAGGCGGGACGGCTCATCCCGATGGTGGACCGCACCGTCCCACTGGCCGGCACACGCGCCGCCTACACCTCGCTGGAGACAGAGCACCGTCGCGGCAAGGTCGTCATCGACGTCGCGGCGGCCGCGAGCCGGTAGCCGGCGTGACGGTCAGACACCGTCCTTCACGCGGGTAGCACTCAGTACAGGGTGAGCTCCCACGGCTGCACCAGGTCGGCGTCCGGCGGCACGGTCAGGTCGACGCCGCTGCCGAACGACAGGCCGCGCCGCGGCGGGCGGGGCACCCCGCCGGTGCGGGCGCCGAGCTGCCGGGCCGCCTCGGCGAGCACGATGCCGGTGAGGAGTCGGTACCGGCCGACGTTGCCGGGCGTGGTGACGCGGGCGAACTCGGCGCCGGGCACGGGTTCCCAGCCGTCACCGTCCGGGATGACCAGCGTGGTGCCCGGGCCGGTCAGCTCGGTGCGGTGCAGGGGCGGTCCGTCGACGTCAGGTCCGCACACGACGACCCGGCCGCCGGGTGGCGGGGACCAGGCGTCGCCGGCCGGCACGACCCGCAGCGGGTTGCGGTGGCTGCGCGCGGCGGCGCGGGCCTCGTTGCGAACCGGGCGCGGCGTGCCGAACCACACTTTCTCGCGGTCGTCGAGCGTCACGCTCTGCCATCCGAACGCCGCCGCGGAACGCAGCGTGCTGCCGGCCTCCACGTGGTCCCGCGGGGCGGCCAGCAGCAGCGCCGGACGGTGCGACTCGGGCCGCGGGGCGCGGGGGCGGCGACGGCCGTCCGCGTCGAGAAGGTAGTACAGCGCCACGGCCGCGGCGGTGGCGACGTTGAGCGTGTTCACGCCCCGGCCCGGCATCGGGATGTGCACCGTCTTCGCGGCGGCGCGCAGGACGTCCGGGCGGATGCCACGGCGTTCGTTGCCGACCACGATGGACGCTCCACCGTGGACTGTTCCGGCGCGGTACACCGACTCCGCTCCCGGTGCGTTGTCCACGGCCACGACCGGGTCCGCGCCGCCGAGCAGCGCCTCAGTGTCGACAGTGGACAGGTCCGGGACGTGCCCGGCGAGGCCGCGGCTGTCGCGGAACACGCACGGCACCGCGAACATCCGCGCGGCCTCGGCGAGCGCCAGCGCGTTGGCGGGGTTCTCCACACCGTCGCCGACCAGGCGGGCGCGTGGGCTCACCACCGCGCCGCCCAGGCGGCCCGTGCCCGCGCGGCGAACGCGTCCGCGCGGCGCTCATGGTCGGCGGTACGCATCGCGCGGGTGTGCCGTCGGCGCGCCGCGTGCTGGATCCGGTGGTGGCCGATCTCGTGCATGAGCCCGTCGAAGAGCACGAAGTCGCGCAGCGCCTCCTCCGACGGCCAGTCCACCAGCGTGCCGGCCGGACCAGCCATCACCCGGGCACCGGCACGCTCCAGCCGCGCTGCGGCGGCATCGGTGAGCCGGCCCGGCAGTACCCACGGCGGCGCGGGCTGCTCGAACAGCAGCACCACCCCGGGCACCCGCAGCACCGCGACCGCCGGCCCGGCAGATGCTGCCGGGCACTGCCGCAACTCGACGCCGCGCAGCCCGTACGCGGCCGCCGGCCCGAAGAAGGTCAGGACCCGAACGACGTCGTCGGCGCCGGCCGGGTGAACGAACCCCGGTCGCGGCCGGCACACCCGCACGGGCACGGAAGCGCCGGCGCGCCGGGCGGCGCGGATCGGGTACGGGTCGGTGCGCAGGCTACGGCTCAAGGGCGATCACGGGGACCTTGATAGCAGCCGGCCCCGCCGCACACCACCGGTTTCCGTGCCGTCCAGGCCACCGGTCCGCGCACAGCCGCTGTACAACCACGTCGCCTCCAAGGACGAGACCCTCGACGGTGCCATCGACACCGCCGACCCCGACTGGCGCCACAGCAGCGCCGCACCGCCCCGCCCGCGCCGTGACCCCGCGGATCCCCGCCGGCTGACCCCGACGAAGCGCGCCGGCCGGCCCGGCCGGCGATGAAACTGGCGCGCGGGCCGGGCGAACGTGACGTTATCCTGGCCGGGGCCGGTCGCGGGACTGTCTGTGCGACTTCCGGAACCCGCCTCTGAAGCGATGCTTCGCAGTTCGCGCGGCGAACTCCCCGACCGGCCCTCGACAACGTGGGGGAGGGGCCGTGGACCTGGCCGAGCGGGTCGCGTGCGAGGACGTCGTCATGTTCGTCAACGCCGCGGTCACGTCCACCGGGCAACGGGAGTTCCACGCCGGCGCCGCGCAGCAGCGGCTGTCACTGGCGTTCCTGCACGAGTACGTGCTCGTCAACTACCGTGAGCTGTACGCCGCCACGCTCGCCCTGGATGTCAACGACTTCAACGCCGGGCTCGTCGTGCTCAACCTGTTGCGCACGGCGCAGGAGGTACCGCTGCCACGACGGAAGCTGGAAGGCGCCCTGATCGCCGCGCGGCTGCGGACGCTGCCGCCGCAGCGCGTGTACCGCATCCTGCGCACCCTGCGGGCGGAAGGCATCAACAACCGGCGGACCCGAGCGATCGTGCGGGACTGGGTCGCGGGCCGGCCCGACATCGCCTTCGACGCCGTCAAGTACCGGCGCCACCTGGCCGGCGCCGTCCGGCACACGCACGTGCGGCTGCCCGACGAGGTCGGCACGATGCTGTTCGACTGGCGGCGGCCCAAGCGCTACGCCACCCCGATCCTGGAGACGTGGCGGCGGGCGCACTACGAGCAGCGTGCCGTGTTCGACCTGCCGTACACGGTCGCGGAGGGCTTCGCCGCCATGCACCGCATCGACCGGGCCCGGCTGCTGCGGCAGGTGGGCCCGCAGCTGACCGGGCTGGAGCGGCTACGGCTGCAGGACACCGCCACCCGGGCCGGTCGCAAGGCCCCCGTACGGGTCGAGGTCGACCTCCACCGGACCCCGCTGACCCGCCTCGCCGTCTACGTGCTGTCCCTGCCGCGGCCGGAGCGTGCCCGCCGCCGCGACGAGCTGACCGCGGCGCTGCGCTCGGCCGCCCGGCGCGCGGCCGGACGCCGGGCCGGCACCTGGGGCACCGTCGTCGGTGTGCTGGACGACAGCTACTCCGCCGCCGGCTCCGGCGTGAAGCGGCGCCGGCCCCTCGCGGTCGCCCTGGCCATGCACTACCTGCTGGAGGCGCTCGCCACGCGGCACCACACGGTCTGGCTCGCGCACACCGGCGACCCGCTGCTGGTGCACCCGATCGGGGCGACACCGCTGGGCCAGCGGCTCCTCGACGGGCTGCGGCTGCGCCCCGACCGGCTCGTCGTGGTCTCCGACGGCTGGGACAACGCGCCGCCCGGGCAGGCCGCGGAGGTGCTGCGGGTGTGGCGGGAGCGCCTCGACCCGGCCGGCCACACGTCGATCGTGCACCTCAACCCGGTGTACGACGGCGAGGCGTTCGACGTGCGTCGCCTCGCGCCGACGGTCGCGACGGTCGGGGTCCGCGACGCGGAGGACGCCGCGGCCCTGGTCGAGCTGGCCCGGTTCTCCACCGGGACGGCGACCTTCGCGCAGCTGCGCGCGTACCTGGACGATCTGGTGGAAGGATTCCTGCGATGATCGCCGGTCTGCGGGCCGGCCCCGCCCAGACGTGGGGCGCGGTGCGGCTCGTACCGCTGCTGCGCGACGAGCCGGTCACCGACCTGCGGCTGCACGCCCGGCTGCACGACGAGGACGAACTGTCCGTGGTGGAGCTGTCGCCGCGGGAGGCCTACGTCGCGTACGTGCCGCACGCGTTCGTCGCGACGTGGACGTCCGACGGCTCACCCGCCGCCGCGTACGGCACTCAGTTGATCGACCCGCGGGAGCCGGGCCTGCCGCGGGCGATCGGGCTGCGGTTCCGCCGCCGGCTCGCCCGCCGCGAGGACCGCCGCCGCCTGCGCTTCCTGCCGCTGCACCTGGCCCTGGAAGGCTTCCTGGACCTGCAGTTCGGCGGGCCGCCGATCGCCTGGCAGGAGTGGACCCACCGGGCCGTCACGCACGGCCTGTCGCCGCGGGTCGAGGAGGCCTACTGCGGCGCCTCGATCACCGGCCTCGACGACGCCCTGCGCATCTTCGAGATCCACCCCACGCAGTGCGGCGTGGTGGTGTACCTCGCCGACGCGCTCGCCGCGGTCTTCGCCGTGCCGCACCCGGCCGACTACCGCGCCCTGCACCCGACGCTCCTGCGCGACTTCTACGGTGAGCTGCTGTACCAGTACGCGCACCTCTTCCCGGCCGTGCCGGACTTCCACCAGCCGCTCGACGCCGCCGCGGTGTCCACCGTGGACGATCTGCAGGCCGAGTTGTCCCGGGTCGCGGCGCAGTGGTCGGCGTTCCACGACGACACCATGTTCACGGTGACGGCCGGGACGACGCGGCCGGTGTACCGCATGGGCCGCTTCACGCTGTCGCGGTTCCTGCCACCGTTCGATCCGGCACTGGACAACCACATCGGCGAGGTCATCACCGACGAGCACGGCACCGTCGCGTACCTCAAGACGTTCCGGCTGTCCGCGGCACAGACCCGCCGCGGGCACCTGCTGTCCCGGCTCGCCGCCACCGGATGGGACCTGGACGCGACCGCCGCCGCGTTGGGCACCGACCGGCCGGGCCTGGTGCAGCGGCTGGACCGGGCCGGCTTCGGCCACCTGCTGCGCCCGGACATCCTCGACGCCTGCCGCGCCGGGCAGGCGTCGTGAGCCGTGTCGAGCTGGTGCGGGTGCTCGAGGCGGCGCGGGCGCTGCTGGCCCGGCCCGGCAACGACTTCACCTGGTCGTCCTTTGTGGACTCGGCGGCCGCCGTCGAGGAGTTCGACAATGCGATGGCCGCGGTCCTGGCCGGCGGTACACCCGTGGGGCTGTCGATCCTCTTCGCGCCGACCGGTCCCATCCAGGAGGTCGCGATCTCCAGCGGCTGGGGGGACGCGTTTCTTGAGCTGGCCGGCCGCTTCGACACCGCCGTCGCGGGGGAGTAGGCGCCAGCGGCGCGTCAGGCCAGGAAGTCCTCGATGAAGGGCAGTGTGCGGCGCAGCGGGCCCGGGTCGCTCGCCGCGGCCAGCTCGCCCAGGTAGTCGCCGTGGTTGCCGGGGACGACCAGCAGGCGGGCGCCGGGGATCAGGGCGGCCAGGCGCGCGGCGTGCTCGACCCGCACCACGTCCCGGTCGGCGACGACGACCAGGGTCGGCGCGGCGATCGCGGCGGGCAGGGCGTCGGGCCAGTCGGTGAATCCGGTGAGCATCAGCTCGTGGTCCAGATCGAACATCCGCTCGGCGTGGGCCGGGTCGCCGCTGACCGCGAGGTCGGCGTCGCGGTACACCTGCGGCAGGTGCTCGAACGTCGCACCGGCCATGCCCTCCCAGAAGCCGTCGATCATGCCGTCGCGGCGGAACGGCGCCGACGCCACGACGAGGCGGCCGGCCGCCGCCGGGTGGCGCGCGGCGAGCTGCATGGCGACCTGGCCGCCGTTGCTGAAGCCGAGCACGTCGACCGGCCCCACGCCCAGCTCCGCCAGCAGCGCGGCGACGCCGTCGGCGGAACGCTCGAACGACGCAGGCCCCTCGCCCGCGCCGGTCCGGCCGTGCCCCTGCAGCTCGACGGCGAGCAGGCGGCGGGAGTCGCGCAGCAGCGGGATGAGCCGGCCCCAGTTCGACTCGATCGTGGACCCGCCGCCGTGGATGAGCAGCAGCGGCCGGCGGTCCGCGCGGGCCTCGCCGTGCCATTCGTAGTACAGCGGCAGGTCCGCGTTGGAGAACATGGTGCCAGCATAGGCAGGGTGCGGACCTGCGCAGCGGGTGCGCTGCCTGGGCAGCGTGGCGGCCTCGCGGGCGCACGACTGCAGCCGGTCGGCGCGCTGCCGGGTCGCCTCGATGCGGGTGGTGAGCTCGTGCAACTGGGCGCGGTGGCGCTGGTCGTGGCGGCGGACGGCGGCGAGGTCGGCGGACAGGAGCCGGTTGATGTGGTTGACCCAGTGCACCAGGTGCAGGCCGACCTGGTTGAGCTGGTGGTAGGCGTGCTGGCTCAGCTGCGGCTCGGGCGTGGTTTCAGCAGGTACCCAGATCGATGTCCGGTCACTCGCCGTTCGCGCCGGGTGCGGTCCCGGGAGGCGGTCGGCGAGTCTGGGTGGGGTTGTCGACGGTTGTCAGTTCGAGCGGGATGGTGAACCGCAGCGTCGTGCCCTGGCCGGGTGGACTGGTGAGCCGGCTGCTGCCACCGAGGGCGGTCACCCGGTCGTCGAGGCCGCGGATGCCGGAGCCGGCGCTCGGGTCCGCTCCGCCGACGCCGTCGTCTTCGATGCGCAGCCGCAGGGTGTGTGCGTCGGCCGTGACGGTGACGCACACGTATGAGGCGCTCGCGTGTTTGGCGGTGTTGGTGAACGCTTCGGCGATGATGTAATACGCACCGGTCTCAATGTTGGGCGGGAGCCGGGACGGTAGGTGGATGTGCAGTTCGGCAGGCACCGGTGAGCGGCGCGTCAGGGTCTTGAGGGCGGATTCGAGGCCACGTTCGGTCAGGATCGCCGGGTGGATGCCGTGGGAGAGTTCCCGGAGCTCGTCGAGGGTGCCAGCCAGGTCGGCGTTGATCGTCGCGAGCTCGTCGGCCAGCCCCGGTGGCTCGGCGGTTGTCCGCGCCTGGAGCTGGCGCAAACCCAGGAGAAGCGCGAGGAGCCGTTGCTGGGTGCCGTCATGCAGGTCGCGCTCGACCTTGCGGCGGGCCTGGTCGCTGGCTTCGACGATGCGGACGCTCGCGGCAGCCAGGTCGGCGCGGGCCTGGAGGTTCGCGACGGCCAGGCCGGCGAGATCGGTGAACGCTGCGGTCCGCGGGGCATCGTCCGGACTCAGCTGTTCGTCGCTTGAGGCCATGACGATCAGCACCCCCCACAGGTTGCCCTGGACCACGATGGGCGCGCCCACGGAAACCTTGATCCCGTACTGGGACAGGAACGGGTCGGCGACGCAGGTTCCCTCGCCGACGCGGGTCCAGCATGGCCGCTGTTCGGTGTAGACATGCACGGCTGCTCCGTGCGGTGGCAGGATCGTGCGGGTGCCGACCGCCACGGGTATGTCATGCGGGCTGCACGCCGCGACGACGGTCGCCGCACCGTCCAGCTCGTACCGCAACAGCATCGTCAGGTCGGCTCCCAGGAGTTCTCTGACCTCGTCGGTGACCGCGCTGAACACGGTCTGCGGCGGCGATGCGCGGGCCACCAGGGTCGCGATCCGCCGCAGGGCGCGCTGCTCGGCCACAAACCGGTTGAGGTCGTCACGGTGGCTTTCCAACGACGTGGCCATGGTGTTGAACGAACGTTGCAGGCTGCCGATCTCGTGCGGACCGTCTTCAGGCATCCGGGTGGACAGGGCGCCGCCGGCCAATTGATCGGCCATCCCGGCCGCCGCGCGCACCGGTCGAACGATCCCGCGGTTCACGAGCGTTGCGAACATCAGCATGACAAGCACGGAGCCGGCCAGGCCGGCGCCGGCCACGGCCCGTGCCCACACGGTGGCAACGTCGGCGCCGGCCGCCTGTCGGGCCGCGGCCCGCAACTCGATGGCGTGGAACTGCGCGAATCCGGTATGGATCTCATCGAGACGCTGCTGGCTGTCGACCAGATGGACCGGGTCAGACGCTGGGCCGCCGGGGTGGACCCCGACCACCACCGGTGCGGACTCCTCACTCATGTACGCGGTGATCTCCTGGTTGAGGAGCTGGACGCGGGCCTGCTGCCGCGGATCTCCCAGGACGGAGCCGGCGAGTTGGGTGGTCTGTTGCGGGATCGCCGTGCGAGCCTGTTCCCACGACTGCATGAACCGTGGATCGTGGGTGATGATGTAGCCGCGTTCAGCGCTCGCCACCGCGAGCACGGAGGACTGCAGCTGCCCAGCGCTGATGAGCGCGGCCTGCGAGCTGCGTGCCGATCGAACCTCCTGATCCAGCTTCGCCACCGCGGTCAGCATCACGGCCAGGATCGCGCTCAACGCCACCGCGAACACCGTGCACAGCCCGACCACCTGGCGGGTGAGCCCGGCGCCGAGGAGTCCCGACCAGGACGGCCGATGCCCGAAACCCCACCTGTGTACCTTCACCGCAGATCTCCATCCAGCACACCGCCGCCGGGACGGGAAATGCGCCAGCTGGGAGGCGATGACATCGCACTGTCGAGCTAAGACAGTCCTGCTCGGATCAAGCGTACTGCCGCAAATGCTGCTATTTAGTGTCGTACCGAGGCGATTGACGTCGCTATGGGCCTGGTGGCGGGATGCCGGGAACTGGTATTGCTGCCTGGCCGTATCGGCCAACGTGCAGGTCCGCTGCCAGCGGACACGGCATGCTGCAGCTATCGAGGATGCGGGTCTGAGCTGTGGAGCGTCATTGTGCGGGTGACGCTGGCTCCTTGGAATCGCACGTCCACCCGGACCTGGGTGATGGATTCGCGTGACGGGCGTTGAAACGTCGCGTACCGAATCATTGCTGTGTCGGCGGTGCCGCCGCCGTTGGCGGTGCTTCGACATTCCGTCCAGCGTTCCCCCGGCAGCCGGGCGGCCAATGCGACGGTCGGCCTGGCTCCCGGGGCTGTCAAGCTGAGCGGGTCGGCACCTTCGACCATCAGGGACACGAGCAGCGTCTCTCCCAGGGCGATGACCGGACAGATCCACACCCGCATCTCGTCATCGGCGATGAGAAGATCGGCTTCGCCGTATGCGCCAGTGTCTGCCATGACCTCGCGTCCCTGAGCCGTTGCGGGTTGGCCGATGTCGCAGTTTACGGTCATTGTGGCGCTGAACTCTACGGACCGGTAGCGCCCAGGAGGCCGGTCAGCAGTCCGTGGTCCTGCGTACCGTCACCGCCGTGCAGGGTGGGCGTCGCCGCGGCCGGGTTCAAGGCCACCAGCAGCTTCGGCGGCCATGTCGCTGCGCCCTGCTCCGTCACGTTCCACCACTTGACTGGTCGGCCTCCACACCCTGCCGGCCTTGGCCGCCCATGGGCAGCTTCACGTTGACGGACGTGCCGGAGCCGGTCGGGCTGGTCAGTGTCAATGTGCCGCCGAGCGCCTCGACGCGGTCGCGCAGGCCGGCCAGGCCGGAGTCCTGGTTCGGGTCCGCGCGGGCGGTGCCGTCGTCGTGGACGGTCACGGTGAGGATCTCGCCGGGCGCTGACTCGTCCATCGCCGACTCGTCGGCGATGACGTCGATCTTCACGGAGACCTCCGAGACGTCGGCGTGGTTGGCCGAGTTGGCGAGCGCCTCCGAGATCACGTGGTAGGCGGCGACCTCAACGTTGCCGGGCAGGCGATGGTTCAGCCCGTCGTGCACCGCCACCGGGACCGCGCTGCGGCGGGCGAGCGCCTTGACCGCGGGGACCAGTCCGCCCTGGGAGAGCAGCGCCGGATGGATGCCGCGGACGATCCGCTGAAGGTTGTCGAAGGCGGCGGACAGCCCCGCGGAGGTGTCCGCCAACCGGGACCGTACCTCGCCGAACTCCTTGGGGATCATGGCCTCGGCGAAGCGCAGCTCCAGCCCGAGTGAGATGAGCCGCTGCTGGACTGTGTCGTGCAGTTCGCGTTCGATGCCGCGGCGTGCCTCGTCCGCGGCGTGGACGAGCCGGGCCCGCGACGCGGTGAGCTCCGCCCGGCTCTCTGTGTTGGCGATCGCGGTCGCGACGAGCTCGGTGAACTTCGCAAGCTCATGCTCGATGCCGAGCGGCGGCGGGCCGGCCCGCCGCCACAGGGCGATGACGACGCCCCAGACCCGGCCCTCGACGACGATCGGCGCGCCGACGGAGGCGTGCATGCCCTCCGCGTGGGCGAGATCGGCCAGCGGGCCGCTGCGGCCCTCATACGAGTCGATGCGGGTCGGACGGGAGCCGTGCAGCACCAGCTCCGCGACGCCGCCGGCGAAGTCGACCTGTTTGCCCAGCATCGACTGGGATCCTGGCTCTCTGTTGTACTCGGCGACGCCGGTCACCGTCCTGGGACCGTCCCAGCGCCAGACCCGCGTGGCGTCCGCGTCGAACAGGTCGGCCGCCTCGGTGGCGACCGCTGCGACGATCTCGGCGAAGGCGACGCCGTTGGCCACCAGCACCGCCACCCGGCGTAACGCCGCCTGCTGGGTGAGGAGCGCCTGCTGCCCGGCCCGGCTCGCCTGCAAGGATCGACCGGCCCGCAGCACGGTCGCCAGCCCGGGCACCACCCCGTCCCGCAGACGCCGCAGGACACGGTCCGGGACGTCTCCGGGGACGACGAGCGCGCCCGGGTCCAACGGCAGCTGGATCTGGTCCTCGCGCCGCGGTACCGGGTCAGGCTCGATCGCCGCATACGGCAGCCGCATGGCGTACGCGATCCGATCGGAGGCTGCCGGAAGTACAGCGCGCACATCGTCCGCGCCGAGGATGAGCCGGGTCATCTCGGCGACCGCGTCGGCGTCCCGTTTCCGTTCGATGGACTCGAGCGCCCGCGCGCGGGCCAGCTGCGCCAGCGAACCGGAGACCGTGGCGACCATGAGGTACACCGAAAGCCCGAGCCAGTCCCGCCAGTCCCCGGTCTGGAAACGCCCGATCGGCGGGGTGTGGAAGTAGTCGAACGCGAGCGCGCTGACGATCGACGTCGCCACACCCGCCCACAGGCCCCACACCGTGGAGACGACGAGGACACCAGGCAGGTAGACGAGAGCCAGGGCCTCCATCGGAGCAACCTGCCGCAACGGGACGACCAGCAGGGTCTCCACGACGGTGAACCCCGCGCCGACTACGATCCCTACGGCGGCTGACGGCTGGCTGACCCGCACCAGCCATGACGCTAGGCGTCCGTGCATCAATCGACCCTCTTGTCGAACACATCGGTTCCGGCCTGGCTGGGCAGGCGGAGCCGGTCGAGCAGAGGCAACCAGTCGATGCTAGGGCGGCAGGCATCGAACGCCGGACTCGTTGCGGCCCGGGCGCAGCGGATCACCCCATAATTCACCTCGGATGCGGCGCATCACCGGGCCTGCGGGTCGCGATCCTGGCCTTCTTCGCGGTCGTCGGAACGTTCCACACCATGCTGGAGTAGCCGGTGGTGGGCCTGAAGTCGTACGGCGCCAGGCGCACCCGCTTCAACGGCACCGTCTTCGCCGTTCACCCGCAGATGTCCGCCGAGGACATGGCCACGTCCCCCTTCCGAGGCCCACAGGGCATGGAGGTCCGCACCGACGGATGGATCCGACATCGAGCGCCTCGGCGGGTCCGCACGTCAGGGCCGCTTCAGGGCCGATCCCCCCGGCGGAATCAACCGGTCCTGTGATCGCTCACAGCGAGCCTTCACGGTTTCGCGAGTCGCAACACCGACACGCCGGAATCGACCGCCGGGGAACGGTGATCAATACAGTGCAGGCATGTTCGACAACCGCAAGGTCCGCAAGAACGGGCTCGCCGCGCAGGCGCTGGTGCTGTCCGCCAAGGAACACTCCAGGTTCAGCTCGAACGAGAAGCCCCGCTACGACTTCGCGCTGGAGGTCCGGCCGCACGACCGCGCACCGTTCCAGGCGCACGTCCGGCAAGCGTTCTACATCGCCGAACGCAAGCCGGTCGAGGCGGAGGTGGTGCGGGTGAAGTACGACCCCGCCACGCTGAAGGTCGTCTTCGACCTCGAGGGCGACCCGCGGTTCGACCTCGAGGCGATGCAGCGGCGCACCGCCCAGATCAACTGGGAGACTCACCGCCGCGGCGGGCCGGGTTCGCCGTCCTGACGACTCAGCGCGCGACGGGCCCGGCTGGCACACCCGGTGCCGCGGGTACGCCGGCCGGTAGGGAACCTCAGATGCCGCAGGTGAAGCGGAACCGTTCCCAATCGCCGATGCGGGTGGCGTTGGATTGGATCGTGTCGGTGACGCGGACGCCGGAGTCACGGCGGTGAGGTAGTGGCCGTTGACGGTCTGGATGGCGTATGCGCCGCCGCCGAGCGCGACCGAGGCCAGCTTCTCCCACGCGAGCAGGCGGGTGCCGGTTGGTGGCAGCCGCCGGAGGCCGCCGGCGATCAGTGCGCTACTGCCGGGCAGCAGCGGTTCGCTGGCGTGCCGATTCGTACAGCACGACCGTCGCGGCGGTCGCCGCGTTCAGGGAGCTGGCGGACCCGAACATCGGAATCCGGACGAACTGGTCGCAGGCCGCACGCCAGCCGGAGCTGAGGCCGGTGGTCTCGTTACCGACCAACGTCAGCGTGGCTTGCGTGAAGTCGTACTCGGCGGCGGCCAGGGCGCCGCGCTCATCGGTTCCCACGATGCTCATGCCGATGCCGTCGGCGCGGACGTCAGCCACCCAGGACAGAACGGCCTGGTGTGAGGGCATCTGGACCACGGGCAAGGCGAACAGCGAGCCGGTGCTCGCCCGGACGGCCTTCGGGTCGTATACGTCGGCGGCGTGCCCGGTGATGATGACACCGGAGGCGCCGAAGGCGTCCGCGGACCGAACGAGGGTCCCGATATTGCCGGGGCTGGTGGGCCGATCGAACACGGCGGTGAGCATGGTCGGCCCGACCGGGATTCGGCGCAGGTCGTCCTCCGGCATCGCGGCCACAGCCAGCAGCTCTGGAACTGTGTCTACCTTTTCGCCTAGTTCCTGCATCAGTTCAGGGGAGACGGCGATCTTCTCGGCCCGGACCGTGTCCAGGGCCTTGCGTGCCCAGCGGGACAGCTGAGCGCTGGTGTCGTAGAGCAGCTCTCGGATCTGCCAGCCGTGTTCGATGGCCATGGTGATCGGGCGTACGCCCTGCACGAGGAACTCGCCGCGACGCTGCCGCTTGGTCCGATTGCCGAGGAGAGCTTGCCATTGCTGGAACCGCGCATTGCGGCCACTCACCCGCAGACCCATCGCCAACCCCGCCTCCGTCGCTCGTCGCCCACCCATGCCCTGCCTGGTGCCTGCTGAGCCTGCCATGTCTACCCGGCTCTGCAGTTGGTGCCGTCCCCGTCCAGACCGGGGGTGTCGTGTCCGAGGCCGCGACGGATCGCGATCTCTACGGGTGAGTACGCGCCGTCGGTCCGCTCCAGTTCGTACGGTGTAGCCGGCATCAGTGCTGGCTGGGCCATGAAGCGCGGCCGCACCCCATGGTGCGGTTGCGCCGCGTGTACCAGGAATGGATGGCACAGGAAGACGTCGCCTGGGGACCCGGTGGCGAGGACGAGTGGCCGGTGGTCGGACGCCGCCACCAGATCGGGCGCAAGGGCCAGCCCGCTCGCTCCGTCCTCCCCGTACTTCTCCAGCACCTTCGGTACGTCGAGGTGTGACCCGACCCTGATCCGGGTCGGGGCGTCCTCCTCGCCGACCTCGCTGAACAGGAACAGCATCAGCAGCGCCCGGCCCCGTGAGCGCACATTTGTGAAGTACCAGCTCTCGCCCTCCGGCAGATAGCTCCCCTCGATGTGCCAGCCCGCGTCGTCCGGCTCCATTTCGTGCGGGAAGCGCAGCGGGAACGTGCCTAGTGAATAGCGCGGCTCCCAGCGTCTCGCGCCGACGAGCAGGTCGTACGCGTGATGGAGGAACGGGGAGTTGGGTGCGGCGGCGAACGGCCCCTGCGCCATGCCGGATACCCAGTGCACGGGCTGCGTCCACGTTGCTGGATCGTCCGGTTCGCAGCCCGTCTCGCGCCATAGCAGCCGCGCGCAGTCCGCAGCCACACGCGGCGCGACGGCGCCCTTCACCTTCACGAAGCCGTCGCGAAGAAAGCGGGATACCAAGGTTGTGTCATCCACGCCCCCATCGTGCGGCGACATTGGTCCCGATCACCCGACACTTTCCGCACCGCTTTTATCGGATGTGCCGCAACAGCGAAGGCGCACGATCGGATCGGACCACAGCGATCGGGCGTGACCGGTGTGCCTTGGACCAAGGTTGATGCCAGAAGGAGGCTTGATGATCTCGGCGCTCAACCGACTCGCCGACGTCGTCCGAGGTGAGCAAGACCGGCTGAATGTCGGCATTCGGCACGGATGCGGCCCGACCGAGGCGTTCGGGCGAGCATTCCGGGCGGTCATCGGCGCTGGCCCTGGTGATGTGCGCCGCGACGGAGACCCCTTCGCACAACCACAATTCAAGTTCCGCCTGACCGTCGAAGGGAACGAACACATGGACACCCGCATCGTCGACCATCCCGCGTTCCGGCTCGTGGGGCACGCTGCCCGTGTGCCGCTGATCCACCAAGGCGTCAACCCGCACATCCAGCAGCACATCACCGCACTGCCGACAGAGGAGCACCTGCGCTTGAAGGCCCTCGGCAACGCTGAGCCGAGCGGCCTGCTCGCGGTCAGCGACGATCTCGACCCCGACTACACCGAGGGCAGTGAGCTGACCTACCTTCACGGGGTCGCCGTGTCCCCGGATACGCCGGTCCCCGGCGGCCTCGACATCATCGAGGTCCCGGCCGGCAGATGGGTTGTCATCCGGGACGCGGGACCGTATCCGCAGACCCTGCAGAAGACCTGGGCCACGGCCGCAGCCGAGTGGTTCCCCTCCAACCCGTGGCGACTGCGGCCAGGTCCGGAGATCGTCGCGGTGCTCGAGCCTACGAACGGCTTCAGCACCGCAGCCCGTGAGCTCTGGCTGCCCGTCGAACCGGCGTAGCGACCTGGCGGGCATCCAGCCGCAGCCGGGTGTGGGTGGGGACCCGTCACGGTCGCAGCCGTGGCTGGCGGGAGTGAGGTTACAGCGGGCGACGGTGACGACGCCGGCGCTGGCGGCCCGGATTGGGATGCGGCGGGTGCGCCGAGGGCCACGCCGTGGTGGCTGGGTCGTTGCGTGGTTCTGAACCCGGACACGATGGGGCCTCAACAGGCGTGACCTATCAGCACGGCGGTGTGCCGGTGGTGGGAGTCCTCTTCCTGGCGAGGAGTGAGGCATCCGTAGGGCGCGGCCGCTGCCGGGTCCTGCCCGGCGACCTTGATCTGTAGGTTCCGAGTGATCATGGGCACGCGTGAGCGTGCGGTGGGGTGCGTTCTGGGCAGATCGAGCACACTGTTGCTCTAGCCACGTTCGTCGATCTTGAGCAATCAGGGTTCGGTGCACGCAGACACGAACACCGGGGCGGGCCGCCCAGCCAGCGCACCGGCCGCGCGGACACCTTTCCCGCAGCCGGGCCCAGTTCCCCCCAAGCGCTGACGGAACTCCCGGCGGTGTGGTGCGGGCATCCGAACTCGTTCCTCGGCGACCGGTGTCGCCTCAGCTCAGGTGTCCGGGGAAGCGTGGGAGCTCAGCGGGCCGCCATCATCACATTGATGACCCAACCGGGACGCTGTCAGGAGGAGCCGGCCAACGCGGTGATCACCCGGCGAGGCCCTTGAATGCCTCACCCAGATCGCCGATCGGCTTGCCGGGTGATCACGGCAGTGACGCCGACCAACAGGAATGTGCACAGCAGTGCACGACATCGTCGCGGCGCCCGACGGTCCGTGCTATGCCTGACCTGGCTACGCGCCGGCACCGATCGGGTCGCCCGGGCGGGCCGGCTGCGCGTTGATCCGGCGGTCGTCCAGCAGTTCGCGCACGAGTGCGGCCGGGCCACCCAGATAGGTCGACGTGAGGTCGATCTCGGTGGCGACGCACCAGGAGTGGTCGTCGGGCCACCACAGGTTGGGACTCTGCTCCCACGACAGATCCCACAGTGCCCGCGCGGCGTCGAGCCCGCCGCGGTACAGCGCGAAGGAACGAGATGGCATCTGGATCCTCGCCGGTGGAGGGGTGAGCCACGCCGGTGGATCAGCACTGCCGTCGCGGGTCAGCGCGGTCATCGCGGGAGGCCCATGCAGCCAGGCGTACCCGTCCCAGATGGCGAACCAACACGATCCCGGTTCGGGTGCGTGCCGCGGGAGCACCTCGAGGAGCGCGTCCAGTTGCGGCCGGTCGAGCGTACCGGCGTCCGGATGGCGGATCCGCGCGTATGCCGCGAACGCCTCGGGAACCAGGCTGCCGACATCCTGGGCGAACGGATGCAGTCTCTCGACGATCCACCGCGCCGCTGCGACGTCCTCGGACCACTGCACGCCAGGTCACCCCCTCGATATTGCTCCTCCGTGGTGCGGAATCCCCAGCTGGCGTTCACCACCGCATTGTCGCGGGCGCTGGCCCGACGGCTGGAAACCGGAACGTACCACTCAGCACAAAGCACGATCACCGGGAGTGATCCGGCGACGCGCTTGCCGGAGAAGCGGTCGCAAAGACACCGATGAGTCCACCGACCGACGGTTCCTGCACAGCAAGGACCGACCGGACTCGTCGGCTGGTCCTGGTGGCAGACGACGCGACGCTCAGACGCAGACGGCGTCGAGCGCCTTCTTGAGGGCGGCGGGCTCAGTGGGTGTCATCGGCGCCCTCACGGACCTTCGGGAGCCACTCGTCCTCTTCCTCCTGGACGTGGTGGGTGACGTTCTCGATGAGCACGGTGACCTTCGCGTCGAAGTGCTCGTCGTCGGGGTCCATGGTGAACAGCTCCAAGCACAGCACATCGGCGACGTGATGTTGCTCGTACGACTCCAGCACGTCCTTCGGTCAGTACCTCGAGGATCTCCTGGGCGATCTTCGACTTGCGCTCCGCAGCACCGTCTTGCGCGGCCCGGAACTCCTTGAACAGCCGCTTGACGTGCCTGTGGTCGTCGTTGAGCATCACGATCGCGTCGGCCGACATCGCCACTCCCTGTGTGCCTACGGACGGGGTGATTGCGGTCCGGGCACTCTCCTGTTGAGCTGCGCAAACGCGAATTCATCCGGTCCCGGTGAGAGCCGACTCCGCGGCGTGGCCCGGGCTTGGACCACGCCGCGGTGGGTAGCGGAAGACCATGACTGCTAGCGCGATCGAGGTCCAGCGCTATCTCGGCGACGTGGACTATCCGACGGACAAACAGCACCTCGTCGAGCAGGCTCGCGACCACGGTGCCAACGAAAATGTCATGCGGACCCTCCGGGACCTTTCCCGCGAGCGGTTCGCCTCACCGAACGATGTCACCCAGGCGATCAGCGAACCGTCGAAGGCGCGCGACATCGTGGAGATCCTGCTCGCCAGGCACACCGAGATCAAGCAGATGTTCACGCGCGTCAGCTCCGCTCGGGGGAAGCAGAAGGAGGAGCTGTTCCACGATCTGGTCAGGATGCTGGCTGTGCACGAGAACGCCGAGGAAGTGGTCGTACATCCGGCGGCGCGTGACCTGATTCCCAACGGCAAGGAGGTGGTCGGCGAACGGCTTCAGGAGGAGTCCGAGGCCAAGCGGGCGCTCGCTGACATCTACGACCTAGGTATCGATCATCCGGAGTTCGACCAGCACCTGAGCGTTCTGGCCGAGTCGGTGGTGACCCATGCCATGGAGGAGGAGCAACAAGAGTTCTCGCAGCTGCGTCAGCGCGCCGACATTGACCGGCTGCGCCGGATGGCGACCGCGTTCGAGGCGGCCGAGGCGGTCGTGCCGACACGCCCGCATCCGGCGGCCGGGGAGTCCGCGGTCGTCAATCTGATGGTCGGCCCGCCGACCGCGGTGTTCGACAAGATCCGCGACGCGATGCGCGACTGGCGTGAGCGCACGGGCGAGGGATGAACGATTCAGCCTGTGACAGAGCGGCATGACAGAGCCGGCGCAGCGCTTCAGGCGTCGGCACCTGGCCGGCGGTGCGTTGTACCAGGTCGATGAGCCGTTCGGTGCCGAACAGCTCGCCGGTGCGGTCCCTGGCTTCGGTGATGCCGTCGGTGAAGAGCAGCGGCCGGTCACCCCGCTCGAGCATCTCCTCGGCGATCTCGACCTGCGAGTCGTCGAGCCCCAGGGGCATCCGCCGGCCACTCACAAGGCTGCGGACCACTTTGCCGTGCCGGATCAGTAACGGCTGCGGATGGCCGGCGTTGATATAGCGCTGACACCCACTGGCGAGGTCGAGCTCGGCGAGGACCGCTGTGGTGAACCGCAGTCCGGCCAGGTGCTCTTCGAGCGCCTGGTCGGCGGCCCGAGCCATGGCGTCCAATCCGGCACCGGCCCGCCGGGCGGCGCGGATTGCCGACATCACCAACGTGGTGCCGAGGCCGGCGCGTAGCTCGTGCCCTGCCGTGTCAAAGATGGCGAAGAACAGCAACGGGTCGTTGAGCGCGTACCGACGAGGTGACCGAACAGCTCGCAGCCGTACGTGACGTCGTCATCAGGGGAAGGCTACCGGGTTACGGTCGTCCTGACCGCCGCCACCGGGCGGGGGACGCGAACGGCAGGCCGCCCAGCAGCAGGCGGCCGAGGCGGAACGCCGCCACGAGCAGGCCTGTGAGCTCATCAACGCGCTGCAACGCGATCTGCTGCCCGCCGGAGTGCTGGTGCTGCCCCGGATGCGGTTCGCGGCCAGTTGTCTGTACGCCGAGTACGGTCGGCTCCTTCGCATCAGGTGTTGTCGGTGTCGCTGGTCAGTCGTTGTCCAATCGAGCGGGTGTTCACACGTCAGGCAGGTGCGAGCGCGTACTGCTGATGGCCGTGGCCTGATCGGCATGGGTGTTCGGGTCTGTACGCCCGGCTGGCATACATTCGGCGGGTGATCGATCCGTTCGAGGCCGCTGGGCCGTTACGCAAGGCGTACCTCGACGTCGACTGGGCGGGCGGACCGCTCGGGCCGGTGTCCACGTGGAGCCCGACACTGCGCGGCGCGGTCGACCTGCTGCTGCAGACCCGCAACGCGGTCACGTTGTTCTGGGGTCCGCAGTTCGTGATGGTCTACAACGCCGCCTACGTCGACATGATCGGTGACAAGCACCCAGCGGCGCTCGGCGCTCCGGCACGGGAGGTGTTCGCCGAGATCTGGGAAGAGATCGGGCCGTTGCTGGAGTCGGTGCTGGCCGGCCGTGGGGCGACCTGGGCCGAGGACATGAAGCTGTACATGGACCGGCACGGGTACCCGGAGGAGACCTACTTCACCTTCTCCTACTCCGCCGTGCGCGGCCCCGACGGCGTGATCGAGGGGGTCATCGACATCGCCTCCGAGACCACCGTGCAGGTGATCGACCGACGCCGGCTGGACCTGCTCGGCCGGCTCACCGACCGCATCAGCGACATCGACACCGTCCCGCAGCTGCTCGCGCGGGCATTGCCCGTCCTACGGTCCGATCCGGATGACCTGCCCGACGTGGACCTGCGGCCAGCGGGCGACAGCCCTATGGACCGCTCTGGTGACGGGCCGATCCGTATCCCACTGGCCGGCGGTCTGGACCTGATCACCGGGCTGAGCCCGCACCTGCCCGACGACGAGGCCTACCGCGGGTTTCTCCGCTTGGTCGCGGCGGCGCTGGTGCAGGGTCTGAGCCGGGCCGCCGCCCGCCGGATCGCTGCCGTCGAGCGTGAGATCGCCGAGGCGTTGCAACGCAGCCTGCTCAGCAACCCAGCCCAACCGGACAATCTTGACGTAGCGGTGCGCTACCACCCGGCTTCCGAGGGCGCGCGGGTCGGCGGCGACTGGTACGACGCGTTCCTGCTGCCGGACGGCGGGCTGGCCGTCACCGTCGGCGACGTGTCCGGACACGACCGCGAGGCCGCCGCGGCCATGAGCCAGATCCGCAGCCTTCTGCGCGGCATCGCCTCGGCGCTGCCCGGACCCCCGGACCGGGTCCTGACCGCACTCGACGATGCCATGGCCCGGTTCGGCGTCGACACGCTCACCAGCGTCATCCTCGGCTACGTCGACCTCGGGACGTACGAACTGCACTGGTCCAACGCCGGGCACCCGCCACCGCTGCTCCTCGGCCCCGACGGGACCGTCACCGTGCTCGAAACGCCGGCCGAGATCATCCTCGGCGCCCGGGTCGCGGCCCGCAGAACCCACCACCGCCTGCGGCTGGCGCCCGGCACCGCCGTGATCTTCTACACCGACGGCCTGGTCGAGCGTCCCGACCGCGGTCTGGATGCCGGTATTGCCGCCCTTCGTGCCACGCTGACCGGCCGCCAGCAACTGACCGCCGTGCAGCTGTGCGACGACCTGTCCGCCACCGTCACCGACCGGGTCGACGACGACGTCGTCCTCCTGATCATCCGTCGCCCGGCCTAACTTGATCTCTAACCTTGGCTCGCCGTCCTGGTCCGCGCGCTGGACCAGCGGATCCGCGCGTGGCGGCAGGTCCTTGCCCACCTCGCGGCCATGGGTGTGCCCGCCGGCGACCTGGTCGGGTTGCAGGCCACACCGGACCAGGCGCGTGCGGGCCTGTCGACGCTTGCCGGCCGGCTGCCTGCTGTGGGCACCCGCAACGGCGTGCGGGCCCCAGGCTGAGTGACCTCTCGCCGGGCCTGTCGCCGCGCGCAGGTCGGCGTCGCCATTTTGGCTTCCTCGATCGCGGTGCTGTGCCGTCGCGGTGATGGCTGTCGTTGTGTTCGACCTGCGGGACGGATCACGCCGGGTTAGGCTGGCCGCCTACTGCGGATCAACGGAGCGTGCATGGGCCCTGATCAACAGCCCGCGCCCTCGCCGGACAGCGGGCCACGCCTCGCGATTACCTCCGCCACGCCTGGTGAGGCAGGCGCCGTGGTGTTGACGGTCGTCGGTAGCCTCGACTTCTACACCGCGGCGGCGTTCATCACGGCGGTGCGGGAGGCGTTCGATGCCGGTGCCGACGTGGTGCGGGTGGATCTGGGCGGGGTCGGGTTCTGCGACTCGTCCGGGCTCGCCGTTCTGGTCCGCGCGCACAAGGCCGCGCAGCGCGACGGCCGCCGCTTCACGATCTGCAGTCCGGGTCATGTCCTCAATCGCATGTTCGCGCTGACCGCGCTGGACACCGTCCTCGACATCACCACCGACATCGCTTCCGCCCCGAACGGCGAAGCCAATTCCGGGTCCTGAGCGCGCTCAGGGCGTGGCGGCACCGGGAAGGCGGACGGTGTCGAGCCAGAACTGGTTGATCTGGCGCACGATGGCGACGAACTCCTGATAGTCGGCGGGTTTGGTGACGTAGGCGTTGCCGTGGGTGTCGTAGCAGGCGACGACGTCCTCGATCGCGCTGGACGTGGTGAGCACGACGACGGGGATGCTGGCCACGGTCGCGTCGGCCTTGATGGTGCGCAGGACCTCGCGGCCGTCGACGCGGGGCAGGTTGAGGTCGAGCAGGATGAAGTCCGGGCGGGGCGCGTCGGTGTAGTCGCCGCGCCGGTACAGGAAGTCGAGGGCTTGTTCGCCGTCGCGGGCGACGTGCAGCTGGCTGTCCTGGGCGTCGTCGCCGAACGCCTCGCGGGCCATGAGCTCGTCACCGGGGTCGTCCTCGACGAGCAGGATCTGCGCGGTGAGCGCCTGACCGGTGAGTGTCTGAGCAGGGGTCACGGGTGGTCCCTTCATCGAGCATGCCGCGTGGGCGCGCCGTCTGCGCGTTGAACGATGGAGAGAGCCCTGCTGCGATCGCCGCCGGCGCGGCGCAGCAGTTCGAGCCGGCGCAACTGTACGCCCACCCGGTCGATCAACCAGCGCCACGCCAGGGCACGCTGCCGGTCAACGTCCGGGTTCAGCCGGCCAGAAGGTGAGTCCGCAGCGTGTCGAGGGTGCTGCGCAGTAGCCGGGAGACGTGCATCTGGGAGATGCCGAGCTCGGCGGCGATCTGCGATTGGCTGCAGTTGCCGAAGAACCGCATGGTGACGATGACCCGCTCCCGCTCCGGGAGGGCGGCCAGCAGCGGCTTCAGCGCCTCGCGGGCCTCGACCTGCTCGATGCCGGGGTCGGCGCCGCCGATGTAGGCGCCGAGGTCGGTGTACTCGCCGTCGCAGTCGCCGCCGGCTGGGGCGTCCAGGGACAGGGTGCGGTACGCGTGGGCGGCGTCGAGACCTTCGATGACGTCTTCCTCGCTGCAGCCGAGCCGGTCGGCGAGGTCCGCGACCGTCGGGGACCGGCCGAGGGACTGGGTGAGTTCCTCGCTGACGCGGCCGATCCGCAGCCGGATCTCCTGGGTGCGGCGCGGGACCCGCATGTCCCAGCAGCGGTCCCGGAAGTGCCGTTTGAGCTCGCCGGTGATCGTGGGGATGGCGTAGGCGGTGAACCCGACCCCGCGGGAGGGGTCGAACCCGTCGACGGACTTGACCAGTCCGACGCCGGCGACCTGGACGAGGTCGTCGAAGGGTTCGCCGTGGTTGCGGAACCGCTGGGCGAGGTAGCGCGCGAGGGGCAGGTACAGCTCGACGATCCGGCCCCTGATGCGGGACCGGTCCGGGCTGCCCGCGGGCAAATCGGCGAGCAGGGACAGCAGCGACATGGCGACCGCGTCGGTCGCGGCGCGGTCCCTGGCGCGGTTCGTGGTCTGGCTGCGGGCTGCGGCCGCTGGATCGGCTGCCGCGTGCGTGGCGGTGCGGACGGTGTCCGCAGGAACGGTCGTCGTCATCGTGAGCAACCCCTCGGAAGAAGAAGTTCCGCAGTGCCGTTTCCTGAACCGCGGTGATCGGCGGCAGGGGGCGGGCGGTCAGCGGTGAGCGCGGCATGCGTCGAAGGATGCGGGCAGTGCCGCGTGCGGTGGCGCACGCCGGCGTGGTGCGGTGGTTTACCCGTGGTCTGAGTGCCACTGCGCGGTGCCCGCGGACGGTCCGTGCTGGCCGCCGGTGCTGGACGACCTGACCTGCCGTGCATCGTATGCCCGGCCGGGTGCAGCCGCCAGCCGAAGCGGCGCATGTTCCACCGGCTTCGCAGGGGCGGTGAGCTGCGGCGGATCGATGTTTATTTTCCTTACGGCAAGGGAATGGGTGGAGGCAGCGATAGACGCGAAGGGATGGACGGCATGACGACGACTGCGGCGGGCGATCCGCGCCAGTTGCGGGCCGAGATCGCCCGTACCCGTGCGGCGCTCGGCGAGACCGTCGAAGCCCTCGCCGGGAAGGCCGACGTCAAGGCCCGCGCGAAGGGTGCTGCGGCCGGACTGGCGTACCGCGTGCAGGCAAGGACCGCAGCGGTGGCCGGCGTGCTCCTCGGCGAGGCGGCGGCCGCAGCGACCACGGTCGCCGAGCGGGCCGGTGCGACGAGCGGGGCGGTCGTGGTCGCGGTCCGCGACCCGCAGGTGTGGCGGCGGCTGCGCCGGCCGATCCCCGCCGCGGTGCTGAGCGCCGCGGTCACCGTCGCCGTGGCAGTGGTCGCGATGGGCGTGCGGGGGCGGCGGTGAGCGGCATCGTGGGCAAGCTGGCGTACAAGCCGGTCGGGTTGCTACTCGGGGTGGCCGCCGGCGCGGTGGCCGGGGCGCTGTTCAAGCAGGCGTGGCGGCTGGCCGGCAACGACGACGACGCTCCGAACGCCACCGACGAGGATCGCGGCTGGGGCGAGATCCTGGCCGCGGCCGCGCTGCAGGGCGCCATCTTCGCCGTCGTCAAGGCGGCCGTCGACCGGGGCGGAGCGGTCGCGGTGCGCCGCACCACCGGCTCCTGGCCCACCTGAGCACCGCCCGCCGGCCCGGCAGCGGGCGGGACCAACGCCGGGAGCCGGGTCCGCTCCGGCAGGTCGCCGGGCGGGTGGTGACGTTCGCGGCGGGACTTGCCGTCGGGTACGTGCTGGGCCTCGGGCCGGACGTGAGCGGTACGAGCAGCTCACCGCGCACGCCCGCCAGCTGCGGCTGCCGACCTCATCAACAACCGGCGCGGCACGGACACCGCACCGGCCGCAACTCCGCCGGATGTGACACCGGGCAGCGCCAGCGTTGCCTCACCGGCTATGCCCTGACGCCTGACCGTTTCCCCGGCGGCAACCGGTCCTGTGACCTCCGGAGGCAGCTCATGCCCCGGCGCCGCCGGGCAACGCGTCCACGATGGAGAAGACACGATCGAGAGCGGTCATCCGGAAGACCCGCAGCAGCCGCTCGTGCGGGACGACGAGCGCCAGCCGCCCGCCGGCCTCGTCCTGTAAACGCTTGTGCACGCCGACGAAGACGCTCAGCGTGGTGGAGTCCAGGAAACCCACACCGGTCAGATCAACGGTCAGCGCCGTCGCACCGTCGTCCAGGCGGGCGTGCAGGAACTGGCGTAGTTCGGGGCTGGTGGCGACGTCGAGCTCACCGGTCACCGCCACCACGGTCGGCGATCCTGCCGGAGAAGCCACGGACAGCTGCATGACGGGCTCCCAACGGCCAATGGCGGACGGCACATCGTAGCTCCCACGTCCGGCGGCCGCCTGGATCGCTGCGGAACTTGAGCGCGTCGCGTGGTGACGGTGTTCAGGGCAGGCCGTCACCACGCGTCAGGAGTCACGCGTCACCGCGGTCGATCGAGCGGTACGGTCACGCTCCTTCACCACCACGCAGTACGCGCTTCTTGAGGGTCACCGGTACCAGCGAGTTGAGCCTGCAGGCAGGTGCGGTGAGTCAGCTGGACGGCTGGTACGGCTGGGCGGCCAGCAGCCGCGCGAGGTGGGCGGCGTTGGCGGCGAGGGCCTTCGTCGCCGCACCGGTCGTGTCCGGCTTCGGGCCGGCGTCGGCGTAGTCCACCTTCTGCATGGCCTCACCCACCCAGTACGTGCCGCCGGCCGCCGGGATCGTGAAGCCGACGTCGTTGAGGGCCTGGAACACCTCGGCGGTCACGTGGTGGGCGCCGTCCTCGTTGCCCACCACCGCGACCGTTGCGACCTTGCCGTAGGTGAGTAGTCGGCCCTGCTCGTCGGTCTCGGACAGTTCGGCGTCGAGCCGCTCGAGGACCACCTTGCACACCGACGCGGGCTGTCCCATCCAGATCGGCGTGGCGATCACCAGGATCTGTGCGTCGAGCAGCTTCGCGCGGATCCGCGGCCAGGCGTCGCCGCCGCCCTCGTCGGTCGAGACGCCGAACCGGACGTCGTGGTCAACGACCCGGATCACCTCGCCGTCGACATCGTGATCGGCGAGCGCGGCCAGGACCTCACGGCCGAGTAGCTCCGAACTCGACGGGGCCGGAGACTTCTTCAGCGAACAGACCAGGACCAGGGCACGCAACGACGACATGATCCCGCCCGTACCCCGAGCTACCGGCGTCGAACCCTCCGCCTTTGATACCGGTCGAGCTGTGCGAAGCGCCGACTGGCCTGAACTCCGGTGAGCCGCGCCGAAGACCGGGCCGAGCGAGTGCCCGGCCGGCCGGCGCCAGAGTCCAGCCCGCTGTCCGGCAGCGTCTGCCGTGGACGCCTGAGCCTGCGACATGTTCATTCCCAGACCGCCATGCCGGCGATGCGCCGCACCCCGTCCTGCGCAGTACTGGCGAGGTCACAGCGGAATGTCGAGCCACACGTCCTTGCCATCGTCCGGGCCGGTCGACACACCCCAGTCGACGGCCAGCCGCCCGAACAGCACAGTGCCGCGGCCGCGCTCACTGACCGCGTCGGCGGCAGGCGGGCGCCACGGCCGCACCGGCGCCGGATCGTGCACGACGATGTGCAGCACCCTGCCGGTGCAGCAGACCGCCACCCGCTCGACACCACCGGCGTGCTGCAACGCGTTTGCCGTGAGCTCACCGAGCAGCAGCTCGGCATCGTCGAGCAGGCACGGCCGGAGCGGTCCGTCGAGCAGACCCGGGACAACGCGCCTCAGCCAGGCGCGGGCCTCCGCGGACACAGCGACATCGTCGCAGCGCGCGGGACTCCACCGGGCCTCCCGCCCGTGCTCCTCAACCATCGTCGCCTCCTCACCACGTTCCTCGTCCATCCGTTACCCGAATCAGGTGCGGCTATCCGACGAACGATCCGTGTGGACAACGCCGGTCCGACCGACCGGATGAGCGCGTTTGCTCAGCGCAGCGCGTTGCCCGCGCGCCACCACGCAGGAAGTCAACGTCGGTGCATAAACTCAAGATGAACGGGTACGCCGAATATGCGGTCACAACGAGCAGGGCGACCAGTAGCAGATGTTGCGGGTGGCGCCGCGACGGCGCTTTGGATGCAGCTCCACCGTCACCGTGGAGAGCCAGAAGGCCGACGGCACCGTTACCGCGATCGCGCTCACGAAGAGCAGTAGCGTCCCGTGGCTATCTTGGCGGTGTGCGCCGCTACCACCTACGAGACCGCGTCTCCGGCCTCGACCCGGTGCGCGACCACGCTGAGATCGTCCGTCTGCTCATGTTCCACGAGTTTCCGTGGGACGTGCGCATGGCCGGACGCCTGATGATCTGGCACCTGTACGCCAACCCGCCCGTCGCCGCCGCGGTCGGGCACACCGACGCCCTGCTGGAACGGGCCGAGATCACGTCGCTGACCTTCGGCGACCTCGTCGAGCACGGCCTGGACTCCCCGCGGGGCCGGGAGATCCTGCGATGGGTCAACCGCAGCCACCGCGGCACCCCGGTGACCGCCGAGCACAACGCGTTCGCGCTGGCCGCCCTGGCGGTGACGCTGACCCGCTGGCTGGACCGCTTCGGCTGGCGGCCGCTCACCCCGGGCGAGCGCACCGCGCTGGCCGTGTTCTACGCGGAGCTCGGCCGGCGGATGGGCGTGCGCGCCCTGCCCCGCTCACCGGACGAGCTGGCCCGCGAGCTGGAGCGGGCCGAGGCCGGCTTCGCCTTCAGCGAGGCCGGTCAGCTGTGTAGCCAACGCACGCTGGCGATGGCGAGCTCCCGGGTCCGGCCGTGGCTGCGCCCGCTGGTCCGCCCGGTCGTGGCCGCCCTGCTGGCCCCGGGCACCCGAGCCGCCGTGGGCATGCGCCCGCCGCCCCGGCCCGTGCGGGCCGCTGTGCACGCGGCCCTGCTCGCCCGCCGCTGGGTGGTGCGCCTTCTGCCGCCCCGGGCGACGCCTACCACCCCGCGGACCCGGCGCCGCCTGGCCGACCAGACGCCGGCGTAGGAGTGCAGGCCATTGGCGACCGGGTTCCGGCCGGCGCGGTGGGACGTCAGGTCGCGGGTCGTGGTCCGCGGCGCGTCGACGGGACGGTCCGTGACGCGATGACAGCCAGAGACCGGCGGGGGCCCTGCCGGCATCGGAGGATGCAGCGCGCCGGTGGCTGGGGTTGAGGCTAGCCTGCGGCATGCAACTGGCGGCTGTCATGGTCGGCGAAGGGATGACGGGTGGCGCAGGGCGATTGGGTGCCTGATGAACTGGATCTGCCGTGGCTGACCCAGTTCGACGTGCGGACGCTCGTGGCGGGTGTCCCGGCCGGTCCGGTGGGCGCGGACGACCCGGTGTGGGAGACGTTGCATGACAACGGGCTGCTGCCGTCCAGGGTTCGTGATGCCATCGAAGGTCTGCGGGGTAGCAGCCCCGCCACCATGGCTGAGGCGCTCGTCGATCTTGGATGGACAGTCTGCAGTGATGGCAACACGAGCGCGTCGGGTGCCTTCGTCGTGCCGATGTTGATCCGTGCCGCGGCGGATACGTCTGCTCAATCGCGGGCTGACGCGCTGCAACTCATTGGTGACCTGGCCCGCGTGTTTACCCTCAACATGGAGATGCGGCCGTCGATGCTCTGGGTGATGCAGCCGATGCCGGTCTACGATTCCAGTGGCTATCTGGAGAACTGGGCGGTTGAGGCCGCGCGGATGATGGTCGGGCGCGACACGGATCTGCTGGTTGAGTTGCTGGACGACGACGATCCCGACGTCCGAGGTCGCGCGGCCTACGTGTTGGTCACCGCGTTGCCGGTCGATGGGGACCTGGTCGAGATCCTGCGGTTACGACTTGCGGCCGAGACCGTTGCGTCGGTGAGGATGATTCTTGTCATCTGCATTGCGCAACACCTCAGGGAACTGGACCAGGTTCCAGAGGCGCTGGCATGGTCGCGGGCGAACTGGTCGGATCGCGCTTCGCCGCTGGAGATCCGGCTCGGTGGTGTGATCGCCTGGCTCAATCTCACCGACGAGGCCGTGCCGCCGGAGTTGCGGAAGGTGTTGAGTGAACTGCCGATGCCGGCTGTCCGAGAGCTGTCGGAGCAACTTCCGTGGATCTGGTGGCTCAACTACCAGACCGATGGGATCGCGAATTGGTGGCAGCGGTTGATCCAGTGACCTGAGTGCTGCTACGCAGGGTGATCCCACCCGGCCCCGCCACGACCCGAGGCGTGCACGTGGAACGCGGTGCCCGCACAGATTCGGCGTCACTGAGGCTTGCAACGGACCGACAAGGTTCAGCAGCCCGGCCCGGACCCGGGGGATCTCTGCGTTCAGAGTCGACGCAACCGCCGATCGAGCTGCCGCCCGCTGTCGACGGTCACGTGATTCCCTGGCTTGGGCTCAAGTAGTGGGACCTCTCCCGTGACTGGTCGAGGTTCAGCAGTCCTGGGTGGGTTGTCCGTCGCCGTACGGGGTCGGCGGTGTTTTGTTGTTGTTTGTCGCTGTAGCTCATGAGGTCGGAGCGCCGCTCTGATGAAGAGGGGCTGCCGCCCGAGGTGGGGTGGCTGACCAGCTGGCGAGGAGTTTGAGTCGGTCTTCGGACGCGGTGCCGGGTTCGGCGGTGTAGATGATCAGGTTGTGCACGGCTCGGCTGGACAGGGGCAGGTCGAGGTGCTGGAAGGTCAGTTCCAGGTGGCCGACGTCGGGGTGCTGGAGTCGTTTGATGCCGTCGTGGCGGATCAGGACGTCGTGCGTGGCCCATTGGTCGCGGAACTCGGGGCTGAGGGTGGACAGCTCGCCGATGAGGTCGCGCAGCGCCCGGTCGTGTGGCTCGCGGGCGGCCTCGGCGCGCAGCAGGGCGGCGGTGGCGTTGCCGGCGGCGTCCCAGTCGACGAAGAAGTCGTGTGCGCCAGGGTCGAGGAAGATGTAGCGGGCGATGTTGGGGCGGCCGCGCTTGTCGATGGTGGCGCTGTCGAACATCGGCGCGTACAGGGCTCGGGCCAGGGGGTTGCTGGCTATGACGTCCGTGCGGCCGTTGCGCACGAACGCCGAGGACATCGTCATGGAGTCGAGCAGCCACTGGACTCGGGGCGGGACCTCGACGTCCCGGCGACGCGATGGCGTGCGACTCCCGGCCCGCGATGACTGGGCCAGGTCGAACAGGTAGGTGCGTTCGTCGTCGTCCAGCCGCAGGGCGCGGGCGACCGCGTCGAGGACGTCTTCGGACACGCCGGCGATGTGACCTTTTTCCAACCGCGTGTACCACTCTGTGCTCACGCCGGCGAGGACGGCGACCTCCTCGCGCCGCAGCCCGGCGACCCGGCGACGGGCGCTGGTCGGCAGTCCGGCCTGTGCCGGGGTGATCTTGGCGCGTCGGCCGGCGAGGAAGTCCCGGATCTCGCCGCGGTTTCCGGGCTGCTGGTCCATGTCCTTCACCGTATCCGCCGGTCGCGGCGCGAGGGGGGGTAGAGGTTGTACCCCCACAAACGCGACCTTCTCCGGTACCGGCGATCGCGGTCTTCTGGGACCGAACGCGTAATGGAGGTAGGGGACATGACGAGCAAGACGCTGACAGCGCCGGCGGTGGCGCTGGGCACGTGGGCCTGGGGAGACAGCGGCGAGGCGGGCGACGGCTACTTCGGCAGTCAGCTGACCGCGTCCGGCCTGCGCGAGGTCGTCGAGAAGGCGCAAGCGAACGGGTTCACCTTGTGGGACACCGCGGTGGTGTACGGCATGGGTCACTCGGAAACGGTCCTCGCTCAGGCGCTGAAGGGCTACGCCCGCAGCGAGTACCAGCTGTCGACGAAGTTCACCCCGCAGGCCGCGGGCGACGGCGACGATCCGGTCGCGGAGATGCTGGAGCAGAGCCTCGAACGATTGGGCACGGACTATGTGGATCTGTACTGGATCCACAACCCCGCCGACGTGGCCCGCTGGACGCCGCCGCTGATTCCGCTGCTGCGCAGCGGCAAGATCAAGCATGTCGGCGTCTCGAACCACAACATGAAGGAGATCGCTCTCGCCGACCAGATCCTCGGCGAGGCCGGCTATCGCGTGGAGGCGGTCCAGAACCACTACAGCCTCCTGTACCGCGGCTCCGAGCGCGCGGGCATTCTCGATCACTGCCGCGAGCACGACGTGCGGTTCTTTGCCTACATGGTCCTTGAGCAGGGAGCGCTGACCGGCAGGTACAGCCCAGCCCGTCCGCTGCCCGCGGGCAGTAACCGGGCGGCCGCGTACAACGGCATCCTGCCCAAGCTCCAGGCGCTGACGGACAGGATGCGGGCGATCGGCGGGGACCGGGGCGCGTCCGCCGCCGACGTCGCCACCGCCTGGGCCATCGCCAAGGGGACCACCCCGATCATCGGCGTCACGAAGGCGAGTTACATCGACGGGTTGGTCCGAGCTCGCGGCATCGAGCTCACCGACGAGGAGATCGCGGAACTGGAGGCGCTGGCGGACGCCGCGGACGTCGACACGCGCGGCTGGTGGGAGCACGAGATTTGACATCCTCTCCGCCCTGAAGGACGGAGATTCCCGCCACGCTGCGCGTGGACCGCGCGGCGTCCGGGTGGGTTACCGCTTCGCCGCGTGGTGCCGGGACGTGTCCCGGTCTTACCTGCGCTCCACGGTCGTTTCCGTTGTCCGCCTGTCCAGCGGCCAACACGTTCAGCGCCGCGTTCACGTCCCGGTCGTGGGCCGCTCCGCAGGGGCAGTCCCACGCTCGGACGTTGAGCGCCATCTTCTCGTTGATGCGTCCGCAGTCGGAGCACCTGCGGGTGGACGGGAAGAAGCGGTTCACCCGGGCGAAGGTGCGCCCGTACCGGGCGGCCTTGTACTCCAGCATGGCTGTGAAGCCGGCCCACGCTGCGTCGTGCACCGACTTGGCAAGCCGGGTCCGGCCGAGACCGGCGACGCACAGGTCC